>NZ_JBIRFT010000008.1:0-276466 GCF_044327625.1 Streptomyces sp. NPDC018031
GAGCTTTTCGTTCCGGAATTCGGCATGCCGAAGTCGTTCCCGATTGAGGGCCGTGCAGTAGTGGTTTGCCGCCGGTGCGGCTCGAGGCGCTGCCCCGTCGGTCCTCGCGGACCCCGTGACAACTCGAAGAACACTACATCACGCCTGGACGCGCTTCAAACCTGTGGCCGCGAACTTCTTCGGCGCGTAGGGTCGGCGGCATGACGAAGCATGCGCACACCCTCCTGTGGTGGGCCGCCTGACGGCGGCCGACCCACGCGCATGCACTGACACGGCCGCCGCTCCGGCGGCCGTTCGCGTATCCCCCCGCAGCCGGCCCCCCGGGTCGCGGCGGCCCCGAGACGGATCGAATCGGGAGACTGCGATGGCAGGGATGGCGGAGCGCCCACGGCGGCGGATCTTCAGCGGGCTCAAGCCGACCGGGCACCTCACCTTGGGCAACTACCTCGGCGCGGTGCGCCGCTGGGTCGAGGAGGACCAGTACCGGGCGGACGCGCTGTTCAGTGTGGTGGACCTGCACGCGCTGACGGTGGAGCACGACCCGGCGCGGGTCCGGCGCCTCACCCGGCAGGCCGCGACGCTGCTGCTGGCGGCGGGGCTGGACCCGGCGCACTGCACCCTGTTCGTGCAGAGCCATGTGGACGAGCACGCACGCCTGTCGTACCTCATGGAGTGCACGGCGAGCGACGGCGAGATGCGCCGGATGATCCAGTACAAGGAGAAGACGGCGCGGGAGACGGACCACGGCCGCGGGGTGCGGCTGTCCCTCCTCACCTATCCGGCGCTGATGGCCGCCGACATCCTGGCCTACGGGACGGACGAGGTGCCGGTGGGCGAGGACCAGACCCAGCACGTCGAACTCACCCGCGACCTCGCGCTGCGGTTCAACCAGCGGTACGGGCCGGTGTTCACGGTGCCCCGGGCGACCCGGCCGCGGGTGGCCGCCCGGGTGATGGACCTGCGCGACCCCACGTCGAAGATGGGCAAGTCGCACGCCGAGACGAGCGGCATCGTCTACCTGCTGGACGAGCCGGACGTGGTCCGCAGAAAGGTGATGCGGGCGACCACCGACAGCGGCGCGGCGGGCGATGTCCGGTACGACCGGGAGAGCCGGCCCGGGGTGGCGAACCTCCTGGACATCCTCGCCGCGTGCACCGGCGGCGAACCCGGGACGCTGGCCGCCGGCTATTCCTCCTACGGCGCACTGAAGAAGGACACGGCGGACGCGGTGGTGGAGACCCTGCGCCCGTTGCGCGCGCGGCACGCGCTGCTGTGCGCCGACCCGGGCCAGGTCGAGGCGGTGCTGCGGGCCGGCGCGGAACGGGCGCGGGAACTGGCCCGGCCCAGGGTGGACGCCGCCTACGCGGCGGTGGGACTGCTGCCGCCCGGGTGAGGACGCCCGGGGGCCGGGCCCGGGGGCCGGCGGGCCGGCCGCGGGCCACCGGGGACCCGGCGGGAGTCAGAGAGGGGCACGGGAGTCAGAAGGGGCCGGCGTACCGGGTGCCCGCCGAGAACGCGGCCCGGTAGTCGCGCGGGGTGGTGGCGAGCCGGGCCGCGAAGTGCTGCCGCATGGTGATCTCGCTGCCGAAACCCGCCCGCCGGGCCACCTCCGGGACGGCCAGATCGGTGCGCTCCAGCAGCTTCTGGGCGGCCGCGAGGCGCTGCTCCAGCAGCCAGCGGAGCGGCGTGGTGCCGGTGGTGGCGGTGAAGTGGCGGGCGAACGAACGCGGGGACATCGCCGCCCACTCCGCGAGCCGGGCGACGGTGAGCGGCTCGTGCAGGTGGCGGAGCGCCTTCTCGCGTACCGCCGCGAGCGCGTCGGCGCCGCGGTCCTCGACGGCTGTGGGTCGCTCGATGAACTGGGCCTGGCCCCCGGTGCGGAACGGTGCGGTGACCATGGCGCGGGCGATCGCCGCCGCGGCCTCCGCGCCGTGGGCGACCCGGACCAGATGGAGGCAGAGGTCGATGCCCGCGGCGGTGCCCGCCGAGGTCCACACCCCTCCGTCCTCGATGAACAGGGCGTCCGGCTCGACCCGCACCGCGGGATGCAGCTCCCGCAGCCGGTCGGTGAGGTACCAGTGGGTGACGGCACGCCGCCCGTCCAGCAGGCCCGCCTGGGCCAGCACGAAGGCACCGGCGCAAAGCGCCGCCACCGGGGTGCCGGCGGCGTGCGCCCGGCGCAGCGCGGCGAGCACCGGCTCCGGCGCCCGGACCGCCGGCTCCTCCACACCCGGCACCAGGACCAGGTCGGCGGTGGCGGCCCAGTCGAGGGTGCGGTCGGGGGTGAGGCCGAGTCCCCCGCGCATCGCAACCGGCGCGGGGTCGGCGGCGACCCGGCGCAGCTCGAAGGCGGGCACGCCCCGGCTGCCCCGGTCGCCGCCCCAGACCTCGGTGATCACCGAGACGTCGAAGGAGCGGATACCGGGGAAGGTCATCAGGGCCACGCGGTACATGGGCCGGAGTCTGGCAGGAACCGGGAGGGGCCGGGAGGGCCGGGTGCAGTACGGGACCGCCGGACGCGGGGCGGGGCCGGGACCCCTGAAGCCGAGGCCCCGGCCGGGGGGCGCGCGGGGCGGGGCCGGGACCCTTGAAGCCGAGGCCCCGGCCGGGGGGCGCCAAGTGCGTGTGCGCTCCCCCCGCGCGCCCCATACGCCTCGCGCGCGACTTCCCCGAGAGGAGCGGACGTCGCTAGCTTCAACGTTAAAGGAACGCCGCCAGGGGAGCTACATGGCTGAGTGTCCGAAATGTGGACGTGAGAAAGCTGCGTTCAGCGAGTGGGACTGCGGGTACTGTGCCGGTCAGGAGATCGGCGCCGCCTACCACAGAGGCGGGTTACCCGAAATCGAGAGGGTGACCGAGCAAAAGCGCGCGCAGAACGCGAGCGCGGGAGGCGGCTGCCTCGTTGTGCTCTTCACCGGCGGTGCGATCACAGCCGCCATGGAAATGATGCAACGCCTGGCCTGAACGCGCGCAAAGCCCGCGGATAGGCTTCACGGCCGCTGGCGGACCTCCGCGGCGGGGGCACCGGGCCGGGGCCGGGCGCCGGAAGGAGCCGGACGGCCGGAGCGGCCGGGGCGCCGGGGAGGGCCGGGGCGCCGGCTTCCGCTCACCGGCCCGTCCGCGCGGTTGCCGCGCCGGCCCGTCCGCGCGGTCGCCGCATGCCAACCGGTCCGCACGGTGTGCCGCGCGCCGGTCGGTGTCCCGTGGCTGCGGCGGCCGGAAGCCTGGCAGTAATCCATCGTTCCTCGGCATTGCTGCCACTGTGCGGCCGGGGCGGGTCTCGCCAGGATCATGGGCATGGAGACCGTGGAGAGTGCGCTGAGCGCCGGGTTGGACGAGAACGCCGCGCTGGTCGTGGTGGATGTGCAGAAGGGGTTCGAGGAGGAGTTCTGGGGGCGGCGGAACAATCCGGAGGCGGAGCGGAACATGGCCCGTCTGATCGACGTCTGGCAGGCCACCGGCCGCCCGGTCGTGTTCGTCCGCCATGACTCGCCGGCCGGCTCCGGCTCGCCGCTGCGGCTGGGGCACACCGGCAACGACTTCAAGGACTTCGTGGCCGAGCGCCGGGGGCGGGGCAGCGGGCCGGAGCTGCTGGTGACCAAGTCGGTGAACTCGGCCTTCTACGGGGAGCCCGACCTGGACGCCTGGCTCAAGGGCACCGTCGGCGGCGGGCGCCGCGGGCAGATCGTGGTGGCGGGGATCCAGACGAACATGTGCAACGAGACCACCGCGCGGATGGGCGGGAACCTCGGCTACCAGGTGTTCTTCCCGCTGGACGCGATGCACACCTTCGACCTGGCCGGGCCGTTCGGCTGGACCGCCACCGCGGACGAGCTGACCCGGGCCACCGCGGTGAGCCTGCACGGCGGACGCTTCGCCCGGGTGGTGACCACGGAGGAACTGGTGGCGGCGGCCCGCTGACCGAGGCACGGCCCGAGCACCGCGGCCGATGCACGGCCGGATGTCCCGGCCGACGGACGGCCCGCGCCTCCCGGCCAACGGCCCGCCGGGCACCCGGGCCGAGGGGCGCGAGTGGCCTGGGCCCGCCCGCGGGGACGGCGGTCGGCCCATCCGGGCGGCGGCCTCGGTGGGCCGGGCCGCTGTGGGCCGGGCCCCGGCAGGCCGGGCCACGGCGCGGGCCACGACCCGTGCCGCGTGGTCCCCCGGCGGGCCGGGGTGCCGTGGCCGGATCCGCCCGGCGGAGCGGATCCCGGAGGCCGGGCCGGGCCGGACGGCGGGGGGATGGCGGTTCGCGCCGAGCGGCGGGGACGGGCGGCGGGCCGCACCGGCACGGGGGCGGGTGGCGGGGGACCCGCCCGCGGACGGCGGCGCGGCCCGCCCTCGCAGACAGGCTGCCGGCCCGCCCTCGCCCACGGTCGGCCGACCCAGCCTCGCAGACGGGCGGCCCGGCCGAGCCGGATGGGGGGCCGGGTCGGATGGGGGCCGGGGTCGGACGGGGGGGGGTCGGGCCGGACGGGGGCTCGGGCAGGGTTGGCCCCGGGCCGGGAGCGGACCACCGGGCCGGGAGCGGCCACCGGGCCGGAACGGCCACCGCGCGGGAGCGGGCCACCGGCCGGAGCGGCCACCGCGCCAGGGGAGGGGTCAGCCGGTGCCGGAGGCCAGTTCCCGGCTGCGGTCCCGGGCCGCTTCCAGGGCCGCGATCAGCGCGGACCGCACCCCGTGGCGTTCCAGTTCCCGGATGGCGTTGATGGTGGTGCCGGCCGGGGAGGTGACCGCCTCGCGGAGTTTGACGGGGTGTTCACCGCTGTCCCGCAGCATCACGGCGGCGCCGATCGCCGCCTGGACGATCAGGTCGTGCGCCTTGTCGCGCGGCAGCCCGAGGAGGATCCCGGCGTCGGTCATGGCCTCGACGAGGAAGTAGAAGTACGCCGGACCGGATCCGGAGAGCGCGGTGGCGGCGTCCTGCTGGGCTTCCGGCACCCGCAGCGTCTTGCCGACCCCGCCGAAGATCTCCTCGGCGTGGGCGAGGTGCTCGGCGGTGGCGTGGGTGCCCGCCGAGATGACCGACATGGCCTCGTCGACCAGCGCCGGGGTGTTGGTCATGACCCGCACCACCGGGGTGCCGGCGGCGAGCCTGGCCTCGAAGAACCCGGTGGGGATGCCGGCCGCGCCGGAGATGACCAGGCGGTCCGCCGGGACGTGCGGGGCGAGTTCGTCGAGCAGCGCGCCCATGTCCTGCGGCTTGACCGTGAGGATGAGCGTGTCGGCGGACTTGGCGGCCTCGGCGTTGGAGACGGTCTCCACGCCGTAGCGGGTGCGCAGTTCCTCCGCGCGCTCCGCCCGGCGGGCGGTGACCAGCAGGTCGGAGGGCGCCCAGCCGCCTCGGATCATTCCGCTGAGCAGGGCCTCGCCGATCTTTCCCGTGCCGAGCACGGCGACCTTCTGCGTCATGGTGTCGCTCACCTCATCCGCTGCGGTGCGTACCCCTCGCCGGGGGTGCGGTACGTGACGCCCCGGCCCGTCCGTACGGCGTCATCGGCGTCCGTGACGTCCTGTCTCCTGTGACATCGGCGGCGTCGCCCTCATCCTCGCATCCGGCGGCGGGCCGCCGCCGGAGCGGGGTGGCCCCGGGCCGCGGCCCGTCCGCCCCCCGTCCGACGTGGCGCGCGCCGGTCCCGCCACCCGGACGGGCGAGTCGGGCCCAGGCGTCCGCATCGCCCGCGGGGGTACCGGAGCGACGCGGATCCCGTCCCTTCCGGTGACTTCTCGTTCACAGTTTGGTTACGCAACGACTTGCACAATGCAACGGCCTTCTGACCAGAATGGCGTTGGAGTCGATGCGCGCCGGAGGGGGTGACCATGACGACGATCGGGCGAGTCGGTCGTGCACTGATCACCGCCGTCGCACTGTTCCTCGCCGTCTTCCTCGCGATCGACACCGCCGCCGCGAACTCCCCACTCCTGACGGGCGGTACGAGCCGTTCCGCCGTCGGGGCGGGCACCGCTCTGGAGGCCGCCACCCACCGGGCCGTCCCGGACGCGGGGCTGCTGCATCCCGGTGACGAGAACTGCGAGGGCCGCCGTGTCGGGCGTGCCCCGGCCGGCGCACCCGCCGCCGTCGGCAAACCCGCATGTGTGTGCGATTGCGACGCCAACTTCGCGGCCGGCACCACCTCCCTCACCGGGCCGTCCATAAAGCACCACTCCGTACCGGTGTCGAGATCAGGCGAACTCGCCATCGCGCTCCAGACCTTCCGCTGCTGACGGCGTGGCCGGGCCGCCGCGGCCGACCGATGTCCGCGCGGCACCCGGCCGAGGGCCGGCACAGCCGGATTCCAGGACGCGCACTTCTCCCCGCGCACGCCGGGGCGCCCCACCCACCCCGGCGTGACCGGCCGGGCACCGGCAGGCGCTCCGTACCGGACCCGTCGGGTACGGACGTGCTCCGGTTTCCGCCACGCCCCTGATCACCCGCCTCCCCGGGCACCGCTGCCCGCCTCGCGCGCGAGGCGCGGACGGGATGGCCACGGGGCCGGGCGCGCACCGTGCCCCGGACCCACCGGGCGGAGGCGGACGGGGAACCCCGGTGCCACGGCGGTGGCCGCGCACCGGGGCGACGCGGCGTCCCCGGAACACCGACCGCTGCGCGTACCGCCACCCGGCCGGCTCCGCACCCCCGGCCCGCCGTTCCTCCCTCGCTCACACCCCTTCGGCCGACCACCCGCTCGGCCCGGCTCGGCTCAGCCCGCCCGTACGACGAGGTACGGCCGGTGCCGCCGGTGACGGCCGCGCATGATCCTCACCACCCGCACCGCCCGCCCGTGTACGGAACAGCGCACGGGTGACTCCCGATCGAAGCTGCGATGCGCCGCGTCCGGACCATTCCGCCGGACGCACTGGAGGCGACCTTCATGCCCAGCAAGCCCCGAACTCTCCTCGACCGATTCCGCGGAGCCGGTGGTGCCGGCACACTCCGCGCCGACTTCACCGCATCCCTCGTCGTGTTCCTCGTCGCGGTGCCGCTGTGCGTCGGTGTCGCGGTGGCCTCCGGCGTCCCCGCCGAACTCGGCCTGATCACCGGCATCGTCGGCGGCCTGGTCACCGGCCTGATGCCGGGCAGCAGTCTGCAGGTCAGCGGGCCGGCCGCCGGGCTGACCGTGCTCGTCTACGAAGCGGTGGACGAGTACGGGGTGGCAACGCTCGGCGTGCTGGTCCTGGCCGCCGGGGTACTGCAACTGGCGATGGGCCTGCTGCGGCTGGGCCGCTGGTTCCGGGCCATCTCGGTGGCCGTGGTGCAGGGCATGCTCGCCGGCATCGGGCTGGTGCTGATCGCCGGTCAGCTGTACGCGCTGGCCGATGCCAAGGCTCCCAGCAGCGGCGTCGACAAGATCACCGGGGTGCCGGAGCTGATCTTCGACTCGGCCCGCTCCCAGTCCGGCCTGGAGGCGCTGGCGGTGGGCGTCGGCACCGTGGCGGTGCTGGTGCTGTGGCCCCTGTGGCGGCGCGGCGCGAAGGTGCTGCCGGCGCCGCTGGCGGCCGTCGCGCTCGCCACGGTGGCGGTCGCCGCGCTGGACCTGTCGGTCGCCCGGGTGGAGGTGCGGGGACTGCTGGACGCGGTGCAGCCGCCGGGCGGCGACGCGTTCGCCGAACTCGCCGGCATCGGCGTGCTCGGCACCGTGGTGGCCTTCACGCTGATCGCCTCGGCGGAGAGCCTGTTCAGCGCGGCGGCCGTGGACCGGCTGCACGACGGGCCGCGCACCGACTACGACAAGGAGCTGATCGCGCAGGGGGCGGGCAACACGGTGTGCGGGGTGCTCGGCGCGCTGCCGATGACCGCGGTGATCGTCCGGAGCGCCGCCAACGTGCGGGCGGGAGCGAGGACCAAGGCCTCGCGGGTGCTGCACGGCGGGTGGCTGCTGGTGTTCGCGGTGCTGTTCCCCGCCGCGCTGGGCGTGATCCCGGTCTGCGCGCTCGCGGGCGTCCTGGTGCACGCGGGCTGGAAGCTCATCCCGGTGCGTGACCTGGTGCCGCTGTGGCGGGAGCACCGGGGCGAGGCGGTGGTGCTGATGTCCACCGCCGGGGCGATCGTGGTGACCAACATGTTCGAGGGCGTGCTGATCGGCCTGCTGATGGCGGTGGCCAAGACCGCGTGGGAGACCTCGCACGTGCACGTGGAGGTGACCGGGCTGGAGGGCGACGGGCCGGTACAGGCGCGGATAGTGGGGAACGCGACGTTCCTGCGGCTGCCGAAGCTGCTGGACGAACTGGAGGCCCTGCCGAACGACCGCGAGGTCCAGCTGGACATGCGCGGGCTGCGCCATGTCGACCACGCCTGCCGTACCGCGCTCACCGCCTGGGCCGAGCGGCACAACGCGGTGGTGGAACAGCCGCTGCACAGCCCGGGGGTCGCGGCGTAACGCACGGCCCGGCGGGCGGCCGGTCTGCCGGGCCGTACCGGTCCGGCAGACCGTGCCGTGCCGCGCCGCGTGCCCGCGCCGGCGGACCGTGCCGCGTGGCAGGCCGTGCCCGGGCGCGGTGGGAAGGTCTCCGGCGCGCCCGGGCGGGGTCACAGCTCGTCGAGGTGGCGGTTCACAGCTCGTCGAGGTCCAGGTGGCGGAGCTTCTCGGGGTTGACCACGACGTCGATCTCGGTGATCCGGCCGCCGTCGCCCAACGTGAACGCGATGATGCCCGCCCGCGGTCCGTCCGGCTCCACCCAGACGAGGCCCGGCGCTCCGTTCACGTCCCGGACCGTCAGCCGCGTCCGCCCCGGGGTGTAGCGGCGCCCCAGGGCCCGGGTCAGCCGGGCGACGTTGTCCTGGCCGACCACCGGGCGGCGGGCCGCCCCCCTGACCTTGCCGCCGCTGTCCGCGAGCCAGACCACCCGCGGGTCGAGCACCCGCATCAGCCCCTCGATGTCCCCGCCCACGACGGCGCTGAGGAAGGCGTCCACCGCGCGGCGGTGCTCCGCCCGGTCCACGTTCCGCCGGGGGGCCTCGTCCCGGACGTGCCGGCGCGCCCGGGACGCCAGCTGCCGCACCGCCTCCGGGGTCCGGCCCACCACCTCGGCTATCTCCGCGAACGGCACCGCGAACACGTCGTGCAGGATGAACGCGGTGCGCTCGGCCGGGGTCAGCCGCTCCAGCACCGCCAGCAGCGCCATGCCCACCGATTCGTCCAGGGTGACCCGGTCCTCCGGGGCCGCCGGGCCGATGGCGTGGACGGGACCGGCACCGTCCAGCACCGGCTCCGGCAGCCAGGGGCCGACGTAGGTCTCCCGGCGGGCGCGCGCGGAGCTGAGCTGGTCGTAGCAGATCCGGCTGACCACGGTGGTGAGGTAGGCGCGCGGCTCCTCGGCCGCCCCGTCGGGCAGCGCGTGCCAGCGCAGCCACGCCTCCTGCACCGCGTCGTCCGCGTCGGCGACGGAGCCGGTGATGCGGTACGCCACCGCCCACAGGCGGCCCCGGTGTGCTTCGAACTCGGCCGGCTCGGCCATGGTCACGGTCCTCTCGTGCGGGCGGGTCTGCGCTCTCCCGGTGGGGGACGGGACAGCCGGCCGGATCGTGACATCCGCGGTCGGCCGCGGTGGCACCCGCCCCGGCCGCCGCGGCGGCCTACCTGCCCGTTCGCCCGCGTCCCCGCCCCGGACACCGGACACCGGACACCGGCGGCGTCCCGCCGTCGCGGGGTCGCAGGGTCGCGGGCGACGCGCGCGGCGCGGTGCAACGGTGGCACGGCGGCACGGTGGCATGGCGGAACGGTGGCGCGGTGGCGCGGCGGGACAGCAGGGCTGCCGACGTGGCCGGGGCGACCGCGGTCACCGGGACAGCCGGGGGCCGGAGGCCCGGGGCCCCGCGGGCACCGGAAGTTTGCCAGGGCCGCGAGGCACCGGAGTGCCAGGGGCGCGGAGGCGCCCGGACCGCTAAGGGGCCGGAGTCCGGGGGCGCCGGGGCGCCGACGTGCCGGGGCGACCGCGGGCACCGGAACCGCACGGGGCCGGCGGCCCGGGGCCGCCAGGGGCACCGGAGTGCCGGGGCCGCGACGGCACCGACGTGCCGGGGCCGAACCGTCGGGGGTGCGTCAGCGGCGCTTCCGTTTGCGGGTCTGTTCCCCCGCCCCGCGCCCGGCCGGGTTGCCGGTACGGGCGGCACGCCGACGCTCGTGGGCGGCGCGCTCAGCCTCGTACTCGGCGCGCAGCAGTTTCTCCCCGGGCGCCTCGGTGAGGCTGCGCACGAAGTAGGCGAGCAGCACTCCGACGAAGCCGATCGCCCGGATGCTGCGCATGGACTTCTCGGCGGCCTCGTCCGCGAGCGGCTCCGGGCGCTGCCGGAACCCGGTCCAGGTGCGTCGGAACGCCAGCGCGCTGCAGATCGCGAAGGCGGCGACGAGCAGGGTGTTCACCAGGCCGCCGGCCTCGGCGATCGTCACGCCCTGCACGGCGAACCGCAGCACCAGGGCTCCGGCCGCCGCGGCGGCCAGCGAACCGGCGGCGACCGCCACCCGGCGTGCCGCGTATCCGCCGTCGTGGTGCACCCACGTCGTCCCGAAGAACCGGAGGGGTTCCGGCTGGGGCCCGTCCGGTCGCTGGTCCTCGCTCATGGCTCCGATTATTCACCCGCCTCCCGGGGCGCCGGTCGCCCGCCCGCGGGGCGCGTCCGGACACCGGCCGGCCGGCGGCCCGGCCCTCCTGCCCAGGCCCGGCTGGGCCCGGCCCTCATCCCCGTACCCGGCTCGGCCCGACCCCCGTACCCGCACCCGACCCGGCCCGGCCCCCGTACCCGCACCCGGCTCGGCCGGCCCCCGTACCCGCACCCCACCCGGCCCGTACCCGCCCCGCCCGTCGTGCGCCACTCGGCCCGGACCGGTCTGCGGCCTCCTGGGTGCCCCCCTTAACCTGGACACTCGCTGGGTGTACGGGGGGCCTGGGGCGCGGGGAGGAGAGAGGGTGCCGCTGAACTCCGGGGATCCGGAATCGATAGGCGACTACCGGCTGGAGGACCGTCTGGGCTCCGGCGGTATGGGGGTGGTCTATCTGGCACGCTCGTCGTCCGGCCGTCGGGTCGCGGTGAAGGTGGTCCACGAGCAGTTCGCGCAGGACGAGGAGTTCCGGATCCGGTTCCGTCAGGAGGTGGCGGCGGCCCGGCAGGTCAGCGGCGCGTTCACCGCCCCGGTGGTCGACGCCGACCCGGACACCGACCGGCCCTGGATGGCGACCCTCTACGTCCCCGGGCCCACCCTCGCCGAGCGGCTGTCCCAGGACGGCCCGCTGGACTCCGTCCAGCTGCGGGGGCTGGCCCTGGGGCTGGCCGAGGCGCTGCACGACATCCACCGGGCCGGGGTCGTCCACCGCGACCTGAAGCCGGCGAACGTGCTGATGGCCCAGGACGGGCCGCGGGTGATCGACTTCGGGATCTCGCGCGCCGGGGACAACCAGGCGCTGACCGTCACCGGCCGGGTGATGGGCACACCGCCGTTCATGTCCCCCGAACAGCTGTCCCGGCCGCGCGAGGTGACCCCGGCCTCGGACGTGTTCTCGCTCGGGGCCCTGCTGGTGTACGCCGCGACCGGACGCGGCCCGTTCGACGCGGACAGCCCGTACATGACCGCCTACCAGGTCGTGCACGAGCCGCCCGCGCTGGACGACCTGGCCGAGCCGCTGCGCCTCGTCGTCGCCGACTGCCTGGCCAAGGATCCGGCCGCCCGGCCCGGGCTGCCCGAGCTGTCCCGGCGGCTGCGCGACCTCCCCGGCCACGGCAGCCCGCGCGCCGGGGGCGCGGACGCCTCCGGGGGCACCGGCGCCAGTGCCGCGGCACCCGCCGAGTACGAGCACACCAGCGCGGGCCGGCGACGGCGGCGCACGATGCTCGCGGCCGGGGTGGCGGTGGCGTCGCTCGCCGCGGTCGTCGGCGGCGTCCTGGTGTACACCTCGTCCGGTGACGGGGTGCGGACCAGCGCGAACGCCGCGGCCCGGGACGTGCCGGTGCCCCGGGGATGGCACCCGTGGCAGCTGGACCTGTCCAAGGCGGCCGGCACCAAGCCGTACGACAGCGACCTGTCCCCGCGCTGCCTGGCCGCGGACACCACGCTGTACTGCGGTGGTACCGGCTTCCGCACGCTCCGGGTCGACGGGCTCGCCGGGCGGGTCGACTGGCGGGCGAAGGGCCTGCTGCTGGAGTCGCAGGCCGCCGACGACGAGAGCAGCCTCGGGCCGGCCAACAGCGCCCCCTTCGCGACCGGCGACGGGCTGGTGTACCTCCACGACAGCCCGCAGGAGGAGTACCAGCGGCTGGTCGCGCTGGACGCGGACTCCGGCGAGGTGGTGTGGTCGCACCGGGTCAGCAGCGCCGCGAACTCGGCGCTCGTGGGC
This sequence comes from Streptomyces sp. NPDC018031, assembly GCF_044327625.1. Lineage (NCBI taxonomy): Bacteria > Bacillati > Actinomycetota > Actinomycetes > Kitasatosporales > Streptomycetaceae > Streptomyces > Streptomyces sp. NPDC018031. The sequence continues at coordinate 12,328 of NZ_JBIRFT010000008.1, forward strand.
GACCTGGTGATCAGCAACGATCCGAAGGACGAGGCGGTGGTCGCCCGGGACGCGGCGACCGGCGAGGAGCGCTGGACCACCCCGATGCCCGAGGGCGCCGACTGCGCGCCGGTACAGGCCCCCACCGACGGCGTCCCGTACGCCGGCTGCCTGACCGAGGCCGACGACTCCGACTACGCGGTCCTCCTCCTCCGGTTCGACAAGAAGGACGGCGACGCGCACCGGGTCGGGCGGCCCGGGGAGGTGGACGAGCCGCTGGGGGTGCACGACGGGGACCTGCTGTTCCTGCCCACCGTCGACTCCGAGCTGGACCGCCACGACCGGCTGGTCCGGCTCGACCCGCGCACCGGGAAGCGGAGCGAGGTGAAGCTGCCGCCGGACACCATCGGCCGGGCCACCCTCGTCGGTGACCGGCTCTTCTTCGTCCAGGAGAGCGGGCGCGTCACCCTGGTCGACCCGGCCGACGGCGAGCAGGTGTGGTCCACCCCGACCTCGGTGGAGCGGCTGGGCCCGCCGACCGTCGCCGAGGAGTCCGGAGCGGTGTACCTGGGCACCGCCAGCGGCCGGCTGCTGGCGCTGGACGTGGGGTCGGGCGACGAGTTGTGGCAGACCCCGGCCCGGAGCGCCTCCACCGGCTGGATCGATCCGCCGGGGGTGCTGGTGGTGCGGGGCATGGTCACCGGGTTGACCAGCAGCGGCACGGTGTTCTCGCTGGACCCGCGGCATCCGGACGCGACGCCCTGACCCGGGGCGCCGTGCCCTGACCTGGGCGCCACGCCCCCGATCCGGGACGCCGCTCCCCGTTCCCGGCACTTCGGCGCCCGGCGCGGGTCTCCCGAGCCCGGACGCCGACCTCCCGGCCCCAGGCCCGGCCCGGAGCGGCGGCCCTGACCCGGGGCGCCCTGCCCTGACCTGCCCCAGGGCGGTCCGCCGGGCCGGGGGCGCCCGGAGCATCTGGTGTCCCGGCCCGGCGGCGCGGTCAGCTCTGGCAGCGCACCGCGACGAAGCCGTCGCTGCCGGTCTTCACGTACGCGTCCGACACGTACTGGCCCGGCGCGATGTTGTCCCAGATGTCCGTCGTGCCGTACGGGCCGCTCACCGTCTCCCCGCGCCGCTGGCAGCGGATCGGCACCCGCACGTCGTACGGCAGCACCTTGACCAGCGGGCTGGTGGTGCTGGGGCCGCGCCGGACGTTGAGCCGGCAGCCGGGCGCCACCGGGTAGGTGACGGTGCCGGCCGCCGCGGTGGTGCCGACCTCGGTCGCCTCGTCCGTGCCGGCCGCCGCCGGGTCCCCCGGCTGCGCGATCTGCGTGGCGTCCGTGCCGTCCGCGGTGTTCGCGGTGTTCGCGGCTTCCGCCACGACCGTCTCTTCCATGGCCATCAGGCCCCTCCCCCGTCGGATATCCGAAGTCCCGCGTTTTGTCCGGGACATGCGCAGGCTAGCAAGCTCCACCGGCTCTGACCCCGCATCGACTAGGCTCCCTGCGTCGCGATCGCGGCCGAATTCACGGGGGTGGGGGGAATGCCGCCGCTGCGTAGCGCGGGGACAGGCCCGGAAGCGGAAGATCCGGAATACGCCGGACAGTACCGGCTCGAAGCGCGCCTCGGCTCGGGTGGCATGGGCGTCGTGCACCTGGCCCGCTCGGATTCCGGGCTGCGTCTCGCGGTGAAGGTCGTGCACGCGGATTTCGCCGCGGACCCCGAGTTCCGGGCGCGGTTCCGGCAGGAGGTGGCGGCCGCCCGGCGGGTCAGCGGGGCGTTCACGGCACCGGTGGTGGACGCCGACCCCGATGGCGAACGGCCGTGGATGGCGACGCTGTACATCCCCGGGCCGACCCTCGCCGAGCATGTGAAGCGGAACGGCCCGCTGGAGACGGACGAGGTGCTTCAGTTGGCGGCCGGGCTCGCCGAGGCACTGCGCGACATCCACCGGGCCGGCGTGGTGCACCGCGATCTCAAGCCGAGCAACGTGCTGCTCGCCGCGGACGGGCCGAAAGTCATCGACTTCGGTATCTCCCGGCCCGCCGACAGCGATCTGCGCACCGAGACCGGCAAGTTGATCGGCACCCCGCCGTTCATGGCGCCCGAGCAGTTCCAGCGGCCCCGTCAGGTGGGCCCGGCCGCCGATGTGTTCGCGCTCGGCTCGGTGCTGGTGCACGCGGCGACCGGCAGCGGGCCGTTCGACTCGGAGAGCCCCTACATCGTGGCGTACCAGGTGGTGCACGACGAGGCCGATCTGGCGGGCGTGCCGGACGATCTGGTGCCGCTGCTCAGCCGCTGCCTGGCCAAGGACCCCGAGGCCCGGCCCACCCCGGACGCGCTGATGGCGGCGCTCCGCGCGGTGCGCGGCCCGTACGCCCCGGCGCCGCGCGGCCCGCTGCCCCGGGTGCCGGCGCAGCGGCACGGCGGGAGCGGCGCGGCGGGCGGCGCGGGCCCGCTCGGCGGTGAGCGGGGGGCCGGAGCCGACCGGCGGGGTCCGGACCGTTCCGGCCGGCCCGGCGTCGGGCCGTCCGCCGCGGCGGACGGCGGCGCGGACGGTCGTACGGACGGCGACGGGGACGGCGGCGGGGCGGCCGGCCGGCGGGCGGGCCCGCGTCGGTTCGGCCGGCCGCGGGCGGCGCGCGGCTGGATCGTGCTGGGCCTGGTGCTGGCGGTGCTGCTGGGCGCGGGCACCGTCTGGACACTGCGGCAGTTCGACGCGCTCCAGCCGGCCGCCCGGAAGCCGGCGGCCGGTGAGGCGCGAGAGGACCGGCCGGCCTGGCGGGTCGACTTCGGCGCCACCGACGACGAGCCGGACGGCAGGCCGCTGTCCGCCTACTGCTCCTCCGGGCGCGGGGCGCTGTACTGCGCGGGGGCCGGCATCCGCGCCGCGCGGCTGGACCCGGCCGACGGGACGGTCGTCTGGTCGCTGCCCACCGACGGGCCGTCCGGTCCGGACGACGGCGCGCCCACCCCGCCGGTGCTCGCCGGCGGGCTGGTCCAGGTGCTCTCCCCGGACGGCACCCGGCTGGAGGCGCTCGACCCGGTGACCGACCGGGTCCGCTGGGACCGGGACGTGTCCGCCTTCGGCGGCCGGGTGTACCGGGCGGGCGGCACCGTGCTGCTGGTCGCGGTGGACGGCACGGTCACCGCGGTCGACGCGGCCACCGGGAAGGAACGCTGGCGGCACCGGATGGACGGGCACCAGCTTCCCGGGTTCTTCGCGGACGCCGCCGGGCGCACCGCGTACGCCAGCAGCGTGGCCGGCGACGGCTCCCGCACCCTGGTCACCGCGATCGACCCGGTGCGGGGCACCACCCGCTGGCAGCGCCGGCTGACCGGCAACCTCACCCCGGCGGGCACCGGGCCGGCCGGGGTGCTCCAGCTGACCAGCGCCGACCCGCAGAGCCGCACCGACGCGGTGGTGCGGTACGACCCGCGCGACGACACCGAGCGGCGGGCCCCGCTGGTCGCCCCGGTGTCCGCGATCAGCGTCGCGGCCCGTGGCGACGTGGTGTACCTGCTGTCCGGCGACGGCGGGCTGCTGGCCGTGGACACCCGGCGCACGGACGCGGCGCGGGCCCAGCTGTGGCGGCTGGAGACCTCGGTGGGCAATGCCTCGCCGCTGCTCGCCACCGCCGACCGGGTGTACTTCTCCTCGGCCGACGGCCGGCTGCTGGCGGTGGACGCGGTGGAGGGCGAACTGCTGGGGCAGACCCCGCTGCGGCCCGGCAGGGGCGATCAGGGCCTGGCGGACACCCTGCCGGCGCCGGTCGCGGCGGGCGGCCGGGTGTTCGGGGCCGCCCCGGACGGGTCGGTCTTCGCCGTGGACGAGCGGGCGCCCCGCGAGTGGTAGCGGCGACCGGGCCCGGGCACGGCCGCGGGGCGGGACCGGTCTCCCGGTCCCGCCCCGCGGCTCCACGGCCGGCCCCCCGGCCGGTACGGCGTGGTCAGCCCAGCTTGCTCACGTCCCGCACCGCGCCCTTGTCCGCGCTGGTCGCCATCGCCGCGTAGGCCCGCAGCGCCTGGGAGACCTTGCGGTCGCGGTTCTTCGGCGCGTAGACGCCACCGAGCGCCTCGCGGCGGGCGCGCAGCTCCTCGTCGGGCACCTTGAGCTCGATGGTGCGGCCGGGGATGTCGATGCGGATCAGGTCGCCGTCCTCGACCAGCGCGATGGTGCCGCCGGACGCCGCCTCCGGGGAGGCGTGGCCGATGGAGAGGCCGGAGGTGCCGCCGGAGAAGCGCCCGTCGGTGATGAGCGCGCACTTGGCGCCGAGCCCGCGGCCCTTGAGGAAGGACGTCGGGTAGAGCATCTCCTGCATGCCCGGGCCGCCCTTGGGGCCCTCGTAGCGCACCACCACCACGTCGCCCTCGGTGACCCGCTTGGTGAGGATCGCGTCCACCGCCTCCTCCTGGGACTCGACCACCACGGCCGGGCCCTCGAAGGTCCAGATCGACTCGTCCACGCCCGCGGTCTTCACCACGCAGCCGTCCTCGGCCAGGTTGCCGTAGAGGATGGCCAGGCCGCCCTCGGTGGAGTAGGCGTGCTCGATGTCGCGGATGCAGCCGTTGGCGGCGTCGGTGTCCAGGCTCTCCCACCGCTCGGACTGCGAGAAGGCGGTCGCGGAGCGGACGCAGCCGGGCGCGGCGTGGAACAGCTCGACCGCCTCCGGCGACGGGGAGCCGCCGCGGACGTCCCAGTTCTTGAGCCACTCGTCCAGAGACGCCGAGTGGATGGTGTGCACGTCCTCGCGGAGCAGTCCGGCCCGGTACAGCTCGCCCAGGATGGCCGGGATGCCGCCCGCCCGGTGGACGTCCTCCATGTGGTAGGTGCCGTTCGGGGCGACCTTGGACAGGCAGGGCAGCCGGCGGGAGAGCCGGTCGATGTCCTGCATGGTGAAGTCCAGTCCGGCCTCCTGGGCGGCGGCCAGCAGGTGCAGGATGGTGTTGGTGGAGCCGCCCATGGCGATGTCGAGCGCCACGGCGTTCTCGAAGGCGGCGCGGGATCCGACGCTGCGCGGCAGCACGGTCTCGTCGTCCTGCTCGTAGTAGCGGCGGGTGATCTCCACGACGGTGCGGCCCGCGTCCTCGTAGAGCGCCTTGCGGGCGGTGTGGGTGGCCAGCACCGATCCGTTGCCCGGCAGCGACAGGCCGATCGCCTCGGTGAGGCAGTTCATCGAGTTGGCGGTGAACATGCCGGAACAGGAGCCGCAGGTCGGACAGGCGGCCTCCTCGATGCGGGCCAGGTCCTCGTCCGAGACGGCCTCGTTGACCGCGTCCGCCATCGCGCTGACCAGGTCCAGGCCGGTCCGGACGGTGCCGTTGACCAGCGTCGCCTTGCCGGCCTCCATGGGGCCGCCGGAGACGAAGACGGTGGGGATGTCGAGCCGCATGGCGGCCATCAGCATGCCCGGGGTGATCTTGTCGCAGTTGGAGATGCAGATCAGCGCGTCCGCGCAGTGCGCCTCGACCATGTACTCGACCGAGTCGGCGATCAGGTCGCGGGAGGGCAGCGAGTAGAGCATGCCGCCGTGGCCCATGGCGATGCCGTCGTCGACCGCGATGGTGTTGAACTCGCGCGGGACGCCGCCCGCCGCCTTGATCGCCTCGGAGACGATCCGGCCGACCGGCTGCAGGTGGGTGTGGCCCGGCACGAACTCGGTGAAGCTGTTCGCCACCGCGATGATGGGCTTGCCGAAGTCCTCGCGCGCTACGCCGGCCGCGCGGAGGAGGGCTCGGGCGCCCGCCATGTTGCGGCCATGGGTGACAGTGCGGGACCTCAGCTGGGGCACGGTGCTCCACTCCCTCGGGTGTGCGGGTCGTCCGGCCGGCCGTCGGCGCAGCTGCGCTGCGGCGGCGGTCCGGTCACGTTTCGGCTGCCATCGAGCCTACGCCCCGAATCCAAGATCTGGACGTGATGTCCGGATGCCGGGACGGAAAAGTCGAGGGGTGGGCGCCCCGGCGCCCGGCTCAGTTCTCCGTGAGGTAGCGCTGGACGGTCGGTCCCACCATCGCGATGATGTCGTCGATCTCCGCGGAGGCGATCGGCTCCATCCTGATCACGTACCGCAGCACGGCGATCCCGACCAGCTGCCCGGCGGCGAGCTGCGCGCGGAACTTCGGCTCCGGCACATCGGCCAGCTCCTCCGCCATCCGCTCCAGGATCCGCCGCTCGATCAGCGAGCGCAGCACCCCGGCCGCGGTCTCGTTGGTCAGCGCGGAGCGCAGGACGGCGAGCATCGGGGCCCTGGTGTCGGGGCTCTCCCACACCCCGAACATGGCCCGGGCCATCCGTTCCCCCGCGCCCTCCCGCTCCCCGGCCGCGACCGCGTCGGGCACCGACAGGGCGGAGGCCATGGTCAGCTCGATGGCCGCGGCGAACACCTGCTCCTTGGTGCCGAAGTAGTGGTGCACCAGCGCCGGGTCCACCCCGGCCGCCTTGGCGATGCCGCGCACCGAGGTCTTGTCGTAACCCCGCTCGGCGAACTCGGTGCGGGCCGCCGCCAGGATGCGGTCCCGGGCGCCGGGCCCCTCGGCGGCGCCGGTCCGGGCGGGCCGGCCGCGGCGGCGCGGGGCGGTGGCCGGGGCCTCCTCCGGGGCGCTCACCGGTCGGCCCCGTTCGTCGCGCTGGCCAGGTGCAGCCGGGTGAAGGCCAGCGCCTCGGCCAGGTCGGCCTCGCGCTCGGCGGACGACATCGCCCGGCGGGTGTTGACCTCGACCACCACATGGCCGGCGAAGCCGCCGGCCGCGAGCCGTTCGAGCAGTTCGGCGCAGGGCTGGCTGCCGCGGCCGGGCACCAGGTGCTCGTCCTTGGCGGAGCCGCCGCCGTCGGCGAGGTGGATGTGGGCGAGCCGCTCGCCCATCCGGTCGATCATGGCGAGGGCGTCGGTCCGGGCGGTGGCGGTGTGCGACAGGTCGACGGTGAAGTGCCGGTAGTCGTCGTTGGTGACGTCCCAGTCGGGGGCGTAGGCGAGCATCTCGCGGTCCCGGTACCGCCACGGGTACATGTTCTCGACCGCGAACTTCACCTCGGTCTCGTCGCACATCCGCCAGATGCCGCGGACGAACTCGCGCGCGTAGCCGCGCTGCCAGCGGAACGGCGGATGGACCACCACGGTGGACGCGCCGAGCCGCTCGGCCGCCGCCCGGGCGCGCTGCAGCTTCGCCCACGGGTCGGTGGACCACACCCGCTGCGTGATCAGCAGGCACGGAGCGTGCACGGCCAGGATGGGCACCTGGTGGTAGTCGGAGAGCCGGCGGAGGGAGTCCACGTCCTGGCTGACCGGATCTGTCCACACCATGACCTCGACCCCGTCGTACCCGAGGCGGGCGGCGATCTCGAAGGCCGTCGCCGTCGACTCGGGATAGACCGACGCCGTGGACAGGGCGACCTTCGCATCCGGGATGCGCACCACTGGCTCTGTCACGTGGGACAGCGTACGGCCGCTCATCAGGCGGAGGGCAGATGGTCGAGCCGGCGGAGGATCACACCCTCCCGCAGCGCCCAGGGACAGATCTCCAGTTCCGCCACTCCGAACAGGTCCATCGCGCCCTCGGCGACCAGCGCTCCGGCGGCCAGCTGGGGGGCGCGGCCCTCCGACACGCCGGGCAGGTCGGCGCGCTGCACCGTCGGCATCACGGCGAGCTTCGGGACCCACTCCTCAAGCGCCCGGATGCTCAGCTTCCGCTCGGTGTACAGGCCCTCCGCGGAGCGGGCGGCACCGGCGATCCGGGCCAGCTGCTTGAAGGTCTTGGATGTGCCGACCACGTGGTCGGGCGCGCCGAACCGGCTGACGTCGCCGACCACCCGGGCGATCTCCGCCCGCACGTGCCGGCGCAGCGCGCGCACGTCGGACGGGTCGGGCGGGTCGCCGGGCAGCCAGCCCGCGGTGAGCCGCCCCGCGCCCAGCGGCAGCGAGGCCGCGAAGTCGGGCTCCTCGTCCAGTCCGTAGGCGATCTCCAGCGAGCCGCCGCCGATGTCCAGCACCAGCAGCCGGCCGGCCGACCAGCCGAACCAGCGGCGGGCGGCGAGGAAGGTGAGCCGGGCCTCCTCCGCGCCGCTCAGCACGGTCAGCTCGACCCCGGTCTCCTCGGTGACCCTGGCCAGCACCTCGTCGGCGTTGCGGGCCTCCCGGACGGCGGAGGTCGCGAACGGCAGGACCTCCTCCACCCCCTTGTCCTCGGCCGCCAGCTGGGCGTCCTTGATCACCTCGATGAGGCGTTCGACGCCCTGCGGGCCGATGGCGCCGGTGCCGTCGAGCAGCTCCGCCAGCCGCAGCTCCCTCTTGTGCGAGTGGGCCGGCAGCGGGCGGGCGCCGGGGTGCGCGTCCACCACGAGCAGGTGGACCGTGTTCGAACCCACGTCGAGGACTCCGAGTCTCATGCCTGAACGCTACTGCGCGACCGTCGTCCACCCGTACGGGTCCCGTCGCCGGCCGCGGGACCGGTACGGGGGGCAGGCGGCGTCGGAGTACGGTGCCGGGCCCGCATACGCTTGAAGGGTGGCAAAGACGAAAAAGGCGAAGCAGGACAAAGCCTCCAAGAAGGAGTCCGCACGGCACTCCGCGCAGCCGTCCCGGCACCCGGCCGCCGGCCCGGGTGCCGCCGACACCTGTGACGAAGTCGGCATCGACTTCCCCCGCGCCTGGGTCGAATTCCCCGACCCGGCCGACGACGAGCAGGTCTTCCGCTGCGACCTCACCTGGCTGACCTCCCGCTGGACCTGCGTCTTCGGGCAGGGCTGCCAGGGCATCCAGGCCGGCCGGGCCGCCGACGGCTGCTGCACCCTCGGCGCGCACTTCTCCGACGAGGACGACGAGCGGCGGGTGGCCCGCGAGATGGCGCGGCTGACCCCCGAGCTGTGGCAGTTCCACGACGTCGGCCACGCGAGCGGATGGGTGCAGACCGACGAGGACGGCGAGCGGCAGACCCGCCGCCACGAGGGCTCCTGCATCTTCCAGAACCGGCCCGGCTTCCCCGGCGGCGCGGGCTGCTCGCTGCACCTGCTGGCGCTGCGGGAGGGCCGGGAGCCGCTGGAGACCAAGCCGGACGTGTGCTGGCAGCTGCCGGTCCGGCGCACCTACGAGTGGATCGACCGGCCGGACGACACCCGGGTGCTCCAGGTGTCGATCGGCGAGTACGACCGCCGGGGCTGGGGCCCGGGCGGCCACGACCTGCACTGGTGGTGCACCTCGGCGACCTCGGCGCACGGCGCCGGGAAGCCGGTGTACGAGTCGTACCGGCCGGAACTCATCGAGCTGATGGGCCCCGCGGGGTACGCCAGGCTGGCCGAGCTGTGCGAACAGCGGCTGGCCCGGCAGCTCCCGCTGTTCGCGCCGCACCCGGCGGACCCGGTGCCGGCCCCCGGCCCGGCGCACCCGGGCGACCCGGCCGGCCCGGACCCGGCGCACCCCGCGGACCCGCCGGCCCCGGGGCGGTAGCGGCCGGCCGGCCGCCGGGCCCGGACCGGTGAGCCGGTCGGCCGTCGCCCCCGGACCACGGTGGAGCCGGTCAGCTGTCAGCCCCCGACCGCGGTAGAGCCGGTCCGCTGTCGGCCCCCGAACCGGTGGGCCGGTCGGCCTTCGGCCCCCGAACCGGTGGGCCGGCCGGACGTCGGCCCCGGACCAGTGGGGCCGGTCAGCCTTCGGGCCCGGACCGGCAGGGCCGGTCGGCCTTCGGTGCCGGAGCGGTGGGCCGGCCGGACGTCGGCCCCGGACCGGTGCGGCCGGTCAGCCTTCGGCCCCCGGACCAGTGGGGCCGGACGTCGGCCCCGGACCGGTGCGGCCGGTCAGCCTTCGGTCCCCGGACCGGTGGGGTCGGACGTCGGCCCCGGGCCGGGGTCGCCGGGGCCGGTCGGTTCCGGATCCGGGCCGGGGGAGGTCGGGCCGGGCGTGGGCTCCGGACCGGGTGCCACCCCCCGTCCCTCGACCACCACCACCCCGCCGTGCGGTCCCACCGCCACCCGCGCGCTCCACGGGCCCGCGGGCTCCCGGTCGCGGTCCACCGAGACGGTGATCGCGGTGGTTTCGCCGGGATTCAGCACCCCCGCCGTGTGGCTGAGCTGGAGCCACTCCGCGTCCGCCGACGCGGACCAGCCGACCGGCGCCCCGCCGGACGCTGTCAGGGTGATCACGGTGACCTCGCCGCGCGGCTGGGCGTCGACGGTCAGCCGGCCCGGTCCGGGAGCCGGCCGGTCCGGGGCCGGGGCGCCCGGCCGGTCCGCGCGCGCCCCCGGTTCCCCGGGCGCCTGCGGGGACCCGCCCGGCCGGCCCGCCGGGCCGGCGGCCCGCCGGTCGGTACCGCCGCCGAACACGTCGACCGTGACGTCGGCGCCGGGGCGCCCGGTGCCGGATCCCGGCCGGTCCGCCCCGCGCTCGGCGCCGCCCGCCCGCTCGTAGGGCCGGCCGCCCGGCCCGGCCCCGTCCCCGGCGCCGGCCTCCTCACGGGCGGAGACCGCGTCCGGGTCGTGCCCCTCGCCGGTCAGCGGGGCGCCCCGGTAGGCCGCCCAGAGCGCCAGCACCGGCGCCGCCACCACGGTGGCGACCACCGTGGTGGTCATCGCCCGGCTGCGCAGCCGGCGCCGCCGGGCGGCCCGGTCCTTGGGGTCCAGCGGGAACCCGAACCGGTTGAAACGGGGCTCGCCGGCCCGCGCCGGGCGGGCACGCAGGGCGCGGACCAGCGCGGCGTGCACCGCCGGGCGGGGAGCCTCCAGCACCGGCAGCGCGGCGGGCGCGGCGGCGTTCCCCGGCCACGGCCCGCCCGCCGTGGCCCGCTCCGCCCGGCGGCGGCACTCCGGGCAGTCATCCACGTGCCGTACCAGTTCGCGGCGGAGGGCCGCGGAGAACAGCACCTCGCTGTCACCCGCCAGCCGGGCCACCACCGGGCAGTGGCCGAGTTCCACCACCGCGAGCGCGGCCCGGGTCCGCTCGACCTCGCAGGCGGCGCCGGCGAGCAGCGTCCGCGCCTCGTCGCGCTCGCGGCCGAGCACCGCCGCGACCTCCCGGGGCGAGAGCTGGTGGCGGACCGCCAGCTCCAGTGCCTCGCGCTGCTCCGGGGTGGTCCCGGCGGCCTCCGGCCAGGCGAGGGCGGACAGTTCCCGGCGGCGCCGCTCGGCGGTCCCGGCCGGCGGTCCGCCGGGGGAGCCGGCGGCCGGACCGGTGGCGGCCGCCACCCCGCCCGCGGTACCGCCCGGGGCGTCGCCGCCGGGCTCGGCGTCGGGGGACCCGGTGCCGGGCTCCCCGGACGGGCCCCCGGCCGGCTCGGCGAGCTTGCGCAGACAGGCCCAGCGGGCGACGGCGTACAGCCAGGGGCGGCGCAGCTCGTCGTCGACCGGGACCCGCCGTCCACGGCCGCGGTCCCGCTGCCGCTCGGCCACCGCGAGGGCCTCGCCCAGCGCGGCGGTGGCGGCCTCGTGGTCGCACAACACGGACAGGCAGTACGTGAAGAGGCCGTCCAGATACGGCTCGTAGCGCGCCGGAGGGCGCTGGGGTCGCGTGGCGGCGGAGCGCGCGGAACGGCGGTGCGCCCGGTGTGCGCCGGTGGTGTGCGTTGGGTGCTCAGACCGTGTGCTCATCACCCGGTGACGGTAGGGGGACGATGCAGACACACTCGCACCTCTCGGGCAGGTTTAACCCCTATGGGTGACCCGCTCCCCCGAAAGGGGACACTTTTCCCACTCTTTCCGCCGCAACCTTGCCGATGCGGTCGCCTTCCGCCCGCGCACTGTGCTCCCCGGTTCGCGCCCTTCCCGCCCCCGGCGCGCCGGTCCGCGCCTGCCCGCTCCCCCGCGCCTGCCCGCGTCCTGCCCGCTCCCCCTCTTTCCCTCCCGCCCTCGCTCTCCCTCCCGCCCTCCCTCGCTCTCCCTCGCTCTCCCCTCCACCGCGGCCGGTGACCCCGCCCGCCGCGGGCCCTCGGTGCCCGGTGTCGGTGCCCACCGCTAGCGTTGCGGCATGGCTGCCCGTACTTCCCGCTCGTCCGCCAAGGACCGGCCCTCCTACCGCTGCACCGAGTGCGGCTGGACCACCGCCAAGTGGCTCGGCCGCTGCCCCGAGTGCCAGGCGTGGGGCACGGTCGAGGAGTTCGGCGCGCCCGCGGTGCGGACCACCGCGCCCGGCCGGGTCACCTCCGCCGCCCTGCCCATCGGCCAGGTCGACGGCCGCCAGGCCGCCGCCCGCGGCACCGGCGTGGACGAGCTGGACCGGGTGCTCGGCGGCGGGCTGATCCCCGGCGCCGTGGTGCTGCTGGCGGGCGAACCCGGTGTCGGCAAGTCCACCCTGCTGCTGGACGTGGCCGCCAAGGCGGCGACCGAGGACCACCGCACGCTCTACATCACCGGGGAGGAGTCGGCGAGCCAGGTGCGGCTGCGGGCGGACCGCATCGGCGCGCTCTCCGAGCACCTCTACCTCGCCGCGGAGACCGATCTGTCCGCGGTCCTGGGCCACCTGGACTCGGTCAGGCCGTCGCTGCTCGTCCTGGACTCCGTGCAGACCGTGGCCTCTCCCGAGATCGACGGCGCGCCCGGCGGCATGGCCCAGGTCAGGGAGGTCGCCGGGGCGCTGATCCGGGCCTCCAAGGAGCGCGGCATGGCCACCCTGCTGGTCGGCCACGTCACCAAGGACGGCACCATCGCCGGCCCGCGGCTGCTGGAGCATCTGGTGGACGTGGTGCTGCACTTCGAGGGCGACCGGCACGCCCGGCTGCGACTGGTACGCGGCGTCAAGAACCGGTACGGCGCCACCGACGAGGTCGGCTGCTTCGAACTGCACGACGAGGGCATCACCGGGCTGGCCGACCCGTCCGGTCTCTTCCTCACCCGCCGCGACGAACCGGTGCCGGGCACCTGTCTGACGGTCACCCTGGAGGGCCGCCGCCCGCTGGTGGCCGAGGTGCAGGCGCTCACCGTCGACTCGCAGATCCCCTCGCCCCGCCGCACCACGTCCGGCCTGGAGACGTCCCGGGTGTCGATGATGCTCGCCGTGCTGGAGCAGCGCGGCAAGATCAGCGCGCTCGGCAAGCGCGACATCTACTCGGCCACGGTGGGCGGGGTGAAGCTCTCCGAGCCCGCGGCCGACCTGGCGGTGGCGCTCGCCCTGGCCAGCGCCGCCAGCGACACCCCGCTGCCGAAGAACCTGGTCGCCATCGGCGAGGTGGGCCTGGCGGGCGAGGTCCGGCGGGTGACGGGCGTGCAGCGCCGGCTCGCCGAGGCGTCCCGGCTGGGCTTCACCCATGCCCTGGTGCCCGCCGACCCGGGCAGGGTGCCGCCCGGCATGCGGGTCACCGAAGTCGCCGACATAGGGGACGCGCTCCGGGTGCTGCCCCGCCGGCGTTCCGCCGCCAAGGCCCCCGAGGCGCGGCCGGAGGGCGCCGGGGACGGACGCGTACGCCGGGACGCCCCACGGGAGGCGGTCGAGCGCCGGTAGACTTTGCCCTGGTCTCGCCCGTCAACGAAGTATTGCCGTCAGGCTCGGATACGCGCAGCAGGACGGCTGGGGCGGTCCGCGGCACCGAATGACCTGGCGACGGAGGAGTGCAGTGGCAGCAGGCGACCGGGCGGCAGCCCCTGGCAAGGCCGACGGTCTGATGCGCGCCTCCCTGAGCGCGGTCGCCCCCGGCACCGCGCTCCGCGACGGCCTGGAGCGGGTCCTGCGCGGCAACACCGGCGGACTCATCGTGCTCGGCATGGACAAGACCGTGGAATCGCTGTGCACCGGCGGTTTCGTGCTCGACGTGGAGTTCAGCGCGACCCGGCTGCGGGAGCTGTGCAAGCTGGACGGCGCGATGATCCTCGACAAGGACATCACCAAGATCGTGCGGGCCGGGGTGCAGCTGGTCCCGGACGCTTCGATCCCGACCGAGGAGACCGGCACCCGGCACCGCACCGCCCAGCGGGTGTCCATCCAGACCGGTCTGCCGGTGGTGTCGGTCAGCCAGTCGATGCGGCTGATCGCGCTCTACGTGGACGGTGAGCGGCGGGTCCTGGAGGAGTCCGCGGCCATCCTGTCCCGCGCCAACCAGGCGCTGGCCACCCTGGAGCGGTACAAGCTCCGGCTGGACGAGGTGGCCGGCACCCTCTCCGCCCTGGAGATCGAGGACCTGGTCACCGTCCGGGACGTGACGGCGGTGGCCCAGCGCCTGGAGATGGTGCGGCGGATCGCCACCGAGATCGCCGAGTACGTGGTCGAGCTGGGCACCGACGGCCGGCTGCTCTCGCTCCAACTCGACGAGCTGATCGCGGGCGTGGAGCCGGAGCGCGAGCTGGTGATCCGGGACTACGTGCCCGAGCCCACGGCCAAGCGCACCCGCACCGTCGCCGAGGCGCTCGCCGAGCTCGACCGGCTCAGCCACCCCGAGCTGCTGGAACTCCCCATCGTGGCCCGTGCGCTGGGCTACAGCGGCTCCCCCGAGACGCTGGACTCCGCCGTTTCCCCGCGCGGTTTCCGGCTGCTGGCCAAGGTGCCCCGGCTGCCGGGCGCCATCATCGAGCGGCTGGTCGACCACTTCGGCGGGCTGCAGAAGCTGCTCGCGGCGAGCGTGGACGACCTCCAGACGGTCGACGGGGTGGGCGAGGCGCGGGCCCGCTCGGTGCGCGAGGGGCTGTCGCGGCTCGCGGAGTCCTCGATCCTCGAACGGTACGTCTGACGCCGGGCGGTGCGCCGCCCGCGGCGCCGGCGTCCGGCGCGCCACCCGGGCCGGCGTCGAGGCTGTCGTCGAGGCCGGGGGCGGCCTCGGAGCGGTGCCGGGAGGCGCCGCCCGGCACGGGCGTCAGTCCTTCTTCAGCACGAACGACACCTGCGCCGCGCCCAGCCCGCTCACCTTCGCCTCCACCAGGTAAGTACCGGACGCGGCGGCCGTACCACCGCTGGGCGGCGCGCAGTTCTCCGCGCTCCGCTTCCGGTCCCACTCCAGGGTGCGCTTGATCTGCCCGCCCGCGGGCACCTCGACGAACGCCGCCGTGCTGCCCTTCGGGCAGTCGTCGGTGGCCCAGACGTGGTCGTTGTCGGCGTCGGTGATGGTCAGCGATGCCGAGACCCGGCCGAAGTCCACCTTGCAGGGCGCGTCCGAGGAGTTCTTGACGATCATTTCGAAGACCGGCTTCTCGTCCGGCGCGTAGGAGTTCTTCGCCTTCCCGTCCCGCACGCTGCGGACCGACAGCTCGACGTCGCCCGCCTTGCAGGCCGCCAGCGCCGAGTCCGCGGGCACGACCCTGCCGTCGCCGGTCCCGATGCCCCGGCCGGCCGTGCCCTCCCCTGCGCTGCCGCCGGTCCCGGCCGAGCCGCCGTCGGCGTCGCCGTCCTCGCCGTCCGAGCCGGTGCCGTCGTCGTCGGCCTCGTCCCGGCCGCCGGGTCGCCCGCTGTTCACCGGCGTGGACGAGGACGGTCCGGGCGTGATGGTGCTCGCGGCACCGCCGCCACCGGGGCCCTTGCCGTCGTCCTTCTTCCCGCCGTCCGAACCGCCCAGGCTGAAGGCCCAGACGACCAGGAGCACCAGGAGCGCGAGCAGGAGCAGCGCAACTGCCCTCCGTCGCCAGTAGATGGAGGAGGGAAGCGGCCCGATCGGATTGCGCAGAGATCCCACGCGGAAACTCTACGAGAGATCCGTCGCACGACCAGCCAGTACCCGCCGTACGGCACCCGTACTTTTCTCATCATCGGACGGGACAGTGTCCGTCACGTCTGACTTTCGTCAGATACCCGTGCTGTCGATCGCCCGATGTGGTGAGTCGGTAACGGTCCATAACGTCCGGGTCCATGACGAGCAGTGATCTCTACCGCCACATCACGGACGCCGCCCACGAGTCACCGGGCTGGTTGCACAGCGTGGCCGAATTCGGTACCGACGCCGGGCTGGTCGTACTCCTGGTGGTGGTCGCGGCCGCCTGGTGGCGGGCCCGGCTCGACTCCGCCCGCCAACTGGCCCTGACGCTCCTGGTTCCGGTCGGCACCGCGCTCGCGTACGGCATCAGCGAACTGGCCAAGACGGTCGTGGACGAGGAGCGTCCGTGCCGGGCGGTCCCGGACGCGGCACCGCCGATCGCGGCCTGTCCGGAGCCGGGCGACTGGTCCTTCCCCAGCAACCACGCGACGCTGGCCGCCGCGCTGGCGGTGGGCGCGGTGCTCGCCTGGCGGCGCACCGCCCCGCTGGTCCTGCCGCTCGCCGTCCTGCTGGCCTGCTCCCGGGTCTTCGTCGGCGTGCACTACCCGCACGACGTGGTGGCGGGGTGCGTGCTGGGCGGCCTGGTGGCGTACGGCTGCACCCGGCTGGCGGCGGCGCCGGTGACGGCCCGGGTGGAACGGATCCGGGGCGCGGCCGGCCCGGTGCCCGGCCACCGGGCCGGGCGGGCCTCCGGGGCGGGCCGCCCGCTGCGGCTCCTGGTGGGCCCCGGCCCCGCACCGGTCGGGGCCGGCCACCGGGCCGGCCCCGACCGCCTGTCCGCCGGCGGCCGCCGCTGACCCCCGGCGACATCGCTGACCCCGGCGATCGCCGCTCACCTCGGCGGCCGTCGCTGGCCCGGCGAGGTCGCTGACCCCGGCGGCCGTCGCTGGCCCCCCGGCGCCAAGGGCCCGGCAGGGTCCGGGAGCCGTCGGGGACCAGTGACGACGGGGGCCGGGGACCGTCAGGGACCAGGGACCGTCAGGGACCAGGAGCCGTCAGGGACCAGGGACCGTCAGGGGCCGGGGTCGGGTTCGACGACCAGGCCCGCCTCGTACGCGACGATCGCCGCCTGCACCCGGTTGCCGACCCCCAACCGGTCCAGGACCGCGCTGACATAGCCCTTCACCGTGCCTTCGACCAGATGCAGCCGCCGGGCGATCTCCGCGTTCGGCAGTCCGGCGCCCACCAGGGCCAGCACCTCCCGCTCGCGCGCGGTGAGCACCTCGGTACGGGCCCGGGCCGCCGCGCCCCGGGCGAGCCGCTCGCCGCCCAGCTGGGTGATGACGTACCGGGCCACCGCGGGCGACAGGAACGCCCCGCCGCCTGCCACCGCCCGCACCCCGGCGATGAGTTCGTACGGGTCACCGGACTTCAGCAGGAATCCGGTGGCGCCGCCGCCCAGGGCCCGGGCCACGTACGCGTCCTCGGAGAAGGTGGTCAGCATCGCGACCGCGGTCCCGGGGGCGGTGCGCGCCAACTGTTCGCAGGCGGCGAGCCCGTCGAGCCTCGGCATCCGGATGTCGAGCAGCGCGACGTCGGGCCGGTGGGCCCGCACGGCCTCCACCGCCGCCCGCCCGTCCGCCGCCTCCGCCACGACCTCGATCCCGGGGTCGGCGGCGAGGATCGCGCGTACCCCGGCACGGATCACCGCCTCGTCGTCGGCGAGCAGCACCCGGATGGTGTCCCCGGGCGCGGCCGCCGTCCCCGTCGCCGCGGTCACTGCCGCCTCCGCCTGGTCCATCTCCCCTTCTCCTTCCCTCCAGTGGTCCGCCTCCGCCGCCGGGCCCGCTCTCGTCACCGGTCCCGCCGCGGCCCGACCCCGTCCCGTCGCGGGCGCGTCCCCGGTCCCGTCGCGGGCGCGTCCCCGGTCGCCCGCCTCCGCCGCCGGTCCGCGCGCCGCCGTCACCACGGCCGGCCCGGCCGTCGGTCCGGTCCGGGGCCCGGTCCGTGCTCCGGACCGTGTTCCGGTCCGGGGCCCGGTCCCCGTGGTCCTATCCACGGTCCGGCCCGCGGCCGGGTCCGTACGGCGGCGGGTGCTGCGGCGCCGGCCGCTCGTCGGGCGGCGGGGCGGTGCGCGGGGGCACCCCGACCCCGGGCACCACGTCCTTGGCGACCAGCCGGCCGCCCCGGAAGCAGAGCCGGAAGTGGTCCACGCTCACGAAGAGTTCGTCACTGGCACGGTAGTAGTCGCAGCGCGATCCGGGCGGCCGGGCCGGCGCCCGTTCCAGCGGCGGATCGGTGGCGACCCGGTCCGGCAGCACGGGTTCGATCTCCGCGTACGGCTCGCCGACCCGGAGCGCGGCGTAGTCCCGCGGATCGAGCACGCAGTGGGTCCGGGTGTACGCGTACCAGCCGACCGCCGCGGTCACCACCAGCGCCGCCAGCCCGCCGCCGACCGAGAGCGAGCGCACCAGCCCCCGGCGGCTGGCACGGCGCGCCCGGGCGAACTCGCGCACGGCTCCCGGGCCGGCCTCGCCGTCGCCGCCGGGCGGCGGGTCATCCGGGTACCGCGCCCCCGCGACCGGGCGCGGGGGCACCTCGGCCGGGTCCCGGTGCCCGGCGCCGGGGTCCGCCGGGTGCCCGGCCGGATCCGCGCCGGGTCCGCCGGCCCCGGGCGGGTCCTTCTCCCCGGCCGCCGAGTGCGGCAACCGCGCCACCACCTCGAAGCCACCGTCCCGGGGGCCCGCCGAGAAGGACCCGCCCACCAGGGCCACCCGCTCCCGCAGCCCGAGCAGCCCGGTCCCGGACCCGGACCCGGCGCCGGAGCGGCGGCCGGCCGCCCCGGCCGCCTGCGCCGGGCGGTGCCCGCCGGACGTCACCACCGTCACCACCGTCTCGTCCCGTCCGGCGCGCCCCCGGCCGCGGGCGGCGGGAGCGGGCCGCCCGCGGTCCGGGGCGGCGCGTTCGCCGATGCTCACCGTCACCTCGGCGCCCGGCGCGTGCTTCGCCGCGTTGGTCAGGGACTCCTGGACGACCCGGTAGGCGGCGCGCTCCGCCATCGGCGCCAGTGCGGTGCGCCCGGTACATCCGGTGCGCACCAGCCGCACCGGCAGCCCGGAGTCCGCCGCCCGCTCGACCAGGGCCTCGATGCTCTCCCCCGCCGGGACCAGCGGCGGGTCCTCCGGCCCGGCGGGCGGCGCGACGCCCGGCGGGCGCGAGGGGCCGCCGCCGGACCTGCCTGCCGCGGCCGTGCCGGTGCCGGCCGGCGGCGCGGTCGCGTCGCGCAGCACCCCGATGATCTCCCGGAGCCGCTCCGTCGCGTCGGCGGCGGCGACCCGCAGCTCCCGCGCGGCCGCCCGGTGTGCCGCGTCCAGCCCCGGGGCGACCTGGAGCGCGCCCGCCCGCAGCGCGATCAGGCTCAGGTCGTGGCCGAGGGAGTCGTGCATGTCCTGGGCGATCCGGGCGCGTTCCCGCAGCCGCGCCCGGTCGACGATGATCCGCTGCTCGCGTTCGAGCTGCGCGGCGCGGCTCCAGCCGGCCGCCACCAGGGCCCTGCTCTGCCTGCGGTGGCGGCCGGCGAGCCACGGGAAGGCGGCGCCGAAGAGCAGGGTGGCGACGAGCACCAGCCAGACGATCACCGGGTCGGGGGCGTCCACCGCGCGCACCGAGCCGGCCGCCGCGACCGCCGTGAAGGCGAGCAGCGCCGGACGGGCGGTCGGCGCCCGGTGCCCGGCCAGGTATCCCAGCACGGCCAGGGCGGGCGTGTAGGAGACGCTGAAGAGAGCCGGGTCGGCGGCGAGGCCGACGCCGGCGATCAGCAGCAGGGCGGGCACCGGCCACCGCCGGGACAGCGGCACCGCGGCGCCGAGCACCAGCAGTCCGCCCGCCGTGTGCCACCAGGGCAGCGGCACGCTCCGGCCGGCCCAGTCACCGAGCACCACGAACCCGGCCAGCACCGTCCACAGCAGTCCGTCGCGGACCGCCTGGCCGCGGGTACGGCGCGCGCGGCGCCCGTACCGCCGCCGCCCGCCCGGGTCCTGTTCGAGCGGTGGCTGCCCGATCAGGGCCTGCCCGCCCGGGGCCTCCCCCACCGGGGCCCGCGCACCCGGGGCCCGCCCACCCGGGGCCTGCCCGAGCGGTGGCCGCCCGCCCGGCGCCTGTCCGCGCGGCTCGGGGCCGGGCGGATCCTCCCGTCGCACGCCCGTCACCCCGGCGGCCTCCCGGGTGCGGGCCGTCCGGTGCGGGCGGCGGGTCGGGTGGAATCGTCTCACCGGCCCGACGCTACAAGCGTCCGCCGGCCGCCACCCCTGCCGAAAGTCAGGTCCCGGGGGACGGCCTTCCGGGCGGGCCCGGCGCGTCCGCCACGGGGTTTTCCGGAGCGGGCGCTCACCGTGCCAGGATCGTCAGTGCCATGACTGCCACCTCCTCCGCCGCCTCAGCGGCCGCCCCCGCCACCGCACCCGACGCCCCGGCCCCCGACCGCACCGCGCCCGGACCCGACGCCCGCCCGGTCGCGTCGGTGCCCGCGTCCGCCCGCCCCTCCGAGGAGCCGGCCGGGGCCGCGGACGGGCCCCACGCCGGCCTGCACCGGTCCGTCATCGAATGGTTCGACGCGCACGCCCGCGACCTGCCGTGGCGGCGCCCCGAGGCCGGCCCGTGGGGCGTGATGGTGAGCGAGTTCATGCTCCAGCAGACGCCGGTCAGCCGGGTGCTGCCGGTGTACGAGCAGTGGCTGGCCCGCTGGCCGCGCCCGGCCGACCTCGCCGCGGAACCGCCCGGGGAGGCGGTCCGGGCCTGGGGCCGGCTCGGCTACCCGCGGCGGGCGCTGCGGCTGCACGCGGCCGCCGCCGCCATACAGGAGCGGCACGGCGGCGACGTACCGCGCGAGCACGCGGAGCTGCTGGCGCTGCCGGGGGTCGGCGAGTACACCGCGGCGGCCGTGGCGTCGTTCGCGTACGGACAGCGGCACGCGGTGCTGGACACCAACGTCCGCCGCGTCCTCGCCCGGGCGGTCGGCGGCACGCAGTACCCCCCGAACGCCACCACCGCCGCCGAACGGCGCCTCGCCCGCGAGCTGCTGCCCGACGACGAGCCGACCGCGGCCCGCTGGGCCGCCGCCACGATGGAGCTGGGCGCGCTGGTCTGCACGGCCCGCACTCCGGACTGCGCGCGCTGCCCGGTCGTCACCCGGTGCGCGTGGCGGCAGGCCGGGTCACCGGCGCACGACGGCCCTCCGCGCCGCGGCCAGACCTACGCCGGTACCGACCGCCAGGTGCGCGGCAAGCTGCTGGCCGTGCTCCGGGAGTCGGTGCGCCCGGTGCCGCAGGCGGCGCTGGACCGGGTGTGGCACGAGCCGGTGCAGCGGGCCCGCGCGCTCGACGGGCTGGTCGCGGACGGGCTGGTGGAGCCGCTCGCCGACGGCCACTACCGGCTGCCGCTCGGCTGACCCCGGGCACGGGCCGCCGCGCCGGGCCACCACTCCCCCGCCCGTCGCCCCGCCCGGCACCGCCCGGCCGCCGGCAGGCCCCGGCGGACGGCAGGCCCCGGCGGGCAGGCCCCGGCGGGCAGGCCCCGGCGGGCAGGCCCCGGCGGGCGGGGCCCGGCCCGCGGCCGCCCCGGGCCACCCTCCGCCGCCACCGTCGCCCGCCCGGTATCGCCGTCCTGTGACAAGGCTGTGACAGAGCAGCCACCTGACCAGCACACTCCGCCGTTCCACGGCCGGTTGTTACACAACCTATGGCTGGCTGTGCCGCCTCCGCAGGGCTGGCGTACGGAATGCCGCAACAGCCCCTCCGTAGCGTCCTCCTCGCGTCGCCGACCAGACCGCGGCCCCAGCGAAGGGGCGGGTTCGGACGGCGGACGGGGCGCGCCGCACGACCGGCGGCGCGGTACGTGGGGAACACAGTGGAATGGAGGGCTGCGAGATGGCCAGCAGCGGCAAGGTTCTGGATTTCGAAGAGTACGTACGGAACCGGCAGGACGCGCTGCTGCGCAGTGCCCGCCGCCTGGTCCCGGACCCGATCGAGGCCCAGGACCTGCTCCAGACCGCTCTGGTCCGCACCTACGGCCGCTGGGACGGCATAGCCGACAAGTCGCTGGCCGACGCGTATCTGCGCCGGGTGATGATCAACACGCGGACGGAGTGGTGGCGGGCCCGTAAGCTCGACGAGGTGCCGACCGAGCAACTGCCGGAGGCCCGGGTCGAGGACAGCACGGAACAGCACGCGGACCGTGCCCTGCTCATGGACATCCTGGGAGTCCTCGCGCCCAAGCAACGCAGCGTCGTCGTGCTGCGACACTGGGAGCAGATGAGCACGGAGGAGACGGCGGAGGCCCTGGGAATGTCCACCGGCACGGTCAAGAGCACGCTGCACCGGGCGCTCGCCCGCCTGCGCCAGGAGCTGGAGAGCCGTGACGCGGACGGCCGTGCCCTGGGCCGAGGAGCCGTCCGCGACGATCGGGGGCAGGAACGGTGCGCGGCCTGACCAAGGCCACTCCCAGCAGAACCGCTCTGAGCAGGACCGCTCTGATCTCGGGCGGTGCTGTCGCGGCCCTCGCGGCGGCCGGCGGCTTGGCGCTGGTCGGCTGCGGCGCGGGCAGCGAGGGCGTGCGCAAGGAGGGGAAGGCGGAGACCCAGCAGGTCGCCACCTCCGCTCCGGATTCCTACAGCAATTCGACGAACGACGCCTCGCCCTCGGCGAAGCCCAAGTCGGAGACGGGCCCCCGGCCGGCGAAGGTGAACCCCGTCCAGCTGGTGAAGTCCGACCCGAAGGTGAACGCCGGACTCAAGGCGAACCTCAAGCCGTGCACCGACGACGGGGACGAGTACCCGGTGGACGTGGCCTACGGGGCGCTCACCGGGAAGTCGTCCACCGACGTCGTGGTCACCGTGATGAACTGCAAGGACGGCGCCGGCATCGGCTCGTACGTGTACCGCAAGAGCGGTGACCGCTACGAGAACGTGTTCACGGACGAGCGGGGCCCGCTGTTCGCCGGTATCGACGGCAAGGGCCGGCTCACGGTCACCCAGCTGGTGTACACCTCCAGTGACACGGTGTGGCCCTCCGGCGAGGACCTGATCGTCTTCGAGTGGTCGCCGGCCAAGGAGAAGTTCACCGAGGCGTCGCGCACCCGCACGGACTACAGCGAGACCACGGGCGACGAGCCGGGCGAGGCACCGGACGACGAACCGGCCGTCAGCCCGGACGAGCAGCCGGCGGCCGGCGCGGACCCGGACGCGGACGTCGACGCGGGACCGGACGACGAACAGGCGGTCGGCACGCAGCCGGCCGCCCTCCGGCCCGTGGCCGGTGCGACAGAGGAAGGCTGACGGCGGCGGTGCCCGAAACCCATGTGCTCTTCGTGGAGGACGACGACGTCATCCGGGAGGCCACCCAGCTCGCGCTGGAGCGCGACGGCTTCGTGGTGACGGCGGCCCCCGACGGGCTGACCGGCCTGGAGGAGTTCCGGGCGAACCGGCCCGACATCGCCCTGCTGGACGTGATGGTGCCGGGTCTGGACGGGGTCAGCCTGTGCCGGCGGATCCGCGACGAATCCACCGTTCCGGTGATCATGCTCTCCGCGCGGGCCGACTCCATCGACGTGGTGCTGGGCCTGGAGGCCGGCGCCGACGACTATGTGACCAAGCCGTTCGACGGCGCGGTCCTGGTGGCCCGGATACGGGCGGTGCTGCGCCGCTTCGGCCACGCCAGCGGGCCGGGCGGAGTCGCGGCCGCCCCGGAGGCGGACGGGCCCGAGGACGAGGTTCTGCGCTTCGGCGACCTGGAGGTCGATCCGGAGGGCATGGAGGTGCGCAAGGCCGGCGCACCGGTGTCGCTGACCCCCACCGAGATGCGGCTGCTGCTGGAGTTCTCCGCCGCGCCGGGCACCGTGCTCTCCCGCGACCGGCTGCTGGAGCGGGTCTGGGACTACGGCTGGGGCGGCGACAGCCGGGTGGTGGACGTCCATGTGCAGCGGCTGCGCCACAAGATCGGCCACGACCGGATCGAGACCGTCCGCGGCTTCGGCTACAAACTCAGGCCCTGACCCGCCGCACCCCGGCCAGGGCGCACCGCACGCGGCACGCCCGGCCCGCGCCCCCGCACCACGCATGCCCCTGATCCCCGTCCCCCGCGCACCCGCACCGCACCCGACGCCCCCGATCCCGATGCCCCGGGCCCGGCACCGACCCGGCACCCCGCCCGGAACCGACGCGCCGACCGACGCGCCGGCCCGACGCCCCGATCCCCTGAAGAGACGATGAAGAAGCTCGTGTTCCGCTCCGGCCTGCGCTGGAAGGTCAGCCTGGCCATCGCCGCCGTCGGTGCCCTGGTCGCGATCGCGCTGAGCCTGGTGGTGCACAACGCCGCCCGCGTCTCCATGATCGACAGCAGCCGGGACGTGATGGACGAGCGGGTGATGGTCGCCCAGAAGTGGTACGAGAAGAACGGCACCGAGTTCAACGCCAAGCTGGACGACCCCGCCCTGCCCGAGCAGCTGAAGAAGGAAGCCGCCCGCGGACTGCGCGCCACCTACGTGGACGACTCCGGCCCCGGCGCGCCCGAGGTGTGGGCCTCGGTCCCGCTCCGCAACGGCAAGGTGCTCTCCGCGCACGGCCGCTTCGAGGACCGCTACGAGGTGCTCCGGGACCTGGACCGGGCCCTGATCATCGGCTCGGTGGCGGTGGTGCTCGGCGGCACCGCGCTCGGCGTGCTCATCGGCGACCAGCTGTCCCGGCGGCTGCGCAAGGCCGCGATGGCGGCCCGCAAGCTCGCCCAGGGCGACTCCGAGGTCCGGGTCCGGGAGGCGATCGGCGGCCGGGTACGGGACGAGACGGACGACCTGGCGCGGGCCGTGGACGGCATGGCCGAGGCGCTCCAGCAGCGGCTGGAGGCCGAGCGCCGGGTCACCGCGGACATCGCCCATGAGCTGCGCACCCCGGTGACCGGGCTGCTCACGGCGGCCGAGCTGCTGCCGCCGGGCCGCCCGACCGAACTGGTGCGGGACCGGGCGCAGGCGATGCGCACCCTGGTCGAGGACGTGCTGGAGGTGGCCCGGCTGGACGGCTTCGCCGAACGGGCGGAACTCCAGGAGATCGACCTGGCGGAGTTCGTGGTCCGCCGGGTCCGGGTGGCGGCGCCGGACGCCCGGGTGATCGTGGTGCGGGAGGACCGGGTCAGCACCGACCCGCGCCGACTGGAGCGGATCCTGGGCAATCTGCTGGCCAACGCCGCCAAGCACGGCAAGCCGCCGTTCGAGGTGACGGTGGAGGGGCGGGTGCTGCGGGTGCGCGACCACGGGCCCGGCTTCCCGGAGTCGCTGCTCAAGGAGGGGCCGAGCCGCTTCCGCACCGGCAGCAAGGACCGGGCCGGCGGCGGGCACGGCCTGGGGCTG
Source organism: Streptomyces sp. NPDC018031 (assembly GCF_044327625.1). NCBI lineage: Bacteria > Bacillati > Actinomycetota > Actinomycetes > Kitasatosporales > Streptomycetaceae > Streptomyces > Streptomyces sp. NPDC018031. The sequence goes on from NZ_JBIRFT010000008.1 coordinate 37,291, forward strand.
ACCATCGCCGCCGGCCAGGCCCGCATCCTGGGCGCGCGCCTCACCTTCCGCAACGCCGAGCCGACCGCCGAGGGGAAGGAAGGCGCGGTCGCGGTGCTCTGGCTGCCCGAGTCGGCGCCCACCAACACGGGCAGCTTCCCGGTCATCGACGTACCGGACTGACCCGGCGGACGCCCGCGAGGGGCGGGCCCCGCAGGGCCCGCCCCTCGTCACACACGTCACACCGCGTCACCGGCTCCGGCTGCGGAGTCCGTGGGCGCGCTCCGTGTCCCGGCGCAGGGCCGGATCACACACCCGCGCCGTGGCCGCGCAGGAAGTGCACCGGCTCCACCGCGGTGCCGTAGTTCGGGGTGGTGCGCACCTCGAAGTGCAGGTGCGGACCGGTCGAGTTACCGGTGTTGCCGGACAGGCCGATCTGCTGGCCCTTGCCGACGGTCTGGCCCACGTGGACCTGGATCTTCGACAGGTGGGCGTACTGGGTGTAGACCTGGGCGCCGTGCCGGATGACGATCGCGTTGCCGTACGCGGGGCCGTCACCGCCACCGTTCGGACCGGCCTTGACGACCGTGCCCGCGTGGGCGGCCTTCACCGCGGTACCGGTCGGCACCACGAAGTCCTGACCACTGTGGTTGTGCGCCCAGTGGCTACCGGCGAGACCGAAGGTCGAGCCGAGGGTGTACTTGTTGAGCGGCGCGGTCCACGAGCTCGGCTTCGGCTTGGGCGCGGGCTTCGGGGCCGGCTTGGCGGCCGGCTTGGGCGCCGCCTTCTTCGCCACCGCGGCACGGTCGTCGCCACGCGTCGCCTTCTTGGCCTGTTCGGCCTTCTTGGCCCGCTCGGCCGCCGCCTTCTTCTCGGCCGCCGCCTTCTTCGCGGCGTCGGCCTTCTTCGCCGCCTCGGCCTTCTTCGCGGCCTCGGCCTGCTTGGCCGCGTCGGCCTTCTTCGCCGCGTCCGCGGCGGTCTGCTCGGCGGCGGCCACCGGGCGGTGGTCCGAGGAGGGCGAGTCCACGGCGAGCGCCACCCCGGCCCCCAGCGCGACCGTCGCTCCCATGCCCATGCCCACGACTGCGGCACGGGTGCGGACCGACGTGCTCGCGATACGGGTCGTGATGTGCTTCCTCATCAAGAACTACCTCTCGGACTGGCGTCAGAACATGAATCCATCCCGGCAGCCCGCCGGGACGTCCACACCTTGGTAACCCGCCATTGCCAGCCCGCCAAGAGGGGTTTCTACTAGCCGGACCCGTAGACGCGGGCAAGGGAACAAACCCGCTCCGAGGGAGCACCGGATGCCTTGGAAAGGAAATCCAAACCCCGCGGAAAACCGTCGGAAAACCGAAATTACACCTGCTCTGACCTGCGGAGATTTACAGAAAGCAGGAACTGTGTACCCCCTGCCCCGCAATGGTCCCGCAGCCTCCGGGCCATTGGTCCCGACCGCCCCCGCAAGCCATCTTCTAAAGTGTCTAGTAGATCGATTGGGCCTGTGCGGCATGTCACCGGCAAGCAAGATCGAATCTCTTTTTCGCGGGACTTGCGCCTGTCCGTTTCGGGACCAACGGCCCGGCCGCCGGGCGCGCCCGGCGCTCACTCCGGGGCCACCGCACGGTGACACTCCGCGTCCGCCGCCCGGGGCACGCCCCCGGACGCGACTCGATACCGCCACCCCCGGTGACCGCCCCATCGCTCCCCGCGGACCACGGCCCCGGCCCCGCCTCGCCCCGACGGGCCGGGGGACGCGCGCCGCCCCCGCCCCCGTCCCCACGCCACGCCACGCCTGACGGCTGTCGCTCGACCCCGGGGTACGCCGCCCCTGTGGCCCTCTCTCACTCCCGGGGTACGCCGCCCTGTGTCCCTCATCTGCGGGGGTACGCCGCCCCGCGGCCCTCTTCCCGGGGTACGCCGCCCCGCGGCCCTCCTTCCCGGGGTACGCCCGCCCCGCGGCCCCCTCTCACCTCTGGGGGATACGCCCGACGGCCGTCCCTCGCCCCGGGGCGCACGGCGGCCCTCGGCCAGCCCCCCGACGGTCGGCCAGGGCGCCTCGCCGCCCCTGCCACCGCGGTCAGCCGGCCGGCCCCGCCCCGCCCGGTCCGGCCCCGCCCGGTGCGGCCCCGCGGTGACGACCCGCCCACCCCGCGGCGACCGACCCGTCCGCCCCGGCCGTCCCGGCCGTCCCGGCCGTCCCGGGGCAACCGACCTCCCGGCCCGAGGGTGGCGGCCGGCCGGCCCCGAGGGTGACCGGCCGCCGTGCCCGGGCCGACCGGGCCCGGCCGACCCGGCCCGAGAGGCCGGGCGCACCCTCCGCGGCGGTACGCGCCCCGCGCGGCGCCCCTCCGCGGGGCGAACGGCGCCCGGCCCCGGGGGACTTGGCCGGCCCCGGCCGGACCCCCCTCCGGTAGCCTGTGGCCGGCAGCCGCCGACGCCACCGCGCTGGTGCGCGGCCACCCGCCGCTACCCGCCGCAGCGGATCCGCGGAGGCGGCGGCGGACGCGTCCGGAGGGCACCACTAGACACGCGGGGACGCGGGCCTCACCCCCGGCACCCGCTCGCCACCCACCGGGGCAGACGGCGTGCGGGCGCTCGGCCTCGGGGCGGCCGGGCACCGCGGGGGACGGGCGGACCACGCGGTACCCGCCCCCTCCGGCTCGGGCGGCCCCGCCCGGCCCGGCACGGCGGGCCGAAACAGTCCGGACACACCACCACCGGGGGGACCGTCGGATGGATCCCGCAGTCATCGGCGCTCGTCTCGCGTCCAGCGCCGTCACACCGCTGATCAGGAAGCTGTTCGTGGCGGAGGGGCCGGGGGCCGGGCTGGTCGACAAACCGGTCCGCATCTCGGCCCTGGTCTCCTTCCCCAAGGAGAAGCGCACGCTGACCGAGCGGGACCTGCGCAAACACGCCCGGCGGCTGGTGGAGCGGGCGGTGGACGCCGCCGGCCCCGGGGAGCGGCCGTGCCCGGCGGACGAGGACCAGGCCGTCGCCGACGCGCTCGCCCGCACCCTGACCGTGCTGGGCGACCTCGACATGGACGATGTGCAAGCGGTCCGGCTGGGCCACCGCACGCTGGTCCTGCGGCTGGTCAACCAGGCCCTCGACCAGGGGCTCGTGCTGGATCTGAGCTGGGACGCGACCGAGTTCTACCGGAGCCTGCTGGAGACCGCCTGCCTGCACATCCTGCACTTCTTCACCCAGCGCTCCACCTTCGTCGCGCGCACCCTGTTCGAGCAGACCCGGCAGCTCGACGAACTCACGGCCAAGATCGACCTGGTGCTGGAGCGCACCCCGGCGCACGCCTCCGGCGACGCCCGCTTCGAGGCGCGCTACGCCGAGTACGTCACCACCAAACACGGCACGCTCAGCATCGTCGGGCTCGACCTGGACCGCACCCAGGCCAGCTGGGCGCTGGACACCGCCTATCTGAGCCTGCACACCGTCGCCCGGGACGAGGCCGCCGCGGGCGACGTGCTCGTCGCCGACGGGCCGCCGCGCCCCGCGGAGCAGGCGCTCGCCGGGCACGGCCGGGTGCTGCTGCGCGGCGTGGCGGGTTCGGGCAAGACCACCCTGGTGCAGTGGCTGGCGGTCAGCGCCGCCCGGTCCCGGCCGCCGGCCGGGATGGAGCAGCTCGCCGGGCGGGTCCCGTTCGTGATCCCGCTGCGGACCGTCGTCCGGGGCGGGCCCCTGCCCGCGCCCGGCGGGTTCCTCGCCGCCGTGCACAACCCGCTGCACGGCGCCCAGCCCGACGGCTGGGCCGACCGGGTGCTCACCGCCGGGCGCGGGCTGCTGCTCGTCGACGGCATGGACGAGATCCCCGAACGCGACCGCGAGCGCGCCCGGACCTGGCTGGGCGATCTGCTGATCGCCTACCCGGACAACCTCTGGCTGGTCACCTCGCGCCCCACCGCCGTCGCCGACGCCTGGCTCGCCGACCTGGACTTCGCCGAACTGGAACTCTCCCCGATGAGCCGCGACGACATCGCCGCGTTCATCGAACGCTGGCACGACGCGGCGCACGCCACCTGCCGCACCGACGAGGAGCGGGAACGGCTCCCCGGCTACCGGGCCGCCCTGCTGACCGCCGTGCGCACCAAACCGGACCTCGCCGGGCTGGCCACCAACCCCCTGATGTGCGGGCTGATCTGCGCCCTGCACCGGGCGCGCCGCGGCTATCTGCCGCCCGGCCGGAAGGAGTTGTACGACGCGGCGCTGCTGATGCTGCTGGAGCGCCGCGACCGGGAACGCGACATCTTCACCTCGGCCGATGTGCAACTGCCCGCCGAGACGCAGATCCAGTTGCTCCAGCGGCTGGCCTACTGGCTGATCCGCAACGGCCAGGCGGAGATGGGCACCGAGCAGGCCGAACGGATCCTCGCCGAGGCGCTGCCGTCGGTGGCCGCCGCCCAGGTGCTCGGAGCCGCCCCGCAGGTCCTGGCCCATCTGCTGCTGCGCAGCGGGCTGCTGCGCCGGCCGTCGTGGAACACCGTCGACTTCGTCCACCGCACCTTCCAGGACTACCTCGGCGCCAAGGCCGCCGTGGAGCACGGCGACTTCGGGCTGCTGGTCAACAACGCCCACGACACCCAGTGGGAGGACGTGGTGCGGATGGCGGTGGCGCACGCCCGGCCCCGGGAGCGCGCCGAGCTGCTCACCCGGCTGCTGGAGCGCGCCGCCGCCACCCCCGGCCTGCGCACCCGGCTCCATCTGCTCGCCGCGGCCTGCCTGGACCACGCGCCGGACCTCGACCCGGCGGTACGGGACCGGGTCAAACGGCAGGCGGCCCGGGAGGTGCCGCCGGCCGACGCCGCCGAGGCCCGCGCCCTCGCCGAGATCGGCCCGCTGACCCTGGAACTGCTGCCGCCGCGCGGCGAACTCGACGGCGGTCACCCGGACGCCGCTGCGGACGCCCCGGCCGGTGCGGAGGAGGAGGCGCACGCGGCCGCCGAGGCGTGTGTGATCACCGCCAGTCTGATCGGCACCGACGCGGCCATCCCCTATCTGCGCGACTTCGCCGACCACCCCCATCTGCCGGTGCGTTCCCAGCTGTCCTCCAGCTGGCGGCGGTTCGACACCGCCCGCTACCACGCCGAGGTGGTCGCCCGGCTCGCCCCGGACGACCTGTACTTCACGGCCGAGACCGCCGAGCACGTCCGGCTGCTGCTCGCCGACGGCCGGCACCGCCTGATGCTGCGCGGGGACTTCACCGCCCAGGACCTCCGCGGCCTGCCGGCGGGCCGGCTGACCCACCTGCGGCTCGACCGCAACCCGGACCTGGCCGACCTGACCGCCCTGGACCACCTGACGGGGCTGCGCGCCCTCGTCCTCACCCGGTGCGGCGCGGTCACCGACCTGACCCCGCTGGCCGGCCTCGGCGGCCTGCACAGCCTGGACTGGGCCCCGCCGCCACCGCGCGGGCTGCCGCACGGGCTGGCGGCCCTCACCGGCCTGCGGCAACTCCGCCTCACCCTGCCCGGCCCCGCGCTGCCGCCGGTGCTGCTGCCCCACGTGACCTGGCTGGAGCTGGACGTGTACCACCCGGAGCTGGACGCGGCGCGGGTCGCCGCCTGTTTCCCGGCGCTGCGCCGGCTGCGGGTCGTCTTCCGCAGCAGTCCCGAACCGGGCCGGCTGGACCTGGCCCCGCTGGGCGCCCTGCCCGCGCTGGCCGCGGTGAGCGTCGCCCGCGCCGAACGGCTCACCGGCGCGGAGGCCCTGCCGCCGGCCGCCGCCCTCACCGTCCACCAGCGTCCGCCCCGGCGCTCCATCGGACTGCCCACCGAGCCGGCCGACTACCCCTAATCTGTCGGTACATCACATGAAGGGGTGGACATGAGCGACCCATCCGACAGCATCGAACTCGCCGACGCGGTACAGGCCGTACGGGACGGACTGCTGACCGCCGCCCAGCGGGCGGCCGACCAGGACGTCGTGTTCGAGGTGGGCGACATCGCGATGGAGTTCACCGTCGAGCTGCGCCAGGAGACCAAGGGCGGCGGCCGGGTCAGGGCACTGGTGGTGGACGCGGGGGCGGACCGCACCCGGGCGGAGACCCGCACGCACAAGGTGGGCTTCACCCTCCGGGCCAAGGACGCCCGGACCGGCGGGCCCTGGCAGGTGGGCAACCGCCGCCCGGCCGGCACCGGTCTCTTCGGGCAGGGGCAGGGCGGCTCGTGATCCGCGGCCCGCTCCCGGCGGCGGACCGGGTGGTGGCGGTCTTCTCCGGGGGGCTCCAGGGCAGCGGTGTGCTGCTGAGCCGTCTGACGGTGCTCACCTGCGCGCATGTGCTGGGTGACACCGAGGACACCACGGTGGCCCATCCGTCCGGCGGCGGGCCGGTCCCGGTGGAGGTCGTGTGGTCCGATCCGGCGGCGGACCTGGCCCTGCTCGGCTTCCGGTCCAGACCCGGCGTCGCGCCCGCGGGACCTCCGGGGCGGTGGAGCCGGCTCCGCCTCGGGCAGGTCGCCACCCGCTCCCCGCTACCGGACTGCGAGGTCATCGGCTTTCCCGACGTCCAGCGCCAGGCGGGCGACCTCGACCTGGACCAGTTCGAGGGCACCGTGCTGCCCGGCGCGGGCCGGCTGCGCGGCGTCCTCACCTTCGAACTGGCCCGCCCCTCGGCGGCGGAACCCCCCGCCGACGGCGCGGCCTCGCCGCTGGAAGGGCTCTCGGGGGCACCGGTCTTCGCCGGGGAGGTGCTGCTGGGCGTGGTCCGGCAGGTGCCGCGCGGGCGCAACCACGTGCGTCTGGAGTGCGTGCCGGTCACCGCTCTCCTTCCGACCGCCCCGGGACAGGCACCGCCCCAGAACTTCGACGACACCTTCCGGCAGCCGGAGCCCGCCCCCCGCTGGGAGGAGGTCACCGCATCCCACGCCGGCGACCAGGCGTACGAGGAGGAGTACGCCCGAGCGGTGCGCAACCACTACCGCAGGAGCAAGATCTTCGGCATCGACGGGCTGGACACCAACGACACCACCTGGGACATGGACACCGCCTACCTCAGCCTGGAGGCGCAGCCGCCGGTGGCCGCGCGGGGCCCGGGGGAGGGCCCGCCCGGCTCCCCCGGCACCGGCCAGCCGCGCCGGGTCGACGAGCTGCTCTCCGACCGCCCCCGCACCCTGCTGCGGGGCGAGGCGGGCGCCGGGAAGACGACGCTGGTGTGGTGGCTCGCCGCGCACGCCGCCGAGCACACCCTCGGCCCCGAGCTGGCCGAGCTCAACGGCCTGGTGCCGTTCGTCGTCCCGCTCCGCGAACTCCGCAGCAAGGGGCTGGACTTCCCGATCCCGTCCCAGCTGGCCAAGGTGGCCCGGCTGGCCGTCGACGACCCGCCCGACGGCTGGGCGGGCCGCGTGCTGAAGGCCGGCCGCGGGCTGCTCCTCATCGACGGGCTGGACGAGGTGCCCGCCGCCGAACGGGAGGACGCCCGCGACTGGCTGGCCGCCTTCCTGCTCCAGCACCCGCAGACCCGCTGCATGGCCACCGTCCGGCCCGGGGCGGTGGACAACGACTGGCTGCGCTCGGAGAAGTTCGAGGAGCTGACCCTGCTGCCGATGCGGGACACCGACATCCGGTCCTTCGTCGCCGCCTGGCACCGGACCGCCCGCAAGGAGTGCGCCGGCTACCCCGACCCGCAGCGGGCCCGGGAGGAGCGGGACGAGCTCCGGGAGCTGGAGACGGACCTGCTCCAGCAGTTCGCCCGCAACCCGGCACTGCAGACCCTCGCCCGTACCCCGCTGCTGTGCGCGGTGATCTGCGCCCTGCACCGCCGGCGCGGCGGGATGCTGCCCGACACCCGCTGGGAGCTGTACCGGGCCACCCTCGCCATGCTGCTGGGCGCCCGGGACAAGCGGCGCAAGGTCTGCAACCCCGAGGGCATAGCGATGGGCCCCGAGGAGCACCAGGAGCTGTTGCAGGCGATCGCGGTGTGGCTGGTGCGTACCGGTCAGAACCAGCTCACCCCCGCCGAGGCCGAGCGCCGGATCGCGCAGGCGCTGCGGGCCCTCCCCCAGGTGGGCGAGCAGGGCGGCCCGGCGACCGTGCTCAAGCACCTGCTCAACCGCAGCGGGCTGCTCCAGGAGCGCTCGGACGACGCGATCCAGTTCATCCACCGCACCTTCCAGGACTACCTGGCCGCCAAGGCGCTCATCGACGGCGGCGGGCCCAAGGAGCTGCTGAACCACGCGCGGGACGAGCAGTGGCAGGACGTGATCCAGCTCGCGGTGGGCCACTGCCGGCCGGCCGAGCGCGTCGAACTCATCCGGGGCCTGCTCGACCAGGGCGACCAGGCCGCGGAGGCGGAGCAGCGGGAGTCCCTGCACCTGCTGGCGGCACACTGCCGCATCGGCGTCACGGTGCTCGACGGCGAGGTGCAGCGGGCCGTCGACGACCGGGTCCGGTCGATGCTGCCGCCGCACGTGGTGAGCGACGCGGTACCGCTCGCCTCGCTGGGCCCCTATCTGCTGCCCTTCCTGCCGGGTCCCGACGGGCTCCCCGCCGCGGTGGCGCGGGCGGTCGTCGATCTGATCGGGGCGGTGGGCGGCCGGGAGGCGGTCCCCTACGCCCGGCGCTTCACCAACTGCGCGGCCGCTGGTGTCCGGGAAATGCTCTGCGGGAGCTGGTCGCGCTATCCGGCCGCGGAATACGCCACCGAGGTGCTGGCCCGGATGCCGCTCGAATCGGAAATGCTGAACGTCCGTACCCGGGAGCAGCTGTCGCAGCTCGGAGTTCTCGGCCGGGTCGGCAGCATCGCGCTCATGTCCAGCGCGTTCCGGCCGGAGGAACTCACCCGCCATTTCACTTCGTCCGTGGCCGTCCGCCGCCTGATGATCGTGGGCAACACCCGAATCCGGGATCTCGGCTTCCTCCGGACACAGCGGGAACTGTCGCATCTCTACCTGACCCGCTGCCCGAGTCTGCGGGACATCTCCGCGGTGGCGGAGCACCGCCTGAGATCGCTGAGCCTCGATGTGCCGCTGGCGCTCACGGCCCTGGCACCCGTACGGCGGATCCCCGGCCTCGGCACTCTCGACATCCGGCTGCGCCAGGAGAACGGCGAGGTGGGACTTCCCGAGGCACACCCGGATGTCACCCGACTGAAAGTGACCGCGGACCATCCCTTTCCGCTGGACTCCCTCACCGAATGGCCCGCGCTGAAGCACCTCGAACTCGATGTGCGTTTCGAACCGCTCTCCCGGCTGGGCACGCTGGCCCCGGCGTCCCAGGTCTCGGAACTCACGCTTTCGCTGCGTCAGCCGCCCGACTTCGCACCGGTGGAACCGCTGCCCCGGATCACGTCGCTGCAACTGCTGCTCCGGCACCCCGAACCCGTCGGGTGGCTGGGCGAGATCGGCCGGCTCTTTCCCGGTCTCACCGCGCTGCGTCTGGTCGTTCCGCGGACCAGCGGCGTGACCATTCCGCTGGACCTCACACCGCTCGGCGCGCTCCCGGATGTACAGGTGCGACTGGACGCGCACGCGGAACTCACCCTCATCGGGGAGGAAGCCCTCGGCGACCGACTCACGGTGCGCCGCTGAACGGCCAGAAAGCGCGAAGAAAAGGGGGCTGCCCCGGACCCTTCCGTTCGGAAAGGGTCCGGGGCAGCCCCGGTGAATCGTCCGCCCGGCGCCGGCCGGGGGGAGATCACTCCTTGTTCAGGTTCGGCCCGCCACCGGCGGCCGACTCCACCGGCGGGGTGTCGGGCAGAGCCGCCTTCTCCTCGCCGCGGAAGGTGAACTTCTTCTCCTCACCCTCGCCCTCGGTGTCCACGACCACGATGTGACCGGGGCGCAGCTCACCGAAGAGGATCTTCTCGGAGAGCGTGTCCTCGATCTCGCGCTGGATGGTGCGGCGCAGCGGACGCGCACCCAGCACCGGGTCGTAGCCCTTGGTGGCGAGCAGCTTCTTGGCGTCGCCGCTGAGCTCGATGCCCATGTCGCGGTCCTTGAGCCGCTCGTCCACCTTGGCGATCATCAGGTCGACGATCTGGATGATGTCTTCCTGCGACAGCTGGTGGAACACCACGGTGTCGTCGACACGGTTGAGGAACTCCGGCCGGAAGTGCTGCTTGAGCTCTTCGTTGACCTTCGCCTTCATCCGCTCGTAGCCGGTCTTGACGTCGCCCTGGGCGGCGAAGCCCAGGTTGAAGCCCTTGGAGATGTCCCGGGTGCCGAGGTTCGTCGTCATGATGATGACGGTGTTCTTGAAGTCCACGACCCGGCCCTGGGAGTCGGTCAGACGACCGTCCTCCAGGATCTGCAGCAGCGAGTTGAAGATGTCCGGGTGGGCCTTCTCGACCTCGTCGAAGAGGACCACGGAGAACGGCTTGCGGCGCACCTTCTCGGTGAGCTGGCCGCCCTCTTCGTAGCCCACGTATCCGGGCGGGGAGCCGAAGAGCCGCGAGACGGTGTGCTTCTCGCTGAACTCCGACATGTCGAGCGAGATGAGCGCGTCCTCGTCGCCGAAGAGGAACTCGGCGAGGGTCTTGCTCAGCTCGGTCTTGCCGACGCCGGAGGGGCCCGCGAAGATGAACGATCCGCCGGGGCGCTTGGGGTCCTTCAGACCCGCACGGGTGCGCCGGATGGCCTGGGAGAGCGCCTTGATGGCGTCCTTCTGGCCGATGACGCGCTTGTGCAGCTCGTCCTCCATGCGGAGCAGCCGGGAGGACTCCTCCTCGGTGAGCTTGAAGACCGGGATGCCGGTGGCCGTGGCCAGGACCTCGGCGATCAGCTCCTCGTCCACCTCGGCGACGACGTCCATGTCGCCGGCCTTCCACTCCTTCTCCCGCTTGGTCTTGGCGGCGAGGAGCTGCTTCTCCTTGTCGCGCAGACCGGCGGCCATCTCGAAGTCCTGCGAGTCGATCGCGGACTCCTTCTCCCGGCGCACGTCGGCGATCTTCTCGTCGAACTCGCGCAGGTCCGGCGGTGCGGTCATCCGGCGGATGCGCATCCGGGAGCCGGCCTCGTCGATCAGGTCGATCGCCTTGTCCGGCAGGAAGCGGTCGGAGATGTAGCGGTCGGCCAGGGTGGCGGCCGCGACCAGCGCGGAGTCGGTGATGGAGACGCGGTGGTGCGCCTCGTACCGGTCGCGCAGGCCCTTGAGGATCTCGATGGTGTGCGGCAGCGACGGCTCCGCGACCTGGATGGGCTGGAAGCGGCGCTCCAGGGCGGCGTCCTTCTCCAGGTGCTTGCGGTACTCGTCGAGGGTGGTGGCGCCGATGGTCTGCAGCTCGCCTCGCGCCAGCATGGGCTTGAGGATGCTGGCGGCGTCGATCGCGCCCTCGGCGGCGCCCGCACCCACCAGGGTGTGGAGCTCGTCGATGAACAGGATGATGTCGCCACGGGTGCGGATCTCCTTGAGCACCTTCTTCAGGCGCTCCTCGAAGTCACCGCGGTAGCGGGAGCCGGCCACCAGGGCACCGAGGTCGAGGGTGTAGAGGTGCTTGTCCTTGAGGGTCTCGGGCACCTCGCCCTTGACGATGGCCTGGGCCAGGCCCTCGACGACCGCCGTCTTGCCGACGCCGGGCTCGCCGATGAGGACCGGGTTGTTCTTGGTGCGGCGGGAGAGCACCTGCATGACCCGCTCGATCTCCTTCTCGCGCCCGATGACCGGGTCGAGCTTGGATTCGCGGGCGGCCTGGGTGAGGTTGCGGCCGAACTGGTCCAGGACCAGGGACGTCGAGGGGGTGCCCTCGGCCGGGCCGCCGGCGGTGGCGGCCTCCTTGCCCTGGTAGCCGGAGAGCAGCTGGATGACCTGCTGCCGGACCCGGTTCAGGTCGGCGCCCAGCTTCACGAGGACCTGGGCGGCGACGCCCTCGCCCTCGCGGATCAGGCCGAGCAGGATGTGCTCCGTACCGATGTAGTTGTGGCCGAGCTGAAGGGCCTCGCGGAGCGACAGCTCCAGGACCTTCTTGGCACGGGGGGTGAAGGGGATGTGGCCGGACGGGGCCTGCTGGCCCTGGCCGATGATCTCCTCCACCTGCTGGCGGACCGCCTCGAGCGAAATCCCGAGGCTCTCCAGGGCCTTAGCGGCGACACCCTCACCCTCGTGGATCAGGCCCAGGAGGATGTGCTCAGTGCCGATGTAGTTGTGGTTGAGCATCCGGGCTTCTTCCTGAGCCAGGACGACAACCCGCCGCGCGCGGTCGGTGAACCTCTCGAACATCGTTAATCGCTCCTCAGAGCGGTCAGAAAGATCGGGGACGATCCCCTCCCTGTCCTTCCGCATGCTAGTCCCGCTCGGGGGGACAGCTCATTCCAACTGTCGACACCCGTCCGGATCACCCCCGCATTTGCAGGGATCCCCGGCCCCGAACAGCCGACAACTGCTCCAACTCGATGGTGCGAGACGATGTTCCCGCAGGCCAGGCATCTACGCTCGCCGTCAGTACGCCGATGGCGAACGCCGGACACCCGACACGCGGGGTCGCCCCCTCCCACTAGGACTGTCTTACCCGCAAGCAGTGACACTCCATGCGGATGACACCGGTTCCCTCCGCTACGGGCGAACAGCCTTGCGCCCCTTCACCCGCCGCGGACACCGGTCCGCGAACACGGAACGCTCACGTTCCGGCACACGGCGTAACCACACTTCCGGTGCGGAGTTGCTCCGGGCGTGACCGACTCCATCCGGCGGTGGTACGAACGGCGGCTCGGCTGGCCCACCACCGACGGCGACCCCGTCCAGCTGCTCACCGGGCTCCGTTTCGACGTGCTGGAGATACCGGCCGCAGCGGGCCGCGAGGTGCTGCGGCGGACCCCGCGCACCGGCCCGGTCGCGGTGGCCGGCCGGCGGATGCGGCTGCTGGTGGCCGCGGGCAGCGCGGAGGAGCTGCCGGGGCTGCTCGACTGGCTGGAGTGGGGCGGGGTCCCGCTGGACCTGGCCGCACTCGGACCGGGCGGCCGGATGCCCGCCCCCGCCCTCGGCGGCGGGTCGGACGGCCGGTCACACCGACCGGCGGGGCGGGAGCCGCAGGAGGCCGCCTTCTGGCTGCGGCCTCCCGAACCGGGGCGCGACCTGGAGCCGACGCTGCCGGTGGCAGGCCTCGGGGGCGATGGGGGCGCCCCCGATCTCGTACGGCTGGTGAGCGCGGCGGCCACGGAGTGCCACCGGGCCCGGCTGCTGGAGGCCCAGCGAATTCAGCCGTTGGCCTTTTCGTATGCCTCGCGCACGGTGGCGGGGACCCGGCCGCGGTCGTTGACCTCGTAACCGTTCTCCTTCGCCCACGCGCGGATCTTCGCGGTGTCCTGGCTGCTGCCCGCACCCGCACGCGTCCGGCTGCGGCCGGTCGCGGCGCGGCCACCGGTACGACGGCCGCTCTTGGTGAAGGGCTCCAGCGCCGAACGCAGCTTGTCGGCGTTCGCGGTGTTGAGGTCGATCTCGTAGGTCTTGCCGTCGAGCGCGAACGTCACGGTCTCGTCGGCCTCGCCACCGTCGAGGTCGTCGACAAGAAGGACCTGCACCTTCTGTGCCACGGGGGAATCCTTTCACTTAAAAACCGGGGGCTGCCCACTGCTCTCCAAGGAGCCCTCCCAAAGGAGCCCTCCCCGGACGCCCCCAGTAAATACAGTACGGGGCATTAGCAAACCGCTTTTGCCGGAAAAACACAAACCCCCGGGGAAGGTTCGTCCGATCCCTGGTACGGGAAGCCTCTCTTCCGGAGGTGGGTGATAGGAGCGATTCGGACATAGGGCCCGCGGCCACAGATGCAGAAGCGCAAGCGATCACAGTTGCAGAAGCATCCGGCTGTTGCCAAGGGTGTTCGGCTTCACCCGTTCGAGTCCGAGGAACTCGGCGACGCCCTCGTCATAGGAACGCAGCAGCTCACTGTAGACATCACCGTCGACCGGCGTCTCTCCGATCTCCACGAAGCCGTGCTTGCCGAAGAACTCGACTTCGAAGGTCAGGCAGAAAATACGCCGGACGCCCAGCCAGCGAGCGGTGCGCAAGAGCTTGTCGAGCACCGCATGGCCGACCCCGGTGCCCTTGGCGGCCGGATCGACCGCCAGAGTGCGGACCTCGGCCAGGTCTTCCCACATGACATGGAGCGCCCCGCAGCCAATGACCTCGCCGTCGGTGTCCCGCTCGGCCACCCAGAACTCCTGGATGTCCTCGTAAAGAGTCACCGTCGCTTTGTCGAGGAGGATGCGATCGGCCGCGTAGGCGTCGACGAGGCGGCGAACGGCCGGGACATCGCTGGTCCGGGCCCGGCGCACGGTGACTACTTTTGATAGAGCGGACATAGCCGGACGCTATCGCCCCGGCTCATCCGCGCCCTTCACCGGGGCTCTCCCCCGGCTGGTCGAGTTGTACGACGCGCATGGCATCGCGGAGTGCTTCCCGCTGCTGCTCGGACATCATCCCGAAGAACGCGACGAGCGCTGCTGCCGGGTTGTCACTGGCGGACCACGCTTCGTTCATCAGTGCGGCCGAGTAGGCGGCGCGAGTGGAGACGGCCTCATATCGATAGGCACGGCCTTCTGCTTCCCGCCGGAGCCAGCCCTTCTGATGAAGGTTGTCCATTACCGTCATCACCGTCGTGTAGGCGATGGACCGTTCCTGCTGGAGATCTTCCAGCACTTCTCGGACCGTGACCGGGCGGTTCCAGTTCCACACCCGCGTCATGACCGCGTCTTCCAGGTCTCCCAATGGCCGAGGCACACCAGAATAATAGTGGCAAGATGTCCCAAATGACCGTTAATTAGCGCGACAAACTCGGCAAGGCCGACAAAAAGACGTACGCCCGGTGAGGTAGTCGCACCTCACCGGGCGTACGCCCTCGCACCGGACGTGACCCGCGCCGGAGGACGGCGCGCGGGCCGCGGCGGGGCCGCGGCTCAGGAGCCGCTGCCGCCCGTGTTCCGGCCCGCCGCCTCGGCGCGGGACAGCGCGGCGTCCACCGCGGCGTCCTCCTTGCCCTTGTTCACGCCGCCCTGACTCTTCACGATCGTCACGATCAGCGCGCCGAAGGCAACCGCCATCACGATGGGCGGAATCAGCGCGGAGAGGTAATCCATGGCTGTCGGCCTCCTTCTGCCTGAGGCATCCAGATTACGGGGCCGCTCCCGGCGGCCGGCCCCGGGGCGGCCCGCCACCCGCGCCACGGGTGACGGGCGTCCGGTCCGGGGCCGTCCGCCGGCCCGCACCGGGGGTCCGCGGGCCGGCTCAGGCGGTGCGGACGGCGGCCGCGAGGGCCAGGCCCTCGGCGGGCGGGGCCGGGCGGCGCTTGGGCGGGAAGACCTCCGCCGGGGTCGGCACCGGGCGGCCCGGGCTGGGCGCGCCCCGGCCGGGCCCGCCCCGGTCCGGCGCGGCGGGCTTCTTGCGCGGCGCCGGCTTGGGGGTGCCCTGCGGCGCGGCCGGCTTGCCCGTCGCGCACCGGCCCGGCACCGGGGCGGCGCCACCGGGACGCGGGACGCGGTCACCGGGGCACGGCCGGGGGTCGCCCGGCCGGTGGCACGGGTCCCCGGGCCGGGCGGCCGGCAGGACGGGGCGGGCGGCCCGGAAGAGGGGGCGCCCGGGACCGCCGGGCGGCGGGGCGGCGTCCGCGGGGCGGCCGCCCGGCCCGTCGGCGCGGTCGGTGAGCCCGCCGGGCAGGGCCCGCAGGCGGCGCGCCGCGGTCCGGACCGCGGGCCGGGACCAGGGCAGCGGCGGCACCGGCCGGACGCCGTCCACCGCGCCGGTGCGGCGCGCCAGCCGGGCCCGGACGTGCTGCTCCGCCAGCCGCTCGCAGCGGCCCAGCAGCGCCCGGCGGCGGGCCGCCTCGGTGGCGCCGACCGGGGCCGCGGAGAGCCGGCGGAGCGCGGCGAGGTCCTCGGGGCGCGGCAGGTAACCGGCGGAGAGGGCGCCGCGGAGCCGGTCGAGGTAGCCGAGCGCGGCCCCGGGGAGGGCGTCGCGGTAGCGGGCCAGCTCGTCGAAGAGGAAGGCACGCAGCCGCCCGCCCTCGTGGACCGCCGCGTCCACGGCTTCGGCGAGACGCAGGCAGTCCCGGACCTCCTCGGCCCGGTCCGAGCCGGGCAGTGCGGGAACGGTGGTGGGCTGGAGGGCGATGGCGAGGGCGCGTCGGAGCACACGCAGCTCGTCCGCGCTGAACGCCATTCCGCCGCGGGGTCCATGTGGCGTGGGCATGGGCCGACTTTAAGTGCTAAGCGGACAAAATCGGCTTAGCACTTAAAGTCGGGCGTGGCACATCACCCGGCCGCGACCCCGGCCGGCCCGCGGCCGGCGGGTCAGCTGCCGGTGTCCGCGGCGGCCGCGCGGCGGCGGGTCACCACGACCGCGCCCGCGCCGAGCGCCACCGCGACCGCCGCGCCACCGGCGATCAGGCCGATGCCGCCGGCGCCGGTGAGCGCCATGGACCCGCCGCCGGAGGAGCCGGAGCCAGAGTCCCCGGCACCGCCGGTGGCGGTACCCGCGGAGCCCGCGGAATCCGAGCCGCCGGCGGAGCCGGACGAGCCGGAGCCGCCGTTCCCGCCGTTCCCGCCGGAAGAGCCGTCGTCGCCGGAGCCGCCACCGTCCGTGCCACCGCCGGTGTCCCCGCCGGTGTCCCCGCCCGGGGCGCCGTCGAAGGTGATCACGGCGGTGTCGTTGGCCGGGTTCGGGTCGTGCACGTCGAAGCCGTCCGGGCCGGGCACCAGCCGGACGACGCCCTTCGCCGTCCGGTCGGCATCCTTGGCGATCTTCACTTCGAGGCCGTAGGTCTGCCCCTCGCCCGGCAGCTCGGTGGGCGCCTCGGGGCACAGGTAGCGCCGGTGGCCTCCCTCGAACGGCTTGGTCCGGCCCTCGCCCAGATGGGTCAGGCAGGCTCCGGTGGTGTCCTGGTCCGGCTCCTCGTCGATGTGGTTCGACACCGCGGTGACGCCCTCGGGCAGGGTGATGTCGGCGTACAGCAGCGGCTTGCCGTCCCGGCGGTAGGCCGCGGCCGGGCCGTCGTTCTCCAGGCCGAACGCCAGGCCGCCCTGGGTGGGCACGTTCTTCACGGTCTTGATGACCCCGCCGCGGGCCCGGAAGTCGGCGTGGTTGCCGGTGCCGAACGAAACGCTGCTCTCACCGCCGTCCGCGAACTCCCCGCCGGTGACCGGGGTGAGCCCGACCGGGGCGCCGGTACCCGGGGTGCCGTTCGGGTCCCGGTGGGCGTCCACCGGGACCGCCTCGACGGTGTAGTCGATCCAGGGGGCGAGCGCCTTGCCGGTGACCTCGGCCGTCAGCGGGCGGCTCAGCCGGGCGGCCTTGCCGGGCTCGACGGCCGCCTCGACGGCGCACCACGCGATCTCGGATCCGTCCCACTCGACGTCGAACCGGCAGTTCTTCGGCCGGTCCGCGAACCGGAGCCCGGGGGCCCCGGTCAGTCGCACGTCGACCCGTTCGGTGACCAGGTCGCCGTCGTTGCGGACCGCCACCGGCAGCTCGACCGTGTCGCCGGTCTTCAGCCCGTCGCGGTCCGGGAGCTTGCCGGCGACCACCTTCGGCTCGCCGATCACGACCGTGGAGGACGCCTCGTCGCCGGTCGCCTCGTCGGCCGTCACCTGGTAGCCGAGGGTGCCGCGGGCGCCCAATTCGGCGCCCGCCTCGGCGGTGAGGGTGATGGGCTCCCACGGACCGTGCAGGTTGCCGTTGTCCAGACAGGTCACCACGGCGCCCGAGGTGGTGCACTGCTCGTTGTTCGCCTTGATGGTGGCGATGCCCTTCAGGCCGGTGGCGTCGATGACCAGCTTGGCGTTCCGGGGCAGCGGGAAGGTGGCGCCGCCGTCGGAGAACGAGTAGCCGACATACGGCTTGATGGTGGCCCCGCCGGCCACGTTGATCTGTGCGGGCGCGTCGATCTCCGCCCACGAGCGGGTCGGCTCCCCGTCGGCCACGGCCAGGGGCGCCCCCAGGGCGGCGCCGAGCGCCACCACCGCACCCACGGCCCCCGTCCGCACCGCGACGCTCCTGCGTCCCATCGGTCCCACACCCTTCCGTACCGCCGCGAACCACTCACCGGAGCCGCGGCGTCCGGACGCCGCGATGCCCAGAAGACACCTCAGGCGGCCCGATGGTTGCATCGCGGTGAACACCGGGACACCAAGAGGCACCGGGAGGCAGAGGGAGGCGATGAGAGGCCGGGGAGGTCAAGGGACGGCAGGGGGGAGCCACCGGCGCGCCCGCCCGGGACCGCGCCGTGCCGTGCCGCGGGGAGGACCGAGGAAAGGCCGCGGGCAGGGGCGCGGAAAGCCGCGGGCAGGGCGGCGGAAGGCCGCGGGGAGGGGGCGCGCCCCGGGTCGCGGCGGCCTTATCCGGGGGGCTGTCCGGTGGCGCCGAGGAGCCGGAGGACGGTGGCCCGGAGCGCGGCCCCGGCCTCGGGGTACGTCATCCGGCCGGAGCCGGCCTCCGCGCCGGCGGCGTACCCGAGGGCGACCGTCGCGGCCGCCAGCCAGTGCGCCGGGGGCCCGGGCGCGAACTCGCCCGCCTGCCGACCGCGTTCGACGAGCCGGACCAGCCGGTCGGTGACGGGGTCGTGGCGGGCCCGGTCGGCCCCTTCCGGGGTAATGGCCTCGGCCGCCTGGAGCAGCGGCGCGTTCTCCTCGAACGAGCGCCAGGAGACGTCGAGGAAGCGCAGCAGAGCGGTGGTGGCCGGTCCGTCGTCGAGAGCGGCGGCGTCCATGGTGGCGACGGCGGCGGCGGTGAGCCGGTCGACGGCGGCCGCGAGGAGTTCGTCCCGCGAGGAGAAGTGGGCGTAGACGGTCTGCCGGGTCACTCCGGCCGCCTTGGCGATCGCCTCCATGCCCGCGTCGGGACGCTGCCGCAGCAGGCGGGTGGTCGCGTCGAGGATGGCGGTCCTGCTGCGCTCGGCGTCGGCGCGGCGTCGACGCGGCTCTCCGGAAGGTGTCATCTCTTACAGCCTTGTCCATGTTGTCGCCGAGTCATATCTTACAGAGGCGTAAGAGATCGTAGCCGGGGTGCGGCGGCTCCGCCATGCCCGCTGCCCGGCACCGGCCGGATCGGAACCCCATGACGCCACTCACCGACACCACCCCCGAGCGGTTCATCGCGGACTTCTTCACCTCCCTCACCGAATCCACGGTCCGGGGCGACCCACCCGACTCGGTGATGGTCCGCCACTACACGCCGGACATCGTCCAGATCAGCGACGGGATCCGGCTCGACCACGACCGGCTCCTCGCCCATCTGCGACCGGTGCGCAAGAACCTGGTCGGCTGGCGGTTCGAGGTGCACGAGGCCGTCGCGGACGGCGGCGGACGGATAGCGGCCCGGCTCACGATCCACGCCCGGACGCGCAAGGGCGCGACGACCGCGACCGAGGTACACCTCTTCGGGGAGTTCACCGGCAGCGGGCGCATGCGGCGGTCGCACCAGCTCACCCGGGCCCTGCCGACGGCACCCGCCGACGCACCACCGGCCGAGGCGGTCGGGGCCGGGGCCGACACCGAGGACGAGGTCGGGGGCGGCTGATGCGCAGCCGTCCGGCAACCGCCCGGGCCCGCACGGAACCGTCCGCAGCGCGGGCGCGGGCCGCGGGCACCCGGCCCGCGCCGCCCGTCCGGCCCGTCCGGCTCGATCGGCGCGACCGGCTGGTTCTGGGGTTCTCCCTGCTGTCCACCGGACTGCTCGCCGGCGCCTTCGGGTACGGGGCCGCCAACCTCGTCCCCACCTTCGACGCCGTGCCGATCGGCACGCGCCTGGAGTTCCACAGCGCACTGATGAAGCGGAACAGCGTCACCATGCAGGCCGCGATGGCCGCCTCCGTCCTCGGCGCCCTCGCTCTCGCCGCCCTGACACGCGGCAGGGACCGCGTCCTCGCGGCCGCCGCGGGGCTGTCGGCCCTCGCGTCCTTCCTGATCACCCGCTTCGGGAACGTCCCGATCAACGGACGCATCAAACGGTGGGCCGCCACCGCGCCGCCGCCCGACCACGCGGAGGTACTGCGCCGCTGGGAGCTGTTCCACCACGCCCGCACCCTCACCGCCGTCGCCGCCTTCGCACTGCTCGTCCTGCTCGCCCTGCGGCCGGGCGCCACGCGCCCGCCGGCCCGGACGGACCCGGGCGGGGGCGCGGCCGAATGAGCGGTGACCCGCGGCGGCGGGCGGCGGGCCGTACCCGCGCCCGCCCGGCGGGCGGCCGCCGGCCCGGCACCGGGGCGGGTACGCGGTGGCGCGCCGGCCACCGGGACGGGTACGCGGGTGGCGCCGGGCGACGGGACGGGCGCGCGGTGGCTTCGGCCGCTACAGGCGGGAGACGTTGCGCTCGTACACCAGCCGCAGGCCGATGAGCGTGAGCCACGGCTCGTGCTCGTCGATCACCGAGGCCTCGCCGAGGACCATGGGCGCCAGGCCGCCGGTCGCGATGACCGTCACGTCGTCCGGGTCGTCCGCGAGTTCCCGCGCCATCCGGCGCACCACCCCGTCGACCTGCCCGGCGAAGCCGTAGAGGATGCCGGACTGCATGGCCTCCACGGTGTTCTTGCCGATCACGCTGCGCGGCCGGGCCAGTTCGATCTTGCGCAGCTGGGCGCCGCGCACCCCGAGGGCCTCCACCGAGATCTCGATGCCCGGGGC
The DNA here is from genome assembly GCF_044327625.1 of Streptomyces sp. NPDC018031. Lineage (NCBI taxonomy): Bacteria > Bacillati > Actinomycetota > Actinomycetes > Kitasatosporales > Streptomycetaceae > Streptomyces > Streptomyces sp. NPDC018031. The sequence continues at coordinate 57,822 of NZ_JBIRFT010000008.1, forward strand.
GATCACGCCGCCGACGTACTCGCCCCGCGCGCTGACCGCGTCGAAGGTGGTCGCGGTGCCGAAGTCGACCACCACGGCCGGGCCGTCGTAGAGCTCCACCGCCGCCAGCGCGTTGATGATCCGGTCGGCGCCGACCTCCTTGGGGTTGTCCATCAGGATCGGCACCCCGGTCTTCACGCCCGGCTCCACCAGCACCGACGGCACGTCGCCGTAGTACCGGCGGGTCACCTCGCGCAGCTCGTGGAGGACCGACGGGACGGTCGAGCAGATCGCGATGCCCTCGATACCGTCGCCGAGTTCCTCGCCGAGCAGCGGGTGCATGCCCATCAGCCCCTGCAGGAGCACGGCGAGTTCGTCGGCGGTGCGGCGGGAGTCGGTGGAGATCCGCCAGTGCTCGACGATCTCGTCCCCGTCGAAGAGGCCCAGCGTGGTGTGGGTGTTGCCGACGTCGATGGTGAGCAGCATCAGTCCCGGTCCCCCGTCCCGTCCGCCGCCCCGGTGCCGCTCGGCGCGGCGTCGCGCAGATCGAGGCCGATGTCGAGGATCGGGGAGGAGTGGGTGAGCGCCCCGACGGCGAGGAAGTCCACACCGGTCTCCGCGTAGGCGCGGGCGTTGGCCAGCGTCAGCCGGCCGGAGGACTCCAGGATGGCCCGGCCGGCGACGAGTTCCACCGCGGCCCGGGTCTGCTCCGGAGTGAAGTTGTCGAGCAGGATCAGGTCGGCGCCCTCCGCGAGCACCGGCGCGATCTGGTCGATGCCGTCCACCTCGACCTCGATCGCCAGGTCGGGGAACTCCTCGCGCACCGCACGGAAGGCGGCCGCCACCCCGCCCGCCGCGATCACGTGGTTGTCCTTGACCAGGGCGGCGTCCGACAGCGACATCCGGTGGTTCACACCGCCGCCGCAGCGCACCGCGTACTTCTCCAGCGCGCGCAGCCCCGGAGTGGTCTTGCGGGTGTCCCGCACCTTCGCCGCGGTGCCCTCCAGGGCGTCCGCCCAGGCGCGGGTGGCGGTGGCGATGCCGGACAGCCGGCAGAGCAGGTTGAGCGCGCTGCGCTCACCGGTCAGCAGGTCGCGGGTGCGGCTGTGCACGGACAGCAGCTTCTGGCCCGGCACCACCCGGTCGCCGTCCTCCACGTGCCGCTCGACCTCGAACTCGTCGGTGCAGACGACGGAGAGGATCGCCTCGGCGATCCGCAGCCCGGCGACCGTCCCGGCCTCGCGGGCGGTGAAGTCGCCGGTGGCGAAGGCGTCCTCGGGGACGGTCGCGACCGTGGTCACGTCCACCCCCTGGTCGAGGTCCTCCTCGATGGCCATGTGCGCGATGTCCTCGACCTGCACCGGGTCCAGGCCCGCGTCGGCGAGGAGCTGGGCGAGTGCCGGGTCGAGACCGCACTCCATCGGGTCGAGGCCGAACGCGCCGTTGTCGTCGGCGTCCGGTCCGCAGCCGCACGCGTCGCCGCAGCCGCCGCCGCTGCCCGTCAAGGGGTCGACGCCGATCTGCAGCAGCGGAAGGGCTACTGGCTGTTCGCGGTCGGGGGTGGTGCTCACGGGTGCGACTCCGTCTCGGATCGGTCGGATCGGGTGGTGGTTCGGGTCAGGTGGTCGTGCCGGGGAAGTCCGCCGAGCCGGTGGTACGGACGTCGAGCGTGTCATCCGGGCGCAAGGTGACCAGGAGGTGCCGGGCCCACCCGGCATCGTCCCGTTCCGGGCGGTCCTCGCGCCAGTGGCAGCCGCGGGTCTCCGCACGGCGGCGCGCGGCGGCCACCAGGACCCGGGAGACCAGCAGCAGGTTGGTGGCCTCCCAGGTCTCCACGCCGGGCTCGGCGGTCTTGCCGTCCCGCCGCAGCTCCTCCGCGGCCTCCCGGTGCACGGCCTCCAACTGCGCGGCGGCCCGGTCCAGGCTGTCGGCGGAGCGGATGACCCCGGCGCCGGTGGTCATGATGCGCTGGATGGTGTAGCGCGCCTCGGAGGCCAGCAGGGGGGACTCGCCCTGCCCGGCGGACGCGGCCGGCACCGACCCGGCCGGCACCGGGGCGGGCGCCCCCCACGGGCCGCGGGCGCCGATGTCGTCGGCGATCCGCTCGGCGAAGACCAGGCCCTCCAGCAGGGAGTTCGAGGCCAGCCGGTTGGCGCCGTGCACACCGGTGCAGGCCACCTCGCCGCACGCGTACAGCCCCGGCACGGTGGTGCGCCCGTGCAGGTCGGTACGGACCCCGCCGCTGGCGTAGTGGGCGGCGGGCGCCACCGGGATGGGCTGGGTCACCGGGTCGATGCCGTGCGCCCGGCAGGCGGCCAGGATGGTCGGGAAGCGGTGCTCCCACATCCGGGCGCCGAAGTGCCGGGCGTCCAGGTACATGTGCTCGGCGTCCTGCTCCAGCATGCGCCGCAGGATGCCCTTGGCCACGATGTCGCGGGGCGCCAGCTCGGCCAGCTCGTGCTGTCCCCGCATGAAGCGCACCCCGTCGGCGTCGACGAGGTACGCGCCCTCGCCGCGGACCGCCTCGGACACCAGCGGCTGCTGCCCCTCGGCCTCCGGCCCCAGCCACAGCACGGTCGGGTGGAACTGCACGAACTCCAGGTCGCTGACCTCGGCCCCGGCGCGCAGCGCCAGCGCCACGCCGTCGCCGGTGGAGACGGCCGGGTTGGTGGTGGCCGAGAAGATCTGCCCCATGCCGCCGGTGGCCAGCACCACCGCCGGGGCGTGCACGGCCCCGACACCGTCCCGCTGGCCCTCGCCCATCACGTGCAGGGTGACGCCGGCCGCGTGCCCTTCGGCGTCCTTGAGCAGGTCCAGGACCAGGGCGTTCTCCACCGTCTCGATCCCGGCCCGGCGCACCGCGTCGACCAGCGCGCGGGAGATCTCCGCGCCGGTCGCGTCGCCGCCCGCGTGCGCGATCCGGCGCCGGTGGTGGCCGCCCTCGCGGGTCAGCAGGATCTCCCCGCTGTCCTCGTCGGTGTCGAAGCGGGCACCGGTGGCGATCAGCCGCCGCACCGCGTCCGGCCCCTCGGTGACCAGGAGCCGCACCGCCGCCTCGTCGCAGAGGCCGGCGCCCGCCACCAGGGTGTCGTCGAGGTGCTGGCCGGGGGTGTCGCCGTCGCCCAGGGCGGCCGCTATCCCGCCCTGCGCCCAGCGGGTGGAGCCGTCGTCGAGCCGGGCCTTGGTCACGACGGTGACCTTGGCCCCGGCGGCCGCGCAGCGCAGCGCCACGGTGAGGCCGGCCACCCCGGACCCGACGACCACGACGTCGGCGGCCACGGACCAGCCGGGCGCCGGGGCGCGGAGGGCGGGGCGTATCGCGGCGGTGCCGTCCGGGATGAGGGTCATGCGGTGCTCCGGGCGTGCTCGGCGGATGCGTGGTCGGTGGCCGGGCGCTCGCCGCCCGGGTGCTCGGCGGCCGGTTCCCCGGCGCCGGTGCGGTCGGCCGCGATGTGGCCGGCGCCGGTGTGGCCGGCGCCGGTGCGGTCGGCACCGGTGTGGTCGGCACCGGTGTGGTCGGCACCGGTGTGCTCCCGGCCGGCCGGCCGGGAGCCGAAGCGCAGCCGGATGTTGTCGATCAGCCGGGTGGCGCCGACCCGGGCGGCCACGGCCAGCACCGCCTCGCCGGCGAAGTCGTCCGGCACCTCGGTGAAGTCCGACGGGTCGACCAGCGCCACGTAGTCCAGCACCAGCGGCGGTTCGACGTCCGCCGCCTCCGCGAGCGCGGCGCGCGCCGCACCGCGCACCGTGGCCGGGGCGGCGACCGGCGCCGGGTCGCCCGGCACCGCGTGCTGCCCGGCCGTCCCGGCCGCCAGCGCCCCGGCGTCCCGCCCGGCGAACAGCGCCCGGGACAGACTGAGCGCGGTGGCCCGCTCCTGGTCGGAGAGGTAGCGGTTGCGGCTGGACAGCGCCAGCCCGTCGCCCTCCCGGACGGTGGGCACGCCGACGATCTCCACCGGGAAGTTCAGGTCGCGCACCATGCGGCGGATCAGCGCCAGCTGCTGGGCGTCCTTCTCCCCGAAGAACGCCACGTCCGGCCGGGTGAGGTGGAGCAGCTTGGCGACGACGGTCAGCACCCCGTCGAAGTGCCCCGGCCGGGAGGCGCCCTCGAAGACCTCGCCCATCGGCCCGGCCGCGACCCGCACCTGCGGCTCCCCGCCCGGGTAGACGTCCTCCACCGGGGGCGCCAGGACGATGTCCGCACCCGCCTCGGCGGCCACCCGGAGGTCGGCGTCCAGGGTGCGCGGATAGCGGTCCAGGTCCTCACCCGCGCCGAACTGCAGCGGGTTGACGAACACGGTGACGGTCACCAGGCCCTTGGCCCCCACCCGCTCCCGGGCGGCGCGGATCAGCGAGGCGTGCCCCTGGTGCAGCGCGCCCATCGTCATCACGACGGCGGTACGCCCGGGCACGGCGAACTGCGCCAGCGTCCGGTCGAAGTCCGCGCGGCTCCCGCACAGCTCCACGTCCGGCTCGCCGGGGCGCGCCTGGTCCCACAGTTTCGGGCTCATTCGGCCCCTCCCACTCCTCCGTCGGCGAGGACACCCAGCAGGTCTTCGGCGAGTTCCGGCTTGAGCAGCCCGTGCGCCAGGGCCCGGTCGGCGGTGGCGCGGGCCATGGCCAGATACCCGGCGACGCTCTGCGGCGCGTGCAGGCGCAGCTCGGCGATGTGCGCGGCGACCGTCCCGGCGTCGCCCCGCGCCACCGGCCCGGTGAGCGCGGCGTCACCGCTGCGCAGCGCGTTGTCCAGGGCCGCGCCGAGCAGCGGGCCGAGCATCCGGTCCGGTGCGGCGACCCCGGCGGTGCGCAGCAGGTCCATCGACTGGGCGACCAGGGTGACCAGGTGGTTGGCGCCGATGGCCAGCGCCGCGTGGTACAGCGGGCGCGCCTCCTCGGCGATCCACTCGGGCTCGCCGCCCATCTCGATGACCAGCGCCTCCGCGGCCAGCCGCAGCTCCTCGGGGGCGGTGACCCCGAAGGAGCAGCCCGCGAGCCGCTGCACGTCCACCGGCGTGCCGGTGAAGGTCATCGCCGGGTGCAGGGCGAGCGGCAGGGCACCCGCCCGCAGCGCCGGTTCCAGGACCGCGGTCCCGTACCGGCCGGAGGTGTGCACGACCAGCTGGCCCGGCCGTACCGCCCCGGTCTCGGCGAGCCCCGCGACCAGCCCCGGCAGGGTGTCGTCGGGCACGGTGAGCAGCACCAGCTCGGCGCGCCCGAGGACCTCCGCGGGGGTCACCAGCGGCACCTCGGGCAGCAGGGCGGCCGCGCGGCGGCGGGACGCGTCGGAGACACCGGAGACCGCGACCGGACGGTGGCCGGCCAGTTGCAGCGAGGCGGCCAGCGCGGGGCCGACCCGGCCCGCACCGACGACCCCGACGGTGAGCCGGGCCGGGCGGTCCTGTGCGTCCCCGCGGTGGGGCGGGGTGGGGTGGGGTGCGTTCACGTGGCGGGAGCCTTCCGTTCCAGTCCGCGGGGGGTACCGGACGATTCCTCGCCATGCTACGCGAGCGCGTGCCCCGGCCGCGGTCCGTCCACCGTCCGCCCGCCGCCCTTCAGTGGCGTTCCACCGCGGCGATACCGCTCCGCGACCGCACCGGTACGCGACGGTGGCCGAGAGGCGGCGCCCGGGGGCGTGCCCGGCGCCGGGGGTGTGGTGCGGCCCCGGGACCGCGCCGTCCTGCCCGGGCCGTCCCGCACCGGTACGCGACGGTGGCCCCGGGCGACCCCGCACCGGTACGCGACGGTGGCCGCGGGCGGCGCCGGAGCGGGCGCCTGCGTGCGCCGCCGGAGCGGGTGCCCGGTACTGCCCGGAACCGCGCCGTGTGCGCCGGGTGGCCGCCCCCCGTGACGGCCACCCGGCCCGCCGGTGCGCGCCGGCCGCGCCCGCCGGGGCGCTGCCGGACCCGGCCCACGACGCGGCCCGCGCCGGGCGACGACCACCGCCCGGGGCCATGCCGGGTGCGCGACGAGGCCCGCGCGCGGTGGGCGGAGACCGGCCGTGGCCGGACCGGCCGGATCCCGCGGCGCCCGTGGGCCCCGCCCGCGGTCCACGCCGGGGCGGGATCCACGGGTGGGGTCCACGGGTGCCCGCCCGCGGTCCACGCCGGGGCGGAGCCGCTCAGCAGGCGCGGGAGCGGGGCGGCTCGGGGCGGCGGGAGTCCGGGCGCACCCGTCGCCCGCCGCCGTCGCCTTCGCCTTCGCCGTCGTCCGGCGGGCCGGTGCGCCCGCGGTCCGGCGTCCCGGCCGTCCTCCGGTCCGCCCCGCCGGTGATCCCCGCGGTCACGGAGCGGAACCTCCGCCACTCGCGGTAGGCGCGGATCGGGTGCCAGTCGCCGGTGGCCGGTGCCGGAGGGGCCGGTTCACCGTGCCGGGCGGCACGGTAGGCATCGAGCATGTGGTGCTGAACGAGGGACATGGCCCCACCGTGCGCCACCTCCGCGGCGGGCCGCCCATCGTTTGACGGTCCTGGTCAATCGTGGGTGGCGGCCCCGCGCGGGCCGGGCACCATGGGGCCATGGCCACCGTCATCGACATCGCCGGGCTACCGGTGGAGCGCATCGTGTTCAGCCCCTCGCCGCTGGCCGAGCTGTGCACCGCGCTCCACACGCTCGCCCAGCCCGGGCACCACCCCGGGCTGCACGGCTGGACCACGGCGACAGCCGCCGCGCTCAAGCAGGACCTCGCCGACCGGCTGCACGAGGCCGACCCCCTGTGGGGCTCGACCTTCTCCGACATCTCGATGCCGTTCGCCGCGCTCCCGTACTCCGACGGCCGCCCCGGGGCCAACCTGGCCGAGGATCTGGACCTGCTGGACCGGCTCGACGACGAGGTCTACGTCAACGCCGCGCTGGAGATCTCCTGCTCCAGCCTGTACAGCCAGGGCGGCCCGTCGCCGCTGGTGGACGACACGGCCCGGGAGCGGGCACTGGAGCGGGCCACCGCGCGCGGGCCCCGGCAGCTGATGTTCGCGCACCGGCTGCTGGCCGATCCGCCGGGGGCACGGGCCTGGATCCGGCGTCTGCTGGAGGACTGCGACGAGGCGTTCTTCGCCGATCTGTGGCAGCGGCTGCGCGGGCAGCTGGCCGCCGACGCCCGGCACAAGGCGGACGTGCTGCGGCGGGTGGGGCTCCGCGCGGCGCTGGCCGAGGTGTCGCCCGCGGTGGGGCTGGAGGAGGACGCCGGGACCGGCGCCCCGCTCCGCATCCACATCGACAAGCTCGTCAGCAGCCGGACCACGGCGGTGGACCCGGCGGTCGGCGCGGGCCTGACCCTCGTCCCGTCCGCGTACGGCTGGCCCCACCTGCGGGTGCTGCACGCGGCCGGCTGGCGCCCCGTGATCCACTACCCGCTCGCCGCACCCGAGCTGCCCGGACCGGCGTCGCTGGAGATCCTGCGGCTGCGGATGGAGGCGCTGGCCCACCCGATACGGATGCGGATCTGCCGGAGCATCGGACGCGCCGAGTTCACCACCGGCGAGCTGGCCACCGAGTACGGCATCACCGCGCCGGAGGTGTCCCGGCACGTCGCGGTGCTGAAGAAGGCCGGTCTGATCACCACGCAGCGCCGCGGCCGGTACGTGCTGCACCGGCTGGACCTGACCACGGTGGCCCGGCTGGGCAGCGACTTCCTGGAGGGCGTGCTGCGGTAGCGGCGCCCCGGGCCGTTCCCCTCCGCCGTACGGGGGAGGCGGTCCGCCCGGGGAAGGACGCCCGCCGCCGGCCGCTCCCGGCACGCTGCCGACGGGCGGCGACCCGGACTCGTGCCGAACAGGGGACGGCACCAGCCCTCGCCGCCGTCACCGTCACCGACGACCGGCACGGGGGCCGCCCGGCCCCCGCCGGCCAGGGAGGAACACCTCGCGTCTCACCACGGGGAACACCGGGAGGGCGGGGGCGCTCTCCGCGCTCGCGCTGACCGCCGCCGCCTTGCTCGTCCCGGTCGCGCCTGGCGCACGCGGCGCCGGCCGGCACCACCTGCGTCAAGGGGATCAAGAAGGCCGCCGGCCTCGACGAGCAGGCGCTGGGGGCCGACCGCCACGGGGACACGGCCCGGGCGGCACGGCTCAACCGCGACACGGGCAAGGCGATCGGCGCCGCCGACGCCCCCTGCCGCCGCGCGTCCCGGCCGCGTGAGGTGCGGGAGCACCCGCACGCCGCCAGGGATCACGCCCGGGCGGCTGAGCTCCACAACCTGCGCGGCAAGGGCAGCACGGCGTTCTCCGCCGAGAAGCAGGTGAAGATCTCCCTCCGGGAGGCGCTCGAACACGCCTGACCGGCCGCTTCCGCAGGGCCCGCCGGGCGGCCGCGGCCCGGGTCGGGCGGCCGGCGTCCGGGCGGGCCGAGGCGGCCGACGCGGGCCGGGCGCGAACCCAGGCCGGCCGGCGCCGGGCCCGGCGGGGGCGGCGCCAGGGCCGCGGGGCGGCGCAGGCCCCGGCGCGGAGCGGCTCAGGCGCCCGCGCCGCCGGCCCGGACCAGTCCCGTCTCGTAGGCCAGCACCACCACCTGCACCCGGTCGCGCAGCTCCAGCTTGGTGAGGATGCGTCCCACATGCGTCTTCACGGTGGCCTCGGAGAGCACCAGCCGGGCCGCGATCTCGCCGTTGGACAGCCCTTGGGCGACCAGCAGCATCACCTCCCGCTCCCGGCCGGTGAGCCGCTCCAGGCCGGCCGCGGTCGGGCCGGCCGGGCCGCCGCCCCCGGTGCCGGGCAGCATCGGGGCGAACCGGTCCAGCAGCCGCCGGGTGGTGCTCGGTGCGACGACGGCGTCCCCGCTGTGCACCGCGCGGATGGCCGCGAGCAGCTCGCCGGGCGGCACGTCCTTGAGCATGAAGCCGCCCGCCCCGGCCTTGAGCGCGGAGAACGCGTACTCGTCGAGGTCGAAGGTGGTGAGGATGAGGACCTTGGGTGCGCCGGCGCGCTCACAGATGCGCCGGGTCGCCTCCACACCGTCCAGCCGCGGCATCCGGACGTCCATCAGCACGACGTCGACCTGGGTGCGGGCCAGCACGTCCAGGGCCTCCGCGCCGTCCCCGGCCTCGGCGACGACCTCCATGTCGGGCTGGGCCGCCAGCACCATCCGGAACCCGGTGCGCAGCAGCACCTGGTCGTCGACGAGCATCACGCGGATCGACATGCGGTGATCCCTCTCTTCTCGGGTCTGGCGATCACGCGTTCTCGTGATCGTGTCGGGGGGCCGGGGTCCGGCGCGTGGCGGGCCCGGCGGGCGGGGCCGCGCCGGGTGCCCGGGCCGGCCGGGGCCGGATGCCGGGGCGGGTGCCCGGGCCGGCCGGGGCCGGATGCCGGGGCGGGTGCCGGCGGCGGCCTCACCGGCCGGGTTTGAGCGGCAGCAGGGCGCTGATCCGGAAGCCTCCACCGGGCCTCGGCCCGGCGTCCAGGGTGCCGCCGACCATGCCCACGCGTTCCCGCATCCCGATCAGCCCGTGCCCCTGGCCGTCCGCACCCCCCTCCTCGTACATCTCGCGCTTGGCGCCCCGGCCGTCGTCCTCCACCAGCAGGCCGAGCCCGTCGTCGAAGTAGGTGAGGCGGACGCTGGCGCCCACGTCGGGGCCGCCGTGCTTGCGGGTGTTGGTGAGCGCTTCCTGCACGATGCGGTAGGCGGTCAGTTCCACCCCGCTGGGCAGCGGACGCGGGCTGCCTTCGATCTTGAAGTCCACCGGCAGGCCGGCGCCCCGCACCTGCTCGACCAGGTCGTCGATCTGATCGACGTCCGGCTGCGGGACGTAGTCGCTGTCGCCGGCCGGCTCCCCGGTGCGCAGCACGCCCAGCAGCCGCCGCATCTCGGCGAGCGCCTGGCGGCCGGTGCCCGAGATGGTCTCCAGGGCCTGTTTCGCCTGGTCCGGGGCGGCGTCCAGGACATACGCGGCGCCGTCCGCCTGCACCACCATCACCGACACGTTGTGCGCCACCACGTCGTGGAGCTCCCGGGCGATACGGGCCCGCTCGGCGGTGACCGCCATCTTGGCCCGCTCCTCCCGCTCCTTCTCCAGCCGCGCGGCGCGCTCCTCCAGCTGCGCGTAGTAGGCGCGCCGGGTGCGGATGGAGTCGCCGAGCACCCAGGCGAGGACGAACGGGATCGTCCCGAAGACCGTGCTGATCAGGTGTTCCCAGCTGGTCATGTGCTCGCCGGGCCAGCGCAGCGCCGCGATGGAGGCGGCGCCGAGGCCGCCGATCAGGCCCAGCCGGGACGCCCAGCGCGCGCCGTCCGCGGCACAGGTGTAGATGATCACCAGCATGGCGAAGTCGGCGGGGTTGATCTCCACGTCGAAGACGAGCTGGGCCACCCCGCAGGCGATCACCAGGAGCAGCATCTTCTCGGGGGCGCGGCGGCGCAGCGCCACCACCGTGGCGAGTCCCAGCATGATCGGCACGGCCGCGATCCGCGGCTCCCGGCCGAGGTCGGTCTCCGCGGCCCACACGGTACCCAGCAGCAGCAGGAGGACAGCCCAGAAGCTGTCCACCCAGGTGGGGTGTCGGCGGAGGAAATCGTAGAGACGCTGCACGTCACCCAGCGTAGGCATGACCGGCTCGTTCAGGGGTCAACCGGATGGCCGATCCCTGGCGGCCGGCCCTACTCCGCAAGGTGGAGGCGGGGTCCGCATAGCGTGGTGGGATGGCGAGCGAAGCATCAGGGTGGCGTGGCTGGCGCGAGGCCACCGAGTGGGCGCTGTACGGGCCCCGGGGGTTCTTCCGGCGTCCGGAGGGGCCGGCCGGGCATTTCCGCACCTCCGTGCACACCTCCCCGCAGTACGCGGCGGCGGTCGCGGAGCTGCTGCGGCGGGTGGACGAGGCGCTCGGACACCCCCCGGAGCTGGCCCTGGTGGACGTCGGGTCGGGTCGCGGGGAACTGCTGACCGGGGTGCTCGCGGTCCTCGACCGGGAACGGGGGTCCGGGGTCGCCCCCGGCGACCGGATGCTCCCCGGTTCCGGGGCCGGGGACGTGCACTCCCCGGGTCCGCGCGCCACCGGTCCGGGCGACCCCCCGCCCCCGGAGCGGGTCACCGGTCCGGGGGACCCGGACACCGCCCGGGAGGCGACCGGGGCGGCGGACGCCTCCGCGGGCGCCCCGGGGTACCCGCCGGGGACCGCCGGTGCGGGAGGCACGGCGGCACCGGGCGGGACGGCGGCCCCGGGCACGGCGGCACCCGACGCGGCGGCACCCGACGCGGCGAGGGACCCGGGCACGGCGGCATCCGGGGCGGCCGCGGACGTTCCGGCGGGCCCGCTCGTGGACCGGCTGCGGCCGTACGCGGTGGAGCGCGCGGCGCGACCGGACGGCCTGGACCCGCGCATCGCCTGGGTGGACACCCCGCCCGCGGACGTCCGGGGCCTGCTCTTCGCCAACGAGTGGCTGGACAACGTCCCGGTCGACATCGCGGAGACCGGCCCGGACGGCGTACCCCGCCGGGTGCTGGTCGCCCCCGACGGCACCGAGCGGCTGGGCGGGCCGGTCGGCGGAGCGGACGCCCGCTGGCTCGACCGCTGGTGGCCGCTGCCCGCGGAGCCGGGGGCCCGGGCGGAGATCGGCCTGCCCCGCGACCTGGCCTGGGCGGACGCGGTGCGCGGGCTGCGGGCCGGGCTGGCGGTGGCCGTCGACTACGCGCACGAGCGGGCCGCGCGTCCGCCGTTCGGCACGCTGACCGGCTACCGGGAGGGGCGCGAGGTCCGTCCGGTGCCGGACGGCAGCTGCGACCTCACCTCGCACGTCGCGCTGGACGCCTGCGCGGCGGCGGGCCACGCGGCCCTGTCCGCGGCGGCTCCGGCCCGGACCGGAGCGGACCCGGCGACCCCGGGCACCCAAGACCACCCTGCGACCCCGGCACGGACCGGAACCGGCCCGACGACCCCGACGGACACCGGAACCGGCTCGGCGACCCCGGGACCCCGAGACCACCCCGCGACCCCGGCCCGGACCGGAACCGGCCCGACGACCCCGACGGACACCGGAACCGGCTCGGCCGGGACGTCCGGAGCGCGCCCTTCCGGCCGGTCCGCCGCGGCGGCGCCGGAGACCGCGCCGCGCCTGGTCTCCCAGCGGGACGCGCTGCGCGCGCTCGGCGTCGTCGGGCGGCGGCCCCCGCTCGCCCTCGCCTCCACCGACCCCGCCGGATACCTGCGGGCGCTGTCCGCCGCCGGTGCGGCCGCCGAGCTGACCGACCCGGCGGGCCTGGGCGGGTTCCGCTGGCTGCTGCAGCCCGTCGGCCCGCGCTGCCGGGACGTCCTCCCCGCCGTCCTCGCCGGACCCGCCTGACAGACTGGTGCCATGACGGAGACGACAGTCGGCATCGGCGGAGCGGCGGAGAGCACCGACATGGTGCTGAACATCGGCCCGCAGCACCCCTCCACCCACGGTGTGCTGCGCCTCCGCCTGGTCCTCGACGGGGAGCGCATCCAGCACGCGGAGCCGGTCATCGGCTATATGCACCGGGGCGCGGAGAAACTCTTCGAGGCCCGCGACTACCGCCAGATCATCGTGCTGGCCAACCGCCACGACTGGCTGTCGGCCTTCTCCAACGAGCTGGGCGTGGTGCTGGCCGTCGAGCGCATGCTGGGCATGGAGGTGCCGGAGCGCGCGGTGTGGACCCGGACCCTGCTCGCCGAGCTCAACCGGGTCCTCAACCATCTGATGTTCCTGGGTTCGTACCCGCTGGAACTGGGCGGTATCACCCCGATCTTCCACGCCTTCCGTGAGCGGGAGGACCTCCAGCACGTCATGGAGGAGGTCTCCGGCGGGCGGATGCACTACATGTTCAACCGGGTCGGCGGGCTGAAGGAGGACCTGCCGGCGGGCTGGCTGGACCGGGCCCGGGCGGCCGTGGCCCAGGCGCGGTCCCGGATGGACGTCTACGACCGGCTGGTCCTGGGGAACGAGATCTTCCGGGGCCGTACCCGGGGCATCGGCGTGCTGTCCCGCCAGGCCGTGCACGCGTACGGGGTGAGCGGGCCCATCGCCCGGGCCTCGGGCGTCGACTTCGACCTGCGCCGGGACGAGCCGTACCTGGCCTACCGGGAGCTGGGCGACGTGCTCCGGGTGGTGGTCCGCGAGGAGGGCGACTGCCTGGCGCGCTTCGAGTGCCTGCTGGAGCAGACCCACAACTCGCTGGAGCTCGCCGACGCCTGTCTGGACCGGCTGGCGGAGCTGCCGCCCGGCCCGATCAACCAGCGGCTGCCGAAGGTGCTGAAGGCCCCCGAGGGGCACACCTACGCCTGGACCGAGAACCCGCTCGGCCTCAACGGCTACTACCTCGTCTCCAAGGGCGAGAAGACCCCGTACCGGCTCAAGCTCCGGTCGGCGTCGTACAACAACATCCAGGCCCTGACCGAGCTGCTGCCCGGCACCCTGGTGGCGGACATGGTCGCGATCCTGGGTTCGCTGTTCTTCGTCGTCGGCGACATCGACAAGTAGCCGGCGCGGCCCCGGGACAGGTGGCCGGCACGGCTCCGGGACAAGTGGCCGGCGCGGCCCCGGGACGACGACGACGGCGGACCGGCCGCCCGCCCCGGGGGGCGAGGGCGGCCGGTCCGCCGGAGAGTCCGTCGGGTGCCCGGAGGCGGCCCGCGGTCAGGAGATCGCGCTGCGCAGCTCGGCCACGTCGATCTGCTCGGTCTCGTCGTGCGCGGTCAGGTCGATGACCTCGCCCGTCTCGCGCTCCTTCGCCTGCTCGGCGAGCGCCTCCGCGCCCACCACGTCGGCGAGGTCCTCCTCGGTCGCCTCCGCCGGCCGAGCGGCCTGCGGCGGCTGCTTCTGGGTGCCGAAGAAGTCGAAGGTGCCTTCCGCGCGGGCGGCGGCCCGGCGGGCGGCGGCGTACGGGACGACGCCGGTGGCGGTGTTCCGCCGGACCGGGGGTGCCTCCGCCGCGGTCCGGTCCCGCGGCGCCGTGCCCGCTGCGGCCGCCTCCGGCGCGGCGGCGTCACCACGGCCGGCCGCCGCCCGCGGCACGTCCGGCCGGTCGCCGTCGCCCGTGGTCTCCGCCGGTCGGTCCGCCGCCCCGGCCGGCTGCCCGGCCACAGCGGTCCCGCCGGTCAGCGGCGCCGCGCCGGCACCTGCGTCCGGGGTGACCGGCCCGGCGGCCGCGGTCCGCGCCGGCGGTACCGGGACCCGGCCGTCGGCCGGCTCGGCGTCGCCGGCCAGCCGGCGCAGCGCGAGGGCGGCGCGCCGGTAGACCTCCGCGTCCAGCGGCACCCCCGCGCCGGCGGGCGCTTCCGCCGGGGCACCGGCGGCCGCGTCGGAGCCCGGTCCGGCGGTCCGCGCGTCGCCGGGCGCCGCGTCCAGCGCGAGCCGGCGGCCGGTCTCCAGCGCACGGGCCCGCTCGGTCTCCGCGGTGGCGTACCGGCGGAGCAGCTCGGCGTGTTCGTTGCGGAGCCGGGCCAGCTCCGCGCGCTTGGCGCGGAGCTTGGTGTTGAGCGCCTCGCGGATCTCGCGGGACTCCTCGGCGTCCGCCTCCAGCTCCGCGACGCGCTCCTCGGTACGCCATTCCTCGCGGGTCCGGGCCTGAGTCAGCTCGGCGACGCGTTTGCCCGCGGCGCGGTCCCAGGCCCGCAGCAGGACCGCGCCGACCACCGCGGCCGCGCTCGCGGCCACCGCGAGTCCACGGATCACGGCGGTCTCGCCGACCACCAGCGCGGCGGCTGCGCAGACCATGGACGCGGCTGCGACCGACAGCGGAGGAAGCAGTTTGTGCAGGGGTGGGGATTGACGGTGGCGTCCACGTGGCATGGCCTGAAACTTACCGTGCGTACGGGACGCTTGGGAGCGTGCCCGGGCAAACTCTTCCCCGAAATCCACATTTCCCCGCGGGTTTACTTCGCCAGCAGTCCCTTCTCCTTCAGGTAGTCGGCCGCGACGTCGGCAGGCTTGAGCCGCTCGGCATCAACCTTCTTGTTGAGTTCGGTGAGATCCGCCGTCGTCAGCACATCGGTGATCTTGTTCAGGGCGGCCTCGATCTCCTTCGAAGCCGCCGAGTCGGCATTCACCACCGGCAGCACGTTGTCCGCGTTCTGGAGGTTCTTGTCGTCCTCCAGCAGCACCAGCCCGAACTGATCGAGCGTGGCGTCGGTGGTGACGGTCAGCAGCATTTCGTCCTTGCCGTCCTTGACCGCCTGCTTGGCCTGCACACTCCCGACGTCCAGCGGATCGATTCCGTCGATGTCGATCCCGTAGGTCTTCTCCAGACCCGGCTGGCAGAACGGCCGCTTCGGGCATTCGTCACCCGCCGCCAGGGTGATCTTCTGCTTCGATTTCCCGAGATCCGAGAGCGTCTTGAGGTCGTGCTCCTCGGCGAAGTCCTTGCGCACCGCGAAGGCGTTCTGGTCGACCGCCCGACCCGCCGGCAGCACCTTCAGTCCGCGCGGCTCGGCGAGCTTCCGCAGCGCCGTCATCGTGGTGTCGATGTCGGGCGACGCGACCGGGTCGGCGTCGCTGCCGTTCGCCTTGTGGTTGAGGAACTCCGCGAGCGTGGCGGCGTACTCCGGCACGATGTCGATCTGGCCCCGCTCCAGGGCCGGTTCGTACAGCTCGCGCGTGTCGACGGTCTTGATCGACGTCCCGTAGCCCGCGGCGTCCAGGACCTGCGCGTACAGCTCGGCGAGGACCCGGGACTCGGTGAACGACGCCGAGCCGATCACCAGCGATCCCTTGCCGCCGGCCTTCTTGGCGCCGCCGCCCCCGTCCCCGGACTCCTCCAGGCTGTCGCCGCCGCACGCGGCCAGCCCGGCCGTCAGCACGACGGCGCCGGCGACGGCGATGACGGTCCGGACGGCACGCGCCCGGGCCGGACGGGCGGCGGGCCGAGTGCTCTGGGTCATACGGTTTCCCTCTCCCTCGTTTTCAGGTCGGTAGGACGCCGCGGCGTGTCCGGAGTGCGCCCCGGCCGCCGCCGCATCGGGTCCAGCAGCCGCTGCAGCACCACGAACACCAGCTCCACCAGCAGCGCCAGCGCCGCCACCAGCACGGCCCCCGCCACCACCTGCGGCGTGTCGGTGAGCCGGAAGCCCGCGGTGATGATCCGGCCCAGCCCGCCGCCACCCGGCAGGGCGGCGAGCGTGGCGGTCGCCACCACCTGCACCGCGGCCGTCCGCACCCCGGTCATCAGCAGCGGGAAGGCGAGCGGGAGTTCCACCCGGGCGATCAGCTGACCGCCGGTCATCCCCATGCCCCGGGCCGCCTCCACGACCTCCCGGTCCACCTCCCGCATCCCGACGTACGCGTTGGTGAGCAGCGGCGGGATGGCGAACAGCACCAGGGCGAGGATGGTCGGCAGGTCCCCGTGCCGGCCCAGCGGGCTGAGGAGCAGCAGTACCAGCACCGCGAAGGTGGGCACCGCGCGTCCCGCGTTGGAGACGTTGACGGCGATGGCACCGCCCTTGCCGATGTGGCCGAGCAGCACCGCCACGGGGAGCGCGACCAGGCAGGCGATCGCCAGCGACACGAAGGTGAGGTACAGGTGCTCGCCGAGCCGGTGCCACACACCCCCCTCGCCCGACCAGTGCGCCGCGGTGGTCAACCAGCTCCAGGCGTCCCCGACGACACCCATCAGGCCACCTCCCGCTTCCGCGCCTGGCCCCGGCCCCGCTTCCGGCTCCACGGGGTCAGCAGCCGTTGCACACCGAGCAGCAGCAGGTCCGCCACGACGGCCAGCGCCACGCAGAGCACCGAGGCGGTGAGCACCTGGGCCTTGAAGAAGGTGCGCATCCCCTCGTAGATCAGATTGCCCAGCCCGCCGTAGCCGATGATGGCGCCGACCGTGGTGAGCGAGATGGTGGACACCGTGGTGATCCGCAGACCGGCCATCAGGGCCGGCAGGGCCAGCGGGAGTTCCACCCCGAACAGCATCCGCAGCGGGCCGTACCCCATGCCGCGGGCGGCCTCCCGGGCGTCCTCGGGCACCGACGCCAGCCCGGCCATGATGTTCCGCACCAGGACGGTGAGCGAATACAGCACCAGACCGGTCACCACGACCGACGCCGACAGCCCGAATACCGGCAGCAGCAGCGAGAACATCGCGAGTGAGGGGACGGTGTACAGAATAGTCGTCAGGCTCAGCACCGGCCCGGCCACGAAGCGCCAGCGACGGGCCAGCAGGGCCAGCGGAAATGCCACCAGAAGGCCGATCGCGACCGACGCGAGCGTAATGCCCACATGCTGGACGGTGGCGTCGGTCAGCTCCTCGCTGCGCGTCCGCACGTATTCGCCGCAGATCCACTCGTTGGCGATCAGGCAGTTCCCCTGCGCCACGGCCCACCTCCCCGTCAATTCCCGTTGACCCTATCGCCGGACGCCGACAATCTCGTCCGACCGCCACACAACAGCAACAATGTCTGCCGGTAATGCGGCCACAATGGGGAGCCATGATCCGTTTCGAGCACGTCACCAAGCGCTACGCCGACGGGACGACCGCGGTGGACGACCTGTCCTTCGAGGTGGCGGAGGGGGAGCTGGTCACGCTCGTCGGACCGTCCGGCTGCGGCAAGACCACCACCATGAAGATGGTCAACCGGCTCATCGAGCCGACGAGTGGCCGGATCCTGCTGGACGGGCAGGACATCGCCCGCACCGACCCGGTGAGACTGCGCCGGCGCATCGGCTACGTGATCCAGCAGGTGGGCCTCTTCCCGCACAAGACCGTGCTGGAGAACACCGCCACCGTCCCGCACCTGCTGGGCTGGCAGCGGCAGAAGGCGCGGGCCCGCGCCGCCGAACTGCTCGACCTGGTCGGCCTCGACCCCGCGGTGTACGGCGACCGCTACCCCGACCAGCTCTCCGGCGGGCAGCGGCAGCGGGTGGGCGTCGCCCGCGCGCTCGCCGCCGACCCGCCCGTCCTGCTGATGGACGAGCCGTTCGGCGCGGTCGACCCGGTGGTCCGCGAGCACCTCCAGACGGAGTTCCTGCGGCTCCAGTCCCAGGTGCGCAAGACGGTGCTGTTCGTCACCCACGACATCGAGGAGGCGGTGCGGCTGGGTGACCGCATCGCGGTCTACGGCGCCGGGCGGATCGAGCAGTTCGACTCACCCGCCACGGTGCTGGGCGCCCCGGCCACCCCGTACGTGGCCGATTTCGTCGGCGCCGACCGCGGGCTGAAGCGGCTCTCGGTCACCCCCATCGAGCCCGGTGACCTGGAGCAGCCGCCGGTCGTCCATCTCGACGACCCGCTGCGCAAGGCCGCCGCCCGGCTGGCCGCCGACGGAGCCCGCTGGGCGGTCGTCCTGGACGACGCCGACCGGCTGCACGGCTGGATCGCCGCCGAGGCGACGGGCGCGGCCGCCGGCGACGCCCCCACCGAGGGCGGCGGCGACGGCGGGACGGTGCGCGACCGGGCCCGCCGGATGGAGGCGTGGCTGCCGGTCGGCGCGCCGCTGAAGCAGGCGTTCAGCACGATGCTCCAGCACGACGCGGGCTGGATCGCGGTGCTCGACGGCGAGCGGTTCCTCGGCGTCCTCACCCCGGCCCGGCTGCACGAGGCGCTGCGCCGTTCGATCGACGCCGACGCCAACGACATCGCCCGCTCGGACGTGGCCCTGGAGACGGTCAACGGCGACTGACGGGCCGCGCCGCGGCCCGGCCCGCCGCCCGGGCACCGCCCCGCTAGGCGGTGACCCCGCCGGGCTGCTTGTCGTCGTCCTCGGGGAGCCGGCACACCCGCTCCAGGAAGAACGCCGCGGCGATCACCCCGGCGGCCGCGACCACCGAGGCGCCCGCGTAGATCGCCTGGTCGCGGCGGGCCGGGACGTCCAGCTGGTGCATCAGCAGGAAGACCCCCACCCCGCCGTAGAGGCCGGCGATCAGCGCCGACACCAGGGCGCTGGCGTGCCCGAAGACCACCGCGCGGGCGGCCAGCAGCGGGTCGACGCCCTTCGCGCCCGGCCGGCGCTCCCGCTGGGCGCGGAGCCTGGCCCGCAGCGAGAACGCGGTGGCCGCCAGCACGGCGGCGATCACCCCGAGCACGATGGGCGCGGCCACCGGCACGGTCGGCAGCGTGCCCATCGAGTCCCACAGCCGGGCGCCCGCCCACGACACCACGCCGGCCGCGGCGAACAGCCCGACCAGCACCCCGATCCGAAGTTGGCTCACCGAGCGGTCGCCCCTCACGTTCAGCGTTCCCTGCGGTACGGCCCGACACCCGTCGGCCGGCACCGGCTCCCGTCGTACGTCCGTCGTACGTCCCAGCTGCCCCCGAAACTACCGGGGCGGCGGGCCATGGGGGAAACGCCTACTCGGGCAGTCGCAGTTCCAGGTCGGCGCGCGGGGCGACCCCGGTGCCGTCGACCTCGTCCAGCAGCCGCGCCACCGCGCCCCGGCCCGGCACCTCGGCCTCCGGGTCCACGTCGTGCCACGGCACCAGGACGAAGGCCCGCTCATGGGCGCGGGGGTGCGGCAGGGTGAGCTCCGGCCCGTCCAGCAGCACGTCCTGGTAGGCCACGATGTCCACGTCCAGGGTGCGCGGCCCCCAGCGCTCGTCGCGGACCCGGTCGAACGCCTCTTCGATGGCGTGTCCGCGCTCCAGCAGCGAACTCGGCGGCAGCGTCGTCTTCACCAGCACCACCGCGTTGAAGTACGACGGCTGGCTGCCCGGATCGACCCCCCACGGCTCCGTCTCGTAGACCGGCGAGACCGCTTTGACCCGCAGCCCGGGGGTGTCCTCCAGCGCGTCGACGGCGCCCTGCAGGGTCTCCAGCCGGTTGCCCAGGTTGCTGCCCAGAGCGATCACCGCCCGCTTGGGGTTGTGCAAGGTCACGTCGGCCGCGTCCACCTGCTCCACCACGGCTGCGGGGACGGGCTGCACGGTCGGGTCGCTGCTGCTCATACTCGGCTCCGGGTGATGGTGATGGACACGTCGTCGAAGGGCACGGTGATCGGGGCGTCCGGCTTGTGGACCACCACCTCCACCTCGCGCACCGCTTCGTGCTTCAGGCACTGCTGGGCGATCCGCTCGGCCAGGGTCTCGATCAGGTCGACCGGCTCCCCCTCCACCACGGCCACGACCTCCTCGGCCACGACGCCGTAGTGCACGGTCCGGCTGAGGTCGTCCCCGGCCGCCGCGGGCCGGGCGTCCAGGCTCAGGACCAGGTCGACCACGAAGACCTGGCCCTCCGCGCGCTCGTGCTCGAACACCCCGTGGTACCCGCGGCACCTGAGGCCGCGCAGCGCGACACGATCCACCTGAAACACTCCTGCTGGTCGTCGGCGCGGCGGTCCGCACCGGTCTGCGGCGGCACCCCTGGGCGGGTGCTGGACGGGGGTGACCCCGGGTTCGAATCTACCCGCGTGTGCCGGCGGCACGTGCGCACGGCCCCCGGCCGGCCGCTCCACCCCAGGTGGGACGCCCGGGCGGGCCACCTACCCGCACTCCCTGTGCATCACTCCTTACCCGGTCGCCCCACGACTCGAACGGGTGGACGGCTGCCCATTGTGCTGACGCCGCCATGGCGGCCGGGCAACGCTCCCCCGACCGTTCCGGGAACGTTCCGGCAACGGACCGCGACACACCGCCACCGGCCCGGCCGGCTCCCCCGCGCCGCCGGCCGGCGGTGCGGGGAACGGCGCCGCCGGGCGCGCCGGGGGCTTCACCGGACGGCGGCACCCGCGGCTCAGTCCCCGGGCTCCGTCGGCTCCTCGGACTCCTCCTCGGCCAGCACCGGCGAACCGTGGTGGGACCACACCCGCCAGCCGTCCCGCGTCCGGCGGAACACGTTGGTGGCCACCACCAGCTGCCCGATGAGCGGCCCCAGCTGGCCCTCCTCCTCCGCCGGCGCCCCGCTGAGGATGTTCTCGGTACAGGTCACTAGGGCGGTGTCACCGGCCACCGACACCTCGACGTCGGTCAGGAAGAACTGGATGTAGTCGGTGTTGGCCATGATCAGCGCATAGGAGCGGAGTACCTCGCCGCGCCCGCGCAGCACCGGCCAGCCGGGGTGCACACAGCTGACGTCACCCTCCAGCCAGAGCCGCTCCAGGGCGTCCTGGTCGCCCCGCTCCATCGCCTCGTACAGCGCGGTGTTCGCCAGTTCCACCTGCTCGGCGTCGGTCAGCGGGGTCACACCGCTCCCTCGACGGCCCGCACGACCCGCACCGCGTCCGCGCTCGCCCGCACCTCGTGCACCCGCACCGCCCAGGCCCCCTCCCGGGCCGCGATGGCGGTGACCGCCGCGGTCGCGGCATCCCGCTCCCGGGCGGGCGGCGGACTGCCCTCCGGACCGGCCAGCACCCGCCCCAGGAACCGCTTCCGGGACGCGGCGACCAGCACCGGCCGGCCCAGCGCCCGCAGCTCGGCCAGCCGGGCCACCAGGGCCAGGTCGTGCCCGGCCTCCTTGGCGAAGCCCAGCCCGGGGTCGAGCACGATCGCCTCGGGGGCGATCCCGCCGTCCACCGCGCGGTCCAGGCTCTCCCGCAGCTCGGCCAGCACCTCGGCGACCACGTCCCGGTAGACGGCCCGGTCCGCCATGTCGACCGACTGGCCGCGCCAGTGCATCACCACGAACGGCACCCCGGCGGCGGCCACCACCGGCACCATCGCCGGGTCCGCGCGGCCGCCGCTCACATCGTTGACCAGCGCCGCCCCGGCGGCCACGGCCCGCTCGGCGACCGAGGCGCGCATGGTGTCCACGCTCACCACGACCCCGGCGGCGGCCAGCTCACGGACCACCGGCACCACCCGGCGCAGCTCCTCGGCCTCGTCCACCCGGGAGGCGCCGGGCCGGGTGGACTCGCCGCCCACGTCGATCAGGTCGGCGCCGGCGGCGACCAGGTCCAGACCGTGCTTCACGGCCAGCTCGGTGTCGAACCACTGCCCGCCGTCGGAGAACGAATCGGGCGTGACGTTCACCACGCCCATCACCGCGCACCGGTCCCATCGCGGCAGACCGACCGGTCCGACGGGGCGTCGCAACGTACTCATACCCATAAGCCTAGGCGGTGGGGGGCCGCCGACCCGCGCCCGCGGCGCGGCGGGCGGGACCGGCGGTCAGGCCACCACCCGGTCCGCCGCGGCCCGGCACACCGCGGCGGTGGGCCCGCGGCCCGCCCGGTCGGGCCGGTGCGGCCCCGCGCCGGGTCAGCCGCCCGGGCGGCACCGACGGCACGAATCGCTCCGCCCGCATCGCGGCGAAACCGCAGCCGTCGCGCTCCGTCCGCTGCCGCGCGTCGCGCACGGCCCGCCGGAGGGCGTGCGGCCGGCCGCGGTCAGCGCCCGATGATCAGGCTCATCGCCTCGGAGCGCGACGCCGGGTCGCGCAGCTGGCCGCGGACCGCCGAGGTGATGGTCTTGGCGCCCGGCTTCCGTATGCCGCGCATCGACATGCACATGTGCTCGCACTCGATGACGACGATCACGCCGCGCGGCTCCAGGATGCGCACCAGCGACTCGGCGATCTGCGTGGTCAGCCGCTCCTGGACCTGGGGGCGCCGGGCGTAGACGTCGACCAGCCGGGCGAGCTTGGACAGCCCGGTGATCTTGCCGTCGTGGGACGGGATGTAACCGACGTGGGCGACGCCCTGGAACGGCACCAGGTGGTGCTCGCAGGTGCTGTACACCTCGATGTCCTTGACCAGCACCATTTCGTCGTGGCCCAGGTCGAAGGTGGTGGACAGCACGTCCTCCGGCTCCTGCCAGAGGCCGGCGAAGATCTCCTTGTAGGCCCGCGCGACGCGCGCCGGCGTCTCCTGGAGCCCTTCCCGGTCCGGGTCCTCCCCGACCGCCAGCAGCAGCTCACGGACCGCGTTCTCGGCCCGCTTCTCGTCGAACTCGCCGATGGGGCCAGCGCCGTACAGCGTCACCGGGTCGGTCATGGAAGTGCCTCGTTCCTCGCGCCTACACATGCGGAATGCCGCACCACCAGGCTAAAACCTGGGTGGTGCGGCATTCATTCCGGGGCGGTGGGCGGGCCCGCGGGCCCGCCCACCGTCACCGGCGGTCAGCTCTCGGTGCTGCTCTGCTCGTCCGGGCGGTCCGCCCCGGCGGTGCCGGCGCTGCCGCCCTCCTCGCCGGTGGTGGACTTGGCCAGGCCCGACGAGGGCTGCTGGACGCCGTTGGTCAGCGCCAGCTCCTTCGGCGAGGACACCGGCGGGCGGGTGGAGGGGGTACGCCGCGAGGAGCCGGTCCACGCCGGGCGGGCCGGGCGCTTGACGATCGGGGCGAAGATCTCGGCGATCTCCTCCTTGTTCAGCGTCTCCTTCTCCAGCAGCGCCAGGACCAGGTTGTCCAGCACGTCGCGGTTCTCGACCAGAATCTCCCAGGCCTCGTTGTGCGCGGCCTCGATGAGCTTCTTGACCTCTTCGTCGACCAGCGCGGCGACCTCCTCGGAGTAGTCGCGCTGGTGAGCCATCTCACGGCCCAGGAACGGCTCGGAGTTGTCGGAACCGAACTTGATCGCGCCGAGCCGCTCGGTCATGCCGTACTGGGTGACCATGGCACGGGCGGTCGCGGTCGCCTTCTCGATGTCGTTGGAGGCGCCGGTGGTCGGGTCGTGGAAGACCAGTTCCTCCGCCGCCCGGCCGCCCATCATGTAGGCGAGCTGGTCGAGCATCTCGTTGCGGGTGGTGGAGTACTTGTCCTCGTCGGGGAGGACCATGGTGTAGCCCAGGGCCCGGCCGCGGGACAGGATCGTCACCTTGTGCACCGGGTCGCTGTTCGGCGAGGCCGCCGCGACCAGGGCGTGACCGCCCTCGTGGTACGCGGTGATCTTCTTCTCCTTGTCGCTCATGATCCGGGTCCGCTTCTGCGGTCCGGCCACGACACGGTCGATCGCCTCGTCCAGGAAGTGGTTGTCGATCAGCTTCTTGTCGCTGCGCGCGGTGAGCAGCGCGGCCTCGTTCAGCACGTTCGACAGGTCGGCACCGGTGAAGCCGGGGGTGCGCCGGGCGACGGCCGACAGGTCGACGTCCGGGGCGACCGGCTTGCCCTTCTGGTGCACCTTGAGGATCTCCAGGCGGCCCTGCATGTCCGGGCGGTCGACGGCGATCTGCCGGTCGAAGCGGCCGGGGCGCAGCAGCGCCGGGTCCAGGATGTCCGGCCGGTTGGTGGCGGCGATCAGGATGACGCCGCCCTTCACGTCGAAGCCGTCCATCTCCACGAGCAGCTGGTTCAGCGTCTGCTCGCGCTCGTCGTGACCGCCGCCCATGCCGGCGCCGCGGTGGCGGCCGACGGCGTCGATCTCGTCGACGAAGACGATCGCCGGGGCGTTCGCCTTGGCCTGCTCGAACAGGTCGCGGACCCGGGAGGCACCGACACCGACGAACATCTCGACGAAGTCGGAACCGGAGATCGAGTAGAACGGCACGCCCGCCTCGCCCGCGACGGCACGCGCGAGCAGCGTCTTTCCGGTACCGGGCGGACCGTAGAGCAGCACGCCCTTGGGGATCTTGGCGCCGACGGCCTGGAACTTCGCCGGCTCCTGCAGGAACTCCTTGATCTCCTGGAGCTCCTCGACCGCCTCGTCCGAGCCTGCCACGTCGGCGAAGGTGGTCTTCGGGGTGTCCTTGGTGATCAGCTTCGCCTTGGACTTCCCGAAGTTCATGACCCGGGAGCCGCCGCCCTGCATCTGGTTCATCAGGAACAGGAAGACGACGACGATCAGCACGAAGGGCAGGAGCGAGAGCAGGATGCCCACGAACGGGTTCTGCTTCGACGTCGAGACGTCGTACCCGTCCGGGATGCCGCCGGCCTTCTCGGAGTTCGCCTGGAGGATCCGGGCGAGGTCGACGCCCTGGTCACCGATGTAGGTGGCCTGGAGCTTGTCGCTCCCCGAGATCTTCTCGGCGTTCTCCTTGAGCTTGATCTTGATCTTGTGATCATCGCCGGTCGTCAGCTCGGCGGACTGAACCCGGTTCTTGTTGATCGCTTCGACGACCTGGCTGGTGTCCACCGACTTGTAGCCGCCGGACGAGCCGACGACCTGCATCAACACGACCACGGCGAGGACGGCCAGCACGATCCACATGACCGGCCCACGGAAGTAGCGCTTCACGTCCATCCATACGGGGCGGAGCCGCCCCGTCCCTCCTGCCACAGTGAGGCACGGCAACCTTTTCGATCTCTCCGACGGCTGCCTGTGCGTGCGGTGTATTACTCGGCCTGAAAAAGACTGACCTTCGGACGGTACCCCAGCATTGTCACCCGACGCCGCCGCGGACGGTCATCCAAACCGTTCCTCCCCTGCTCCAACGGCGGAAACCCGCTGTGGGTTCCCGCCGCGGAGCCGGGCGGTGCGGGCGGCGGACGCCGGGTGCTCCGCGGTGGTGCTCAGCCGCCGTAGACGTGCGGGGCCAGGGTCCCGACGAAGGGCAGGTTGCGGTACTTCTCGGCGTAGTCCAGGCCGTAGCCGACGACGAACTCGTTGGGGATGTCGAAGCCGACCCACTTGACGTCGATGGCGACCTTGGCCGCCTCCGGCTTGCGCAGCAGCGTGCACACGTTGAGCGAGGCGGGCTCCCGGGAGCTGAGGTTCGTCAGCAGCCAGGAGAGGGTCAGGCCGGAGTCGATGATGTCCTCGACGATCAGGACGTGCCGGCCCTTGATGTCGGTGTCCAGGTCCTTGAGGATGCGCACCACGCCCGACGACTGGGTGCCCGCGCCGTACGACGACACGGCCATCCAGTCCATCGTCACCGGCGAGGAGAGCGCCCGCGCCAGGTCGGCCATCACCATCACGGCGCCCTTGAGCACGCCGACGATGAGCAGATCCTTGCCCGCGTACTCCTCGTCGATCCGCGCGGCCAGCTCCGCCAGCTTCGCGTCGATCTCGTCCTTGGTGATCAGGACCGACTTGAGGTCGGTGCCCATGTCCTTCTCGTCCACCCGTGCCACTCTCGCTCGTCCGCGGGAAATCCGTCCGGCTCGGGCGGATTCAGCCCTGCCGGATGACCAGTTTGCCACCCTGCCGCCGAACCTCGACCCGGCCGGGCAGGTTGATGGCCCGCTGGCCCCGCCATCCGGTGATCAGCCGGTCCACTTCCTCGATGTGCCGGGCGAACAGCGAACCGGCCGGAGAACCCGCGGCGATCGCGGCCCGGCGCAGCACCCGACGGCGGACGGCGGGCGGCAGCGCGTGCAGTGCGGTGGTGTCCAGCAGCCGGCCGCCCTCGTCGCCGCCGGCCGCGCGGACCTCGGCCTCGGCGCGGGCGGCCCAGGCGTCCAGCGCGTCGGCGTCGTCACGGGAGAGCTGGGCGGTCCGGGCCAGCGCCTCCACCACCCCCTTGCCCAGCGCCTTCTCCAGGACCGGCAGGGCCTCGTGGCGGACCCGGGAGCGGGTGTAGGCGGGGTCGGTGTTGTGTGGGTCGTCCCACACCGGCAGCGACTGGGCCAGGCAGGCCCGGCGGGCGGTCTGCCGGTCGAGCTGGAGGAACGGGCGGCGGTAGCGGCCCCGGTACCCGGAGACCTGGGCCATGCCGGACAGCGAGCGGGTCCCGGAGCCCCGGGCGAGGCCGAGCAGCACCGTTTCGGCCTGGTCGTCGCGGGTGTGACCGAGCAGCACCGCGACGGCGCCGTGGCGCTCGGCGGCGGCGTCCAGGGCGGCGTACCGGGCGTCGCGGGCCGCGGCCTCCGGGCCGCCGCTCGCCCGCAGCGGGCCGCCACCGGCCGGGGACTCCGCCCGGTCGGCGTCCGCGGGGTCGTGCGGGGCGCTGTGCGCCACCCGCACCGGGCGGCCGACGGTGACCGCGACGGCGTCCACCGGGTCGAGGCCGAGGCCCCGGAGGCGTTCCGCGACCTCGGCGGCGCGCACGTCGGAACCGGCCTGCAGGCCGTGGTCGACGGTGACCGCGCCGGCGCGGAAGCCGAGCTTGGGGGCTTCGAAGGCGAGGGCGGAGGCGAGTGCCATGGAGTCCGCGCCGCCGGAGCAGGCGACGAGCACCAGCGGGCCGCCGCTGCCGGGCGCGGGTGTGGTCACCGCGCCGCTGCCCGCGGCGGCCGGCACGGGACGCCCGGCGGTGGGGTCGAGCAGTGCGTCGTCGAGGAGGTCGTGGAGTACGCGGCGGACCGCCAGGCGTATCGCGGCGACCGCAGGATGGGGACCCATGTCCGTATCCCAATCTGTCGATCGAGGGGGTGCCTCGAAGGAGCGGGTGCTTCGGGGAGTTCCCCGATGTCGCCGGGGAGGCCCTGCGCGGAGTTCCTGGTGCGGAGCTCCTGGAGGGCCTCCTCGGGACCGGACGAGCTCCCGTCACGCTGAGTACGTAGATGGTGACAGAAGTGAGCTGTTACCCGAGCATCGCACGCCTACCCGTCGGCCACGGTCCCTCGGACGGGTGATAGCCGAGGCGTTCGCCTGCCACGAGGGGCGCCGGGGCTACGCCCCTGCCGTACCGTGCACCCGCGCGATCCAGTCCGCCGGTTTGCTGATTTCCGCCTTGGTCGGCAGCGTGTTCGGCGAGGTCCAGACCCGGTTGAAACCGTCCATACCGACCCGATCGACCACGGCTCGCACGAACCGTTCTCCATCGCGGTACTGGCGCAGCTTGGCGTCCAGCCCCAGCAGCCGGCGCAGCGCCAGGTCCAGCCGCCCCGCACCGTTGGCGCGCCGCTTCTGGAACTTCTCCCGGATCTCCGCCACCGAGGGCACCACCTCCGGGCCGACCCCGTCCATCACGAAGTCCGCGTGCCCCTCCAGCAACGACATCACCGCGGTCAGCCGACCGAGGATCTCGCGCTGCACCGGCGTCTGGACCAGCTCGACGATGCTCCGCCCGCCGCGCTCCCGCTCCTCGTCGCCCTCCGTGCGGCCGCCGGCCAGCGACTGCGCCGCCTCCCGCACCCGCTCCAGCAGCGTCGCCGGGTCCACCTCGGTCTCGCCCAGGAACGCCTGGATCTCCGACTCCAGGTGGTCCCGCAGCCACGGCACCGCGGTGAACTGGGTGCGGTGCGTCTCCTCGTGCAGGCACACCCAGAGCCGGAAGTCGTGCGGGTCCACGTCCAGCTCGCGCTCCACATGGACGATGTTGGGGGCCACCAGCAGCAGCCGGCCGCCGCCCGGCGCCCCGGCGGGCAGCTCCCGGGTCGCGGGCGCGAACGTCTCGTACTGCCCCAGCACCCGGGACGCCAGGAACGACAGCAGCATGCCCAGCTCCACGCCGGTCACCTTGCCGCCCACCGTCCCGAGTACGGCGCCACCCGGCGCCCCACCCCGACGCTCCTCCATCTTCCCCAGCAGCGGGCGCAGGATCTCGCGGAACCCCGCGACGTTCGCCTTCACCCAGCCCGCCCGGTCCACCACCAGGACCGGGGTGTCGGCCGCGGGGCCGCCCGCCGGCGCCAGCCGGGTGAACGCCCGCACATGCTCCTCGGCGGACTTGGCATGCCTGCGCAGCTCCGCGACGACGGCGCGCGCCTCCTCGCGGCTGACCTCCGGGCCCGGCCGCACCAGCCGGGTCGCGGTCGCCACCGCGAGATTCCAGTCGACCATCTCGGCACCACCGATGCTCGTCATGGCTTCACGGTACGTGCCGCGAGCGGCGTGTGGGAGGACAGAGCCCGGCGGCCCGGGCCACCGGGCCGCCGGTACCGGCCCGCGCCGCGCCCCGGCCACGCGGGCCGCCCCCGCCGAGCGGTCACCGGCAGCCGCAGTTGGCCACCGTCGAGGCGAGCCGGTCCAGGGCGCGCTGGGCCCCGTGCGCATCGGTGGTGCCGGTGGTCATGAAGGCGAAGAGCAGCAGCCGGCCGTCGGCGTCGACGACCGTCCCGGCCAGGGTGTTCACCCCGGTCAGGGTGCCGGTCTTGGCCCGGACCACGCCGCGCCCCGCCGCCTCCTGCGCGTATCTGCCGCGCAGGGTGCCGGTGAAGCCCGCCACCGGCAGGCCGGTGAGCACCGCGCGCAGCTCCGGGTGGTCCGGGTCGGCGGCCCGCACCATCACCTGGGAGAGCAGCGCGGCCGGGACCCGGTCGGCGCGGTCCAGCCCGCTGCCGTCCGCC
This sequence comes from Streptomyces sp. NPDC018031, assembly GCF_044327625.1. Lineage (NCBI taxonomy): Bacteria > Bacillati > Actinomycetota > Actinomycetes > Kitasatosporales > Streptomycetaceae > Streptomyces > Streptomyces sp. NPDC018031. The sequence continues at coordinate 86,712 of NZ_JBIRFT010000008.1, forward strand.
AGCCGGGCCCCGTCCAGCGGCACGCCGAGCTTCCGCAGCCGCTCGGACACCGCCTGGGAGGCCCCGCGGAAGCTGGCGGGCCGCTTCCCGGCGAGCGCGGTCTGCCGGGCCAGCGCCTCGGCGATGTCGTTGTCGCTGGCCGTGAGCATCCGCTCGACCAGCGTGGCCAGCGGCTGGGAGCGGACCGCGGCCAGCGCCTCGGCGTCCTTGCCGGCGGTGGTGCGGCGCGGCCGGCCGTCCACGGTGATGCCGCGGTCCCGCAGCATCGCGGCGAAGGTGCGGGCCGCGTCGCCGGAGGGGTCGGTGGAGCGGGCGGCCGGGCCGTGGTCGCTGTCGTCGAGCCGTCCCTCGTCCACCATCAGCGGGGTGACCGGGGAGATGTTCTCGTTCGGGCCGATCGGGTGCCGGACCGGCCCGGTGTAGAGCGAGGTGTCGTAGCCGACGGAGACCCGGCGGGTGCCGCGTTCCTTCAGGGCGCGGGCCGTGTGGTCGGCCAGCTCCCGCAGGCTCGCCGGGTTGCCGTCGGCGTCCTCCCCGGAGCCGCCCGCGGCGCGCGCGGTGAGCGTCGGGTCGCCGCCGCCGACCAGCACGATCCGGTTCCCGCCGGCGGCCACCACCCGGGTGGTCAGCCGGTGGTCGGGGCCCAGCGCGGAGAGCACCGCGACCCCGGTGGCCAGCTTGATCACCGAGGCCGGGGTGACCGGCACGTCCGCCCGGACCCCGTACAGCTCGCGGCCGCTGCGCGCGTCGACCACGGACGCGCTGCGCACCGGGCCGAGCGCCCGGTCGTCCAGCAGGGGTTCGAGGGCGTCGGCCAGCCCCGCCCGGGTGGGCGGGGGCACCACGCCCCGCCCGGTGCCCGGGTCGCCCGCCCCGGGCCGCGCGCCGAGGGCGGCCAGCACCGGGGCGGCGGCGGGCACCGGTGTCCGGGCGTCGGCGTGACGCTCGCCACCTCCGCTTCCGGCGCCGGCCGCGCGGGCCCGCTCGGCCGTACGCTGACCCGAGTCCCACGGCCCGGCCGCGAGCACCGACGCGGTCGCGACCGCCGTGCCCACCACGGCCGACAGCGCGGTCAGCCGCCATGTCCCCCGCTGCTCGACGGTGGCGCCCCGCCACCGGTTCCGCCACCACCTGACCTGCCACGATCTGGCCTCAGGCACCTTGGACCAGCCCCTTTCGCCACCACACACCTGCGTGGGGGACACTTAACCACCAGACGTATGTGTTGATCATGGAGGAGCCTCCCGTGGAGTTCGACGTCACCATCGAGATTCCGAAGGGTTCGCGGAACAAGTACGAGGTCGATCACGAGACGGGCCGTATCCGCCTTGACCGTCGCCTCTTCACTTCGACCAGCTACCCCGCGGACTACGGATTCGTCGAGAACACCCTTGGTGAGGACGGTGACCCGCTGGACGCGCTGGTCATCCTCGACGAGCCGACCTTCCCCGGCTGCCTGATCAAGTGCCGGGCGATCGGCATGTTCCGGATGACCGACGAGGCGGGCGGCGACGACAAGCTGCTGTGCGTCCCGGCCTCGGACCCGCGGGTGGAGCACCTCCGGGACATCCACCACGTGTCGGAGTTCGACCGCCTGGAGATCCAGCACTTCTTCGAGGTCTACAAGGACCTGGAGCCGGGCAAGTCGGTCGAGGGCGCCAACTGGGTCGGCCGCGCCGAGGCCGAGGCCGAGGTCGAGGCGTCCATCAAGCGTCTGGAGGCCGCGGGCGGCTCGCACCACTGAGCCGACGGCTCTTCCCTGCCTTCGTTGGGGGCGGTACACCGTTCGGTGTACCGCCCCCGACGCGTCCGTGGCCCCGCCGGCCCGGCTCCGGACGCCACCGGCCCGGTACCGGACCGCCGGAGAACCGGAACCGGAACCGGACCGCCGGAGAACCGGTACCGGACCGCCGGAGCGGCGCGCCGGTCAGAACCCGCGGGTCCGCTTGGCGGCCCGGCGAGCGGTCGCGGTGCCCGCGCCCGGCGCCTTGAGGACCAGCCGCGCCACCTCGCCACCGAGATTCACCCCGATGGCGATGGCCAGCGCCAGTGCCACCGCCTGGGTCAGATGGGCGATCCCCCGGTCCAGCTCGTTCTGCGCCAGGGACAGCAGACCGAAGTAGGTGGCACTACCGGGCAGCAGCGGGCCGATGGCCGCCGTGACGTACGGCAGCGCGGAGGCGTAGCGGTACCGGGCCAGCAACTGCCCGAACAGGCCGACGAGCCCGGCGGCGACGGCGGTGGCGGGCACCGCCGGCACATCGGCGGTGTCGTGCAGGGCGCCGTAGATCACCCAGGCGACGCCGCCGTTGAGGGTCGCGAACAGCACGGTGTGACGTTCCTGCTGGAGCAGTACGCAGAACGCGAGCGCCAGCACCATCGCCGAGAGGGTCTGGACGACCGGCCGCTCCACATGGCGCAGCGCCGCTTCCGGATTGAGCTTGGCGCCCAGTTGCAGACCGCCGTACAGCACGGTCAGCACCCCGCAGACGATGCCCACGATCAGATAGCCGACTTCCAGCAGCCGCGCCGAAGCGGTGATGTAGTAGCCGGTCAACCCGTCCTGCACGCCCGCGACCAGGGCTCTCCCCGGGATCAGGGCGAACAGCCCACCCGTGATCACCGCGGACGCCTGCAGCCCGACGTGCGCGAGGCTGAGCGCCACCCCCATCGCCGCGGGCGGCATCGCGGCGGCCACGAACTGGTAGAACTCCGGCAGCCCGCGCCCGGAGGCCAGCCACGCCAGCCGGTCGCCGAGCATCGCCCCGACCGCCGCCGCGAAGAACACCGGCCAGTCACCGCCGACCAGCATGCTCGCCGCGCCGGCCAGCACCCCGGAGGCCAACGTGAGCCCCCAGCCGGGGTACGGGTGCCGGTTCCGGCGGATCTCCGCCAGCCGGCCGTACGCCTCCTCCAGCGTCACCTCCTGGGAGGTGATGTCGTGGACGAGCCGGAACACCGCGGACAGCCGGTTGTAGTCGGTGCCCCGGCGGCGCACCGTCCGGCTGGCCGTCACCGGATCGTCCACCAGGGACGACTGGTACGAGACCGACAGCAGGGTGAAGGTCACCGTCGGTTCGCAGCGGTCCAGGCCGTAGGCGTGGGCCACGCCGAACATCGCCGTCTCCACGTCCTCGGCCCCCTCGCCGCCCGCGAGCAGCAGCTCGCCGATGCGCAGCGTCAGGTCCAGCACGCGCGGCACGGCGGGCCCGGCCTCGTCCGGCTTCTCCGGCCGCTCGGGGGTGAGCCGGTCCCCGGCCGGCATCCGCAGCATGGTGCGCATCCGGTCCTGCCACGGGGGCTCGGCCGGCCGGACCGCCGGGATGCCGTGCGGCGAGGTGAAGGGTGGGGTGGACTGGGCATCGCCGCTGGTGACCACACCGGGCGGCGGGACGAAGGCGGAGCCCTCGGGCTCGTTCAGCGGCTCGGTGGTCAGCCCGCTCGGGACGGCGAACTCCGAGGTCGGGTGCTGGTCCTCCGGCGGAGGCGGCATGGGCACACCCAGCGGCGGGGTGAACGCGCTGTGTGCCTCATCCGATTGCGGCTTGCGGTCTTCCCAGTCGTCCGGATCCCGTGCGCTCCCGTCGCGCTGCCGCTCCGCCACCGTCGCTCCTCGTACTCCTCCGCTCTGCCACAGCCACCATGCATGATCAAAACGTTTCCCCCAAACGGCCCGGCGGCCGAGCGGGGTGGCTCCCCGGAGGGTGGCGGACTCGGAGGCGGCACAGGGCTCGGAACGGCACGGCGCGGCGCGACCGGGAACGGTGCGGCGCGGCGCGGGCCGGGAGGGGTCGTCATACCCGATCCGCTACCCCGTTCGGCGCGCCCCATCGCAGCCCGTCACCGGACGGCCACCGGGGTACGCCAACCGGCCCCCGTCCCCAGGCGTAGCCGGTGGCCACGGCCCGGGGCGGCTCGGGCGCAGAAACGGCCCGGGTGCCCCAACACGGCAGCGCCGGGGCGCAGCGGCCCCCGACACGGCAGCGGCCCGGGCCCGATGCGGCAGCGGTGTGGGCCCGACGCGGCGGCGGTGCGGGGCCCGACGCGGCAGCGGCTCCGGCAGGGGAGTTGTCCCGGGCGCCCGGGACGCGGCAGCGGCCCCGGCAGTGAACGGAAGGGGACGTACCCCAGCCGGACCACCCGGAGGGTGTGGCGGTCCCCCCGGACACGGCAACGGTCCCGGACACGGCAGCGCCGGGACGCAGCGATCCCCGACACGGCAGCGGCCCCTGCAGTGAACGGCCCGGGGACGTACCCCCGGACGCGGCAGCGGTCCCGGACACGGCAACGGCCCGGTCGGACCGTGCCGACCGGGCCGTGCCGGGAAGTCACCGCGTGGTCATCGCTTCGCGTGGCGGCCGCGGGTCGCGGGAGGCTGCGGGGCGGTACCGCCCGGCTGCCCCGGGCCGGCGGCCGCGGCGGCCTTCTTCCCCTTGCTCCGGGCGCGCAGGTACTCGATCACGATCGGGACCACCGAGAGCAGCACGATGCCGACCAGCATCGCCTCGATGTTCTCGCGGACGAGAGCGCTCTTGCCCAGCCAGGCGCCGAGCAGGGTGACACCGGCACCCCACAGCACACCGCCGAGCACGTTGAAGATCAGGAAGGAGCGGTAGTTCATCCGGCTGACACCGGCGATGATCGGCGTGAACGTCCGCACGATCGGCACGAACCGCGCCAGCACCAGGGACTTCGGCCCGTGCTTCTCGAAGAACTCGTGCGCCTTCTCGACGTTCTCCTGCTTGAAGAGCTTGGAGTCGGGGCGCTTGAACAGGGCGGGACCGACCTTGCGGCCGAAGAGGTAGCCGACCTGGTCGCCGATGATCGCGGCCGCGACCAGTCCGAGGCAGACCAGCCACAGGTCCTGCTTGATCACATCGGTGGTGACCAGCATCCCGGTGGTGAACAGCAGCGAGTCACCCGGCAGGAAGAAGCCGATGAGCAGGCCGGACTCGGCGAACACGATCGCCATCACACCGAGCACTCCGAGCGGGGTGTCGATGAGGTTGGTGGGCTCCAGCCAACTGGGGCCGAGCGCGAGAGTGGTCACGGGTGACAAGCTCCTGGGTCGAGGGTGCAGGCTCCGTGCGAGGCCCGGCCGCAGGTGAGTGGAGGACATCAGGTCGCAGACTGCGGAATGCAGTGTGCCGTCCAAAGCTATCAACGCCACACCCGGGGGCTTGGTTCCAGCGGTCACCGCCGCCGGGCACCGCTCACCCACAGCGACCGGCCCGGGGCCACCGCCGGCCGCCCCGGGCCGCCGCGGCCGCCCCCCCACCCACCGCCGGCCGCTTCAGACGTTACGGACCGCGTTCGCCACGATCGCGTCCCGCACATAGACCGCGAGCCCGGGCGAGATCGCCTCGTAGGTGGCGGTGAACCGCGGATCGGTGACATACATCTCGGCGAGCCCGGTGTGCATCTCGTAGCCGCAGTCGTAGTAGTGCCGGGCGATCTGGGCCCGGTGTTCCTCGGCGAGATCCATCGCCGCCTCGGACTCCGGCGGTGCACCGCTTTCCATCAGCGCCACCAGCCGCCGGTTCAGATCGTCGGCCTCGCCCTTGATCCGCAGCCAGTCCTCCTTGGTGTAGCCGGCGGTCCGGCGCCGCGACTCGCGGTAGGCGTCCGAGTCGCCCCAGCGCCGCTCGGCCTCCTCCGCGTGCTCCTCCGGGTCGAAGTCCCCGAAGACCTCGAACTTCTCCTCAGGGGTGAGCTCGATCCCCATCCTCCGCGCCTCCATCGCTTGTTCCACCGCCGCCGCCATCCGCCGGAGCTGCTCGATCCGGCCGGTCAGCAGGGCGTGCTGACGCCGCAGGTGCTCCATCGGACCGGCCCCGCGGGCCCGGTCGTCGAGGATGTCCGCGACCTGGTCGAGCGGGAAGCCCAGCTCCCGGTAGAACAGGATCTGCTGCAGCCGGTCGAGGTCGGCGTCGCTGTAACGCCGGTGCCCCGCGTGGCTGCGCGCGCCGGGCCGCAGCAGCCCGATCGCGTCGTAGTGGTGCAAGGTCCGCACCGTGACGCCGGCGAAGCCCGCGACCTGTCCCACGGAATAGCCCATGGCCGCCCGCTCCCTTCTCGGTACGCCCCTCACGGTCGTCCCTCACGCCGCGTGAGCTGCAAGTCCGCATCGCGGAAAGTACGGGACAGCACCCGGCGCGGCTGGCATCCTGCGCACATGCTGGGGATAACCGATCTTTCCACCTATCTCGCAGGACTCGCCCTGATCATCCTGCTGCCCGGGCCGAACTCCCTGTACGTGGTGTCGGTCGCCGCCCGCTCCGGCCCGCGCGTCGCCTACCGGGCGGCCTTCGGGGTGGTGTGCGGCGACGCCGTGCTGATGGCACTGTCGGCCGGCGGGGTGGCGTCCCTGCTCCAGGGCAGCCCGGTGCTGTTCTCGGTGGTGAAGTTCGCGGGCGCCGGTTACCTCAGCTGGCTCGCGGTGGGCATGCTGCGCGGTGCGTGGCGGCTGTGGCGCGGACGCGCCGCCCGCGCCGCCGAGGCCACCCGGGCCACGGGCACCGCGGTGGCCGCCGGGGCGGCGGCGGAGCCCGCCGAGCGCCCGTACCGCCGGGCGCTGGTGATCAGCCTGCTCAACCCGAAGGCGATCCTCTTCTTCATCTCCTTCTTCGTGCAGTTCGTGGACCCGGAGTACGCGCACCCGGCGCTCTCCTTCGTCGCGCTCGGCGTGTGGGCACAGCTGTTCAGCTTCACCTATCTGACGATCCTGATCTTCACCGGCTCATTCCTGGCCGCCACCTTCCGGCGGCGGAAGCGGCTGACGGCGGGGCTGTCGGCGGCGGCCGGGGCGGCGTTCCTCGGCTTCGCGGCCAAGCTCTCGCTCACCAGCACGGCGTAACGGCGCGCCGGGGGCCTCGCCCCGCCACCCGAACCGGTCCGCGGACCGGCCACACCGGCCGGGCGCGGCCGGTCCGGCCGGGCGACCGGTCCTCCGGCCGACCGGTGCGCGGCCGTCACCGGTACGCCACGGAGCACACGCCGTACGCCCCGCCTCCCCGTAGGGTCACGGCAGAGGGAGGTGCCCGATGCCCACGCCCGTACCCCCGGCCGCGCCCGCACCCGAGCCCGCACTCGCACCTGAGCCCGCGCCCGCACCTGGGCCCGCGCCCGCACTCCGGAGGCCCGCCGCCCGCCGCGGCTCGCGGACCGGCGCCCGGCCGGCGGGCATCCGGCCGTCCGCCGCCGCACGGGTCCGCGGCCGGTCGTCCGACGGCTCGCGGACCGGCGCCGCGCTGACCGGCGCCGCGGCCACGACGCCCCTCCGCCGCGCCACCCGGCACTGACGACGAGGAGCCGGGTCCGTATGTCACTGCACAAGGGCAGCAGCGGCCGGGCGAAGCACCACCGCCTCCCGGTCAATCCGTTCTACGGCCAGGCCGACCCGGTCAGCGGCATGGCGGCGGCCCCGCCCCGGCACCGGTTGCCGGACGAGCCGATGGCGGCCTCCACCGCCCGGCAACTGGTCCACGACGAACTCATGCTGGACGGCAACGCCCGGCTGAACCTCGCCACCTTCGTCACCACCTGGATGGAGACGGAAGCCGACGAGCTGATGCGCGAGTGCCGCGCCAAGAACATGATCGACAAAGACGAGTACCCGCGCACCGCCGAACTGGAACGACGCTGCGTGGCGATGCTCGGCGACCTGTGGCACGCTCCCCGGCCGGACGCCGTCGTCGGCTGTTCCACCACCGGGTCCAGCGAGGCCTGCATGCTCGCCGGAATGGCACTCAAGCGCCGCTGGATGCTGCGCAACCGGGACCGCTATCCCGGCACCGCCCGCCCGAACCTGGTGATGGGCGTGAACGTGCAGGTGTGCTGGGAGAAGTTCTGCACCTACTGGGAGGTCGAGCCGCGGCAGGTGCCGATGGTCGGCGAACGCTTCCACCTCGGCCCGGAGGCCGCGGTCGCACTCTGCGACGAGAACACCATCGGCGTGGTGACGGTCCTCGGCTCCACCTTCGACGGGTCCTACGAACCGGTCGCCGACGTCTGCGCCGCGCTGGACGCCCTCCAGGACCGTACCGGGCTGGACGTCCCGGTCCACGTCGACGGCGCGTCCGGAGCGATGGTCGCCCCGTTCCTCGACCCCGACCTGCGGTGGGACTTCCGGCTGCCCCGGGTCTCCTCGATCAACACCTCGGGGCACAAGTACGGCCTGGTCTACCCGGGGGTCGGCTGGGCGCTGTGGCGGGACGCGGACGCGCTGCCCGCGGAACTCGTCTTCCGGGTCAACTACCTGGGCGGCGACATGCCCACCTTCGCCCTCAACTTCTCCCGCCCCGGCGCCCAGGTCGCCGCCCAGTACTACACCTTCCTCCGGCTGGGCAGGGAGGGGTTCCGCGCGGTGCAGCAGTCCGCCCGCGACGTGGCCTGCTCCCTCGCCGAACGCATCGAGGCGCTGGGCGACTTCCGGCTGCTGACCCGGGGCGACGAACTCCCCGTCCTCGCCTTCACCACGGCCGGGCACATCAGCGCCTACGACGTGTTCGACGTCTCCCGGCGGCTGCGGGAGGCGGGCTGGCTGGTGCCCGCCTACACGTTCCCGCCGGAGCGCGAGGACCTGTCGGTGCTGCGCGTGGTGTGCCGCAACGGGTTCTCCAGCGACCTGGCCGATCTGTTCCTCGACGACCTGGAGCGCCTGGTGCCGGAACTGCGGGCCCAGCCCGGTCCGCTGACCCGCTCCCCGTCCGCCGCCACCGCCTTCCACCACTGACCCCGCCGTGGCGGACCCGGCCGTCACGCGTGGCTGCCGTCCGCCCCCGGCCGGCAGGCCACCCGGCCGTCACGCGGGGCTGTTCCCGCTCGACCGTTACGCCCGGCTGTCGTCCGGGCCCGGCCGTTCACGCCTGGCCGGCCCGGCCACCCGGCGGTCACGCGTGGCTGTGCGCGCCCGGCCGTCAGGCCTGCGAGGAGTGCAGCTGACCGGCCCTCCGGCGGACCGCTTCCAGGGCCCCGGGGCGGCGGCCCGGCACCTGGGTGCGGAGTTCGATGAGCATCGGCGCCAGTGCCGCCGCCCGGCTGGGGTCGCGGATCTCCTGCCACTGGTGGTGGGCCCGGTCCGCGGCCCCCTCCACATCCGGATGGCCGGGCTGCTGCCGGTTGCCGAGCCGGATACGGGCGGCCGCCATCCACAACTCACAGGCACGGGCCGAGTCGCCCGCGAGACGGAACAGGTCGGCCCGCACCTCCAGCCAGTGGATCGCCTCGGGCGAACTCGGCCCGGTGGCGCGCATGGCCTCCTGCTCCCACGCGGCCGCCATCGCGGCGGCCTCGCTGTGCCGTCCGGCGCGTGCGGCTTCGAGTATCGCCGCGTGCGGGTCCGGCAGCCGCCGCGCCGGACCCTCCGGGGGCGCCGCCGGGTGCGGCGGCGCGGGATCGCCGCCCTGGGACCGCGGCGCGCCGCCCGGGTCCGGTGCGGTCGGCGACGCGTACGGGGCGGGCACCGGAGCGGGCGCCGGTGTGGCGTTGCGCTCGGGTGGTGCGGCCGCCCGGGAGCCGGCCGCGGACCCCTGCCCGGCGACCGGCCGCGGCCCCGGCACCGGCGTCGGGACGGACCCGGACCCCGGCCGGCCGGCCGCTGCCGGATACCGCGGCGCGGGGGCCTGCCCGGAGGGGGCGGCCTGCCGGGGCGCCGGCACCGAGCCGTCCCCGTACGGCGCCCCGGACGCGCCGGCGCCCACTGCCTCCGACGTACCGGGGTGCTCCTCCGCGGCCGCATCAGGGCCCCCGCCCGCGGACGTGCCGGACGACGCCACCGCGAACGCTTCGGGGTGTCCTGCCGCCGACGGGCCGGACGGCGCCACCGCGGGCGCATCGGGATGCACCGCCGCGGACGTGCCGGACGGCGCCACCGCGGGCGCTTCGGGGTGCACCTTCGCGGGCGGGCCGGAGTCCCTGTCCACGGGCATACCGGCGTGCGCGTCGGTCCGCCCGGGCGCGCCGGAGCCGGTCGACCGCCCGGCGTCCTCCTCGGGGGGCGCCCCCCGCCCGGCCCCGGTTTGCGGCGGGCCCGCCGGCCGGGTGTCCGCGGCCGCGTCCGTCCGCGCCGGCGGTATGACCGTCCCGCTCACCACCGGCGGCACCGGCGGTACGGGCGTTCCCGGCTGAACCATCGGCTCCGGCCGCACCGTCGGTGAGGCCCACGGTGCCTGGCCCTGTGCCTGGCCCTGGCCCGGGGCTTGGCCCCGGGCAGCGGCCGGGGCGCCCCCGTCGGCCACCGGCCCCGGGGCCGGGCCGGACGCCACCAGGCCCGGGGCGGGAGCCACCGGGTCCGGCCCCGTCCCCGCCGCACCGGCCCATGGGGCGGGGTCGGGGCCCGGGCCGGGCCGGCCGTCTCGGTACCCGGCGGCGGACTCGGCCCCCGCGCCGAGCAGCAGTTCGGGCCCGCCGCCCAGGCCCGCTTCCTGTGCGGCCCGTTCGTGCAGCACCGTGAGCGGCGGCCGTTCCGTGACGCCCCTCAGCAGGGCCGCGAAGGCACGCGTGTACACCGGTGACGCGAGGTGTCTGCGCTTGGCGGGCACCGGCGCCACCACCCCGTACAGCGCGAGTCCGGCGGCCAGGTGACGCTCGGCCGCCGGGCCGTGTTCGACCATCTGCGGCCAGACCGTCGCGTCGGCCACCAGGTCGGCCACCAGTGTGGTGGTGCCGGGCGGCCGGTGCCCCAGTTCGGCGGCGAGCCAGTGCCACGGCAGCGCGCTGTACCGCGCGGTGCGGGCGGTGGTGCGGGCCAACGCCAGGTGCGGCAGCCGTTGTTTGGCGTCCAGAGTGAGCTGTCCGGCGAGGTAGACGAGGACCGGTCCGGGGTGCGCGGCGGCGGTGCGCAGATGGGTCAGTACCGTCTGCGGATCGGACGGGTCCACCAGTTGCACGACACTCGCTCCGCCAGGTGTGCCCAGCAGTACGGCCGGTGCCACGGCCGCGAGTTGCGGCAGGGCTGCCGCGGCGTCCATGAGCCGCTGCTTGCCCTGCTTACCGCCCGGACCGGCGGCGATGAGCAGGGCGTAGCCGGGCTCGCCTGCCGTTCCCGCTCCATTGATCGCCATATGAGCACCGTAGCCGGTGCCGGGCGGTGATGTGCCGCCCGTGCGGCACAACCCGTCGGCCCGGCCCGGCGGCCCCGCCCCGCCCCTGCCGCCGTACCGTCACCGCTCCGTCCGGCCCCGCCCGGCACCCCGCCCGGCACGGTGCGGCGCGGGGTCGGCGCGGCGAGGCCGGGCGCCCGGACCTAGTCCGCGAGCCGCCGGAACCGCCGTACCGCCAGCGGGAAGAAGACCGCGATCAGGGCGAGCGGCCAGCCGACGGCGAGCAGTTCGGCGTGCCGGGCCGCCCAGGAGCCGCCGCCCCAGCCCGGGTTGGCGAACAGTTCGCGGGTGGCGGCGGCGGTCGCCGACATCGGGTTCCATTCGGCGACCACCCCCAGCCACCTGGGCATGTCCCCCGGTGAGGCGAAGACGTTGGAGAGGAAGCCGATCGGCCAGATCAGGATCTGCACCGCCTGCACGAGTTCCGGTTTACGGGCCACCAGGCCCAGATAGATGCCGAGCCAGAGCATGGCCAGGCGCAGCAACAGCAGCAGGCCCACGGCGTACAGCGCGTCGGCCGGTCCGCCGTGCCAGCGCCAGCCCATCGCCAGACCGACACCGATCATCACCAGCAGGCTGAGAGCCGACTGCAGCATGTCCAGGGCGCTGCGGCCCACCAGCACGGCCGACGGCGCCATCGGCATCGCCCGGAAACGGTCGAGGACGCCCTTGTTGATGTCCTGGGTCAGGGCGACCATCGTCGAATCCAGGCCGAACGCCATGGTGAGCGCGAACATCCCCGGGACCAGGAAGTCCTGGTAGTCACCGCCTCCGGCCACGGTCATGCCGCCGCCGAGGAAGTACGCGAACATCAGCATCAGCATCACCGGGAACACCAGGCCGACGACGACCTGCACCGGCTGCCGGGCCCAGTGGGCCAGTCCGCGCCGGGTCATGGTCCAGGAGTCCACCAGGGCCCAGCGCAGCCGGGTGCCGAAGGTGACCGTCGCCTGCTCCGGCTCGGCCACCGCCATCATGGAAGTCATACGGTCCCCTTCTGCTGTCCGGTGTTCCGCCCATGGCCGCCCGCCGGAGCCCGGCCCGCCCCCTGATGCCCCTGATGCCCCTCCGGTCCGCGAGCCCGCGCGGACCGCCGGCCGCCCGGCCCCTGGCCCTGGCCGCCTCCGGGGTTCGGCCCGGTGACCGGGCCCCGGCCCGTTCCGGAGCCGCCGCCCGTTCCGTCGGACCGCTCCTCGCCCTCGGCGGTGAGGTGCAGGAACACCTCGTCCAGGGTCGGGCGGCGCAGGGCGATGTCCTCCGCGGCGATCCCGGCGGCTTCCAGCGCCCGAACCGTTTCGGTGAGCGCCGTGATCCGGTCCGCGACCGGCGCGCTGATCAGCCGCCGGTCGGGGTCGGTCTCGACGGTGTGGGCCCGCGCGGCCATCCCGACCACCGACGCGGCCGCCGACAGCCGGCCGGCATCCCGCAGCACCACGTCGATCCGGTCGCCGCCGAGTGCGGACTTCAGCTCGTCGGCGGTGCCGTCGGCGATGACCCGCCCCTGGTCCACGACGGAGATCCGGTCGGCGAGCTGGTCCGCCTCCTCCAGGTACTGGGTGGTGAGGAGCACCGTCGTACCGCCGTCGGTGAGGGAACGCACCGCGTTCCAGACCTCGGTACGGCCGCGCGGGTCCAGCCCCGTGGTCGGCTCGTCCAGGAAGAGCACTGCCGGCCGGGTGATCAGCCCGGCGGCGAGATCGAGCCGCCGCCGCATGCCTCCGCTGTACTGCTTGGCGGGCTTGCCACCGGTGTCCTGGAGCCCGAACCGTTCCAGGAGTTCGCCCGCGCGGTCCGCGGCGCGACGTCCGCCCAGATGGTGCAGCCGCCCGAACATCTCCAGGTTCTGCCGCCCGCTCAACTCCTCGTCGACGGCCGCGTACTGGCCGAGCAGCCCGATCCTCCGACGGACCTGGTCCGGGTGGCGTGCGACGTCCCAGCCGGCGACCTCCACCCGGCCGGTGTCGTAACGGAGCAGGGTGGCCAGGACGCGCACGCAGGTGGTCTTGCCGGCGCCGTTGGGCCCGAGCAGGCCGTGCACGGCGCCCCGCGGCACGGCCAGATCGAGCCCGGCGAGTGCTTGTTTGTCCCGGTACTTCTTCCGCAGACCCTCGACGAGGATCGCCGGATCACGGTCGGTCAATGCCTTCCCCTCCCGAAGAAAGACGGCTCCGGGCTGGCTAGTCAAACTTGACTACCCGGAGGCCCTGGAAGGTATCCCCTCACGGGAAGTTAGTCAAACTTGATTACTTGCTTCTCCGAGACTCACACCCGCCAGGGCACTCCCCGTCTTCCCCAGACCCCGAACCGGCCCACCCTGCCCCCTGCCCCCTACCCACGGCCCCCTGCCCCCTGCTCACGGCCCCCCGGCCAGGCCGCCTGTCACCCGCCCAGGCTGACCGCCGCCCGCCCCTGCCCGTCCTCCACCCCTGCTCACAGTCGCCGGCCAAGGCCACCCGCCCCCGCCCGGCCTGACCGTCCCCCGACATCCCCGCGCACCCAGCCCCGGACCCCGCACCTCTGCACCCACACCCCGGGTGCCCCGCACCCCGCACCCCGCACCCCGCACCCCGCGTCCCGCGTCCCGCGTCCCGCACATGCTCACGGTGACCCGCCCGGACCGGCCGTCACCTGCCTGAATATCCGCCGTGGCTCCACGCCACTCCCTCACTTGTGGTCGGCGAACGGGTTCTCCACCCCGTCCGGCAGCACATCCACCGAACGCTCACCCTCCCCCGCCATGACGTACGCCCCGGCCTCCAGCCGTTCGATCAATCCCCGCGTCCACTCCACGCCGCCCTCGGCCGAGTGCACCCATAGCTTCATGATCTCGCCGATGTGTCCCCATTCGTCCGGGGTCCCCTCGGTCGGCGTCCAGTGCTGGGCGACCTCCGCGCGCCACCGGTCCAGCGCCGTCGCCCGTACCTTGAGGAGCGCGATCGCCTCCGCCCGGGGCAGGTCGACGATGAACCCGACCCCCGCCGTGAGCTCGTCGATCTTCTGGTCGTGGCGAACCAGTGACTCCCGGAGCAGCCGGAAGAACTCGACCTCGCCCGCATCGGTCAGCTCGTACTCGGTACGCGGCGGCCCCCCGGCGGTGCTCGGCGCGACATCGTGGGCGATCATCAGGCCCTGCTTCGCCATCTGCTTGAGCGCGTGGTAGATCGAGCCGGGCTTGGCGTTGGACCATTCATGGGCGCCCCAGAACTCCAGGTCGTTGCGAACCTGGTAGCCGTGCGCCCGCCCGTGCTGGCGGACCGCGCCCAGCACCAGCAGCCGGATCGCTGACATCGTCGCCTCTTTCCGCATCCCGCCCGATCTGCACTGCGCAACTCCAGGCTAGGTGACCACCGGCACCGGAGCAGCGGAGGTCGGCCGGGCACGGCACCGGCCGCCTCTACGTCCGCCTGCATCTGCCGCCCCCACGCCCGTCGGTACCGTCCCTGCACCCGTCGGCCTCTGCCGGCCTCTACGCCCGGAGGAAGGCCAGCACCGCCAGCACCCGACGGTGGGTGTCCTCGCCCGGCGGCAGGTCCAGCTTCCCGAGGATGTTGCCGATGTGCTTGCCCACCGCTGCCTCCGAGACGACGAGCTCCCGCGCGATCGCCACGTTGGACTTGCCCTCGGCCACCAGGGCGAGCACCTCCCGCTCGCGTGAGGTGAGCCGCTCCAGCGGGTCGCGCCGCCTTCGCAGGAGGAGCCGCACCACCTCGGGATCCACCACCGTCCCGCCGGCCGCGACCCGGTGCAACGCATCAGTGAAGTCCGCCACCTGGCCGACGCGGTCCTTGAGCAGATAACCCACGGCCGTACCGTCTCCGGAGTCCAGAAGCTCGGATGCGTAGGTGCGTTGGACGTACTGGCTCAGCACCAGCACTGGCAGCGTTGGCCGCTTACGGCGCATCTCCACCGCCGCTCGCAGCCCCTCGTCACTCTGGCCCGGTGGCATCCGAACATCGGTGATCACCAGGTCCGGGTCGTGCTGGGCCACCGCCGCCGTCAGTGCCCTGGCATCTCCCACCGCCGACACCACGTGGTGGCCGAACCGTTCCAGTAGCCCGACCAACCCTTCCCGGAGCAGCACACTGTCCTCCGCAAGGACTAGCCGGAGGCTGCGATCGGGCCGCACGGTATCTCCACCTTCAGCACAGTGGGCCCGCCGGGCGGGCTGGACAGCGTAAGTCTGCCACCGAGGGCCGCCACCCGGTCAGACAGGCCGGTCAGCCCGCTACCGCCGGCCCTCTCACCTGACGACCCGGTCCTACCGGAGGAGCCCGTCTCACCCGAGACACCGGGCTCGTCCGAGGATCCCGTCTCACCCGAGAAGCGGGCCCTACGTGGGGAGCCCGTCCCGCTGGAAAGGCCGGTCGTACCCGAGGAACCCGCGCCCGCGGACAAGCCGTCGGTCAGGACCGCGCCACCCACGCCGTCATCCGTCACCGACAGGAACAGCGTGTCCTGACTGACGGACGCGTCGATCCTGGCCAGCTCGGCACCACTGTGCTTGGCGATGTTCGCCAAGGCTTCGCACGTCACGAAGTAGGCGGCCTTCTCCACCGGCTCGGGCAACCGGCCGAGTCCGTCGGCGGACACCAGAACCCTCGTCGGCGAGCGGTCGGCAGCGTCCTCGAACGCCGCTATCAGCCCGCGGTCGGTCAGTACCTGCGGATGAATCCCGTGGATCAGTTCCCTCAGCTCGGCCAGTGCTCTCTCCGCTTCGTGGTGCGCCTTGGCGAGTTGGTCGGCAAGCGGCCCGGGAGGAGCGTCGAGCCGTGCAAGGCCCAGCGCCATGCTCAAGGCGACCAGACGCTGCTGGGCCCCGTCGTGCAAGTCCCGCTCTATGCGCCGGCGCTCCGCTTCGAACGCGTCCACCAGCCGCGCCCGCGACCGGGCCATCTCGCCCCATTCCTCCGGCGTACCCGCCACCGGGGGGCCTATGAGCGTCCGGACGAGCCCGCCGCGCACTCCGGCCACCGCGCCCATCCCGTACAGGCCCATGAATACGGCGACCAGTCCGAGTACGGCGACCAGGCCGGCGTCGGGATAGGAGGTGACCGGCCAGTGCTTGAGAACCTGGGTCTGGCCTCCTCCGTCGAGAGCGAGCATGACCGGAGTGGCCAGCAGAGCGGCGGGAACGCCCAGTCCCAGGAGGACCACCGCCAGGTCCACAACCCACAGGCCCAGGGCCAGCAGGAGGGCATACCCCAGCTCGGCCCAGGTGGCACGCTCTCGGAACCGGAAGCGAAGCCACGCCGCCAGACCGGGCTCGTCCGGCAGCCGGTGCGCGCTCTCCACCGGGTCGGCATCCACCAGGCCGACCCGCCAACGCTCGATCCGGCCGAGTGGAAGGCCGAGGAGCGGAATCATCGCGATGATCGGCAGCCCGACCAGCACGAGCGCCAGTATGCCGCCGACCACCGCCAGTACCGCGATGCCGACGAGTGAAGCGGCTCCGAGGAGTGCACCGCTGAGAAGATAGACAGCCGAGCGCCAGGGCCAGGAGGTGCGGAGGTAATCAGGCCGGAGCAGCGCCCGCTGGACGTTTGCCGAGGACATGGGACGACGGTACGGGCTGCTCCATGGCTGCCGCAGTGGGCGCAGTAGGCGTCTTGGGGGTATGGCTGGCCATACCTCGGGACTCTGCCCAGTGGGCGTGTGCCTGGTCCTCCGCGGGGGTTCTCTGGAAGACATGACGCGATCAATCGTTGACCCCGCGGCCGTTCGGCTCTCCCGGGTGACCCGCGCCTTCGGCTCCGGCCCGGCTGCGGTGAAGGCACTGGACGATGTCAGCCATGTCTTCCCGGCCGGCAGCTTCACCGCCGTGATGGGACCGTCCGGTTCCGGCAAGTCCACCCTGCTGCAGTGCGCCGCCGGTCTCGACCGCCCAACCTCCGGCACGGTCTCGGTGGGAGGCACGCCGCTGACCGGGCTCAAGGAGGCCGCTCTGACGCGGCTGCGCCGCGACCGCATAGGTTTCGTGTTCCAGGCGTACCACCTGCTGCCCTCGCTGACCGCCGCGCAGAACGTGGCCCTGCCGCTGCGGCTGGCGCGGCGAAGGCCGTCCGGAGCCGACGTCATGGCCGCTCTGGAGCGCGTAGGGCTCGCCGAGCGGGCCGGCCACCGGCCGTCGCAGCTCTCCGGCGGGCAGCAGCAGCGGGTCGCGCTGGCCCGGGCGCTGGTCACCCGGCCCGATGTGCTGTTCGGCGATGAACCCACCGGGGCTCTGGACTCCTCCGCGAGCCGCCGGGTGCTGACCCTGCTGCGGGAGTGGGTGGACCGTGAGGGGCAGACCGTCGTGATGGTCACCCACGACATCACCGCGGCCTCCTACGCGGACCACGTCCTGTTCCTCGTCGACGGTCGTATCACCGGCGAGCTGTCGCGTCCGACGGCGGAGCGCGTGGCGGACCGCATGGCCCGGCTGGAGGCGGTTCCGTGCTGACCGTGGTGTTCGGTGGGCTGCGAAGCCGTTGGACGACCCTCGTCGGGCCCTTCGTGGCACTGGCCCTGGGCGTCGGCGTCATCGCGACCATGGGCCTGACGCTGGCCGGCACCCTCGGTTCCCGGGAACCCGGGCCGCAGCGGCTGGCGGCGGCTCCGGTGGTCGTCCGCAGCCAGGGCACTCTGCCGGTTCCGGTGATTCGCGGCCCGGAGGTCCGGCACCTATCCCTGCCTCTCGCCCATCCGCCGCCACTGCGGGCTGGGTTGGAACGGCGTCTGGCCCGTCTGGGCCGCACGGTGGAGGACCGTACCTTCCCGGTATCGGCCTCCGGAGTGCCCGGCGACACCGTGGGGCACCCCTGGTCAGCCGCGGCCTTCACCCCCTACCGCCTGGTCACCGGACGGGCACCGTCGACCGCCCGGGAAGTCGTTGTCACGTCGGGCACCGCGAAGGTGGGGCAGACCATTCTGCTGCGGGACCCTTCGGGTACCGCGGAGCGGATCGTCGTCGGTGTGACCGGCTCGTCCTCGTTCGAGTCCGCGGTGTTCTTCACCGACGCCGAGGCCGCTCGTGTCTCGCCACGGCTCGACCAGCTGGTGGTGTACGCCCCGGCCGCCGAGGTACGGCGCGCGGTGGTCGCGGAGCGTGGCGTCGCCGTGCTCACCGGCCAGGACCGGCGTCGTGCCGATCCCGGCCCGGCCCAGGACGCGGAGCGCCTCACCACGGTGAATGCCCTCCTGGGCACGGCCGCCGGGGTGACCGGGTTCGTCTGCGTCTCCGTGATGGCCTCGACCTTCGCCTTCGCGGTGGCGCAACGACGCCAGGAGTTCGGTCTGCTCCGGCTGATCGGAGCCGGTCCGGGCCGGCTGCGGCTGCTGGTCTTCGCCGAGGCCGCTGTGGTGGGCGCGGCGGCCTCGGCCGCGGGGTGCCTGCTCGGGTGGTGGGGCGCGCCCTGGCTGGCGCGGCGTCTGGTGGCGGGCGACGTGGCACCGGCATGGTTCACCGTTCCGCACCATCAGTGGCCACTCCATCTGGCCTTCTGGACCGGGATGGTGGCGGCGTTCACCGGAGTGTGGGCCGCGGCCCGGCGAGCGGGAAAGGTGAGCCCGGTGGACGCGCTGCGCGCGGCTGATGTGGACACCGGGACGCTGCCGGTCGGCCGGTGGCTCCTGGGCGGTCTGCTCCTGCTCGCCGGTGTCTCGGTGCCGGCCATGGCATTGATGGGCGATCCGGGCGAGCTGCTCAGGCGCAAGACGTACACCACCCAGCCGCTGCTGCTGATCGGTGCGGTCGGTCTGCTGGCGCCGCTCGTGGTCCGGCCGATGGCCCGCGCGTTCGCCGTGCTGCCCGCCCGGCTTCCGGGGGCGGCCGGACTGCTGGCCGCGGAGAGTGCGGCCGGTGGGGTCCGCAGAACCTCCGCGGTGGCAGCCCCCGTGCTGATCACCGTCGCGCTGACCGGCTCGCTTCTGGGCGCGGCGGGCACGGTGAGCGCGGCGAAGGCGGCCGAGCTTCGTGCGCAGACCCGTGCCGACTTCGTGGTCACGGCCGGCGCGCACGGGCTGAGCCCTGATGCGGTCGGTCGCGTCCTGGCGGTCCCCGGGGTGGTGGCCTCGCCGACCTCGAGCACGGCGGTCGCCGTCCGGGAGGAGAAGACGGCGCTGGTCCGGTCGGACGCGCGCGCCGTCGACCCGGCGCGGTTCGCGGCGGTCGGACGGCCACCAGTGATCGCCGGGGCTCTCACGGACCTCGATGACGGCTCCATCGTCGTCACGGAGGAATGGGAGCGGCACCGGGTCGGCGAGCTGGTCACCGTATGGCTCGGTGACGGCAGCCGGCGCGCGTTGCGGATCGCGGCGGTGCTGAGGACCGGCACCGGTGACAACGGCGCCTATGTCACCGCCCGGAACGCCCGGGGCGCGGCGGTCGACAGGATCGACGTGCGGCTGCGGCCCGGGGCCGACGCCTCGGAGACCGCTGCCGCGCTGCGATCGGCCGTCAGGGCGGACGGGGGCGAGGTGCTGGATACGGATGACTGGGTGGCGGCCGTCCACCCGCGGACCAGCCCGCAGACCCGTCTCGGACTGTGGGTGGTGCTCGGAATCGCCGTCATCTATGCCTGCATAGGGCTCGCCAACAGCCAGCTGATGGCCGTGTCGGATCGAATACCCGAGTTGCGGGCGCTGGGTCTGGCCGGTGCTACCAGGGGCCAGGTACTCCTGACGACGGCCGCGGAGGCACTGCTCGCAGTCTCGGTGGGAGCGGTGCTGGGGGCGGCTGTGGCCGCTGTGGAGCTCCTGGCGCTGTGGGTGGCGCTCGGCCGGTTGCCGGTGGACGCCTCACCGGTGGTGCCCTGGGCAGCGATGGGCGCGGCGGTGGCGGTGTGCGCGCTGGTGGCCGTGGTGGCCGCGGTGCTGTCCACCTGGTGCGCACTGCGGCCCGGCCGCGCGGTGTTCGCGTCCGGTCAGGAGGCGACGGCCGCCACCTCGTCGATCAGCTCGAAGGCGGTCTTGCCGTCCAGCGACTCGCGGATCACATCGGCGTGACCGGCGTGCCGGGCCATCTCCTGGATCAGGGTCAGCAGCAGGAAGCGCATCGACCGCGGCTCCTCGGGGAACCAGGGGGCCGGGGGAAGCGGGAAGGTGCCGTTCAGGTCGGGCAGCGCGCGGATGAACCGCTCCGTCTCCGCCGCGACCTCGTCCCAGAAGGCGAGTACGTCGGCGACGGTCTGGCCGTCCTCCAGCTCGAAGCTGAGGTGCCAGTTGGTGTGGTCCCGCTGGATGGCGTGCGGTACGCCCTTGGCGTCCTCCACCCAGCTCTGCTCGACCTCGGCGACGTGCTTGAGGACACCCGCGAGGGAGAGTTCACTCGCGGACGGCTTCCGGGTCGCGTCCTCGTCGCTCACGCCGTGCAGGGTGCGCCGGATCGCTCCGCGCTGCGCGTCCAGGAAGCCCAGCAGGGCTCCGGCCTCGTCGCCGTGGGCTTCCTGGTTCACCAGAGTGGGCATGGGGTCCGCCTTCCGTCGGTTCCTCGATCTCTCGACGTCTCCGACGGTACGGGCCCTTGCGGACACCTTCTGTCCTCAAGACGAGGGCTCGGGCGCCGGCTTTCAGAACGGGAACTGGCTGCGCCCGTGCTGGACGGAGATCCACTTCGTGGTGGTGAAGTTCTCCACCATGGAGTCGCCGTTCAACCGACCGACTCCCGAGAACTTCTCCCCTCCGAACGGGACGATCGGCTCGTCGTGCACGGTGCTGTCGTTCACATGGAACATGCCGGTGTCGATACGCCGCGCGAAGCGGACCCCGCGCTCGATGTCCCCGGTGTGCACCGCGCCGCTGAGCCCGTATGGAGTGGCGTTGACCAGGGAGACCGCCTCCTCGTCGCCGTCGAAGGGCACGAGCACCGCGACCGGCCCGAAGACCTCCTGGCGGAGCACCGGCGAGTCCTGGGCCACGTCGGTGAGCACCACGGGCCAGACCAGAGTGCCCTGGGTGCGGCCGCGGACCAGCGCGGTGGCCCCGTCGGCGATCGTCTGCTCGACCACCTGGGTCACGCTCTCCGCCTGGCCCTCGTTGATCAGGGGGCCGATGTGGGTGGCGGGATCGCCGGGGTCGCCGATCGTCAGCGACTCGACCTTCGCGACGAACTTCTCGGTGAACTCGCGCTCCACGCCGCGGTCCACCAGGATCCGGTTGGCCGCCATGCACACCTGGCCCTGGTGGACGAAGCGGCTGAACACGGCGGCGTCCACGGCGTAGTCCAGGTCCGCGTCGTCCAGCACGACCAGCGCGCTGTTGCCGCCGAGCTCCAGGACGGTCCGCTTGAAGTGCGAGGCGGCGACGGTGGCGACGTGCCGGCCGACCTTGTCCGAGCCGGTGAAGGAGATGACCTTGGGCACCGGGTGTTCGATGAGCGCGTCGCCGATCTCCGCGATGTCGGTGATGACGACATTGAGCAGTCCGGCCGGCAGTCCGGCCTCTTCCAGCACCTTGGCGACCAGGCCGCCGCCGCAGACGGGAGTGTTCTGGTGCGGTTTGAGCACCACGGCGTTGCCGAGCGCCAGCGCCGGTGCCACGGACTTCAGCGACAGCAGGAAGGGGAAGTTGAACGGGCTGATGACGCCGACGACGCCGACCGGCACCCGGTAGAGACGGTTCTCCTTTCCGTCGACCGGCGACGGAATGATGCGCCCCTCGGGGCGCAGGGCCAGCGAAATGGCCTCCCGCAGGAATTCCTTGGCGAGGTGGAGCTCGAAGGCGGCCTTGAGCAGCGTGCCGCCGACCTCGGCCACG
Organism: Streptomyces sp. NPDC018031; assembly: GCF_044327625.1. Taxonomy (NCBI): domain Bacteria; kingdom Bacillati; phylum Actinomycetota; class Actinomycetes; order Kitasatosporales; family Streptomycetaceae; genus Streptomyces; species Streptomyces sp. NPDC018031. The sequence goes on from NZ_JBIRFT010000008.1 coordinate 108,545, forward strand.
ATCGCCTCGGTGAGTTCCGCTTCGCGGTCCTCGACAATGCGCAGCGCCCGCTCGAATACCAGTCGGCGGGTGTAGGGATTCGTGGCACCCCATTCCGGTTGTGCGCGTTCCGCGGCCCGGTATGCCTGGTCGACCTCGTCGACCGTCGCCACGGTGATGGCGGCGAGCTTCTCCCCGTTGTACGGGTTGAAGTCGACTATGTCCCAGGAGCCGCTCCCGGGCCGCCACTCGCCGTCGATGTACTGAAACGCCAACTCGGAGAAGTAGGACATGCCATCCCTAATCTGGAGACGGGGTGCTCACGACACCCGGGGTGAGTGTGCCCCTGATGGAACGTCATGGTAGTGAAAGCTCACAGCTGTTGGAGCAACCGGCCGATCAGGTCACGGCTCCGCGCCGGCGACAGGCTGTCGGCGCCCATCCGCTCCATGACCCGCTCGTACTGCGCCACTTCGTCACGCTTGTCGAGATAGAGCGCTCCGGTGAGCTGCTCCAGGTAGACCACGTCCGGAAGGTCGGATTCAGGGAAGCGGAGCATGGTGAACGCCCCGCTCTCGCCCGCGTGGCCACCGAAGGCGAAGGGCATCACCTGCAGAATCACATTCGAGTGCTCGGAGAGGGAGACGAGGTGCTCGAGCTGTCCGCGCATCACCTCACCGCCTCCGTAGGGGCGGTGGAGCGCGGCCTCGTCCAGCACCACGTGGAATTCCGGCGCGTGCTCGGAGACCAGCAGTTTCTGCCGCTCCATGCGCAGCGCGACGCGTCTTTCGACCTCCGCATCGCAGGCCTGCGGCTGGCCCCGGGTGACGACGGCGTGCGCATACCCCTCGGTCTGCAGCAGACCGTGGATGAACTGCACCTCGTAGCAGGCGATTCGGGAGGCGGCACCCTCCAGTCCCACGTACGTCTGGAACCAGCCGGGCAGGACATCGCCGTAGCTGTGCCACCAGCCGGCGACGTTGGCCTCGCGGGCGAGGCCGAGCAGCGCGGCGCGCTCCGCCTCGTCGGTCACGCCGTAGAGCGTGAGCAGGTCCTCGATGTCGCGCGCCTTGAAGCTCACCCTGCCCAACTCCATGCGGCTGATCTTGGATTCGGATGCACGGATCGAATAGCCGGCCGCCTCGCGGGTGATGCCGCGAGACTCGCGCAGTCGCCTGAGCTGGGAGCCCAGGAGAATACGGCGCACCACCGATCCGCTCGACTCGCTTGCGGTCATTTCCGTGACCCTCCCTGTACGGAACGCACCCTTCCGGGGGCGCGGCCCCCCGTGGCCCCTGGCGGGGCAGTCTGCCACTTCCGGGCTTCGCGCTGTGCACAACTCGTTACTCAAGTGGGATACGTACGCAAGTGTGCGTAGGAAGAATCATGTGCGAACCGCGGCAGGATCGTTCAAAACGGCCCGTGCACGTGCATCTGCCCTTGCATCTGCTCTGGGCATTCGGAACGATGGGCGTCGCGCACGTGCACGCTCGTACGAGGTCCAGCCAGGATCCTCACGGCAACGAATGCAGGAGTGCTCGCATGGGGACCAACGGATCGACCATGCTGGAGCCCTTGTGGAGGGGGCTCCCGCCAGTCGGCCCCTCCGCCGTCTCCGGATCCGCCTCCTGCGCACTGCCCGCCCGCTTCGAAGCGGTCAAAGGGGCCCGCCGGTTCACCGGCCGGACGCTCGACGAATGGGAGCTGTCGGAGCTTTTCGACGATGTCGCCCTGGTCGTCTCCGAACTGGTCACCAACGCCCTCCGGCACGCGCTGCCGCCCACCGGGGCGGAGCCGGCGGGCGGGGTGTCCGGCCAGTCCGGGCCCGGCGCCGCCCGGGAACCCGACACCCAGGTCAGGCTCCATCTGATGCGCTGGGCCACCCGCCTGGTGTGTGCCGTACGGGACCCCAGCGAGGCGAGCCCGGTCGCCGGCGAGGCGGACTTCTCCCAGGAGTCGGGGCGCGGGCTCTACCTGGTGGAGTCCTTCAGCGACAGCTGGGGGTGGCATCCCCTCGCCGGCACCCTGCGCGGCAAGGTGGTCTGGGCGCAGTTCCGGATGCCCCGCGACTGACCGCCGAGTCCCGGCACCCGGTCCGCGGCTTCCGGCATCCGGGTCCGTGCCCGCTCGGCATCCGGGTCCCTGGCCGCTCGGTGCGGAGTACTGCCGTCCGGCCCCCGGGTCTCTCCGGCGGCCACCCGCCGGGCGGCCGGCCGGCCACCGCCGTCGGCGCGGTGGCGGCGACGGCCGGTGCGGCCCCGGCGGTGGCGGTCCGCCCCCGACGGCGACGGGCGGGGGCCCAGGCGGCCCCGGCCTGCGGGCGCGGCGGCGATGGATTCGGCCCGGCGGGGCCCAGGCGGGCCGGCCTGCGGACGGGACGGCGATGGCGGCCCGGGCGGGGGCCCGGGCGCGGGCGGACCTCAGTCCAGCACGAGGTGGTCGAACTCCCCGTCCTTGACGCCCATCAGCAGTGCGGCGATCTCCGCCGGGGTGTAGATGAGCGCCGGCCCGTCGGGGAAGCGGGAATTCCGCACGGCCACTCCGCCGTCCGGAAGTTTCGCGAATTCCACACACGAGCCCTGCGAGTTGCTGTGCCGGCTCTTCTGCCAGACGACGTCATGGAGGTCCGTTGCCGCCATACCGTTGTACAGGTGGTCGTGCACAGGGCTCTCCGAGGTTCATGCAGCTGTCAACTGCCCCGGATCATAACCCCGTTCATGTGCGGCTGCTTGAGCGGATGCACGTGCACACCGTGTATCCGGATGATCACCGCGAACCGTACGGCAACAGTGCCATCTCCCGGGCATTCTTGATCGCACGCGCAATCTGCCGCTGCTGCTGGACGGTGACGCGCGTGACTCGCCGACTGCGGATCTTCCCCCGGTCCGAGATGAACTTACGGAGCAGATCCGTGTCCTTGTAGTCGATATAGGTGACGCCCGCGACGTCCAAAGGGTTCGGCCGGGGCTTGAGGTTTTTGCGGGATGCACCGTTCCGGGGCATGGAATTCCCTTTCTTGCGTACGTTGACGGTCACATGGCGGGCGTAACTCCCGTCACACCTGGCTGGTCACCGGCGTGTACGGGCGGCTTCCGCGGGTGGAACTCCCGGCGGTGCGGCGCCCGGTTCCCGACGGCGGACGGGAAGCGGAGGAATCGGCTCAGGACACCGGGTCGAGCAGTTCGTCGAAGGCGTGCGGCAGTCCGCGCCACGCGTCCGGCCCGGCGGCGTACTCGGCGTCGGTCAGCAGGCAGGACTCCAGCAGCGCCAGCAGACCCTCCCGGTCCAGGCCGGGTGAGGTGAAGGTGAAGTGCTGGGTGCGGTCGCCGTGTTCGGCGTCCCAGTCCAGCGCGGCCGCCACCCGGCGCATCGGGGGCACCATCTCCCAGGCCGCGTCGGGCAGTGCGGCGAGCCAGGGCCCGGCGCTCTCCACGCACAGCGCGCCTCCCGCCGCGTCCCAGGACAGCAGGGTGTCCGGCCGGTCGGCGAGCCAGAACCGGCCGCGGCTGCGGGCCGCGGCACAGGTGAGGTCCTCCAGCGCCGCGTAGAGCCGGCCCGGGTGGAACGGCCGCACCCGGTGCCAGACCACCGTGGTGACGCCTTCGTCGTCCGCCGCCTGCGGCAGCAGCGCGCAGGCCGGGTGGAGGCGGGCCGCCGCCGCCTCGACGTCGAAGCCGGTCACCGCCGCGGCGGCCAGTTCGTCGGATTCGACCGCGATCCGGCGCGCGGTCGGGTGCAGCTGGACCAGCAGCGCCAGGTCCGCCGGGTCGGCCGGAGGCGTGCCGGCGCCGTCCAGGACCGGGTCCGGAGCGGTCCGCTCCGGAACGCCCGGGTCGGCGCCCGGTGCCTCGTCGGCCGGGTGGCCGTCGACCAGGACCAGCACCGGCGGGTACTCCAGTTGCCGGGCGAAGGTGTCGGCCACCGTGCGCTGGTCGCTCGCGGCGGCGGCCAGGCCGGCCTCGGCGAGGTCGTCGCCGCAGCTCAGGTAGGGCAGGACGAGGGCCGGGTCGACGGCGGTGAGCACCGCGCTCAACCGCAGTGCGTCGCCGCCGTACGCGGCCACCACCTCGGCCATGGCCTGCGGTTCGACGGAGTCCCACAGTTCCACGACGGCGAGCCGGCAGTCGTCGGAGGACGCCAGCCGGGTCAGCTCGGGCACCAGGTCCTCGCGCAGTGCGCAGCAGGCGCAGTCGTTGACCAGCGGGGTCTCGCCCTCGTCGAGGACGGACCGGCCGTCCCGGACGGTCCGTCGCACGGTTCCCGCGGCGGCGGAGGCGAGGTCGTGGTGGAGCGCGACACTGCCGGGCACGGTGGCCAGCAGCCGGTCGACCACCGCCCGGCGGGCGTCGCCGTGCAGCCCGGCGACCACGGCGACCGGCAGCGGGGCGGCGGCGGTCACCGGTCGGCCTGCCGTCCGCCGGCCCGGCCGTAGCGGCGCTCGAAGCGCTCGACCCGTCCGGCGGTGTCCAGCACGCGTGCGGTGCCGGTGTAGAAGGGATGGCTGGCCGAGGAGATCTCGACGTCGATGACGGGGTAGGTGTTGCCGTCCTCCCACTCGATCGTCTTGTCGCTGGTGGCGGTGGAACGGGTGAGGAAGGCGTAGTCGGCGGCGCGGTCGCGGAAGACGACCGGTCCGTACGCGGGGTGGATGCCGGGCTTCATGACGGGCTCCTTCAGCGCTCTTCCCGGAAGGGGACGTGGCGTCCGGCGACCGGGTCGTACTTGCGCAGCTCCATGCGGTCCGGATCGTTCCGGCGGTTCTTGCGGGTGACGTAGGTGTAGCCGGTGCCGGCGGTGGACCTCAGTTTGATCACTGGGCGTAGTTCGTTGCGGGCCATACGGGCTACTATACAGAAATGGTTTCCATTTTCATTAGGCCCCCGAGGAGGACCTGACCTTGTCCGCCCACTGCCAGCTGACCGGCCGCAAGCCCGGCTTCGGCAACGCGATCTCGCACTCCCACCGGCGTACTCCGCGCCGGTTCGACCCGAACGTCCAGCGGAAGCGCTACTGGCTGCCGAGCGAGGGCCGGTACGTCCGGCTCACCCTCAGCACCAAGGGCATCAAGACCGTGGACACCATCGGCATCGAGGCCGCGGTCTCCCGGATCCGCGCCCGCGGGGAGAAGGTCTGATGGCGAAGAAGAGCAAGATCGCGAAGAACGAGAAGCGGCGCGCCGTGGCCGCCCGGTACGCCGCCCGCCGCGCGGAGCTGAAGGAGCTGATCCGCAACCCCGCCACCGCCGAGGAGCAGCGGACCGCCGCCCGGCGCGAACTGGGCCGCCAGCCCAGGGACGCCAGCGCCACCCGGATCCGCAACCGCGACAGCGTGGACGGCCGCCCGCGCGGCTACTTCCGCGCGTTCGGACTCTCCCGGGTGAACCTGCGCGGTCAGGCGCACGCGGGCTTCCTGCCGGGGGTACGCAAGTCCAGCTGGTAGCCGCCGCACCACGGCGGTGCACCGGAACGGGCCGCGGGGCGTCCGGGGGGACGTCCCGCGGCCCGTGGCCCGTGGCCATGCGGCCCGAAGGGGACACCACGGCCAGCGGCCATGCGGCACGAAGCCGACACCACGGCCGGTTGCCAGGGGCGCGAAGCCGACACCGCGGGCCCGTGGCCATGCGGCGCGGAAGGGGACACCACGGCCGGTGGCCGGGGGCGCGAAGGTGACGCCACGGCTCGCGGCCTGGCGGCACAAGAGCCTGGCGGCACAAGAGAGGACACCACGGCCCGCGGCCATGCCGTCGTCCGCAGGGGACACCGCGGCCGGGCGGCGGGTCGCCCGCCGCTCCCCGCAGGGGGCCGCCCGGTCAGCTGCCGGCCGGGTGCGTCCGCTCCGCCGGACCGGCGGGCCGCGCCGGCGCCGGCAGGTCCGCGGGCCGGGGCCGGGCCGGGTGCTCGTGCGCGCGGCCGTCGTCGGCACCGTGGATGTCCCAGGCCGGGAAGGGGTCCTCGCCGGGTGCCTCGCCGCCCGCGAGCAGGCAGGCGTCCAGCGCGGCGCGCAGCGCGGCCGCCGCCAGGCCGGTGCCGATGAAGACGAGTTCCTGGCCCTGTTCCCGGGCCCGCTCCTCGCCCCCCTCGTCCGGGGCGTATCCCTCGCCCCCCTCGTCCCGTACCGCCCCGCCGGCCCGCGCGAGGGTGTCGAGCGCCGCCGGACCGGAGAGCTCCGGGTGCGTCCCGGACGGCTCGAACCGCGCCACCGCCCCGGCCTGCGACCACAGCCCGGTGACACGCGGTCGGGAGCCGAGCCGGAAGAAGCCCTTGGAACGCAGGATCGTGCCGTACGCCCCGCTGTCCAGCCCGCGGGTGACGAACTCCCACAGCCTGCCCGGGTGGAAGGGGCGGTCGGCGCGGTAGACGGTGGAGGAGATGCCGTACTCCTCGGTCTCGGGCACATGGTCGCCGTTGAGCTCCCGCACCCAGCCCGGGGCCTGCTGGGCCCGCTCCAGGTCGAAGCTGCCGGTGCCGAGGATGTCGGCCGGGGCGACCCGGCCGTGGCGCGCGGTGACGACGCGGGCGACCGGGTTGAGCCGGGTGAGGACCGCCCGCAGTCGCTCGGCCTCCGCCTCGTCGACCAGGTCCGTCTTGTTGACCACGATGACGTCCGCGAACTCCACCTGGTCCATCAGCAGGTCGCTGACCGTCCGCTCGTCGTCCTCGTACTGGTCCAGGCCGCGCTCGGCGAGTTCGTCCCCGCTGTCCAGTTCCCGGCCGAAGTCGGCGGCGTCCACCACGGTGACCATGGTGTCGAGCCGGGCCACGTCGCCGAGCGTCGCGCCGTCGTCGCGCGGAAAGGCGAACGTCGCGGCGACCGGCATCGGTTCGGAGATCCCGCTGGACTCGATGAGCAGGTAGTCGAAGCGGCCCTCGCGGGCGAGCCGGTCGACCTCCTCCAGCAGATCGTCGCGGAGGGTGCAGCAGATGCACCCGTTGGTCATCTCGACGAGCCGTTCCTCGGTCCGGGACAGGGCCGCTCCGCCTTCGCGCACCAGCGCGGCGTCGATGTTGACCTCGCTCATGTCGTTGACGATGACCGCCACCCGCAGCCCGTCCCGGTTCGCCAGGACGTGGTTGAGCAGGGTCGTCTTGCCCGCGCCGAGGAATCCCGAGAGCACGGTCACCGGCAGCCGGGGCGTGCCGGCCGGGGCCTGGCGGGCCGTGGTCCGCTCAGCCATCGGGGCGGAGCAGACCGCGCTCGTAGGCGCGGACCAGCCGCTGCGGCACCCGCAGTTCCCGGCCGTCGACGGTGATGGTCACCAGCGCGGCCGGGGCGGCCTTCCACTGGGCCCGGCGGTGGCGGGTGTTGCTGCGGGACATCTTGCGCTTGGGGACTGCCATGGGGGCCTCTCGGAAACCGGATCGATGGACCGCCCAGGCTATATGAAAATGGATTCCATTTCCATGGGTGGGTTGCCGACGCCGCCGCGACACCGCGCCGGCCGCTGCCCGCGCAGGTCAGGGCCCGTTGTCAGACCCTGCTGCCAGACTTCGTTCATGAGGTGGGCGCTGGCAGAGACGGACGACGGGGGTGTTCGTCTCTGCCCGCTCGACTCCTCCGGGCGGGCCGCCGGACCGGTCGTGACGGACGCGGGCGGCCTCGCGTCGGCCATCCGGTCCCGCCCGGGGGTTGATCGCTGGGTCTGGCGGTCCACGGCCGCGGTCTACCCTCGGCTGCTCGCCGCCGGCCTGCGGGTGGAACGGTGCTACGACGTGGAGGCCGCGGAGAACCTGCTGCTCGGCCACGAAGGGCGGTCGGGCCACCCGCGATCGCTGGCCGCCGCGTGGGCCCGGCTGCACGGCCTGCCGGTGCCCGAGGACCCGCCCCAGGCGGCGGCCGGGCGGGGCCCGCACCGGGCCGCGGACAGCCAGCCGTCGCTGTTCGAGACCGAGGGGTCGCCGCTGCCCGCGGGCACCGATCCCCTGGAGGCCCTGCTCGCGGTCTACGCCGGACAGTTGGCCCGCGCCGGGGAGGCCGAGCACCCGGGCCGCATGCGGCTGCTCATCGCCGCCGAGTCCGCGGGCATGCTGGTGGCCGCCGAGATGCGGCGGGCGGGCCTGCCCTGGCGCGCCGACGTGCACCGGGAGTTGCTGGACGAACTGCTCGGCGAGCGCTATCCGGGCGGGCTGGAACCGCAGCGGCTGGCGGAACTGGCGGACGAGGTGTCGCGCGCCTTCGCGGGCTCCCCGGGGGCGCCCGCCGGGGGCACCGGCCGGACCGGCACCGGGACGGCCGGCCTCGCCCGGGTCAGGCCCGACCTGCCCGCCGAGGTGATCCGGGCCTTCGCCCGGGACGGCATCGCGCTGTCCTCCACCCGAGCCTGGGAGTTGCGGCGCATCGACCACCCGGCCGTCGAGCCGCTGCTGCGCTACAAGAAGCTGTACCGGCTGCACACCGCGCACGGCTGGGCATGGCTCCAGACCTGGGTGCGGGACGGCCGGTTCCGGCCCGAGTACCTCCCCGGGGGCACCGTCTCCGGACGCTGGACCACCAACGGCGGCGGCGCCCTGCAGATCCCCAAGGTGGTGCGACGGGCGGTGGTCGCCGACCCCGGCTGGCGGCTGGTGGTGGCCGACGCCGACCAGATGGAGCCGCGGGTGCTCGCCGCGATCTCCCGCGACCCCGGGCTCATGGACGTCGCCGGCAGCGAGCACGACCTGTACGCGTCGCTGTCCGACCGGGCCTTCGCCGGCGACCGCGAGCAGGCGAAACTCGCGCTGCTGGGGGCGGTCTACGGGCAGACCTCGGGGGACGGCCTGAAGCACCTGGCCGCACTGCGCCGCCGATTCCCGGCCGCGGTCGCCTACGTGGACGAGGCGGCCCGGGCCGGCGAGGAGGGGCGGCTGGTCCGCACCTGGCTCGGCCGCACCTGCCCGCCGGCCGGCACCTCGGACGATCCGTACGACGAGGCGGGGCTGCCGCCGACGGAGGACGAGGCCCCGGCCTACGGCAGCAGCGCCGGCGCCCGCGCCCGGGGCCGGTTCACCAGGAACTTCGTCGTGCAGGGCAGCGGCGCCGACTGGGCGCTGATCGTGCTCGCCACACTGCGGCAGGCACTCGCCCCGCTCCGCGCCGAGCTGGTCTTCTTCCAGCACGACGAGGTGATCGTGCACTGTCCGGAGGAGGAGGTGCCGCAGGTCCGCGAGGCCATCCGGGCCTCGGGCGACCGGGCCGGGCGCATCGCGTTCGGCGACACACCGGTGCGGTTCCCGTTCACCCTCGCGGCGGTGGACAGCTACGCCGACGCCAAGGGCTGACCGCCGGAACCGGCGGCGGAGGCACCGCAGCGGCCGAGGCCGCACAGCGACGGAACACCGGCACCGCGCGGCACGGGGCGGACACACCGCGGGACACCCGGCACAGCCGGCTCCGGCGGCCCCGGCTGCTCCGGCGACTCCGGCCGACGGACGCTGACGCCCAGTCGGAAACGCTGGGCTCACCGGGTATTCGGATTTTCTGACGGTCACTCACTCGCGCGGTGCAGCCTAGTACGCGGGACGGCCCCGGTCCGCGCACGATGGTTCCAGGGCCGCCGGGCGGGCGGCCCCCGACACCGCCCACCGGGAGTTACATGCCATGTCCCTCAGCCTGGAGCAACTTCGCCGCTGTTCAGTCGCCGTCGACCTCGGTGCCGCGCGAACCCGCGTCTACCTCAAGGGCACCGGTCTCATCGTCGACGAACCCAGCGTCTGCGCCGTCAACCTGCGGACCGGCGGTCTGATCGCGGTCGGCACCCCCGCCGAGAACATGGCGGGCCGCACCCCCGGCCACATCGCGGTCGTCCGTCCCATCTCCGGCGGCGCGGTGGTCGACATCACCATGGCGCAGCGGATGCTGCGGCAGTTCGTCGGAGAGAAGGTGCGCCGGGCCTGGCGGCGCAAACCGCTGCTGCGGGCCGCGGCGTGCACCCCGTTCGACGCCCACCCGCTCGCCCAGACGGCAGCCGTGGAGACCCTCACCGGGCTCGGCGCCCGGCGGGTGGAGCTGGTCGACACCCTGGTCGCCGCCGCCGTCGGCTGCGGCCTGCCGGTGGAGCAGCCGGAGGCCACCATGATCGTGGTGTGCGGCGCCACCACGACGCAGGTCGCGGTGCTGTCGCTGGGTGCCCTGGTCGCCGCCGAGAGTGTGCCGGTGGGCGGCGACGCGATCGACCGCGCGGTGGTGCAGCACCTGCGCAGCCGGCACGAGGTGATGCTGGCCGGCCATTCGGTCCGCCCCCTCCACCTGGTGCTGAGCGGCCCGGAAGCGGCGGACGGCGCCGAGGTGCACGGCCGCGACGTGGTCACCGGACGGGCCCGTTCGGTGCGGGTGGACGCGGACGGCGTCCGGGACGCCACTCACGTCCCCATGACGGCGGTGATCGACACCATCGGCGCGGTGCTGCGGCGCTGTCCGCCCGACCTGGTGGCCGACCTCGGCGACCGGGGCATCATGCTGGCGGGCGGCAGCGCCCGGCTGCCCGGCCTGGACGGGATGATCGCGCAGGCCACCGGGATGCCGGTGCAGGTGGCGGACCACCCGGACATCTGCGCGGTGGAGGGCCTGGGCGCCATGCTGGAGGGGAAGGTGCGGCCGCTGCCCGTCGGCCCGTCGGCCGCCTGAAGGTCGTGCTGGGCGGAGCCGTCGGCCCCCCGCTCGGGAACTTCATCGCCCCTCGTCACAGTTGACTCGGTGCACCCTCGACACCAAGGAGACGGCACATGGCTCTGTGGGACCGGCTGAAGGATTCCGCCCAGACGATGCAGACCCAGCTCCACGCGAAGAAGAACGAGCTGAAGAGTGGCGCGTTCCGGGACGCGAGCATGGCGATGTGCGCGCTGGTGGCGGCCGCCGACGGGCAGATAGACCCGGCCGAGCGGCAGCGTGTCGCGTCGCTGATCGCCACCAACGACGTCCTGCAGAACTTCCACGCGGACGACCTCCAGCGCCGGTTCGACGAGTACCTGCAGAAGCTGACCACCGACTTCGCGTTCGGCAAGGTCAGCGTCCTGCAGGCGATCGGCAAGGTGCAGAAGAAGCCGACCGAGGCGCGGGCGGTGATCCAGATCGGCATCGTGATCGGCGGCGCCGACGGCGACTTCGACAAGACCGAGCAGGCCATCGTGCGGGAGGCGTGCTTCGCGGTGGGCATCGACCCGGCCGAGTTCGACCTGTGACCGGGCCGGGCCGGGCGGCCCGGCGGCCGGGTGCGCCACGTCGTGCGGCGCACCCCGCCACCGGGCACGCCCGGGGCCCGGTGCCGCTCAGCGCAGCTTCCGCCACTCCGCGCTGAGCGCCAGCTCCTTCAGCTCGTCGATCGGCACGACCGGCTCCGCCCGGGTGGCGCTGCGCCGGTATCCGGCGGCGTTCAGCTCGTTGACCACGACCCGCAGCCCGTCCGGCCGCATGGTGTCCACCTCCCAGGCCACCGTGCCGCTGCCGCCCTTCTCGGCGGGGCCCCGGTCCACCACGACCAGGGTGCCGTCCGGCAGCTTGGTCGCCTTGCGGTACAGCTCCTCCGGGATGTCCTTCCCCCAGCGCTGCACGTTGACCTCAACCAGACCGGCGCCCTTGCCGTCGTCCGCGGTCACATGGGCGTACCCGGTGTCAGTGGCGCTCTGCCCGTCCGTGATGCGCAGCCCCTCGGGGAGCAGCCGCCTGAGCGTCTTGCGGATCGCCCCGGCGGACGGGTCCCGGCGAGCGGTCTGCTCGGCACCCGCCGCGGCACGCGGCCCCCGGTCGTCCTCGATGGCGTCCGCCACCCGCTGCCAGACCTCGTCCCGGGCCAGGGTCCGCAGCTGGTCGGCGGAGAGCGGCGGGTCGGTGCGGGTGACGTCGGCGCCCTTCTCGGCCGGGGCGTTCCACTCCGAGACGAGCACCTGGTAGCCGGCCGGCGTGGCGAGCGTGGCCTGCCACAGCTTGGTGTCCGCCCGGCGGTCCGGGTACTCGTAGCCCTGCGTCAGCATGAACACGCTGCCGTCGTCCAGGCGCTTCAGGGTGCACCGGAGGTCCGGTACATGGGCGGCGTCCGGGCAGGACAGCGCCTCGTCCTCGCGGCTCACCGACAGCGCGACGGCCGCCGCGCCCTTCCCGTCGTCGAGCACCACCTTGGCGTACGGCGCCCCGAGGCCGCCCTTGTCCGCCTCGGTGCCGCGCCCTTCCCGGCCGCTGATCGTGCCCTTGGGCAGCCGCGCCGCGAGCAGGTCGACCATCTCCTGCTCGGACAGGGGTGCGGCGGCCGGCCGCTTGGTGCCGTCGGCGGTACTCGAACGGGCGGCGGGGCCGGCGACCTGGTCACCGCCGGGGGACAGGGCGCCCGACAGGACGAACCCGCCGACGCCCACCAGGGTCATGGCCAGGGCGCCGCCGATCGCGGCGGTGCGGCGGCGGCGGAGCGTGCGGCCGCGGGCGAGTCCCCGGTCGACCAGTTGGCGCCCGTCGGCGCGGAAGGAGTCCGAGGTGCGGCGCAGGGCGTCGCCGAGTTCTTCTTCGATGGGCATGGGAAAACCACCGTTCCGTCGGTGTGGGGCGCCGCGACGGGGCGCGGCGCCGGGGGCGGGGCCGCGTTACGGCGCGGCGACGTGGGCGGGACCGCGGCGAGCGCGGTGCGGCGGCCGGCGATGCCGGCCCGGGGCGGCCGGTGGCTGCGTGGTGACCGGGTGGGCGGCCGGCCGGTGGCTGCGTGGTGACCGGGTGGATGGCGGCCGGTGCCGGACGGCGGGGCCTGCGGGCACCGGGGACGGATCAGCGCGCCACCAGCTCGGCGAGGCTGCCGCCTAGCAGTTCCCGCAGCTTCGCCAGCGCTCGCGTCGAACGGCTGCGGACCGCACCGGAACTGGCGCGCATGGCCGCCGCCGTCTCCTCGATGCTGCGGTCCTCCCAGTAACGGAGCACCAGCACCGCCCGGTCCTTGGGGGGCAGCCTGCCGAGGGCGTCGAGGAGCGTGATCCGCAGCGTGGCGTCCCCCTCCGCCGAGACCGGGGCGGTGGACGCGTCGGGCAGCTCCCCGGTCGGCGACTCCCGGCTGCTGCGCCGCCGCTGGTGCGTCAGAAAGGTGCGCACCAGCACGGTCTGGGCGTAGGCCGCCGGATTCTCGATCTTGGAGATACGCCGCCACGTGACGTACATCCGGCCCAGCGTCTCCTGGACCAGGTCCTCCGCGAGGTGGGTGTCACCGCTGGTCAACAGGCATGCGGAGCGGAAGAGATGCCCGGACCGCCCAGCGGCGAACTCCAGGTACTCGTCCGTCAGAGCCTTCTTCACCGCTCCCCTTCCACCTGCGCGCCGTCGCTTACACCTCATTGACGTGCCGGGCGCGGGGGAATGTTGCAGATGATTTTCCCGGGCCGGGCCGGGCGGGGCGGGCCGAGCGGGGCCGGGCCGAGCGGGGTGGAGGGGAGTGGGGTGGAGTGGGGTGGGGGCGTGCTGAGGCGGGGCCGAGTGGGGCGGGCGCGGCGTGCGGCCGCCCCCGCTCAGCCCGGCAGGCCGGTGACACGCAGGGTGATGTTGAGGCGGCCACCGGAGAGGCCGGTGGCCGGGTCGGCGGTTCCGGGGTGGATCCTGGGCACCCCGTGGTACGCGAGCCGCGACGGCCCGCCGAACACGAAGAGGTCACCGGAGCGCAGCGCGACGTCGGTGTAGGGCCGTGCCCGGGTCTCGGTGTTCCCGAAACGGAAGACGCAGCTGTCGCCGATGCTCAGCGAGACCACCGGCGCCCGGGACCGCTCGTCCTTGTCCTGGTGCATGCCCATCCTGGCCTGGGCGTCGTAGAAGTTGATCAGCGCGGTGTCGGGTTGGTACGCCTCCCCGGCCGCCGGGTCCCGGTACGCGTCCGCCACCGCCCGGCGGCCCAGCCGGGCCAGCCACTCCGGGAAGGGCGCCACCCGGGCGCCGTTCACGTCCCCGGCGGTACGGGTGTACCGGTACGGCTGCCAGTGCCAGCCGACGCACACGGTACGGACCGACATGACGCCGCCGCGCGGCAGCCGGGTGTGGCGCATCGGGACGGGTCCGGTCGCCCATCGGCGGCAGGCCTCGACGAGCCGGCGCTGCTGGTCCATCGGCAGCCAGCCGGGGACATGGACCGCCCCGGGAGCCGGCTCCACGCGGCCGCCCGGACCACCGGCCACCGCACCGCCGGCACCCGGCCCGCCGGTCAGCGGCCCGCCGGTCTCCGGTCCATCGATCCCCGGCCCGACGTCATGCGCGCCGCCGGCATACGGCCCGCCGGCACCCGTGCCGCCGGCCTCCGGTCCGCCGAAGAGGGTGAGTGGCTCCTCGTCCATCGCCGGTCTCCTCTCCACTGGCCTCCGGTCCTCGCCTTCCAGGGTCCCCGCCCCGCGGCCGTCCGGTCACCCCGCCGGGCCTCGCCGGGCGCCCGCGGCGGACCTCCCGCGCCGCGGGCCCCCGGTCAGGCCGCGTCATGGAAGACCAGGCCCAGCGTGTGCCGGGTCCCGGAGCGCACGACGCTGACCCCGTGCCGTACCGCCGAGGCCGACCAGCCGCGGGCGGAGGGCACCGGACGGTCCCGGGTGGTGAAGATCAGGCCGTGCCCCCGGCGCAGCACGGTCGCGGTGCCGCGGGACTGCGCCCGGACCCGCTGCTCGACCAGGAGGAACTCGCCACCGGTGTAGTCGGTGCCGGGTTCGTCGAGCCCGATGACGATCTGGAGCGGGAAGACCAGGTCCCCGTAGAGGTCGCGGTGGAGCGCGTTCCAGTCGTCCTTCCCGTAGCGCAGCAGGATGGGGGTGGGCCGGGTCTGCCCGGCCCGGTGGCACATCTCCAGCCACTCGTCCAGGGTGTCCGGCCAGGGCGCGGGGCGGCCCAGCCGGTGTGCCCAGTCACGGGCGATGGGGAGCAGGCGCGGGTAGCAGGCCCGGCGCAGCTCCTGGACCGGGTCCGGCAGCGGACGGGCGAAGTACCGGTACTGGCCGGCGCCGAACCGGTGCCGGGCCATGTCCACGGTGGAGCGGAAGCGCGCCGGGTCGGCGTAGAGCGCGGCGATGTCCCGGCACTCGTCGGCGGTGAGGAGCTGCGGGGTGAGCGCGCAGCCGTGGGTGTCGAGCTCGGCGGCGAGTGCGGGCCAGTCGGCGGCTTCGACCCGCTCGCCGAGGTGGGTCGGCCGGTGCGCGCTGGTGGTCATCTCTGCTCCGGTGAGGGTCGCCCGGTGGCCCGGCGCGCCGCGCCGCGGTGGGGCGGCGCGGGGCTGGCCCGGGACGGGACGGATCGGTGTCGGGGGCGCGGGGTGAGGTGGGGGTGGGGTGAGGGGTTCCGATGTGGTGCGGTGGCGGGCGGTGTGGTGCGGGGCGCGGCGGGGGGGTTCCGGAGTGGTGCGGGGCGGGACGGCGCGTTCCGGCAGGGGCGGGGCCGGGCGGCCGGCCCAGGACCGGTGGGTCAGGCCGCCGGGGCGGCGACGCCCTCGTGGACCAGCAGTAGCCGCTTGCGCTCCAGCCCGGCCGCGTAGCCGGCGAGTGTGCCGTTCGCACCGATCACCCGGTGACAGGGGCGGACCAGCAGCAGCGGGTTCGCGCCGATCGCGGTGCCGAGCGCGCGGACCGCCGCCGGGGACGCCCCGATCCGCTGGGCGACCTTGCCGTAGCTGGTGGTCGTGCCGTACGGGATCTCCTCCAGGGCCGCCCAGACCCGGCGCTGGAAGTCGGTCCCCCGGTCCGCGGTGAACTCGATGTCGAAGCGGGTCAGAGTGCCGTCGAAGTACGCCCGCAGCTGCCGGACGATCTCGGCGAAGGCGTCCGGGTCCTGCCGCCAGCCGTCCCGCACGGCCACTCCGCCCTTCTGCTCCGGCATGGAGAGCGAGGCGAGAGCCGTTCCGCCGGGTGCGGAGGCCGACGCCTCACCGACGAGCAGCAGCTCACCCAGCGGGCTGTCCAGCATCGTGTAAACCGTCATGATCCACTCTTTCCTTCCCGGCGGGCCACCGCGGCCTCCCGCGACCTGGCGTCCGCGCCGGGACGCTCGGCGGCCGGGCCGGCTCGCCGGCTCCGCTGTGCACTGTCCGGTTCCACTGTCCGGCCTCACACCCTTCGGTGCTGGCGGGATTCGGACATCACACCGCCGAGCGCCCGGGCTCCGCCCACCCCGGCCGCCGCGCCCGCCCCGGCCACCGGGGCCGCAGCGCCCGCCGGGGGCCGCCACGCACGCCGGGCACGCGGACCACCCGCCCCGGCGCCCGCCCGCCGCGCCGGACGGAGCCACGCCGGCCACCCCGGTCGGTCACCACATCGGCCACCCACCGAACACCCACCACCGCAGCCACCCGCCGCACGCCCACCACCACCGGCCACCCGGCCACCCGGCCACCCGGCCACCCGCAGGGTGCCACCTCGCCGGCCGCCCGCCGGACGGCCGCCCCACCGGCCGGTACCCGAAGGTCACACGCAGCCCGGTACCCGACGGTCACGCGCAGGCCGTGCCCGACGGCCCCTTGTCAGCCGGTGCCGAGTGGATACTCCAGCGCCAGTTCGGAGCCCGCGATGTCCTGCTCCGCCCAAACCACCTTCCCGCCCGCTATCCGGCACGACCCCCACCGGCGGCAGAGCGTGTTGACCAGCTGGAGCCCGCGGCCGCCCTCGTCGCTGACGGTGCTGTGCTGGATCTGCGGCAGGTCCGGCCCGTGGTCGGAGACCTCCACCACCAGCCGGTGCCTCCGCACCATCCGCAGGTGGCCGGGGCCATGGCCGTACCGCAGGGCGTTGCCGACGAGTTCGCTCACCACCAGCTCGGTCACATCGGCCACGTCCGTCAGCCGCCAGAGCGCCAGTTGCTCCCGGGCCAGCTGACGGGCCCGTCCGGCGGCCCGGCCGTCCTGCGGCAGCAGCCACTGCGCGACGTCCCGGTCCGGTTCGTCCGGCAGGCTCTGCGCCACCACCACCGCGGTCTCGTCGAACCGCTGCCGGGCCGGTGCGCTCGCCGCCGTCAGCCGCTCCGCGTCCAGTCCGTCCGCCGCCAGACCACCGGTGACGCCCAGCAGCCGCTGCAGACCCTGGTCCAGGTCGTCGCGGCGCGACTTGACCAGGCCGTCGGTGAACAACACCAGCCTGCTGCCGGGGGGCGCGGGCACCCGTACCGCGTCGTACGGGATGACGCCCGCCCCCACCGGCGCGCCGACCGGCACGTCCAGATAGCGCGCGGTGCCGTCCGCAGCCACCATCAGCGGGGGGACGTGCCCGGCCCTGGCCACCGTGTAGGAGCGGTCGACCGGGTCGTGGATGGCGCACAGGAACGTCGCGACCTGGTCCTCCTCCAGGTCCCGGGCGGCCAGGTCCAGCCGCGCCAGGACCCGGTCCGGTGCGATGTCCAGCTGCATCAGGGTGCGCGCCACGGCCCGCAGCCGTCCCATGGTGGCCGCCGCGGGCAGGCCGTGCGACATGACGTCGCCCACGATCAGCGCGGTCCGGCCGCCCGGCAGCGGCACCACGTCGAACCAGTCACCGCCCACTCCGCTGGGGTCGGCGGCCGGGGTGTAGCAGGTGGAGACGTCCAGCCGCACGGTGCGCGGCACGTTGCGCGGCAGCAGGGCCCGCTGCAGGTTCACCACGTGCTGCCGTTCGCGGCCGTAGAGGCGCGCGTTGTCGACGAAAACCGCGGCCCGGGAGGCGATCTGGACGGCCAGCGCCATGTCGGTGCGGGTGAACGGCGGACTGCCCGGCCCGCGTACGAAATCGGCCACCCCCAGCAGCACGCCGCGGGCCAGCAGCGGGACCGCCAGGTAACTGTGCACGCCCGCCCGGCGCAGTTGCTCGGCGGCGCTCGGGTTGGAGGAGACCAGGTGGTATTCGTTCGGCCGGATCCTGCCGACCATCCGGGGCTTCCGCCCCAGGATGACCTCCCGCGCCATCGCCGTCCCGTACTGGGTGATCTCGCCGATCGGGTCCGGCTCCAGCTGCTTCATCTCGTCGATCGCCGACAGCGCCATGGCCCTGAGTTCCGGCGCCACCGACCCGCCGCGCTCGCCCTCCTCGCCCCGCAGCACCGAGTCCAGCAGGTCCACCGCACAGCCGTCCGCGAAGCGCGGCACCATGAAGTCCGCGAACTCCTGGGCCGTCTGCTGAAGGTCCAGCGAGGTGCCGATGCTGCTGCTCGCCTCGTTCAGCCAGACCAGGGTCCGCAGGGCGGAGGGCACGGCCCCGGCCCGACGCTCAGCGATCCGCCCCCGGCGGACACGGGCCGGCGACACCACATGACGGCGCCTGCCGGCCGAACCATTGCCTCCCACGCACTCAGACCGCCTTTCCGCTCATGAGAGCCGACCCCACCAGTGTCTCTCCCGATGGCCGGATCCGCGCCGCAGCGGCAGCGCTCGCCGTGGGCGCGCGGACGGCGGAAAGTGGGAGAACGACATGCCGAGGATTATGCGCGCCGTGATGAACGACGAGGAACCACCAGGAACCGACCAGAAACGCGGCGCGGCCCGCATCGCCACCCGGCGGGTCGTCCCGACCGGCCGCGCGGGGCACCGGAGGAGCCGCGGCAGGCCGCCCGGCGAAACCTCCCGGAACCGCGGAAAACCGCTGGTCGGAGGAGAAATCCCCAAGATGACCCAAGGCATCGGGAAGTGAGCGATGGCGGACGGCACCAAGCTCATCGGCGGCACCCTCGCGGCGCTGCGCCACACGCTGGCGGAACTCGACGCGGGTGTCTGCGCAGTGGACGAGAACTGCGTCATCGTGGCGGTCAGCCCCCGGGCGGAGGACCTGCTGGCCCGGCCCGCCGCGGAGCTCGTCGGCGAGGACCCGCACGACCTGCTCCACCGGGCTCCCGACGGCGCGGTCACGCTGCGCTCGAAGTGCCGGCTGCTCCACGCGTTCCTGAGCCGCCGGACCGCACACGGTACGCGGGAGTGGTTCGCCCGCGGTGACGGCACCGTCGTACCGGTCGCCTGGCTGGCCGCCCCGTACCGGCTCGACGGCGGCGCGGTGGGGGCCGTGGTGCTGTTCCGCGAGAACGAACCCGCCGCGGTCCCGCCCCCGCCGGCCCCCGGCCCCGGGCCCGGGGCCCGGCCGGACCCCGGCCCCGGGCGCCGCGCCGTGCCGCCGCCGGCCGGGCCGGCGGCCCGGGCGCCGGGGCAGGTCGGTACCGACCTCGCCGACCGGCTGACGCTGGTCGCCGAGGTCACCGCCGTGGCCTCGGCACGCTGAGCCGCCACGCCGCGGCACTCGTCCGGCGGCCGCTGGACGACTTCTGCGACGAGCTGATCCGCCGGGTCCGCCCGGCCGAGAACGAAGACGACGTCGCCGTCCTGGCGCTGCGCACCCCCGACCAGGAAGCCACCTGAACCAGGCCCGCACGCGGAAGCGGCCCGGGCCAGGACCCCAGGCGGAAGCGGCCCGAACCAGGACCGGGGAAAGCGCGCCCCTGGCCAGCCCCGACGGGGAAGCGGACCCGAACCAGGCAACCAGCCCCCATGGGACAGCGTGCCTGAACCAGGACGCGGGCTGAACCGGGACGCGGGCCTGAACCAGAACGCGGGCTGAACCGGGCCGCGGGCCTGAACCGGGGCGTGTTCCGTGCCCCGCTCCCGGTGACCGGCACCTGCCGCAAGAGGTCGCCGGTGGCCGGGCGGGCCGCCGGGCGACGACCCCTTGCGTCCGCCGACCCGCTCTGGCTAGGTTCCCGATCATTGCGGTTCGAACAACTTGTCGAGGCGACCTCGTCCGCGTGCCACCACCACCGCCACGGCCACCGGGACGGGCTGCGCCGGCGCCGTTCGCGACGGGCGGCGCCCCGGCCGGCCTCGCCGTGCGGACCGGTTACTCGCCGGGGACGACGCCGCCCAAGGAGGACGCACATGCCCGGGTTAAGCCGCCGTCAGCTGTTCCGCGACGCCACGCTCGCCACCTCCGGGGTGGTCGCCGGACTGGCTCTGGAATCCCCCGCCCTCGCCGCGCCGGCCGCCGGAACGACCACCGACTGCGCCCTGCCGCTGGGCCCGGTGACGGCCCGCCCGGACGACCCCCGCTACCCCTACCTGGTCCAGCGCGGCGCGAAGCGCTGGTCCGGAACCCCGGACTACGTACGCGTGGTGGGCTCCACCCAGCACGTCGTCCAGGCCGTCCAGGAAGCGGTGGACGCCGGCAAGCGGATCGCGGTCCGCAGCGGCGGGCACTGCGCGGAGGGCTGGGTGGACGACCCCGCCGTCCGGGTCGTCATCGACCTGTCCGGGATGACCGAGGTCTCCTTCGACCCCGCGCGCAACGCGTTCGCCGTCGAGGCCGGGGCCACGCTCGGCGAGGTCTACCGGCGCCTGTTCCTCGGGTGGGGCGTGACCGTCCCAGCGGGCTGGTGCCCCGGCGTCGGCGCGGGCGGCCACATCGCCGGCGGCGGGTACGGCGTGCTGTCCCGCTCGATGGGCCTCGTCGTGGACCATCTGTACGCGGTCGAGGTCGTGGTGGTGGACAAGGCCGGCCGGGCGACGGCGGTCGTCGCCACCCGGGACGCGGCCGACCCCCACCGCGACCTGTGGTGGGCGCACACCGGCGGAGGCGGCGGCAACTTCGGCGTCGTCACCCGGTACTGGCTGCGCAAGCCCGGCGGGACCGGC
This sequence comes from Streptomyces sp. NPDC018031, assembly GCF_044327625.1. Classification (NCBI taxonomy): domain Bacteria; kingdom Bacillati; phylum Actinomycetota; class Actinomycetes; order Kitasatosporales; family Streptomycetaceae; genus Streptomyces; species Streptomyces sp. NPDC018031. Next base: position 129,057 of record NZ_JBIRFT010000008.1, read on the forward strand.
TCCGACCCGGGCGCCCTGCTGCCCCGCGCCCCGGGGAGCGCGATCACCTTCTCCTGCCACTGGCCCTGGCAGGCCTTGGCGCTGGACGAGGCGAAGTTCACCCGGCTGATCCGCAACCACACCGACTGGTGCGAACGGAACAGCGCGCCCGGCACGCCCGCCACCCGCCTCTACGCGGACCTGACGGTGGGCCGCAAGGCCAACGACCTCAACATCACCAGCGGCCAGGTGTACGGCGCCGACGCCGACCGGCTGCTCGACGACTACCTCGCCGCGCTCGGCGCCGGAGTGGGCACCCCCGTCAACGTCGTCCGGACCCACCGGCCCTGGCTCGCCGCGGCGCTGAACGGCCCGGCCGCCAACGACTTCCGGCTCAAGATCAAGTCGGCCTATCTGCGGACCGGCTTCACCGACGGACAGCTCGCGACGATCCACCGGCACCTGACCCGCGAACAGGACCCGGGCCTCCTCTTCGGATCCGTCGGCATCGCCGGCTACGGCGGGCAGATCAGCGCCGTGGCCGCCGACGCGACCGCGTTCCCGCACCGCGACGCGGTGATGCGCATCCAGTACACCGCCGCCTGGGCCGACCCGGAACTCGACACCCGGTACGTCGACTGGCTCCGCGCGCTGTACCGCGACCTCTACGCCGACACCGGCGGCGTACCGGCCCCGGAGGACGGCGCGTACATCAACTACCCCGACGACGACCTGGCCGACCCCGACGTCAACACCTCGGGCGTTCCCTGGTCCACGCTCTACTACAAGGGCAACTACCCCCGGTTGCAGAAGATCAAGGCCCGCTGGGACCCGAGGAACGTCTTCCACCACACCCTCGGCATAGCCCTCCCCAGCTGAACCCACCCCGCACAACCCCCTGCACGGCCTCCCGAACGATCGGAGAAAGGCCAGGTCGGAAACGTCTGCCCTGGCCCTTTTCCGGAGCCACCCGAGGGAGTCACACCCTTGACCTACTCCGCACCGCCTCTGACGCACGCTCGCGCAGCAGCTCTCCCTGGCCTCGAATTCGCCGGCCGCAGCCGGCGCGTCGAGGCATGCGTCCACCACCCACCGCATCCGGCTCCCCTGGCTCCAGGCGCGGTTCAGCGGCTCTGTGGCGTAAACGGTGGTGACGGTACGGCTGCCGAACGCGGCGGACGCCTGCAGCGCCACGAAGACGGGCTCGGCCCCGAGCACAGCAAAAGGCCAGGTCACGGGCTATGTGACCTGGCCTTTTTCGGAGCCGCCTAAGGGAATCGAACCCTTGACCTACGCATTACGAGTGCGTCGCTCTGGCCGACTGAGCTAAGGCGGCAAGCTGCGTAAAGCCAGAGTGGCAGCCGCAGCGTCGCCCAGTCTACACAGTTTCCCGGGACCCTCCGCACGGGCCGGTGAGTGGGGTATCGCCGCAGGTCAGGAGCAGCGTCGGGGGCCGGACGGAGGGGTCCCTTCCAGAAGGTAGGTGTTGATCACCGTGTCCACGCAGTCGCTTCCCCGGCCGTAGGCGGTGTGCCCGTCGCCGTCGTAGGTGAGGAGGGTGGCGGAAGCGAGCTGGCCGGCCAGGGCTTCGGCCCACCGGTACGGGGTGGCCGGGTCGCGGGTGGTGCCGACCACCAGGATCGGGGCGGCGCCCGTGGCGCGCAGGGCGCGCGGGGTGCCGGTGGCGCGGGCCGGCCAGTAGGCGCAGTTGAGGGAGGCCCAGGCCAGGCCCTCGCCGAAGGCCGGGGACGCCTTGCGGAAGGCGGGCAGTGCCTTGGCCACGTCCGCGGGGCCCCGGAACGCCGGTGGCAGGTCCAGGCAGTTCACCGCCGTGTTGGCGTACATGAGGTTGGCGTACTCGCCGTCCTCCCGCTCGTAGTAGAGGTCGGCGAACTCCAGCAGCGCGGTGCCGTCGCCGTCCATGGCGGCGCTCAGCGCGGTGCGCAACCGGGCCCAGGAGCTCTCGTCGTACATCGCCGCGATCACGCCGGTGGTGGCGAGGGGTTCGCCGAGGTCGCGGGCGGCGTCGTCGGTGGGCACCGGTTCGCGGTCCAGCCGGTCGAAGAAGCCGGTGAGGCGCTCGGCGGCGGCCGCCGGGCCGCCGGAGCCCAGCGGGCAGTCCGGCTGTCCGGCGCAGTCCTCGGCGAAGGCCGTGAAGGCCGTCTGGAAGCCGGCCGTCTGGTCCCGGTTGACCTGCTCGGCGGTGAGCGCGGGGTCGAGTGCCCCGTCCAGCACCAGCCGGCCGACGCGGTCCGGGAACAGTTCCGCGTAGGTGGCGCCGAGGAAGGTGCCGTACGAGGCGCCGACGTAGGTGAGGGTGTCGTCGCCCAGCGCCGCCCGCAGCAGGTCCATGTCGCGGGCCGCTTCGGCCGTCGAGACGTGGTCGAGGATCCTGCCGCTGCGCCGCTCGCAGCCGGCCGCGAACCGCTGGTAGGCGGCGACGAGCCGGTCGACCTCGGCGGCGTCGTCGGGCGTCTGGTCGGTCCGGGTGAAGGTGTCCATCTCCTTGTCGGTCAGACACCGCACGGGCTCGCTCCCCGCCACTCCGCGCGGGTCCATCGCGACCATGTCGTACCTGGCGCGCACCAGGGCCGGATAGCCGACGCCGGCGTAGCCCTGCAGGTATCCGATCGCCGAGCCGCCGGGACCGCCGGGATTGACCAGCAGGGAGCCCAGGCGCTCGCCCGGACCGGTCGCCTTCCGGCGGGAGACGGCGAGTTCCAGGTCGTCGGAGGCGGTGGGGCGGTCGTAGTCCAGCGGGGCGCGGAGCGTGGCGCACTCGAATCCGGTCGGAGCGCAGTCACGCCAGCTCAGTTCCTGGTCGTAGTAGCGCTGCAGGGCGGCCGGGGGCGGGGCGGCGGAGGGGCGGGAGGGGTCGGCGGAGGTGTCCGCGCCGGCATCGCACCCGGACAGCAGCAGCGCCGCCGCTGCCAGCGCGCCCGCCGAACGGCGGAGTCCGCGGCCAGCCCCCGGACCTCTCCGCAGGTCGTTCCTCCAGCTGATCCTCATCGAATGGGCGCCCTTCGGTCCTGGTACGCGGCGGCATCGGATGTGCGGAGAGTATCCGGAGCGCTACGTTCCATGCGCGGGCCGAGGGTGCGGAGGACTCGTACGGGTGAGGGGCGGCCCTACCGACCCGTCCGAGGCGGGCCCTTCCGGCCCGTCCGAGGCGGGCCCTTCCGACCCCTCGGAGGCGGGCCCTCCCGACCCGTCCGGGGCGGTGCGGCCGGCCACCGCCAAGTGCTCGGGCACCTCGTCGCCCAGGATCTCCGGTGCGCGCTGTACCCGGCCACCGGCGGCGACGGCGGGCGGCGGGCCCCGGCGGCGACCGCGGGCGGTGCCGCGGACCGCGGGCGGCGGTACGGCGGCCGGCGGGCGGCGGTCAGCCGGCGCGCAGCGCCATCGTCATCGCCTCCACCGCCAGCAGCGGCGCGACGTTCCGGTCCAGGGCCTGGCGGCAGGCCGTCACCGCCTCGATCCGGCGCAGCGTCCGCTCCGGCCGGGAGCCCGCCGCCACCCGCTCCAGGGCGTCCCGTACGTCGGTGTTGGCGATGGCCACCCGGGACCCGATCTGCAGCGCCAGCACATCCCGGTAGAAGCCGGTGAGGTCGGTCAGCGCGAGATCGAGGCTGTCCCGCTGGGTCCGGGTCGCCCGGCGCTTCTGCCGGTCCTGGAGTTCCTTCATGGCTCCGGCGGTGCCGCGCGGCAGCCTCCCGTTGGTGCCCGCGGCGGCGCCCAGGGCGGCCCGCAGCTCCTCGGTCTCCTTCGCGTCCACCTCCTCGGCCAGCTGCTTGGCGTCCTCCGTCGCCGCGTCGATCAGCTCCTGGGCGGCCTTGAGGCAGCCGCCGACGTCGTCGACGCGCAGCGGCAGCTTCAGTACGGCGGCGCGCCGGGCCCGGGCCCGTTCGTCGGTGGCCAGTCGGCGGGCGCGCCCTATGTGGCCCTGGGTGGCGCGGGCGACCGACGCGGCGAGCTGCGGATCGATGCCGTCCCGGCGGACCAGGACCTCCGCCACGGCGTCGACCGGGGGGGTGCGCAGGGTCAGGTGGCGGCAACGCGAGCGGATGGTCGGCAGCACGTCCTCCAGGGACGGTGCGCAGAGCAGCCACACGGTACGCGGAGCGGGCTCCTCCACGGCCTTGAGCAGCACGTTCGCGGCGCCCTCGGTCAGTCGGTCGGCGTCCTCCAGCACGATGACCTGCCAGCGGCCGACGGCCGGGGCGAGCTGGGCCCGGCGGACCAGCTCCCGGGTCTCCTTCACACCGATGCTGAGCAGGTCGGTCCGGACGATCTCGACATCGGCGTGGGTGCCGACCAGGGTGGTGTGGCAGCCGTCGCAGAAGCCGCAGCCGGGCACACCGCCCAGGGCGCGGTCCGGGCTGACGCACTGCAGCGCGGCCGCGAAGGCGCGGGCGGCGGTGGCCCGGCCGGAGCCGGGCGGGCCGGTGAACAGCCAGGCGTGCGTCATCCTGGACCCGCCGGTGGCGCCGGGCCCCCCTGGTCCGGCGTCGAGCGGCTCCGAGCGGCCGGTGACGGCGGCGGTGCCCGCCGCGTCGGCCTGCTGGGCCGACGCCGCCGTGACCAGGGCGTCCGCGTCGCGCGCGGCAGCGGTCAGCTGGACCGCCACACGGTCCTGTCCGACCAGGTCGTCCCACACCGACATCGTCGCCTCCAGCATGACGTTCTCGCGGTTACCCATTGTGGGGCACCGCACCGACAGCGGCGGCCGGCCGCGGCCCGGCGCACGGCGCGGCTCCCGCCGGACCCGCGGTCCCTGCTCCCGGCGCCGCCCGGGCGTGCATGCCCGCCCCGCGGGCCGGCCGGGGGGGGGAGCGAGCCCAGCTCCCGGCGCCCGGCGATGCGCGCCCAGCCCCCACGAGCCGGCCGGGGGAAGCGAGCCCGGCGCCCAGCGCCGCCCGGGCGGGCGCGACCGGCCCCCGCGAGCCGGACGGGGGAATGAGCCCGGCTCCCCGCCGTACGGGCCCGGCCCCCGCGAGCCGACCGAGGGAACGAACCAGGCTCCCCGCCGTAACGGGCCCGGCCCCCGCGGGCCGGCCGGGGGTGGTGGGCCCGCGGACATGACGCTGCCCCCGCGCTCGGCACGGGGGCAGCTCGGCACGGGGGCAGCTCGGCACGGGGCAGTGTGCGGCCACCGGGGCCGGGGCGCCCTGCGGCCCCCCGGCCCGCGCTCAGCGGCGGTAGCGGCCGTCCTCGTCCTCGCCGTACGGGCCCAGGAGTTCATCGGCCAGCGACGGCAGGTCGTCCATCGGCGTCTCCTCGGCCCACTCCGGCCGGCGGCGGCCGCTGCCGCGCTCGGGCGCCTCCGGCGCCGGCCCCTGGAGGTGCGGCAGCTCCCGCGTCCGGTCGTTGTCCGACCCCCCGGCACGCGACCGCGAGGCGTCCTCCTCCTCCGGGCGGAACAGCCACGGCGGCACCCGGTCCGCCGGGTCCGCGGGCCGGTCCGGGTCGAGGCGGACCGGCGGCAGGACCGCGGTCTCGTCCGCCGCGCCGGAACCGGAATCCGCGCCGCCGCCCGGCGGGGCCGGGGGCTGCGGCAGCTGGGTGGTCTCCTCGGCGTCCGGCCCGCCGGACGCACGGCGCCCGTCCTCGGGCCGGAGCGGCGGGAGCACCCTGGTCTCGTCCGCCGCCGTGTCCCGCTCGGCCGGGCCGGACCCGCGCGGATCCGGGGTGCCGGGACGCACCGGGGGCAGGACGGCCGTCTCGTCGGCTTCCCGCCGGTCGGCTCCCGGACGGACGGCGGGGGTCTCCACCGTCGGCGCCTCCGCCGCGGGCGGCCCGGCCACGGGAGTCTCCACCGTGGGGGACTCGTCGCCGGCCTCCGGGCCGCTGCCGGCGGCCGCGTCGCCGCGCTGCCCGGCCGCCGTCGGCGTCTCCACCGTGGGGGCGTCCGGCACGGCCGTCACCCGCGGCGTCTCCACCGTGGGGGCCTCGTCGGACGCGCCGGGCGCCGCCCCGGCCCGCCCGGAGCGGCCGGAGGCGTCCCGGCCGGCGGCCTTCGGGGCACCGCCGCGGGTGAGCCCGTCGGAGCCGTGCCGCGCGACCTCCTCGCGGCCGGCCCCGGCGGCGGTGCCGGTGTCCGCGGCCCGGCGCGCCTGCTCCGCGCGGAGCAGCGCCTGCTCCGCCTCGCGCTGCCTCTCCAGCCGCCGGGCCTCCGCCTCGGCCCGCTGCCGGGCCTGCTCCTCGGCCTCCCGGCGCAGCCGCTCCTCCTCCAGCGCCCGGGCGCGGGCCTCCGCCTCGGCGCGCTGCCGGGCCTGCTCCTCGGCGACCCGGCGCTGCCGCTCCTCCTCGAGGGCGCGGGCGCGGTCCTCCGCCTCGATGCGCCGGCGCTCCTCCTCGGCCCGGCGGCGGGCGTCCTCGGCCCGCTTGCGGGCCTCCTCGGCCTGCCGCTCGGCCTCGCGCTGCCGCGCCTCCTCCAGCTCCCGGCGCTTGCGCTCCTCTTCCTCGGCCCGCGCCTTGGCCAGCGCTTCCTGGCGTTCGCGCTCCAGCCGCTCCTCCTCCGCCTTCCGGGCGGCCTCTTCCTCGGCCCGGCGGCGGGCTTCCTCCTCGGCGGCCTTCCGGGCCTCCTCCTGGGCCTTCACCTCGGCCTCGGACAGCGGCAGCATCCGGTCGAGCCGGTGCCGCACGACGGTGGTGACCGCCTCCGGCAGCTGGCCCGCGTCCACCACGAGGTAGCGGCCGGGGTCGGCGGCGGCGAGGGTGAGGAACCCGGCCCGCACCCGCTGGTGGAACTCGGCGGGCTCGGACTCCAGCCGGTCCGGTGCCTCGGTGAAGCGCTCCCGGGCGGTCTCCGGGGAGACGTCGAGCAGCACGGTCAGGTTGGGCACCAGGCCGTCGGTCGCCCAGCGGGAGATACGGGCGATCTCGGTGGGTGCCAGATCGCGCCCGGCGCCCTGGTAGGCGACCGAGGAGTCGATGTAGCGGTCGGTGATGACGACGGCGCCGCGCTCCAGCGCGGGGCGGATCACCGAGTCGACGTGTTCGGCGCGGTCGGCGGCGTACAGCAGGGCTTCCGCGCGGTGCGAGATGCCGGCCGAGGAGACGTCGAGGAGGATCGAGCGGAGCCGCTTGCCGATGGCGGTGGCGCCCGGTTCGCGGGTGACGACCACCTCGTGGCCCTTGCCGCGGATCCAGTCCGCGAGCGCCTCGACCTGCGTGGACTTGCCCGCCCCGTCGCCGCCCTCCAGGGCGATGAAGAAGCCGGTGGCCGGCGGTGCCTCCACCGCGTCACCGCCGCGCAGCGCCTCGCGCAGGTCGCGCCGGAGCGGCACGCCCTGCCGGTCGTCGGTCTTGCCCAGGATCAGCGCGGCGACCGGCAGCAGCAGCGCGCCGACCAGCATGAGGGTGAAGGCGGCTCCGCCGTGCGCGAAGACGAAGTCCCCGTTCACCAGGCGGTGCGGGCCGATCGCGGCGGCCAGCAGCGGGGCGGTGACCGCTCCGAGCCCGACGAAGACCCGGACCACGGCGTGCAGGTGCTCGGTGACGCGGGCCTGCCGGGACTCCTCGGCCTCCTGGTCGAGCAGGGCGTGGCCGAGCTGGGCGGCGACCCCGGCGGAGACGCCCGCCACCGCGATGATCAGCAGCACCGTGGTCGCGTCGTGCACCAGCCCCGCCGCCAGCAGCGCCAGGCCGGTCAGCGCGATGGACAGGGCGAGCAGCCGGCGCCGGGACAGCCCGGGCAGGATCTTCGGCGCGGTGCGGATGCCCAGCACCGGGCCGCCGCTCAGGGCCAGCACCAGCAGCGAGAAGGCCACCGGGCCGCCACCGAGGTCGGCGGCCTGCAGCGCGGCGACGCCCACGGCCGCGGCGATGGCGCCGGCGATCGCCGCGGAGGCCAGCACCAGGTGCGGGACCGCCCCGGTGCGGCCCCGCTCGGGGCCGCCGGCGGTGCCGCGCGGCCGGCGCATGCCCTCCAGCGGGGAGCGCGCGCGGGGCGTCCGCGCGGCGGGCAGTTCGAGGACGGCGAGGACCGAGACCGCGGCGGCGAACAGCCCGGCCGCCACGTAGGAGCCGAGCGCGGCCTGGTGGTCGTGGAACCACTCGATACCGGAGCCGAGGAGGTTGCCCACGAGGGTCGCGGCGAGCAGCACCGCCGCGGCGATCGGCAGGGTGGCGAAGGTGGTGCGCAGCGACAGCCGGCGCAGTGCGTCGAGGTGGTCCGGCAGCGGCCGGACCGCGGCGCCCTCGGCGGGCGGGGCGGGCAGCAGCGCGGGGGCGGCGTCGTCCTTGGCGACGGTCCAGAAGCGTTCCGCGACACCGACGACGAAAGCGGTGATCAGGAGCCAGGCGAGCGCGTCCCCGGGGGTCCAGTCGATCCACAGCGGGGCGATGACGAGCAGCGCCAGCCGCACCCCGTCCGCTCCGACCATGGTCCACCGGCGGTCGAGCGGACCGCCGGATCCGACCAGCGCGGAGATCGGGCCGAGCAGCACCGCGCCGAACAGCACGGTCGCGAAGAGCCGCACGCCGAGCAGCGCCGCGACCGCGAACGCCGCGCCCCGGTAGCCGCCTCCGAAGGAGCCCTCGGCGACCGCGGCCTGCAGCGAGAGCAGCAGGAGCACCAGCACCGCGAGGGCGTCCGCGACACCGCTCACGAGCTGGGCACCCCACAGCCGCCGCAGCGGAGGGTGGCGCAGGAGGGCGCGTACGGCACGCTCGCGGGAGTCCGCGGCAAGGGCGCCGGATGTGGGGGTCACGTCCGTTGGCTGCTCGGCTCGCGTCATCCCGCCAGCCTATCCGGATCGCGTGAATCCACGTGCCCTGCACCCGAACAAACGCCCGGCGGCCCGGTGACCAGCGGGGGCGTGGCGCACCGCCCGAAGCCGCCGCGCCGGCACCGCAGAGCCACCGGTGCCGGCCCGGAGTCCGACCGCGGGCCCCTGGTGTGCCGGTGACGTTGCGGGGCCGGCCGGTCCCACGCGGCTCCCCGGGGCGCGGGCGACGGCAGGAGCACCGGTGCGGCCCGCGCGGATCCTCCGGGGATCCGCGCGGGCCGCACCGGTGCCGGGCAGCCGCTACTCGGTGGTCGAGGAGCTGTTCGCCGCGGTCTTCTTCGCGGTGGCCGCCTTCTTGGCGGTCGTCGTCTTCGCCGCCGTCTTCTTGGCGGTCGTCTTCTTCGCCGTCGTCGTCTTGGCCGCGGTCTTCTTGGCCGCGGCCTTCTTCGCCGGGGCCTTCTTGGCGGTCGTCTTCTTGGCCGCCGTCTTCTTCGCGGTCTTCTTCGCCGGGCCCTTGGCGCGCTTCTCCGCCAGCAGCTCGTAACCGCGCTCCGGCGTGATCGTCTCGACGCTGTCGCCGGTGCGCAGCGTCGCGTTGGTCTCGCCGTCCGTCACGTACGGGCCGAAACGGCCGTCCTTGACGACCACCGGACGCTCGCTGACCGGGTCCGTGCCCAGCTCCTTCAGCGGCGGCTTGGCCGCGGCGCGACCGCGCTGCTTGGGCTGGGCGTAGATGGCCAGCGCCTCCTCCAGCGTGATCGTGAAGAGCTGCTCCTCGTTCTCCAGGGACCGCGAGTCGGTGCCCTTCTTGAGGTACGGGCCGTAGCGGCCGTTCTGCGCGGTGATCTCCACGCCCTCCGGGTCGGTGCCCACCACGCGCGGCAGCGACATCAGCTTCAGCGCGTCCTCGAGGGTGACGGTGTCCAGGGACATCGACTTGAACAGCGAGGCGGTCCGCGGCTTGACGGCGTTCTTGCCGGTCTTCGGGGTGCCCTCGGGCAGCACCTCGGTGACGTACGGGCCGTAGCGGCCGTCCTTGGCGACGATCTGGTGGCCGGTGGCCGGGTCGGCGCCCAGCTCGAAGTCGCCGCTCGGCTTGGCGAGCAGTTCCTCGGCGTACTCGACGCTCAGCTCGTCCGGCGGCAGGTCGTCGGGGACGTCGGCGCGCCGGCCGGTCTCGCCCTCGGTGTCGCTCGGCTTCTCGATGTACGGGCCGTAGCGGCCGACGCGGAGCACGATGCCGTTGCCGACCGGGAACGAGGACACCTCACGGGCGTCGATCGCGCCCAGGTCGGTGACCAGTTCCTTCAGCCCGCCCAGGTGGTCCCCGTCGCCGTTGCCGGCGTCGGCGGCACCGTTGCCGCCGTCCTCACCGGCACCGAAGTAGAAGCGCTTGAGCCACGGCACGGCCTGCGCCTCGCCGCGCGCGATGCGGTCGAGGTCGTCCTCCATCTTGGCGGTGAAGTCGTAGTCGACCAGCCGGCCGAAGTGCTTCTCCAGCAGGTTGACCACGGCGAAGCTGAGGAAGGACGGGACGAGCGCGGTGCCCTTCTTGAAGACGTAGCCGCGGTCCAGGATGGTGCCGATGATCGAGGCGTACGTCGAGGGGCGGCCGATCTCCCGCTCCTCCAGCTCCTTGACCAGCGACGCCTCGGTGTAGCGGGCCGGGGGCTTGGTCGCGTGGCCGTCTGCGGTGATCTCCTCGGCGGAGAGCGGGTCGCCCTCGGCGACCTGCGGCAGCCGCCGCTCGCGGTCGTCGAGCTCGGCGTTCGGGTCGTCGGCGCCTTCCACGTAGGCCTTCATGAAGCCGTGGAAGGTGATGGTCTTGCCGGACGCGGAGAACTCGGCGTCCCGGCCGTCGCTCGCGGTGCCGCCGATCTTCACGGTCACCGAGTTACCGGTGGCGTCCTTCATCTGGGAGGCGACGGTCCGCTTCCAGATCAGTTCGTACAGCCGGAACTGGTCGCCGGTGAGGCCGGTCTCCGCGGGGGTGCGGAAGCGGTCGCCGGAGGGGCGGATCGCCTCGTGCGCCTCCTGCGCGTTCTTCACCTTGCCGGCGTAGGTGCGCGGCTTGTCCGGCAGGTAGTCGGCCCCGTACAGCTGGGTGACCTGCGCCCGGGCGGCCGCGACGGCGGTCTCCGACAGCGTGGTGGAGTCGGTTCGCATATAGGTGATGAAGCCGTTCTCGTACAGCTTCTGCGCCACCTGCATGGTGGCCTTCGCGCCGAAGCCCAGCTTGCGCGACGCCTCCTGCTGGAGGGTGGTGGTGCGGAACGGCGCGTACGGCGAGCGCCGGTACGGCTTGGACTCCACCGAGCGGACCGTGAACCGGGTGTCCGCCAGCGCCGCGGCCAGCGCCCGGGCGGCCGGCTCGTCGAGGTGGAGGGTGTCGGTCCGCAGCTGCCCGTTCGGGCCGAAGTCACGGCCCTGGGCGACGCGCCGCCCGTCCACCGACGCCAGCCGGGCGCCGAAGGTCGCCGGCTCCCCGGCGCCACCGCGGCCCGGGGAGAAGGTGCCGGTCAGGTCCCAGTACTCGGCGGAGCGGAACGCGATGCGCTCGCGCTCCCGCTCGACGACGAGACGGGTGGCCACCGACTGGACCCGGCCCGCGGACAGCCGGGGCATGACCTTCTTCCACAGCACCGGCGAGACCTCGTAGCCGTAGAGACGGTCGAGGATGCGGCGGGTCTCCTGGGCGTCGACCAGGCGCTGGTTCAGCTCGCGCGGATTGGCGACGGCCTCCCGGATGGCGTCCTTGGTGATCTCGTGGAAGACCATCCGGCGCACCGGGACCTTGGGCTTGAGCACCTGCTGCAGGTGCCAGGCGATGGCCTCGCCCTCCCGGTCCTCATCGGTGGCGAGGAAGAGTTCGTCGGAGTCGGCCAGCAGCTCCTTGAGCTTCTTGACCTGGCTCTTCTTGTCGGCGTTGACGACGTAGATCGGCTGGAAGTCGTGCTCGACGTCCACACCGAGCCGGCGCACCTCGCCGGTGTACTTCTCGGGCACCTCGGCGGCGCCGTTCGGCAGGTCGCGGATGTGCCCGACGCTGGCCTCGACGACGTAGCCAGGGCCGAGGTAGCCCTTGATCGTCTTCGCCTTGGCAGGCGACTCGACGATGACGAGTCGGCGGCCGCCCTGTGCGGTCTCGCTGGTCGGGGACAACTTCGCTCTTCTTTCCGGTCGGCGCTCGGTGAACGGGACCTCTACGGCTCCGTGTCATTACGGTGACGCTGCGGAGTGTGACGGTACATCCCGCCCCCGTGTCAAACGGAAAAAGCCCACAACGCCACTCGAACGGTAACCCGACAAGCGGCCTGTGTGCCGCCCGGACCGGTACACCACCCCCTCGAACACGCTGCGGAGTCGTTGTCCACTCCTCGGTCCGCGCCCCCGCCGGGCCCCCGCGCGGACCCTTTTCCGGCCCGGCGACGGCGGTCCGCGAGGCCGCCCGGGGCGTCCGGAAATCGGGCAGGAAGCCAGGTCAGACGGGGCGGAGCCCGATCAGACGTACCCGAGGCACCAGAACGCGCCGCCGAGCGAGGCGGCGCTGAAGAGAACGGAGAGTACGGGACCCACGACGGGATGTGCGCCCGCCGCCACCGGCAGACGGCGCCGGACGCGGTCCGCCGTCCACAGCAGCAGTCCGGCGCCGAACAGGGCGAATGCCGCCGCGGCGAAGATCGCAGGTCCGCTCTCCATGAGCGGCAGCGTGCCACCCGGGAGCGGCCCGGGCACGAACCCCCGGTGAACTCCGCGCGTCCTGTGCGTCCGAAAACCGTCTCCGGCGGTCTCCGGCGCAACCGGCGCGGCCCGGCGGGGCGGGCACGCCCGGTCACGATCCCGCGGCCGGTCACCCGGTCACGAACCGTGGCCGGTCACCCGGTCATGGTCCCGCGGCCGGCCCGCACCGCCCCGCGTTCCGCCGCCGGAACGCTCAGGACTCCCCCACCGGGATCAGGAATCCCTGCTCGACCAGCAGCCGAATGGCTTCCGGCGTGCGGTCCCGCAGCAGCACCGGGTCCTCGCCGAGCAGCTGGGCGATGGCGTCCAGGATCCGCCCGGCACTGAGCGACCCGTCACACACGCCCGCGAATCCCGCGCCCACCGTGTCGACCTTGGTGGCCCGCCGCATACCCCGGTTCTGCCGCAGCACCACGTGCTCCGGGTCCTCCGCACCGGGCAGCCCGACCTGCTCCTGCACCACCTCGTCGGCCAGCCGGAAGCGGGCGCCGAGCAGGGCCGCGTCGTCGTGCGCCCGGAGGTAGTCCTGGCGGTCGAAGTGGTCGGCGACCACCGCCCCCAGCGGCTGCTCGACCGGGTGCGGCCACTCCTCCACGACCACCGAGGGCCGCTCCGCCCCGGACTTGCGCAGCGTGATCCAGCCGAAGCCGACGGCCTTCGTCTTCCGGGCCTGGAACTCCTCCAGCCAGGCGTCGTACCGGGCCGCGTACCGCGCCGGGTCGCCCAGGTGCTCCCCGGCGTCGCGCAGCCACAGCTCGGCGTACTGCGTCACGTCCTGCGTCTCGCGCTGCACGATCCAGGCGTCGCACCCCTCGGGCACCCAGGACCGCAGCCGGTCGCGCCAGTCCTCGCCCTCGACGTGCTCCCAGTTGGCCAGCAGCTGGCACCAGCCGCCCGCGTTGAGGTGGGCGGCGGCCTGCTGCACCAGCGTCCGGCACAGCGCGTCCCCGCCCAGCCCGCCGTCGCGGTACACCAGCCGGCCGGCGGGCGAACCGTCGCCGGACGGGTCGCCGGGGAGCCGGGCGGGCGAGATCACGAACGGCGGGTTGGAGACGATGAGGTCGAAGGTCTCGCCGTCGACCGGTTCGAACAGCGACCCCTCCCGCAGGTCCGCCTCCGGCGCGCCGGACAGCGCCAGGGTCAGCCGGGTGAAGTGCAGGGCACGCGGGTTGAGGTCGGTGGCGGTGACCCGGGTGGCGTGCCGGCCGGCGTGCAGCGCCTGGATACCGGAACCGGTGCCCAGGTCGAGGGCCTTGCCCACCGGCTGCCGGATGGTGACCCCGGCCAGCGTGGTGGAGGCGCCGCCCACCCCGAGGACGAGCTGCGAACGGTCCACTTCGCCGGCCGCGGCGAGCCCGTTCGCCCCGCCGACCGCGCAGCCCAGGTCGGAGACGATCCACCAGTCCTCGCCCGCCGGGCCCCCGTACGGGCGGACGTCCACCACGGCACGGACCTCGTCGGCCGAACCCTCCGTACCGTCACCGGAACGGACCAGCCAGCCGTCCGCCAGGCACTCGGCGACCGGCAGCACGGCGCGCGCCCGCTCGTAGGGCACCCGCCGCTGCAGCAGGAACAGCCGCACCAGGGTCGCGAGCGCGCCGTCCTGCCGGGTGGCGCGCTCGGCGGGCACGGTCTCCCCCCGGGCGAGCGCCGCGTAGGCGGGCGCGCCGAGCAGGTCGAGCAGCCCGTCGGCGGTGAAGTCGGCGGCCAGCAGCGCCTCCCGGAAGCGGGGGGTGCGGTCGGGATCCGCGGTGGGCAGGGCGGTCGGCAGGTGCGTACTCACGGCTCCATTGTCGGGGCAACCGCGGGCAATCGGTGAAGTCCGGCCGCCGCCCGGCGAGGTGTCGGAAGCCGGGACGCGGTGGCCGGTGGGCCGGGATGCGACCGGTGGGCCGGGACGCGACCGGTGGGCCGGGATGCGACCGGAGTGCCGCCGGTCGTGCGGACCGGGCCATCGCCGCGGTGGCCGGTGGGCCGGCCGGGCGGGGCGGACCGGGCCATCGCCGCGGTGCCGAACGCCGGGCCGCGGTGGCCGGTGGGCCGCGGTGGCCGGTGGGCCGCCCGGGCGGGGCGGGCGACCGCCCGCGGCCGGGCGGTGGCGCGCCGCTCGGCGGCCGCCGTGCCGTCGCTGCGGCGGCACCACGGCCGGCGGAGCGACGGCACCGCTGCCTTAGGGACCTCGGCGGTGGGCCCGCCGGACCGGCGGACCGTCCCCGGCGTCGTGCGGCGACCGCCGGCCCGGCCGCCGCGCCGGGTGGCGGGCAGGCGGGGCCGGGCGCGGTCAGCCGGTCATCCGGTCGGGCTGGCGGACGCCGCGACCTTCTGGCAGCCCGGCTGCTTGGCCATGGCCTGGCCCAGCTCTCCGGCCTGCAGCTTCTGCAGCGACGTGGTGGCCGACTTGACGATCTTCGGGGGCTCCTCCTGGATCTCCCGGAGTCCCTGGGCGAACTTGCCCTTGTCGGCGGTGTTCAGCTCGTCGACGGCCGTCTTGAGGTCCGCGTAGCGCTTGGACGCCGCGTTGAGCCCCTTGACCGCCTCGCTCTGGGTCTTCACACCGTTGTCGACGGGCGGCTCACCGGCCTTCTGGACCGCCTTGGCCAGCTCCGCGTAGCCGTCGGAGATCTTCTGGTACGCCGCCGAGCTCGCCTGCTGGTACTTCTTCGGGTCCTGTTCGTCCGTGACGGCTTCGATCTCCGTGCTGGCGTCCAGGATGTTCTTCAGCTGCGGTTGCGCCGAGTCACAGACCTGCTTGGCCCACTCGTTGGCCTTGTCCTCGCCGTCGTCATCGCTGCAACCGCTCAGGGCCAGTACGAGTGCCGCACCGCCGGACAGTGCCGCAATGAGCTTCTTGTTCACCGGATAGGTCCCTTCCATGGCTCTCGGCCTCGGAAACATACACGGCCGGGCTCTGGAGACCGGCGGGAGAGCGTCCCGTATGAGCGTCATTGGAACCATTTGCGGCGAGCTGGGTGTGTCGTGTCACTCGTCATGCGGACGGACGGGCTGCGCGTCAACACGCGCGGCCCGCCCGTCCGTTCACTGCGGTGCGGCGGCCTGGGGTCAGGACACCACCGCCGGGTCGGCCGGCTGCGCGACCCGCTCGGAGTTGCCTTCGTCACCCACCGCGATCCCGCGCCGCTTGGACACGTAGACCGCGCCGACGATGACCACGATCGCCGCGACGGCGATCCCCGCCCGCAGCCCCGGGCTGGCGTCGTCGCCGTAACTGAACTTCACCACCGCCGGTGCGATCAGCAGCGCCACCAGGTTCATCACCTTCAGCAGCGGGTTGATGGCGGGGCCGGCGGTGTCCTTGAACGGGTCCCCGACCGTGTCGCCGATCACCGTCGCGGCGTGCGCGTCACTGCCCTTGCCCCCGTGGTGACCGTCCTCCACCAGCTTCTTCGCGTTGTCCCAGGCGCCGCCGGAGTTCGCCAGGAACACCGCCATCAGCGTGCCGGCGCCGATCGCGCCCGCCAGGAACGAGCCGAGCGCACCGACACCCAGCGCGAAGCCCACGGTGATCGGCGCCATGACCGCCAGCAGGCCCGGTGTGGCGAGTTCCCGGAGCGCGTCCTTGGTGCAGATGTCGACCACCCGCCCGTACTCGGGCTTCTCCGTGTAGTCCATGATCCCGGGCTTCTCGCGGAACTGCCGGCGGACCTCGAAGACCACCGCGCCCGCCGAACGGGACACCGCGTTGATCGCCAGCCCGGAGAAGAGGAAGACGACGGCGGCGCCGAGCACCAGCCCGACCAGGTTGTTCGGCTGCGAGATGTCCAGGCTCAGGTTCATCTCCCCGGCGACGTCCGCGTTCACGTCGGCCACCGCCTCGGCGATGGCGTCACGGTACGAACCGAACAGCGCGGCGGCGGCGAGCACCGCGGTGGCAATCGCGATGCCCTTGGTGATGGCCTTGGTCGTGTTGCCGACCGCGTCCAGGTCGGTGAGCACCTGGGCGCCCGCGCCCTCCACGTCACCGGACATCTCGGCGATGCCCTGCGCGTTGTCGGAGACCGGCCCGAAGGTGTCCATGGCCACGATGACGCCGACGGTGGTCAGCAGACCGGTGCCGGCCAGGGCCACCGCGAACAGCGCCAGCATGATGCTGGTGCCGCCGAGCAGGAAGGCCCCGTAGACGCTCAGCCCGATGAGCACCGCCGAGTACACCGCGGACTCCAGACCGATCGAGATGCCGGAGAGCACCACGGTGGCGGGGCCGGTCAGCGACGTCTTGCCGATGTCCCGGACCGGCCGCCGGCTGGTCTCGGTGAAGTAGCCGGTGAGCTGCTGGATGAGCGCGGCGAGCACGATGCCGATCGCCACCGCGACCAGGGCCAGCACCCGCGGGTCGCCGTCGTGGCCGAGGATCTCCTGGTCGGTGACCCCGTCCAGATCGGCGTACGAGGACGGCAGGTAGGCGAAGACCGCGCCCGCCACCAGCACCAGCGAGATCCCCGCCGAGATGAAGAAGCCGCGGTTGATCGCGGACATGCCGCTGCGGTCGGAACGGCGCGGCGCCACCGCGAAGATGCCGATCATCGCGGTCAACACCCCGATCGCCGGGACGATCAGTGGGAAGGCCAGACCCGAGTCGCCGAAGGCCACCTTGCCGAGGATCAGCGCGGCGACCAGCGTCACCGCGTACGACTCGAAGAGGTCCGCGGCCATGCCCGCGCAGTCGCCGACGTTGTCGCCCACGTTGTCCGCGATGGTCGCGGCGTTGCGCGGGTCGTCCTCCGGGATGCCCTGCTCGACCTTGCCGACCAGGTCCGCGCCGACGTCGGCGGCCTTGGTGAAGATGCCGCCGCCCACCCGCATGAACATGGCGATGAGTGCGGCGCCCAGGCCGAAGCCCTCCAGCACCTTGGGCGCGTCGGCCGCGTAGGCCAGCACCACGCACGAGGCGCCGAGCAGGCCCAGCCCCACGGTGAACATGCCGACCACTCCGCCCGTCCGGAAAGCGATCTTCATCGCCTTGTGGGAAACGGCCGTCAGGTCCGGCTCGCCGGAAGGAGAAGAGGGGGAACCTCCCTCGGCACCGCCCGTGGCGGAAGCGGGCACCGGGGTCGCCTCACGGGCCGCCGCAGCCACTCGGACATTGCTGCGCACCGCGAGCCACATCCCGAGATAGCCGGTGGCCGCCGAGAATGCGGCACCGACGAGAAAGAACAGGGAACGACCCAGGCGCTGCGACCAGTTGTCCGCGGGCAGCAGCATGAGCAGGAAGAACACGATGACGGCGAATCCGCCGAGCGTGCGCAACTGCCGTGCGAGATAGGCATTGGCGCCTTCCTGCACGGCGGCAGCGATCTTCTTCATACTGTCCGTGCCCTCGCCGGCGGCGAGTACTTGTCGTACGAGCACCACGCCCACGGCAAGGGCGGCCAGCGCGACAGCGGCGATCACCAGCACGATCACGCGGTTGTCGTCGGTCAGTTCCGCGGCGGCCAGAGTTGATGAGAAGTCAAGCTGATGAGGGGTGAGAGGCCCCGCCATTCGTCCTCCTTGACGTTTGGCACATGGGCGCGCAGCTGCACTGCGACCGCAGAACAGCCGCCACGCTCAGGCGTCCTGAGCTCAAGATGTGGACGGATTGTAGGTAGCCGCACCCGATCAAAACAGGGTCCCGGAAAGGTAATTCGCCTGCACCAGCGAAGATCAATAGGTTTGCCGTTCACGAATTCCCCCGGACGAAGGAAACTCGTTAATCCGCTGACCCCCCGCAGGCGATCATTTAAGGGATCAATAAATGATCTCGGAGTCCTATGAACGGACCTGTTCAGAGCCGCTCCGCAATGCCCGGCACACCACCGGAACGAGTGATGCGCCGACGGGCTCGCCAGGGGGCCCGGAACGGATCCGGCACCACCGCGCAGACCCCGCGCGCCCTCGCACGGCGGTGCCGCCACCCAGCACAGCGACCGGAACCGTCCGGTGACCACCCCCACCACCGAGCCGCACCGGCCGGCCGCAGGGAGCGGGGAGACGGGGACCGGGAGCCGGGGTCCCGGGGCCGGGTCCCGGGAGCGGGGAGTGGGATTCCGGGGGCGGGAGCGGTCCCGGGAGCGGGGTTTTCAGGAGCCGGGTTCCGGGAGCGGGCCCCGCGGCCGGGTCCCGGGAGCGGTGAGGTTCCGGGGCCACTCCGCACCCGGACCGCCGTGGGTGACCCGGCAGGCGAGGAAGGGGTGACCCCGGCAGGCGAGGAAGAGTCCGGAAGGTCCCCCAGGCAGGGTCGGACAGACCGCCGCGGGCAGGGGAACGTCCCCGGAGGGCCGGCCGCGGCGGAGGAGGACCGGGACGAGGGGGGCTGCCCCGGTCGAAGGTGGGTGGCCCCGGAGAGACGGGGACGACCTCGGACGGGGGTGGGCGGGCCCGGACGGACGTAAGGCCCCGAGCAGGGGTCGGTGCACGGACCGGCCGCAGGGACAGTCCGGCGGAGGAACTGGAGCAGGGGCGCAGACGAGCGAACCGGCGCGGCGTCTGAAAGGCGAGTGTCCGGCCCGGCAGCACCGGGCCCGCGAGCGCCGACCGGAACGAGACAGCGACCGGTACCGGCCGCCACGGAAAGGGAACCCTCCACGCGGCAGGGTGAAACAGGAGGCCGACGGCCGATGCCTGCCGGAACGGAACCGACCACGGCGAGGTCGGCGCGGGCGTGGCCTACTACGGCAAGGTCGGCGCGGGTGTGGTGGGCCAGCTCATGCGGATGACCCCGCCCGCCGCGCTGGTCGACACCTCGACCTCGTCGACGAGCCCGCTGATGACCGCGAGCCCCATCTCGTCGTCACTCTCGGCCGCCGTGTCGTCGGCGCCCTCAGCGGAGGGTTCGGCCCCCGGCGAACCAGGGGCGGCGGGTCCGGCAGTGGTGCTGCGCGGCGCCGCGTCACCCACCTCGATGGAGAACTTCTTCTCCTCCTCGTTCAGAACCACGCTCACCGGCGACGTGATCCCGTTGCTCCGATGGAGCCCTACCGCGCGGCTGCAGGCCTCGCCGACGGCGAGCCGCACTTCGTCGAGCGCGGCTTCGTCCACCCCGGCCCGGCGGGCTACGGCCGCCGCCACGAGGCGGGCCGTCCGTACGTGCTCGGGCAGGGCACTGAAGCGCAGTTCGACGGTGGCCATGCCATCCCCCTCGGATGTACGGGCGTACGTCTCAGGGGGGCCGGGCGATTCCGCCCGGTACCCCCTTCGGTCTTCCCGCGGAGACTGAATAAAAGTGATCAGTCGGTCGCCGCGACAGCGTCTTCGACCGAGGTGTGAATCGGGAACACCTTGGTCAGTCCGGTGATACGGAAGATCTTGAGAATGCGCTCCTGGTTGCAGACCAGGCGCAGGGAGCCCTCATGGGCACGCACCCGCTTGAGCCCACCTACGAGCACGCCGAGCCCGGTGGAGTCGAGGAAGTCGACGCCTTCCATGTCCACGACCAGGTGGTAGCTCCCGTCGTTGACAAGCTCGACCAGCTGCTCGCGCAGCTTGGGCGCGGTGTATACATCAATCTCGCCACCGACCTCGACGACCGTGCGGTCGCCTACGGTCCGGGTCGACAGGGACAGGTCCACGGATCCTCCAGCACCTTGCATCGAGCGGTCGCCCCCCATGGATCGGCAGCCGCGATGGCATTCAATCACTTACCAGCAGGCGCGCACGACGCCTTGAGCCCATTGTCTGTCACTCCGGTGACACACTCGGTGTCGATGGCCCAGAACCAACTCCCGCCCCAGGCGGGCATACGCCCCTCACCCCGGACCGTACTCGGGCGGATCGCTCGCGGGGCAGACAGGGCTGCGCGCATCACTCATACGGAGCACTTGCCCCCGCGCATCGGCAGCCATGCCCGCTGGCCTGAACGGATCCGTCCGGAAGTGGTTGCCGCCATTCGGACGGCAGGTGTCGACCAGCCCTGGGAACACCAGGCCCGTACCGCCGAACGAGCGATGAACGGTGAGTCGGTGGTGGTCGCCACCGGCACCGCCTCCGGAAAATCGCTCGCCTATCTGGCACCGGTGCTGAGCGCGCTGCTGGACGGCACACCGACGTCCCAGGAGAGCACCGGGCGCTCCGCGGGTGTCTCCCGGGGCGCCGGCGGGCGCGGAGCGACCGCCCTGTACCTGTCCCCCACCAAGGCCCTCGCCGCCGACCAGCGCCGCACCGTGGCCGAGCTGTCCGCGCCGCTCGGCCACGCGGTGCGGGCGGCCGTCTACGACGGGGACACCCCGGTCGAGGAGCGCGACTGGATCCGCCGGCACGCCAACTACGTCCTCACCAATCCGGACATGCTGCACCGCGGGATCCTCCCCGCCCATGCCCGATGGTCCTCCTTCCTGCGCTCCCTGCGCTTCGTGGTGGTCGACGAGTGCCACACCTACCGGGGAGTCTTCGGCTCGCACGTCGCGCAGGTGCTGCGCAGGTTGCGCCGGATCTGCGCCCGGTACGGGGCGTCCCCGGTCTTCCTCCTCGCCTCCGCGACGGCGGCCGACCCGGCGGTGGCCGCGACCCGGCTGACCGGCGTGCCGGTCAGCGAGGTCACCGAGGACGCCTCGCCCCGCGGCGAGGTCGTCTTCGCCCTCTGGGAGCCCCCGCTGACCGAGCTGCACGGGGAACAGGGCGCCCCGGTCCGCCGGACCGCCACCGCCGAGTCCGCCGACCTGCTGACCGATCTGGCGGTCCAGGGCGTCCGCACGATCACCTTCGTACGCTCGCGGCGCGGCGCGGAGCTGATCGCTCTGATCGCCCAGGAACACCTGGCCGCCGTCGACCGGTCCCTCCCCTCCCGGATCGCCGCCTACCGGGGCGGCTATCTGCCCGAGGAACGCCGCGCCCTGGAGCGCGCGCTGCACTCCGGTGAACTCCTCGGGCTGGCCGCCACCACCGCCCTCGAACTCGGCATGGACATCGCCGGCCTGGACGCCGTCGTGATCACCGGGTACCCCGGCACCCGGGCCTCCTTGTGGCAGCAGGCCGGCCGGGCCGGACGGGCCGGCCAAGGCGCACTGGCGATCCTGGTGGCCCGGGACGACCCGCTGGACACCTATCTGGTCCACCATCCGGAGGCCCTCTTCCAGCGGCCGGTCGAATCGACCGTGCTGGACCCCGACAACCCGTACGTGCTCGCCCCGCACCTGTGCGCGGCGGCCGCCGAGCTGCCGCTGACCGACGCCGACCTGGATCTCTTCGGCCCCGCCGCGGTGGAGCTGATGCCCCAGCTGGAGCAGCGCAGGCTGCTGCGCCGCCGGGCGACGGCCTGGCACTGGACACGCCGGGAACGCGCCACCGACCTCACCGACATCCGCGGCACCGGCGGGCGGCCCGTCCAGATCGTGGAGGAGGCCACCGGACGGCTGCTGGGGACGGTGGACGCCGCCGCGGCGCACACGACCGTCCACGACGGCGCGGTCCACCTGCACCAGGGGCGCAGCTACCTGGTGCGGCGCCTCGTTCTGGAGGATTCCGTCGCCCTCGTCGAGGCGGCCAGCCCCCCGTATTCGACGACCGCCCGGGACACCACGGCGATCTCCATCCTGGAGACCACCACCGAGGTGCCCTGGGGCGACGCCCGGCTGTGCTTCGGTTCCGTCGAGGTCACCAACCAGGTCGTCTCCTTCCTCCGTCGCAAGCTCATCACCGGTGAGGTGCTGGGCGAGTCCAAGCTGGACCTGCCGCCCCGCACCCTGCGGACGCGGGCCGTGTGGTGGACGGTGACCCAGGACCAGCTGGACGAGGCCCGCGTCCTGCCCGAGGCGCTGGGCGGGGCCCTGCACGCCGCCGAGCACGCCTCCATCGGCCTGCTGCCGCTCTTCGCCACCTGCGACCGGTGGGACATCGGCGGCGTATCCGTCCCGCTCCACCCCGACACGCTGCTGCCCACCGTCTTCGTCTACGACGGGCACCCCGGCGGCGCGGGCTTCGCCGAGCGCGCCTTCCACACCGCCGCGCGCTGGCTCACCGCCACCCGCGAGGCGATCACCGCCTGCGAGTGCGAGTCGGGCTGCCCGTCCTGCATCCAGTCACCCAAGTGCGGCAACGGCAACGATCCGCTCGACAAGAAGGCGGCCATCCGGTTGCTGGCCACCCTGCTCACCGGCGCTCCTCCGACCGCCGAAGACCCCGGGCAGGCCGACTGACGCCCCCGGCCGGTCACCCCCGACCTCGTCCCCGGCACCTCCTCGATTCACGGCCCCCGGCGTGCGCGAGCCCCATCCCGCCTCCTTCCATGGCCGTCATCGGCTGGGGTGTCACCGGCTCGTGGCTGTCATCAGCTCGGTGGTGCCATCGGCTCGGTGGTGCCACCGGACTCGGGGGCCACCGGCCCGTAGCTGTCGCCGGCTCGGTGGTGCCACCGGCTTGTCGGGGTCACCGCCTCAGGGGTGCCACCGGCTTGTGGCTTCCATCGGGGCGTGAGTCTCGTCCGCTTGTGGGTCTCACCGCTTGTGGGTCTCACCGCCTCGTGGGTGTGTGACCGGCTCGGCTCGTAGGTCTGTGACCAGCTCTGGTTGTGACCGGCTTGTGGTGGTCACCGGTTCTCGGGCGGTGGCATCACGGCCGGATCGTCCGCACGGGCACCCTCGCGGGGTGACTGGCCCGGCGCGGGACCGCGCTCCGGCGGTATCGCCTCCGCCGGCCCCGCCCGGGAGCGCACCCGGGATGTGAACGGCCCGGTCCGTACCTCCGCCGTGAGGTCCGCGATCTCGCCCTGGACCCCGCAACGCACCACACGAGCCCCCTGGGCGCCCGCCACGCGCTCGGCGAGGCGGCAGGCGGCACGCGGGCCCTGCAGCGCGTGATCCGCGGCTGCGAGCGCTGCCAGGTCCGCCGCGCCGCCCGCGCGATGGCGGGCCACCGTGACCTGCCCCAGGGTGAAGAGCGCGGCGAACACCGCGCACAGCGCCGTGGCGGCGACCGCGGCCCACACCGTCGCCGAACCGCGGTCCCGCTCCCGCCAGGAGCCGCGAGCGCGACCACCGTCGGGGCCGGGCCCGGCGGTGGGGCCGCGCCCGGCGGCGGTCAGGTGCACCGGTACGGCGGCGGCCGACACGGGTACCGGCGCGGGCACCGGGGTGAGGCCGTGGCCCGGGTCGGGGTCCGGGTCGGGATCGGGGACGAGGACGGGGACGGGGACGGGGACGGGGTCACCATGCAAGGCACGAGGGTGGTCGATGCCGGGATCCGAGCCACGAACGGGATCGGTGCCGCGCTCCTGGCCGGGGTGCGGGCCGAGGTCGCGCGCCGGATCGCGGTCCTCGATGTGGTTCCCGTCGTTGGGGTGGTTCCCGTCGTCCCAACGGTCGAGGTGATGGTGGCCGCCGCCCAACCGGCCCCGGTGGTCACGACGGGCCGGCTCGCGCTGGGCGCCGCGGTCCCGACCTCGATGGTCGCCAAGGTCCTGCTGCCGGCAGGTCTGACCGAGGGCGATCTTCATGACACCTCCTCCTTCCCGCCCCGGGAGCCGTGTCCGGGCCACACCGCAGCGGCCTCACCATCCGCGGCCGCTCCCCCGGGGTCCTTCGCAGGGACCCCGCCGGCACGGTCCTCGGCCAGGGCCACCGCCTCGCCGTGCAGCCGGACGGACAGGGCGCCCGGGCCGGCCGTGTCCACTTCGACCCGCACCCGGATTAGGTCGCCTTCACGTCGCAGGATCACCTCGGCGCCGTCCGGGGCGGCGGAACGGGCGGCGGCGACCGCGGCGGCGGGCGATTCGGAGCGAGCCGCGGCCCGGGCCCCCGCCCGGGCCGCGTCCACGCACCTCAGCTGGTCGGAAGCCGCCATCAGGCCCCAGATCAGCGTGACGGCGAAGAGCACCAGGACCGGCGCCGCGACGGCTGCCTCCGCGGTGACGAAACCACCGTCGCCGCTCGAAGGCCGTCCCTCCGGCCGCCCCTGCCACCGTGACCACCCAGGCCACTCCGACCGCCGCTGCCGCTCCTCGGCGCCGGGGGTCGCCTCAGAACTGCGCATTGAGCGCCCGCTCGATCACCGAACGGAGCGCGTTACTCACCGGGGCGCTCGTCACCACCTTGTAGAGCACCAATCCGAACGCGCAGGCCCCGACGGTTCCCACCGCGTACTCTGCCGTCGTCATGCCTGCCTGGGCCCTGGAGCGCAGAGCCACGCGCACCGCCTTGAACCGCCGGGCGCACCACGTCCTGAGTGTCATGCCGAGCATTACGTCCCCCTCGTTTCCATTCCAGCTTTCGGTGTGTTCGGTCTGCTTCGGTCTGGTCGGTCGTCTTCCGGGTCGTCCGCTTCCTGGTCATCCCAGGGACGCCGTCCTGTTCCGGTGTGCTGTGTTCCTTTCGGTTCGCTCGATACGAGCTCCTCTCGGCTTGGCCCTGTTGGGCCGGGCGTCTCCGGCCCGGCCGGTTCTGTCCCGGCCGGCACCGGTCGCGTCCCGGCCTCGCCGGGTTCGTAGCCGTGCCGGCCGGTCAGACCGGCACCTTGGGACACGGCTCCCCGCGCGGCGGGGTCGTCGGCGGGTGTTTCAGCCGCTTCCCGTCAGGCCGCTGCCGAGTCCGATCACCATCGGGACCACGCCGGTCAGCAGGAACGCGGGCAGGAAGCACAGACCCAGTGGAACCGTGGTGAGCACCTGGGCGCGTCCGGCCCGGGTACCGGCGGCCCTGCCGCGCTCAGCGCGGCAGTCGGCAGCGATCCGGGAGACCGCCTCCACGGCCGGGGCACCCGTGGTGCCGGCCCGCTCCAGGCAGTCCGCCAGCCGGGTTGCACCCGGCAGGGCGGCCAGGCGCCCCCATGCCTCGCCCGGGTCGCCGCCGAGGCGCAGCTCGGCCGCGGCCCGGGTCAGCCGATCGCCGACCCGCCCATTCAGCGATGTCCCCACCGCCTCCGCCGCCTCCCGGGGCCCGGCTCCGGCCGCCAGGCAGGCCGCCAGCAGATCGGCGGCCAGCGGGAGCTGGGGGACCGGCGCTCGTTCCGCCGCAGCCTCGGCCGCCGCCTGTTCCCGACGTCGGCGCAGCCACCAGACCATGGCCCCGGCCCCGGCGAAGCCCGCCACCCAGCCGATGACGCCCCCGACCAGCACGATCCCGGCCGGTAGCACCGCGACCGAGGCGGTCCAGGCCGGCAAGGCGCTGCGTCGGCCGCTGCCGCGCCGGCGGGCGCGCGGGGCGGCCGAGCCCGGTTCGTGTCTCCTCGGACTCTCGACGATCATGGTGAGGCGTCGCCGGGCGGCACGGGAACGCCGGGCCTCGATGATCGTCGCCGCTGTGCACAGCGCAGCCGTCCCGATCGAGAACGTCATCCCCAGCCTGTGGATAACTTCCGGGCTCATGACCCACGCTCCACCGCTCCGCGTTCGGCCGCGGCCCGCACCAGCCTCGCGGTCCAGACGAGACCCGCCCATTCCAGGAGACCGCCCACCACCAGGCAGGCGACTCCGATCGGGGTGTGGAACAGCACACGTAACGGAGCTGCCCCCATCACGGTGCCGATCAGCAGCACGAAGACCGGCAGAATCGCGAGCACCAACGCCGTCGCCCGCTGGGAGGCCAGCTGGGCACGCAGTTGCTCGCGCTGGTCCCGTTCGGCCCGGAGCGCCGCGCCCACCCGGTCGAGCCCGGTCGCCAGGCCGGCCCCACCGTCGACGGCCACCTGCCAGCACGCCGCGACACCGGTCAGCCCCTCCGCACCGGGCGTGGCCGCCGCACTGCGCAGTGCCCCCGGCACGTCCCCGCCGAATCGCGCTGCGGCGGACACCAGCGGCCAGCCGTCGCCCAGGTCCTCGACGGGCACGGCCATCAGGGCTTCGCCGGGCTGCCGGCCGGCCCGCAGTTCGCCCGCCACGGCACCGCACAAGTCGATCACGTCGCCGACCCGACGCTCCCGCTCCTGGCGCCGCCGCCTCACCCGTAGCCATCGGCCCACCAGGGGCATCGCGACCGCCGCGCCGACGAGGGGCATCACCGACTCTCCGAGCACGGCCAGCACACCCCCGGCGGGCAGGCACAGCACCTCCCGCCCGATCCGGCCGCCGTACCGCGCGCGCCAGTGCCGGCGCAGCGCCGCGAAGGCCTCCACCACGCACCCCCGCGGGCCGGTCTCGCCAGGCGTCAGCGTGCCGCCCCCGGCGAACAGCAGATGCGCCCTGCGTAATTCACGCTGCCGTCCGACCACGGCCCACAGCGCAGCGGCGGCGCAGAGCAGCGCGGTGCACAGTGGCAGCAGGCCGGGGCCTTCACCGGTGCCGGTCACCGGGCTCCTCCGTTCCGCAGGCACAGGGCGCGGAGCCGCGGCCAGCCCGCGGCCCGCTCACAGCCGTCACCGCCCCACATCACGGCGGGCACGGTGGTGACCCACCCGGACCGGTCCCGCTCCAGCACGTGGATCTCGGCGATCCTGCGTCGGCCGCCACGGCCCCGCACCAGGTGGATCACCACGGACAGGGCGGCGGCCAGCTGGCTGTGCAGCGCGGCGCGATCCAGTCCGGCGGTCGATCCGAGCGCCTCCAGGCGCGCGGGTACATCCGCCGCCGCATTGGCGTGCACGGTGCCGCAGCCGCCTTCGTGCCCCGTGTTGAGCGCGGCCAGCAAGTCGGTGACCTCCGGCCCCCGCACCTCGCCGACGACGAGCCGGTCCGGGCGCATCCGCAACGCCTGGCGCACCAGGTCCCGCAGTGTCACCAGCCCGCGGCCCTCCTGATTGGCGGGTCGGGTCTCCAGCCGCACCACATGCGGGTGGTCGGGGCGGAGTTCGGACGAGTCCTCGGCCAGCACGATCCGCTCGTCCTGGGCGACCAGCCCGAGCAGGGTGCTGAGCAAGGTGGTCTTCCCGAACCTTGGACCAAGACACCTCTGCGGGTGCAGACTTGGGTCATGACGCAGAGCAACCAGCCGCTCAGGGCGGTCATCTACACCCGCATCAGCCAGGACCGCACCGGCGCCGGCCTCGGCGTCGACCGGCAGCGCGAGGACTGCGAGGCCCTGGCCGCCCGAAACGGCTGGCAGGTCGTCGAGACGTACAGCGACAACGACGTGAGCGCCTACTCCGGCAAGCTCCGCAAGGGCTACCGGCGCATGCTCGCCGACCTCGACGAGGGCCGGGCGACCATCGTCATCGCCTGGCACACGGACCGCCTCCACCGCTCGCCGACCGAACTCGAGGAGTACATCAACCTGTGCGAGCAGCGCGGCGTCACCACGCAGACCGTCCAAGCCGGGGCCCTCGACCTCGCCACGCCGGGGGGCCGCCTGGTCGCGCGGATGCTCGGGAACGTGGCCCGGCACGAGTCGGAGCACAAAGGTGAGCGCGTCGCCCGCGCCCGCATGCAGAAAGCCAAGGCCGGCGAATGGGGCGGCGGAATTCGCCCGTTCGGGTGGGGCGTGCCCACCGGCGAGACCACCAAGAAGGTCGACCGCCGAACGGGCGAGGAGACCGAGGTACCCGTGCTCGACATGGACAAGGGCGTGCCCGAGGAGTTCGCCGCCATCGACACCGGGCACGACATCCTGTTGGCCGGCGGGTCGCTGAACTCCTGGGTGAAGTGGCTCGCCGACAAGGGCATCACGAGCACCCAGGGAAACCCGATCGGCACGACCGAGGCCCGGGACATTCTGCTGCGGCCCCGGAACGCGGGAATCGCCGTCTACAAGGGCGAGGAGGTCGGCAGGGGCAACTGGGAGGCTGCCGTGTCCGAGCCGAAGCACCGGGCGGTCGTGGCGATCCTGAAGGACCCCTCGCGGCGCACTACGCCGGGTTCAGAGCCGAAGTGGTTCGGGTCTCTGATCTACCGGTGCGGCCGGCCGGGGTGCACGGCCTATGCCTACGTCACCCAGTCCGGCGGCCGCAGGTATCCGTCGTACCGGTGCCAGACCAATCACGGCGGCGGCCGGCACGCGCAGAAGCTCGACGACTACGTCCAGGACGTCATCGTCGAGCGGCTTTCCCGGAACGACGCGCAGGATCTGCTGCTGCCCGGCCCCGGCGACGTTGACGTGGCCGCGCTGCAGGCGGAGAGCGAGGCGATCCGCCGGCGGCTGACCGACCTGGCGGGACTGTTCGGTGCGGGGCAGATCACGATGGCGCAGTTCACCGAAGGGTCGGATACCGCGCGGGCCCAGCTGGAGGGCGTGAACAAGCAGCTCGGCCGTGCGGCGACGCAGGATCCGCTGGTGCCACTGGTCGGTGCGCCGGACGTGCGAAAGGCGTGGGACGCGATGGAGCTGTCCCAGCAGCGCTCGGTGCTGCGGGAGCTGCTGGAGGTCACACTGCTACCGCCGCGGCAGGGCCGGATGCCAGATGGCGGCTATTTCGACTATGACGCTATCCAGTTCCGGTGGCTAAGAGGGCCGGAACCGTATTACGCCAAATAGCGCAACCTCCTACTCCTCGGTCTCGATGCGACCCGTTAGCCTCTCAACCAACTTCTCCGCTTCTACCAGTTTTCGAGTCAACCGCTCATTGAGCTTTTGCAGCTTCTCCTCATAGTCCGGGTCTCTGATATATCCCATAGCGTCCAGCCGCCTCGCCACTCCGAAGCTAACTTCGTCTATGCGAGCAGCGGTGAGCGCTTCCAGCATTTCTTCACTCAGGCCCGCTTTGCGGGCATAATCCTCGAACCGTTTCGCGGCTTCCGCCCTTCGAAGCTCGTTGTCTTCCTTCAGTATGGCGTCCCGTGCTTCGCTCCGGGGCGGCTTAGGCTCCCCTGCCCCCAGCTGCCACGCGGCAGGGGCGAAGTCAAGATCTACGTTTTGCGAAACCGCCCCTTGAGCTCGCTCCAAAAATTTGGCCGGCGGGTCGACCGCGAGCACACATTTAAGATATTCCACTGGCGGAAATGAGTGCAGCACCGGATCGCCCTCGCGAGAGCGGAAAACAATTAGGTGATCCTCTTCGGGCGGCATCAGGAAGTAGGAGAAAGGGACATCGAAAATCCTGCTGAAAAGGGCGATCTCTTCAGCGTCGAATTTACGCGGGCGGCCCCCCTGCCAGGCGCGCTCAGCGGCACTCACGCTGGCATTCGACCAAGCGCGACCCGTGTACCTACCGAGCGCTTCCCCGAGCTGCTGCTGCGTCCAACCCTGAGCCCGTCGAGCGCGAAGCAGGTTGTACGACACCAGCTCGTTAACCGTCATGGCGGGCACGGGTGGCGCGTCCCGTACTTGCTCGGGGCCGTCGACGGGGCGCGCGTAGAGCGGGTTCTCAGCCATGCCTCCACCGTAGACCAGGAGTCAACGAAACCTGAAGACGGGGCTTCCACGTTTGGTTGACTTCTGGCCACCACGAGACCTAGCCTTCACGACATGCAGAGAAGTTCAACCAGAACGTTCACTGCGCCGCCACTGCGCGCCGTGCGTGCAGCCAAGGGGTTGAGCCTGAGGCACGTAGCCGAACGGTCTGGCATAGACCCGGGGCACCTCTCGAAGGTCGAGCGCGGCGAGAAGCATCTGTCAGTGGAGTCCTTGCACCGCTTGGCGGTCGTACTTGAACTCCGAGAGCTTGCGACGCTGCTTGCGCCCTACGTGGTGAAGCCGCGGAAGCCGAACAACGACGACGGCGCCAGGGATGCAGCCCAGGCGCCGTCTGTCGAGCACATCAACGAATCCACAGCTCAGCAGACTGGGAGTGCTCAGAAATGAAGCTTACCCGGGCGTCAGTACCCACGCCCAGCAACCAGCCGATACCGGCCAAGGTCACCGCCCCGTCGGCCCTCGACGCCCTGCCGGCGGACGTCCCTGTGCCCGTCGTCCTCACCCCGGCCGCGCACTCCGCCCTCGACGGGCGCCCGTCGACCACCTGGATCGCGCTGCAGGCACTGGCCGTCGCGCAGAACCTCTGCCTGCACACCGCCGACGGCCCCCACGCCTCCGGCCTGACGGCCGCCATCCTCGCCGACCGTCACACGCTGGTCGTCCCGCCCGGGCAGGATCCGGCCGTCACCTTCACCCAGGCGTGCACCGCCCTCGCCGAGCAGTACGGCGTCGACATCACCCCATGCCCGGACGGCCGGCCGTGGTGCACCTCGGCTCTCCTGGACCACGCCGACCCGCGCGAGCACATCCACCGTGGGCCCGAGCACGAGATCAGCGGCTCCTACGGATCGACGCCGCTGGCCTTCCAGCTCACCCAGTGGGACGACGACGAACCGACCCTGACCTTCCAGGCCGGGGGCGAATGGCGCGATCTGGGGCTGGAGGACGTCGACCGGCTGCAGGCCGACCTGACCCGCCACTGTCAGATCCTCGCCGCGGTGCGCGAGCAGCTGGCCGCGCTCATCGCCGCCCACCGGGGCGGCCGCGGGGCGGTGGCCCTGTGAATAGCGTTTCGCATTCCGTTTCCGGTGCCGAGCAGCCTTCCGCGCGAACCTGGGCCCTCGGGCTGGCCGGCGGCGGGCAGGTCACCGGCCCGCTGCCCGCCTGGGCGGACGACGACCCCAGCGCGACCGGACTCACCCCGGAGCAGCTGCGCATGCGGCTGGTCGACATGACCCACTGGCATGCGGTCGACGGCACCGCCCTGGACGTCTTCCTTCCTGCCCAGGTGTCCGGCGAGGACACCGGCGCCGTGCACCCGGAGCCCGTGCTGGCGGCCGCCATCCACCTCGATCCCTACGCCGAGGACCCGGGCCACCGGGTTCCGCTGGCGACGGT
Organism: Streptomyces sp. NPDC018031; assembly: GCF_044327625.1. NCBI lineage: Bacteria > Bacillati > Actinomycetota > Actinomycetes > Kitasatosporales > Streptomycetaceae > Streptomyces > Streptomyces sp. NPDC018031. Next base: position 160,111 of record NZ_JBIRFT010000008.1, read on the forward strand.
GGCTGTGCTGGAGGACTGCGTGATCGCCGACCTGGACCCGGGCGGCCTCGCGGACGTCATCGCCAAGCTGCGCGCCCAGGTCGACCGCCTCGACCAGGTCCACGCCGACCTCGTCCAAGCGCGAACCGAATGGCGGGCGGCGCAGTGATCGCCCAGACCAACGCCGCAGCGGCCGGGGACACCCCCGGCCGCCCGGCCCGGCCCCGGGTCCCGTCCCCCAAGGACGTGCTCGGGATGGACGGCAAGACGTACCCGCCTCGGCTCAGCGATGACGACCGGCGTTTCCTCGCCGGGCGCGTCCACTGCTTGAGGCACGACGAAGGCCTTTCCGTCCGGCAGATCATCGACCGGCTCATAGCTGATCACGGCGTGCAGCGCTCCGTCGGCTGGGTCTCCAGCACGCTCGGGAAGCCCTGCGTCGCCTGTGTTCAGGTGGCGATGAATGTCCCACCTGAACACCTCACCCCGGGGGTGCCGAGTGACGACTGAAGACTCCAGGCGGCGGGCCCGGCCCGAGCGTCCGGTCGGCTACTGGGAGCGCATCGACCGCATCGTCGACCAGGCGCCGCCCCTCGATGACGCCCAGCGCGCGCGACTTCGCGTGATCTTCCACCAGTCCACACGCCGTGAGGGGAAGACAGCATGACCGAGCGAGCCCACGGCCAGTGGCCGGTCGAAAAGCCCGTCCCCCTCGACACGTTCCCCGTCCCGGTCTGCAACCAGCAGCCGGCGGAGAAGCAGCCTCATCCCGAAGTGCCCGTCCCGGACGTCCGCCTTGTCGTCACTGTCGACCTCACCGGCCCCTACGACAGCAGCAGCGACGTCACCCGGGACCTGTACGAGCAGACCCGGCACTCCACCGACTGCCACACCGCGATCGTCCACCTCGGGGAAGACGCCCAACGCTGCAGCCCCGACCTCGGGCACGCGATTGCCGCACGGTTCTTCCTCGCCGCCCGAAGCATCGAGATCCACGTCCCGGCCGGTGCCCGGTGGGCGTTCATCGCCAGCGAGGTGCAGCAGCACCTGCGCAGCTTCGCCTCGGACCACGCCGCGATGCTCAGCAAGACGCGAAGCCCTGGCTGACCCCGGGAAGCGCGCACGGTCCCGGACCAGGGAGCCCGAGACCGTGCGCGCACTCACGAATCCCACCAGCCCCGCTCGTAGAAGAGAGCACGTGTTCGTGAACAGCACTCCCACCCTCTTCGGGGAGGACACCGGGCAGGCCGAGACGGAGACCCAGCCGCCGGTCCGCCTCGACATGGCCGCCGCCGCGGCCCGCCTTGTCGTCTACCGCGATACCCAGCACGAAGACGGGCAGCCCCGTGCGCATCTCGTCGTCGACTGCCCGTTCTGCGGCTACCAGCACATCCACCCCGCCGGCCTCGCCGCCGTGCCCCACGTCTGCCCCCGCAAGTCGCGCTGCGTCGGCCGCCCGGCCGGCACGTACTACTTCCCGGCGGTGGCCTAGTGAAGCCACAGCCCTTGGCCATCCCGCAGGACCTGCCCGGCGCGGCCGTGGCCTACGCTGCCGCGGGCATCCGCGTCTTCCGGGTTCGCCCCGACAAGGCGCCCTTCGCGAACTGCTCCCGGTGCCGCCCGCCAGCGGAGCAGCGGCCGAACCCCTTCTACATCCCGCACCGGCCCGAGGGATGCCGCTGCACGGCGCGCACCTGCCACGGGTTTCACGCGGCGACCACGGACGTCGACCTCGTTCGTCGGTGGTGGGCGGAGCAGCCGGACGCGAATATCGGCGCCCCGTGCGCGCTGAACGGCTGGGCAGTCCTCGACATCGACCCACGCCACGGCGGCGACCAGTCCCTCGCCGTCCTGGAGCAGCGCGTCGGCGTGCTGCCCGGCACCGTCATGCAGATCACCGGCGGTGACGGTCTCCACATCGTCTACCGCACCCCGGGCGTCTCCCTGCCGGGCACGCTCGGGCCCGGCCTGGACGTGAAGCACAACGGCTACATCCTCCTCGCCCCGTCCGTGCACGGCAGCGGTGGCCGGTACCGATGGTCGGGGCCCGGGCGCTTCGTGCAGCCCGAGGCGGCCTGGCCTGCAGTCCTCACCCCACAGAGGAGGGCAGCGTGACGTCCGAGGCCATCCAGCAGGGCGTGGACGCCGCTCTGGCCAAGCTGCACGGCGGCGGCCAGGCGCGCGCCACGGCGACGTTCACCGTGTCGTCCGACCGGATGGACGCCTACACCCGCAAGGCTCTGCAGGACGAGTGCGACGCCATCGTGGGCGCCCCGGACGGCGACCAGAACAACACGATCAACCGGGCCGCGTTCAGCGTCGGCACGCTCGTTGCAGCGGGCGCGCTCGGCGAGGCCGAAGCCCGTGAGGCGCTGCTCTCCGCCGCCCGGGCGGGCAACCATCCCGAGGGCCGGGCCCGGCCCAGCATCGAGTCCGGCCTGCGCAGCGGCCAGCAGCACCCCCGCACGCCGTGGCCGCCGGCCTCGCACAGCGCGGCGGCCGCCGATCTGCGCGACCTCCTCGGCGGCGACGGCATCGACTGGAGCGACATCGAGCACGGGTACACAGAGCCGGGCGACGAACCCGCCGAGCCTGCGGCGGAGCCGGACGGCACCACTGGCCCGGCCCCGGTGCCCGGGCTCATCCCTGAGGAGTTCTGGGCAGCCCGGCCCGAGCTGCGGCACATCCGCCAGGCCGGCCACTCCCGCACCCGGTCCGGCGACGTTGCCCTGCTGTCGGTCCTCACCCGCCTGTCGTCCCTGGTGTCGCACCGGATTCGAGCCGACACCGGCATCGCCGGGTTCGCGTCTCTGAACCTGTTCGGCGGGATCATCGGCCCGTCCGGTATCGGCAAGTCCACAGGCGTGGAGGTTGCCGACCGGCTTATGCCCGCGCCCGTCAATCTGGACTTCCGGGACGGGCTGCCGCTCGGCTCCGGCGAGGGCCTCGCCGAGGTGTTCATGGGCGTCGTCGAGGAGGAGACCGGCGAGGTCCGGAAGCGGGGCGGGACGGAGACGCCCGTCACCGTCAGCGTCCGCAGGCAGGTTCGGCACAACGCGTTCTTCTACGTCGACGAGGGCGCCACGATCACGCGGCTTATGAAGGAGCGGTCCGGGTCGACGCTCGGCGAGACGCTGCGCAGTGCAGCCGTAGGCCAGACGCTGGGGCAGACGAACGCTAGTAAGGACACCAGCCGGTACATCCCCAGCGGCTCGTACAGCCTCGGCCTGCTGGTCGGCTTCCAGCCGGAGACCGTGGCGCCGCTGTTCGAGGAGGTCGCCGAGGGCACCCCGCAGCGGTTCGTGTGGGTACAGGTCATCGACCCGGCCATCCCCGACGTTCCGCCGCCGTGGCCCGGCGAGCTCACCGCCTGGCGCGAGGCCGCCGCCGCGCCGCCCGGCGACGAGGCGAGCCGATTCGTTCTGGTGTCCTTCGACGAGTCCATCAAGGCCGAGCTGCGGGCCGCCGACCTCGCCAAGGTCCGCGGGCACCTGGACCCGTCCGAGTTCAACCAGCTCGACTCGCAGGCCCCGGTGATGCGAGTGAAGCTCGCGTCGCTGCTGGCCATCCTCAGCGGTCGACGGCACGTCACCCCGGAGGACTGGTGGCTTGCCCAGTTGCTGTGGGAGGCGTCGTGCGCGACCCGGGACGCGGTTCTGGCGTACAGCGCGGCGCAGCGACGGGCCGAGCAGGAGCGGCGCACCATGGCTCGCATCGAGGAGGAAGTGCGCGTCGACCACGCGAAACAGCTCGCCGAAGCCGCCAGGACGGACCGGGCTGTCGAGCGGCTGGCGCTGCGGCTCGGCACTCTGGTGCGCGAGCAGGGGCCGCAGACCCGCAAGGCGGTGCGCGCCAGGGTCGCCGGCCGGGACAAGAAGTACCTGTCCGATGCGGTGGCCTACGCGGTGCTGCGGGAGTGGGTCATCGAAGCGGACGGCAGGTTCGCACCCGGCCCTGTCCCCCCGTCTTGAGGGGGGACAGCAGGGGGGGGACATCCCAAGGGGGGGACAGCTTTTGTCCCCCCGTCCCCCCTTGGGAGGGACTCGAAGTAGTTCCCCGCGGAAACCATCTCGTTCGCACGTAACCGTCTGACCAGCACTAATAAAAGATCAAGATCAATTACTACTCGACTCGCATAGCGCGCGAGAGGAGGGGGGACAAACAGCGTCCCCCCTGTCCCCCCCCCGCCGATCTCTAGGAGAACGAAATGACCAATGACCTCCGCAGTCGGGCAGCCGCCATTTTCGGCATGCGCGAAGGAGCCGTGGCGTGGCCCTACGGACTGGAGACACCACACCCGCGACGAAGCGGGCTCAGCCGCGAGCGTCTCGCGAAGGCGACCGCCCACGCCGAAGCGGCGCAGCACGCCATCGTTGAGTGGGCCGAGCGGTACCGCCTGCGCTACAGCCGCACCGGCTGCTGCCAGCTCTGGCTGCTGCGCAAGGTCAGTCGCAAGTGCCCGATGGGTACCTGCCGTAACAACGGCGGCCTCGACTACGTGTGGCTCGACCACGTCAACGGCTGGCTCAAGGACAGTCGCCCCGCGGTCCTGACGAGCGCTCCCTACTCCCCCGGGTACGACGCCGAGAATCCCGAGATCCGCGACTGCCTCGCCACCGACAAACGACTGCGCGCAACGTTCGGCCCCGGATGGTACGGCCACGGCACCAGGCAGATCGTCCTGTGGCGCACGGACCGCATCGACCACATCGAACCGGCTGAACTGCCGAACTAATCGCGGACCCTACGGCCGAGCCCGCGGAAGCCGGGCCCGGCACCGCCCAGCATCCCGCACCAGGCTTTCAGTCCTGAAAGCCTCATTCGAAGGAGGCCGCCATGGCAGGCGAGACCAGCATCACGATCGTCGGCAACCTCGTCGATGACCCCGAACTGCGCTACACCCCGGCCGGCGCCGCCGTCGCAAAGTTCCGGATCGCGTCCACCCCCCGCACCTTCGACCGCCAGACCAACGAGTGGAAGGACGGCGAGAGCCTGTTCCTCACCTGCTCCGCGTGGCGGCAGGCCGCTGAGAACGTCGCCGAGTCCCTGGCACGCGGCATGCGCGTCATCGTCCAGGGTCGACTCAAGCAGCGCTCTTACGAGGACCGCGAGGGCATCAAGCGGACCGTGTACGAGCTGGACGTGGACGAGGTCGGCCCGTCCCTGGCCCGCGCCACCGCCGCGGTGACCAAGAACCCGGCCGCGGGCGAGCGGGCCGCATCCGGCCCGGCCGGCGGCCCCCCGAAGGCGCCGCCTTCGGGACGCCCCGCATCCGCCCCGACCAGCGGCTGGGGCGCCCAACAGCCCGCCGTCGGCGCCCCGGCGGGGTACTCCGACGAACCGCCCTTCTGACCCCGGACGACGTCATGAACGGATACGAGATGCAGATCCTCGTCAGCGGGTTCGCCCTCGGCGGCCAAACCGCCATGGCCGTCTACGCCTTCATCAGCTGGCGGGCCGCGGCCCAGGCCGAGCGCGACTCCCGCCGGGCACGGCGCACCAGCGGCGCCGACCAGTACCGGCTCAGCCTCGCCCTCTACCAGCTGCAGCACCGGGCGAAGGGCCAGCCAGTGGCGACACAGCGAAGGTGGAGCGCATGAGCGAGTGCGGGATGTGCGAGCGGCAGCTGGCCGAGGACGCCCACCTGTGCCCCGGGTGCACGAGGGCCACCGGCCAGCGGCTGGACCGGATGCCGACCCTGTACGCCGCGCTCGCCGGGTTCCTCGCCCCGGGCGGCCGGCGGCCCGAGCTGGGCCGGACGGTCACGGTGGAGGCGCAGCTGCCCGTCGCCGAGCCGGTGCTGGTGCTGCGCGGCCCCGGGGGGATGGTCGGCGTCCTCGAGGACTGGCGCAGCGCGCTGCACGCCGATCTCGGCTGGAGCGAGCCGAAGCCGCAGGGCCCGATCGGTGAGCGGATCAGCACAGCCGCCGCTGGGCTGCACGCGAACATCCTGTGGATCGCGTCGTGCTGGCCGATGGCCGGCGCGTTCGCCGAGGAGCTCCGAGACCTGGAGCGGTCGGTCCTGTCGGTCGTCTCCCCGCCGGAGCGGACGATTCGGCTCGGCAACTGCCCGGCGGTGTACGAGGACGGGGTGGTGTGCGGGGCGGTATTGCGGGTCCCGCCGGGCGTGGCCGAGGTGCGGTGCCGGTGGTGCGAGGCCGTGTACCCGCCGGCGACGTGGATGGACCTGGCTCGGGCGCAGCAGGCGGTCAACGAGGGTGCACCGAACGGGATTTCGAGCGACGAAGCGGCCTGACCCGCTTGCTATGCAACCCTAGGTTGGATAGCGTGGTTCTCGATGGAAACGCCACCTTGGCGCGAGCGAGTACGCGCGGAGGAGGAGCTGCTGGAACAGCTCCGACTCCAGACGTCACAAGCAGCGAAGCGCCGCGCAGCGGCCCTGCTCGACGGCGTGGCCGACCTCGGCAGCGTGTACGCGGTTGCCAAGGAACTCGGCCGTAGCCACACCGCCATCGACAAGGCGATCAAGAAACACCGGCCGCCCGCTGGAACGGACCGGCCCACCACAACCGAATAACGCAGAACGGGAGCCGGGCGACAGCTCCCCCAGGTGCTGGAACACCTGAGGGGCGCGCGCGCCGCCCGACTCCCTGACCGAAGTACCACCTGACCTAACCAGGAGGACTCGACCATGGCCGATACTGCCATGCCCGCGCGCCACGGCGCGCCCCCGCCCGCCGACCGGCGCCTGATCGCCGTCGGCACCATCCGCCACCGCGGCGGCCGCACCATCACCGTGCGCGCCACCCCGGCCGGCGTCACCGGCACCATCGCCCCGACGGCGGTGGCCCAGTGACCGAGACGACCGAGCACACCATCCCCGAGCCCGTCCGCGACCTGCTGCAGGCCGTCCGCGCCGCGCTCGACATCCCGCACCCCGCGACCTACGGCGACCGCGACCGGCACGCCCAGGTCCTCGCCGACCGGGCCATGCACACCGTCATCGCCCTGGCCGACGTCCTCGACACCGAGGTGTCCGCGTGCCTCGGCATCGAGTGGACCACCACCTACCTGCGGGCCCGCCTCGCCGAGCACCCCCCGACCGGCTACCAGCACGCCGGAGAGCGGCGCACGGGCGGCCCCGTTGGGGGTGATGCGTCGTGATGCGCATCCTGCAGCGGCCCACCTTCGTGCCGCCGCTCGACATCGCCCTGGCCGGCGCCCGCCAGGTCCACGCCGACGCCGAGCGCGCCGACATCCATGACCACGACGCCATCGTGGAGTCGCACGCCGCCGCCACCGAGGCGCTGCGGCAGCTGCTCGCCGCCCTCGACGCCGAGGAGGGCCGGCCGTGACGCAGATGCCGAACGCCCCCCGCCTCACCGAGGCCGAGCGGAGCATCCTCCACGAGGACGCCACCGTCGACCGCTGCCACGACGACTACGACAGCGACGAAGCCCGCGAGCTCCGCGCCCGCTTCGACGCCCACTGCCGGCAGCAGGCCGACCGGTGACCCGCCCCCGCACCGTCACGGTGCACACCCGCGACCACGGCCCCGTCACCCTCTTCGAGCCGCCCTGGTGTCTCGGACAGCACCGCGATGGCGAGTACCGGGCCGACCTCGTCCACGAGGGCCAGGAGACCGCCCTGCGCGCCCCTGTGCCCGCCGGTGGCCACGTCACGGTCATGACCGCGGCCCTCGTCGCCTACCCGCACGCCACCGCCCGCGGCACCGAGCCCACCGTGGCCGTCGAGCTCAGCGGCGACTGGTACCACTACGCCCCCGCCGGCCTCGACCAGCTCGCCGCCGCCGCAGTCGTCCACGCCACCGAGCTCCGCGCGCTCGCCCGGCAGCTCACCGTGTTCCGCGCCTCCTTCTGACCAACCCCTCGTCCCGGGCCCGCCCCGAGCAGGGGCGGGCCCCGGAAGGACCCCGCACATGCACCCCGAACCCGACGCGACTCGGGAATGGCTCACCCGCATCTCCCTGGCCGCCGGCATCGCGTTCACCGCGACCGCCGAGTACGAACTGGCCCGCACTCTCGGCGCCGAAAAACCGATCGCCGTCATGCTGCCGCTGGCCATCGACGCCTACGTGGTGGCCGCCCTGCGCTGGTTCCGCCCGCTCGACATCGCCCTGTCCCTGACGCTCATGGGTGCCGCACAGGTCGCCGCGCACCTCTTGGACGCCGAGGTGGTCCAGGTCGACATCCCCATGGTCGTGGTCGTCTCGCTGCTGGTTCCGGTGGCGATCTGGCGCACCCACGCCCTGGCCCGCGACGCGACCCACCCTGCCCGCCCCGGACCCGATCCGGCACCGGCAGCGGAACCAGCGCAGCACGCCCCGCAGGCCCCCGTGATCATGGTTCCGCTACCGGTTCCGCACACCCGCGGCGAACCCTCCTGGAAGGCCGCCCCCATGCGCTCCGCGGCCCCGCCCCCGGAACCCGCCCCCGAACCGACCGTGGCCGACTACCTCGCCCGACAGCACCGGGTCCGCGTCGAGCAGATCCGCGCCGTCGCCGCCCTTCTGGACGCCGATCCCAATCTCAGCGGCAAGGCGGCCGGCGAAGCGATCGGAACCGGCGACCGCTACGGCAGGCGCGTGCTGAACGCGGCCAAGGAACTCAACGGGGTCCGGCCGTGACCGAGCCGCACGCCTTCCCCCCGCCGCCGCAGCGCCCGCCCACCATCGGCCGCACCACCTGGTGGACCAACCAGCCGGCCGAGCCCCGTGTTGTCATCGTCACCGCCGACCCCCCGGCCGCCGAGGCACCCGGCCGCCGGTTCCTGCCCGACGGCTGGCGGTGGCGGCCGCTGGCCGCCCTGGCCGCCACCGGCCCCGGCACCTGGTGGGCCCAGCAGCTCGCCGACCCCGAACTGTCCACCGGCGGCGCCATGGTCCTGTGCGGCCTCACCATCACGATCTCCGCCGCCCTCGACCTCGCCCGCGGCCAGTGGCTCACCCGCGTCGCCCTGTACTCCGCCGTCCTCGGCACCGCCCTCGCCCTGCCCGCGCGCCCCGTCCTGACCGTCATCACCTACCTGATCACCGGAGTCTCCTGATGAACGTGGCACTCACCGCCGGCGGCCTGCTCGTTGGCCTCGTGATCCTCGCCTGGTACGGCGTCCGCTGGTGGCACGCCAACAAGAACAAGAAGCAGAGCAAGGACTGGAAGGCCCTCGGCCCCCTCGGCTACGGCGTCCTGCTCGGCATCCTCGGCGCCGCGGTCACCGGCGGCATCCTCGGCTGGGTCTTCACCCGTGTCCGCTCCGCCAGCAACGCCACCGGGGAGAAGGTCCTCGGCTCGGCCACCGGCGCCAACGGCCACGCCGTCGCGTCCACCCAGCTGCCGCCGCTGACCGTCGGCGGCGCGATCCTGACCGTCCTGGTCTTCGTGGCCGCCATCGCCCTGTGGAAGCGATGGGACAAGGCCGAGCAGAAGATGATCGGCGCAGGGGCCGTCTCCGGCGCCACCCTCGGCACCTCGGCCGGCGTCGCCGGGTCCGGTGCCCTCGCCCTGGTGCCGCTCATCAACTCCATCGGCGACTCGCTGGTCACCAGCATCTGATGAACGCCCGGGACAGCGTCCGGCGGCTCGCCACCGGGTCCGCGATGCTCACGCGCCGCATCGGCCAGGCCCTCACACCCGAGGGCCGGCCGGTGCTGGCCGCCGGACTCATCACCGCCACCGTCTGCGGCACCATCACCGCCTTGAACGCCGCCCACCAAGCCCCCATCCTCGCCCCGGTCGCCGCCACGGTCTGGTGCCGCCGAGCCTGGGCCGCCGCCGGCCCCCCGCCGGACACCGGCAACGCCGCCACCGAGACGCCCGAGACCACCACCCCCACCCCGGACCCGGGCCCCGCCCGGCCGGACGACCCGCGGCGGGACCTCGCCCAGGCCGTCCTCGACATCATCGGCGACCGCCCCGGCATCCACCTCGCCGAGCTGTACCCCGCACTCCTCGCCCGGCCCGCCGCCGCCCGCCTGGACGAGACCCGACTCCGCGCCGCCCTCACCGAGGCCGGCATCACCATCACCCGATCCATGCGCGTCGGCGACGTCGAGGGCCGGTCCGGCATCAAGCGCGCCGACGTCCAGGCCCTGCTCGACCCCCCTCCCCCCGGCCAGCCCCTCTCCACCCCTCTCCACGACGGAGACGCAGGTCAGACCCCTGGAGAGCGCGGCGGAGAGCTGGCTGGAGAGCGGCCGGAGAGCACCCAGGCCACCCCTCCCGAGAGGGGTTACATGCACCACCCAACCGAAGGAGAGAGCCCGTGAACCGCTTCGACCACATGAGCAACGAGGACATCCAGGCCGAGATCACCCGCCTCACAGCGGAGATCAGCCGCAGCGGCGCCGAGACCTCCGACCCCGTCCGCCAGGCCGCCCGCGAAGCCATCAACAAGGCCCTGGACGAGCTCAACCGGCGCGCCGGCAACTAACCCGCGCCCCCGGGGCGGCCGACAGCTGCCAGGCGACCCGGCCGCCCCGGACCCCGCCCCGATCAGCGAGACGAGGGATCACCACCATGCCACTCCGCCCCATGCCCATGGGCCCCGGCACCCGGCCCGACCCGCGGCACGAGACGACGTACAGCGGCAGCCGCGGCGGCTGGGTGAGGCCCGAGCCGAAGCCTGTCCCCGGCAAGCCCAAGGGCTGACACTGGAAACGCTGGGTGTGCCCGGCCCGAGGCCCCGCCGCGTCCCCACGACGCGGCGGGGCCCTGCTGCATCATGGACGCATGCACCCCGCCCCCGTCCTGGTGGACCTGCTCGCCGCCCAGGCCGCCACCGGCATCCGCCCCGGGACCCTCCGGGTATGGCTCCACCGCGGTCACCTCACTCACCACGGACACGACCCGGCCGGCCGGACACTGGTCGACCTCGGCGAGCTGCAGCAGCACCTCGCCACCAAGGCCGCTTGCGCAGCGGCCTGACCTGCTGTAACACTGGAGCCGTGCTCAGCGTGCCCACACGCCGCTGAACACCTGCCGGGAGAAGGTCGGAACCAGGCAACTGGATCCTCCACCACCAAGGTGGCAGTGGCCCCCGGAGATACACCAACGACAGCCCCGACCACCACGGTCGGGGCTTCGTCGTTCCCACACACATGCCCCTCACCTCTCGGTACGCTGCACGCCCCCACACCACCGTGCACACCGCTCCGAGGGGAACTCCATGCGCGCCCGCTCCGCCGCGGCCATCGCCGCCCTGATCTGCCTGCCGCTCACCGCCTGCGGTGACGACTCCGATGACAAGCCGGAAGCCGGCACCCCCGCTCCGTCCGCTCCGGCCGGGAAGAACACCGACGGCAAGGGCGAGACCGCCGCGCTTGAGCAGTCCGTCCGGGAGTACACGAAGAAGCTGTTCGGCGGCGACGCTTCCGGGCACGACCTGCTGTCCAAGCGCTGCCAGGAAGAGATGCCCCGGGTCCAGTTCGCGGAGGTGGCCAAGCAAGGCCACCACGAATTCGGCGCCCAGACCATCAAGAACATCAAGGTCGAGCAGATCAGCGGACACATGGCCCGCGTCTCCTACGGGGTCGGAATCCCTCAGTTCGAGCGGAAGAACCAGCCCTGGACCCGCGAGGACGGCACCTGGCGCTGGGACGCCTGCTGATCCACTTGGTACCGCCGAAGACCCGCCCCTGAGCGGGCCTTCGGCATTTTGGAGGCATCCATGCGCCACAGTCCGAAGCTCGTCTACGAGGTGCGCGAGCTGCAGCCGACCAACGACGGGTGGGCCCGCTGCGAGAAGACCGGACGGGCCAACGTCGCCTGCTCCTGCGGCCTGATCACCGGCTGGGCCAGCACCGCCGACGCGACCCGCGTCTACGGCGAGCACTGCGGCTCCGCGCCTCAGACCAACACCGTCAGACTCAATGTGGGGGCGTCCCAGGGAGGCTCCGAGCAGGTTCTCGACATCGTCAAGCGGTGGCTCAAGAGGTAGCCGTGCGAGCGCTCCAGACCTGCCCCACCCCCAGATGCCCCGAACTCACCGCCGGCGGCCGGTGCGACACCTGCCAGGCCGCCGCCAGCAGGCGCCGCGGCAGCGCCCGGGCCCGCGGCTACGACGCCCGCTGGCAACGCACCCGCGCCGCCTACCTCCGAGCCACCCCGTACTGCGAGTGCGACGAGTGCGCCCAGCTCCCCGAGCTGCTGCGGCCCCGCGCCACCGAGGTCAACCACATCGACGGACTCGGCCCACACGGGCCCCGCGGCCACGACTGGACCAACCTGCAGGCCATGACCAAGGCCCACCACAGCAGGCACACCGCCCGGGAACAGCCCGGAGGGTGGAACGACCGCGAACAAGGTTGATCACTGGACTCCGTTCACAGCCTGCGCGATACCCCCGATGGCCTGAATGGCTCGCACACCGGAGCAGTACACCGTGATCTTGCGGTCGTTGCCGTTCGACTCGACGTAGACGGGGAACCCGTAGCGCCAAGCGATCGCAAGGATGGCCACGACGTCGCTCTGGTCCGGATCCTTCAGGTCCACCTCGACGTATCCGTTAGCAGAGATGGCAGCCTCCGCCATGACAGCCTCCCTGTGTCTTCAGGTGAAGCAAGTGTCAAACGCCTCAAGCTCACTCGCAACGCCACTTGGTCGGCTACGGAAGGTGACCTACGAGTAGGGGGTGGACCCCCTCTGAAGTGGGGTTCCGGAACGCCGGGGAGGGCTCCGCGAGGTGCGCCGGGTCAAAGGGTTCTTGATCAACTCAGGGTCGTCACGCAACGTGGCGGCCCTCGATGCTGCGCAAGGCAGCTCGGGAGGGTGATCCGCTATGCCCCGAGGGGGACACGCCGCGTCCGGCCCGCCGCCGGACCCCAACTCGCTGAAGTCCGCGAAGGCTGTTCAGGCGGGCGGGTGGATGACGCTGCCGGCCGAGGGCCGCACCGGGCCGGCGCCGCAGTGGCCGCTGACCGAGCAGACCGACCGCGAGGCGGACCTGTGGGAGGACCTGTGGACCAAGCCGCAGGCGGTCGCCTGGGAGGCGATGGAGCAGGTGCTTGAAGTGGCCCTGTTCTGCCGGACCCTGGCGGAGGCTGAGCGGCCCGACTGCCGGGTCGACGTCAAGAAGATGATCCGCGGCTACCTCGACAGTCTCGGGCTGAGCGTGGCGGGCATGCTGCGCAACCGGTGGAAGGTCGGCCCGCCCGCCGGGGTGGTGGAGCAGGCCGCGCCCGCGGCCGCGCCTGCACGGCGTGCGAGTGCGCGCGACCGGCTGAGGGTCGTGCCCCGTGGCGAAGGCACCTGACGCCGAGTTCCTGGTCGACTTCCCGACCCTGTGGGTCGTGCCGGACTGGATCGAGGAGCACTGCCCGATACCAGATAGCTTCCGCGCGGGCGAGCGCATGGAGCTGTACCCGTGGCAGCTGTGGTGCACGGCCAACCACTACCGCGTCCGCCCCGAGGCGACCGTGGGCCAGCTGGCGCCAGCGTTCCACTACCGCCGTTCGCAGGTGGTCGCGCCGCAGAAGACGGGCAAGGGCCCGTGGTCGGCGACGATCGTGCTGGCCGAGGCGGTCGGCCCGGTCGTGTTCGCCGGCTGGGCCCGTGGCGGCGAGCGGTACCGGTGCGCGGATCACGGCTGCCCGTGCGGCTGGTGGTACGAGTACGAGCCCGGCGACCCCATGGGTACACCGTGGCCCACCCCGCTGATCCAGTTGACCGCGTCCAGCGAGGACCAGGTCGCGAACGTGTACCGGCCGCTGAAGTCCATGGTGAAGCTGGGTCCGCTCGCCGAGCAGCTGCGCGTCGGCGAGGAGTTCGTCCGGGTCGGCGACGCTGGCCGCATCGACGTCGTCACATCGAGCGCGCTGTCCCGGCTGGGTAACCCGATCAACTTCGCGCTGCAGGACGAGACCGGAACGTGGACTAAGGAGAACAAACTCCGCCGGGTCGCTGAGACGCAGCGCCGCGGTCTGGCCGGTATGGGCGGCCGGTCGATGGAGACGACGAACACGTGGGATCCGTCGGAGAACTCGGTGGCGCAGACGACCGCGGCGTCGAAGCGCCGGGACATCTTCCGGTACCACCCGCAGGCGCCGAAGTCGCTGTCGTACAAGGACAAGCGGCAGCGGCGCCGGATCCACGCCATCGTCTACGCCGGGTCCTCGCATGTGGACCTGGACGCGATCGAGGCCGAGGCCGCCGAGCTGATGGAGCACGACCCGGCCCAGGCGGAGCGGTTCTACGGCAATCGGGTCGTGTCCGGCACGGAGGCGTGGCTGGACGGCGCGCTGTGGGAGGCCCGCGCGGCGGCGAAGCCGCGGGTGGTCAAGCCGCGCACGCGGGTGGTGGCCGGCTTCGACGGGTCGGACATCGATGACCACACCTCGATCCGGCTGGAGACGCTGGACGGCTACCAGTTCACCCCGACCTACGGGCCGGACAAGCTGCCGACCATCTGGGACCCGGCGGACTTCGGCGGCCAGGTGCCGCGGCTTGAGGTCCAGGCGGCCATGGACGAGGTGATGCGCACCTTCGACGTGGTGCGGCTGTACGCCGACCCCCCTTACTGGGAGACCGAGGTGGACGGGTGGGCCGAGAAGTACGGCGAGAAGGTCGTCATCCGCTGGTACACGCGCCGGGTGGTGCAGATGCACGCGGCGTGCGAGCGGCTGAAGACCGACGTGACCAAGAAGGACTCGACGTTCACGCACGACGGGTGTCCGATCACCGCCGATCACGTGGCCAACGCGCGCTCGGCGGCCCGGCCCGGGGACCGGTACGTGCTCCGCAAGGCCAGCGAGGCGCAGAAGATCGACGCCTGCGTGACCTCGGTCTTGGCCCACGAAGCCGCGGGCGATGTCATTGCCGCCGGCCTGGCGGTCCGGAAGAAGTCATACGCCTACACCGCATAGGGGGTGCCCGTGGCGAGCATGGCGGAGGCCCTGCGGCTGGTGGATCTGCTGGAGCAGGAGCTGATCCGGCGGCGGCCGGAGATGGACCGGAACACCAACTACTACCGGGGCCGACAGCCGTTGAGGTTCGCGTCCGAGCAGTTCCGGAAGTACCACGGCGAGCGCTACCGGGACTTCGCCGACAACTGGGTGCAGCCGGTGGCGGACTCCCCGGTGGAGCGGCTGACCGTGGTGGGTGTCCAGCCCACCGGGGCGATCGAGGCCGATGCGGAGTCCTGGCGGGTGTGGCAGACCAATGCGCTGGACGCCGACTCGCAGCTGGGGTTCCTCGGCGCGGTGAACTCCGCCCGCGCGTTCGTGCTGGTGTGGGGCGACCCGGACGACGAGGACACCCCGATCGTCACCTTCGAGGACGCGCGGCAGTGCATCATCGCCTACGAGCCGGGGTCCCGGCGCCGGCGGCGGGCCGCGCTGAAGCGCTGGGAGGACGGGAACGCCGAGTTCGCCACCCTGTACCTGCCCGATCAGGTGTGGAAGTTCGCCCGGCCGGTGCTGTCCCAGCAGACCCTGTCTCCGCAGATGCAGGCGGTGGACGAGGAGCTGCGCCGCTGGCGGCCGCGGGAGCTGGAGGATGAGCCGAATCCGCAGCCCAACCCGATGGGCGTGGTGCCGATGGTGGAGCTGCCCAACAGGCCGTTGCTGTCCGACGATCCGATCAGCGACATCTCCGGCGTGGTGGCGATGCAGGACGCGATCAACCTCCTGTGGGCCCAATGCTTCACCGCGAGCGACTACGCGTCCTTCCCTCAGCGGATCGTGCTCGGCGCCGAGCGGCCGATGATGCCGATCCTGGACGAGACCGGGCAGGTGGTCGGCGAGCGGCCCCTGGACATGGAGAAGTTCGCGGTGGACCGCATCGTGTGGATCACCGGGGATGACGCGAAGATCGCCGAGTGGACCGCCGCCAACTTGGAGGCGTACACGGCCGTGATCGAGGTCGCGGTGGGGCACATCGCCGCCCAGACCCGCACCCCGCAGCACTACCTGATCGGGCGCATGGCCAACCTGTCCGGTGACGCGCTGATCGCCGCCGAGACGGGCCTGGTCAAGCGCGTCCAGGAGAAACAGCTGTGGTACGGGCAGGCGATCCGGGAGATGTTCGCGCTGATCGCCCTGGCCCAGGGCGACACCGACAAGGCCCGGGCGGTCCGGTCCGGCACGGTGCTGTGGGCGGACGCCGAGTCCCGGTCCCAGTCCCAGCTCGCCGACGCGCTGCTCAAGCTGCATCAGCTGGGATTCCCGTTCGAGTACCTGGCCGCCCGGTGGGGGCTGACGCCCAGCGAGATTGCCGACGTGGTGGCGATGATCGAGCGGCAGGGGGTTGATCCGGTGGCCGAGCTGACCCGGGTGATGGCCCAGGGCCCGGGGCCGGCCGAGCCGGTACCGGGCACGCTGTGAGCCCGTCGCCGGGGGCGGTGGAGTACCAGGAGCGGCAGGCCGCGCTGGCGGCGGCCACCGCGCGGGCGGTCCGGCCCTTGTGGGAGCAGGTGGACGCCGAGGACATGCGCGGGTCCTGGGCGGCGGCCATGCCGCGGGTGGTCGCGCTGGTGACCGCCGGGCAGCTCGGCGCCGCCCGCGAGGCGGACCCCTACCTACGGCAGCTGCTGCCGGACGCCGGGGCCGAGGGCCGGGTGGTGCCGGGTGCCCTGGCCGGGGTGGCTGGGGACGGCCGGGACCTGCCGGGGCTGCTGGCGTACCCGCTGTGGCACGCGCTCGCCCGGATCGCCCGCGGCCTGTCCCTGGCCGTCACGATCGCCTCGGGTGCCGCGCTGCTGGAGCTGCTGGCCCGCACGCTGGTCGCCGACGCCGGCCGCGCGGCGACCCTGGTGGGGATGATCGCCCGCCCGGCCGTCACGAGCTACGTGCGGGTGGTGGAACTGCCCGCGTGCGCCCGGTGCATCATCCTCGCCGGACGCGAGTACGGCATCAGCGAAGGGTTCGCCCGGCACCCGCGGTGCGACTGCACCATGGAGCCGGTCACCGCCGCCCACCGGCCGACCCCGGTGGACGCGATGGACGTCTACCGCAGCATGTCCGCCGCCCAGCAGCGCGAGGCGTTCGGCGCCGCGGCGGTCCGGGCGATCGGGGACGGCGCGGACATCGCCCAGGTGGTCAACGCCCGCCGCGGCATGACCACCGCCACCCGGTACGGGCGCCGCGTGCAGGCCACCACCGAGGGCACCACCCGCCGCGGTATCGCCGGCCGCCGCCTGGGCCGCCTGGAACGGGCGGACGGGCAGCGGTACCGCGCCTCGCGTACCGCCCGGCTGATGCCGGAGGAGATCTACCGCCTGGCCGACGGCGACCGCGCGCACGCGCTGCGGCTGCTGCGGCGCCACGGCTACGTCGTCTGACCGCGCGCAACGCTCGGTCCCCTACCACCCGCAACGGGAGGCCCCCATGACCATGCCCACCCCCGAGACCGCGGCAGAGCCGGACGACCAGGCCGAGGATCTGCAGCCCGGCGCCGAGGAGACCGACCCGGCCGAGGTGCAGCCGGACGACGCGGACCCGGACGGCGCCGACCAGCTCGGCGACGCCGGCACCCGCGCGTTGCGGTCCATGAAGGACAAGTGGCGGACCGAGCGCGACCGCCGCAAGGACCTGGAGCGGCAACTGGCCGAGCGGGCCGACCCTGCCGACGGTGACGAGCCGGACGCCGATGCCATCCGCCGCCAGGCCGTGCAGGAAGCCACCGCCGCGGCGAACGCCCGGATCGTCCGCGCCGAGATCAAGGCGGCGGCCGCCGGGAAGCTCGCCGACCCGGCCGACGCGCTGCGCTACCTCGACCCGGGCCAGTTCGACGTCGGCGACGACGGCGAGGTGGACGCCGAGGAGGTGGCCGAGGCGATCGCGGACCTGCTCAAGTCCAAGCCCTACTTGGCCGCGCAAGGCGGCCGCCCGCGGTTCCACGGGACCGCGGACTCCGGCGCCCGCAAGGGGACTGGCCGGCCCTCCCAGCTCACCGAGGACGACCTGAAGCGTCTGTCCGCGGCGGGCCGCCACGCCGAGATCGTCCAGGCCCGCAACGAGGGGCGCCTGGACGACGTGCTCGGCCTCAACCGGTAACCCTGAACGGAGAACCCCATGGCCATCAGCGCCTTCAAGCCGGAGATCTGGAACGCCGACCTTCTGGTCACCCTGGAGAAGTCCCTGGTCTACGCCGCCCCTGGCGTGGTCAACCGCGACTACGAGGGCGACATCAGCCAGTACGGCGACACCGTGCACATCACCAGCCTCGCCGACCCGACGGTGGGCACCTACACCCCGCACACCGACATCACCATCGAGGACGTCGACGACTCCGACACCGCGCTGCTGATCGACCAGGCGAAGTACTTCGCGTTCGAGGTCGACGACGTGGAGAAGCGGCAGGCCCGCAACGGCGGGGCGGTGCTCACCGAACAGGCCCGTAAGGCCGCGTACAAGCTGCGGGACGTCGCCGACCAGTACGTGGCCGGCCTGATGGCCGCCGGGGTCGACGCGGGCAACCTGGTGGCCGAGCAGACCCTGGCATCGCCGTCCGATGCCTACGATCTGCTGGTCGACCTCGGCGTCATCCTCGACAACGACAACGTCCCCTTCGAGAACCGGTGGGCGGTCGTGACCCCCGCCTTCCACGGCCTGCTGCTGAAGGACTCCCGGTTCGTGGCCGCCGGAGACGCGGCCGGCGCCGCGACCCGCGCCAACGGCATGGTCGGCGAGGCGGCCGGGTTCACCATCCGCAAGTCCAACAACTCCCCCAACGGCCCGGGCGCCGGGGCGGGCAAGCTCGTCATCGCCGGGTACTCCGGCGCGGTGACCTACGCCGAGCAGATCAACAAGACCGAGGCGACCCGCAAGGAGAAGGGGTTCGCCGACATCGTCAAGGGCCTGCACCTGTACGGCGCCAAGGTCATCCGCCCCACCGGCCTCGCGGCCGCCGACGTCATCATCTGATGCGGGCCGGTGACACGCTCCGCTTCCGCGGCCCCGCGGGGGCGGAGTTCGTCGTGACGGTCGGGGCCGCGTTCGATGAGCGGACCATCAAGGCCCGCGTCGACTCCGGCGAGTGGACGCCCCTGGACGCCGACCCGGCGCCCGCCGGCGGCACCAGCGAGGACGGCCCGGTGTCCCGGCCGCCGCAGAACGCGCAGAAGGCGGAGTGGGTGGAGTGGGCCGTAACCGGCCTGGGCCTGGACCGCGGCGAGGCCGAGGCGATGACCAAGGCACAGCTGATCGAGGCGTCCCCGGCGGACGGCGACCAGTAAGGGGGTGCGGGCATGGCGCTGGACCCCCTGGCCACCGTGGCCGACCTCACCGAGCGCGGCCTGACGATCGAGCCGTCCGAGACCGCGATCGTCGGCGTCTTCCTCGAGGTGGCCTCCGCCGCGGTGCGGGACGCGGCCGGCTGCCCGATCAGCCAGACCACCTCCACCATCACTCTGCCGGGCGAGGCGGAACAGCGTCTACGGCTGCCCGGGCAGCCGGTCACCGCCGTCACCGCGGCGGCCATCGACGGCGAAGCGGTGACCGACTACCGGCTCGTGGGCGGCGTGCTGTGGCGGGCGGCCGGCTGGTCCCCCGGGTGCGGGCCGGCCGAGGTCACCGTCACCCAGACCCATGGCCTGCCGGTCGTCCCGGCGGACATCGTGGATCTGGTGTGCCGGATCACCGCGGCCGCGCTGGTCGCCTACCGGTCCGAGGACGGCGGCACCGGCCTGGCCGCGGCCGACGTCCGCGCCGAGCGGATCGGGGACTACTCGGTCACCTACGGGGACGACGGGCGGATCACGGAGATGGAGCTGCCCGACTACCTGCGGGCCCGTCTCCGTGCCCGGTTCGGCGGCGGGACTGCGGTGGTGAGGTCCCGGTGACCCGGATCGGGCGCCTGCTCAACGCCTCGGTGGAGGTGTGGCGGGCGGAGCTCACCGACGACGGCGGCGGCGGGCAGGCCGAGACGTGGTCCCTGGTCTCCGCCCAGCGGGCCCGTCTGTCCCAGCCCTCCGCGCGGGAGCGGACCGCCGCCGACCAGGCCGGGGCACGGCTGACGCACGTGGTGTACCTGCCCGCGGCCGCGGACGTGCGCCGTGAGGACGAGCTGCGCCTGGGCGACGGCCGGGTGCTCGACGTCCTGGCCGTGTTCGAGCCGTCGGAGCCCGGCACCTACCTGCGGGCGGACTGCCATGCCCGCCAACCCACCCACCAGTGAGAAAGGGGGCGCCGTATGGGCGCGCTCAGTGCTCAGTCCGTTGCCGTCTCCGGCACCCAACCCACCTATGCCGCCGCCGGCGCGAGCGGGGACACCGCCCCGGTCGGCGACCGCCTGGTGCTCCACGTCGTCAACGGCTCGGCCTCCACGGTCACCGTCACCGTGGCCACCCCGGGCACCGTCGGCGGCCTGGCCATCGCCGACGCCGCCCAGGCCGTCCCCGCCGGCGGCGGCGCGTTCATCCCGCTGTCCACGGTCTACCGGGACCCGGTGACCGGGCGGGCCGCCGTCACCTACAGCGCGGCCACCGACGTGGACGTGGCGGTGCTGCACCTGCCCTGAGAGGAGGGCCCGATGGCCAGAGCACGCCTGGAAGGGCTGGGCCGCGCGCTGCGCGCCGTCGAGCGCGTGCCGGAGGCGATGCGCGAGGCCCGCGCCGAGACCCTGCACGAGTGGGCCGAGGACACCCGCACCACGGCCGAGGACCTGGTGCCCGAGCGCACCGGGGCCCTGAACAACGCCCTCGACCACGAGGTGGACGAGGAGTACGGGCGGGCCGAGGTCGGGGTGTGGCGCCAGGAGCAGCTGGAGTACGCGCTGTACGTCGAGAAGGGCACGTCCAGCATGCGTGACCAGCCGTATCTGGTGCCCGCGTTCGAGGCCAACCGGCGGCAGGTGCCGCGGACCTACCGGGCCGCGTTCTGGCGGCATGTGAGGACCGAGTGAGTACCGCCCTGTGGCCGCTGCAGCGCGCGGTGCACCAGCGGCTGACCGCCGACCCGGCGCTGATGTCGATGGTGTCCGGCGTCTACGACGAAGTGCCGGAGACCGCCGCCCACCCCTACGTCACCTTCGGCTCCACCACAGAGGTGGTGGACGACGCGCACAACCAGCGGGGGCTGACCACGACGCTGGTCCTGCACATCTGGTCCCGCTACCGGGGCTGGCGTGAGGCGGCCGACATCCTCGCCGCCTTGGACGCGCTGCTGGACCGGCAGCCGCTGGCCGTCACCGGGTGGACGGATGTGTCGCTCGCCCACCAGCAGCACCAGCAGCTTCGCGACCCGGACCCCGAGATCAGGCACATCAACGTCAGCTACCGCGTGTGGCTGACCAAGGAGTAAGGAGACGATCATGGCTGGTCTCGACGCGTTCGGCACCCAGCTGCAGCGATCCGACATGGCCGGCAGCCCGACGTTCACCGCCATCGCGAACGTCACGAGCATCACGCCGCCCGCGCTGGCGCGGGAAACGCTGGACATGACCACGCACGGGTCCCCCGACCAGTACCGCGAGTACATCGGCGGGATCAAGGACGGCGGCGAAGTCAGCATCGACATCAACTACGACCCCAGGTTGCACGATCCGCTGGTCGCCGACCTGGACGACGACGAGCCGCGCGACTACCGGGTCGTGTGGCCCGGGACGCTCGGATCGTGGGAGTTCTCGGCGGTCATGACCGGCTTCGAGCCGGACGCCCCGCACGACGACAAGCTGTCCGCGTCCGTGACCTTCCAGGTGTCCGGGAAGCCCGTCCTCACCCCGGGGTCCTGATGCACCGCCCGCGGCACATCGAGGTCATCCGAGAGGGCACGGCGGTCCGCGTCCTGGTCGACGGCCAGGAACTGCCGGCCATCGTGGACCACGACGCCGTCACCGTCCCCGTCGCCCCCGACGACTGGCCCACCGTGCAGCTGACGCTGTACGCCGACCGGATCACCGTCACCAACACCCCGTTCACCGCCACGGAGGCCGCGCGATGACCACCTACCTGTCCGCCGAGCAGATCCTGGATGCCCAGGACCTCGGTATCGAGGACGTCGACGTGCCCGAGTGGGGCGGCACCGTCCGGGTGCGCGGCATGTCCGGCACCGAGCGGGACCGCTTCGAGGCCGGTTTCCTCGGCAACGACATGAAGCGGCTGCCGAAGGACAAGGCGATGGAGCACTACCGGGCGCGTCTGGCCGCGGCCTGCCTGGTGGACGAGAAGGGCGGCCGGCTGTTCCGGTCCGCTGGTGAGGTGAAGCGGCTGTCTGAGAAGTCGGCGGACGCGCTGCAGCGGGTGGTGGATGTGGCCATGCGCCTGTCCGGGATGAGCGAGGCGGACCAGGAGGAGCTGACGGGAAACTGATCGCCCGGCCGGCGCGCGAGTTCTACTTCCGCCTGGCCGGGCATCTGGGCATGACCGTGGCTGAGCTGCTGTCCCGGATCTCTTCCCGCGAGCTGACCGAGTGGGCCGCCTACGAGCAGCTGACCGGCCCCCTCGGCGGGCGCCGCGGCGACATCCAGGCCGCGATCATCGCGGCCACCGTGGCCAACTCTCAGCGGTCCCGCGGCCGGCGGGCCGAGCCCGCGGACTTCCTGCCCCGCTGGGGCCGCCCCCGGGTGATGACGCCCGAGGCCATGTGGGCCGCCGCCGTCCAGGCCACCACCGCCCTGGGCGGCACCATCACCGCCACACCTGAATAGCGCACGCGTCCCGAGAGAGGGGGTGAGCCCGGTGGCCACCCTCGCCTCGATGACCGTCCGCCTGGGCATCGACACCGACCGGCTGCAGGCCGGCGCCGAGCGGGCCCGCCGCATCCTCACCGCCGTCGGGAAGTCCGTGGCCGGGCTCGGCGTCGGGGTCCCGGCCGTCGCTGCGGTCACGGCCGGCGTCGGAGCGCTGGCGGCCGGGTTCGCCACCGCCGCGGCGGGCGCGTCCGCGTTCAAACTGGCCGCTCAGCCACAGCTGCAGCAGGTGGCCGAGGTCGCCGAGCTGGCCGCCGACGCGGAGAAAGCTGCGGCCGAGGGTGCCGAGGACGCGGCGGAAAAACAGCAGGAGTACAACGAAGCGCTCAAGAGGTTGCCGCCGGCCACGCAGGCCACGGCGCGCGAGTTCATCGGGCTCAAGAGCGACTTCAAGGCGTGGAGCGATTCCCTCTCGGGCACCACGATGCCCGTCTTCACCAAGGGCCTGCAGATCCTCCGGGACCTGCTGCCCTCCCTGTCGCCCCTGGTGAAGGCCGCCGCCCGCGCCATCTCCGGCTTCCTGGACGAGATCCAGGAGCGGGTGGACCGCGGCTCGGTCACCGATTGGGCCGAGCGGATGGCGGAGAAGACCGAGAAGAACCTGGGCAGCTTCATCAGGATCGTCCGGAACATCGTCGTCGGGTTCGGGGGCTTGGTCGAAGCGTTCGCCGGTCACTCCACCGACATGACCGGCGGCCTGGAGGAGATGACGGAACGCTTCGCCAACTGGGGCCAGGGCCTGGAAGGCAGCGACGGGTTCGCGGACTTCCTCGAGATGTCGGGCGAGGGTGCCGACACGATGAAGTCCCTCGCACTCGCCGCGGGCCAGCTGTTCCTCGCCGTCTCCCCGCTGCTGGGCGCCACGGCCGCGCTGGCGGTTTTCCTGGCCGACATCATCAACGCCGTGCCCCCGGATGTGCTGGCCGCCCTCGCGATCACCTGGGCCTCGGTCGCCCTGGCCGTCAAGGCATACGGGTTGTACACGATCATCGCCGCGGCTGCGACCCGCGGGTGGGCCCTCGCCCAGCTGCTGCTCAACGGCGCGTTGGCCATCTCCCCCGTGGGGCTGATCATCGCCCTGATCGTGGGCCTGGCCGCCGTCATCGTCATCGCCTGGCAGAAAAGCGAGACGTTCCGGGAGATCGTCCGGCAGGTGTGGGAGGCGGTCACCGGCTTCATCCAGACCGCGGTCGACGCCATCAAGACCGCCGTCAACTGGTTCCGGGAGCTGCCGGGGAAGGTCGGCGGCTGGTTCGGCCGAGCGAAGGACGCCGCGATCCGGGCGTTCCAGCAGTTGGTCAGCTGGATGTCCGGTCTGCCCGGTCGCGCGGTCGGGGCCCTGGCCAGCTGGGGCGGGAAGATGTGGACTTCCGCCACCACCGCCGGCGGCCGCCTCGTTGCCGGGATCAAGGAGAAGCTGAAGGCCGCCGTTGACTGGGTCCGGGGCCTGCCGCAGCGCGCGAAGACGGCCCTGGGCGACCTGAGCAAGAAGCTGTGGAACTCCGGCGTCGCGCTGATCCAGGGCTTCATCGACGGGATCGTCTCCAAAGCACAGGATCTGTACAACAAGGTCGCCGGGGTGGTCGGCAAGGTCCGCGACCTGTGGCCGTTCAGCCCGGCCAAGGACGGCCCGTTCTCCGGGAAGGGCTGGGTGCTCTACTCCGGCCGGTCCATCGGCGAGGCCATGGCGGCCGGCCTGGAGCAGCGGCAGCACCTGGTCCAGCGGGCCGCCCAGGACATGATGTCCACCGCTCACGACGCACTCGCCATGCCGGGGATGCCCGGTACCCCGAGGGGGGTGTGGCGCGCCCGGGCCGAGCCGCAGCGCATCCAGCTCGACGTCACCGGCGGCTCGGATGACCTGGTGCGGGTGATCCGCCGGTGGCTGCAGACCAACGGCTACGGCTCCAACGTTCAGGCCGGGTTCGGCGGATAGGAGACGACGTCATGGTGTTCCCCGACTCCCGGTATGAGCTGTACATCGGCGGCGCGTGGGTGGACGTCACCGCCGACGTGCGGATTTCGGCCCCGACCGCGATCCGGCGGGGCCGGTCCGACGGCGGGGCCCGGGTGGACCCTGCCAGCTGCACCCTGACCCTGAACAACCGGCACGGTCGCTACTCCCCGCGCAACCCGATGTCGCCCTACTACGGGGCCATCGGCCGGAACACCCCGCTGCGGGTGTCGGTGCGCGCCGGGTCCACCCACCTGGACATCCCCGCGGCCGGGGCCCGGGCCACCACCCCGGACGTCCCCGCCCTGGACATCACCGGGGACATCGACGTGCGGGTGGACCTGCAGCTGACCAACTGGGAGGACTTCGCCCTGGTCGAGCTGGCCGCGAAGCAGGACCTGGCCACCAACCAGCGCAGCTGGCGGCTCATGAAGTTGGCGGACGACAAGATCGAATTCACGTGGACCGTGGACGGCACGAACGCCACCCTCGTCAACGTCGCCTCCACGGTCGCGCCCGCCCTGCCCGCGTCCGGTCGGATCGCGGTCCGCGCCACCCTGGACGTCGACAACGGCGCCGCCGGCAAGACCGTGCGCTTCTACACCGCCCCGACCATTGCCGGGCCCTGGACCCAGCTGGGCGCCGCCGTCACCACGGCCGGGACCACGTCCATTTTCAGCGGCGCCGCGCCGCTGGACGTCGGCGACGTCGCCGGTCTCGGCCTGACGCCGCCGGTGGGCCGCTACTACGCGCTGCAGGTCCGCAACGGCATCGACGGCACGCTGGTGGCCGATGCCGACTTCACCACCCAGACCGATGGCGCGACCGGGTTCACGGACGGTGCCGGCCGGGTGTGGTCGGTGGTGGCCCCTGCGGAGATCACCAACCGGCGGATTCGGTTCGTCGGCGAGGTGAGCAGCTGGCCGGCGCGGTGGGACCTGTCCGGCGCGGATGCCTGGGTGCCCATCCAGGCCGCGGGCATCCTGCGGCGCCTCGGCCAGGGAGCCAAGCCACTCCAGTCGACGCTGCGGCGCAGGATCCCCGCTTTCTCGCCGCTGGCCTACTGGCCGATGGAGGAGCAGGACGGGGCGACCCGGGCCTACTCCCCGATACCGGGGGTTCCGCCGCTCACCGCGTCCGGCCTGACCTGGGCCCAGGCCGACACCCTGCCCGCGTCCGAGGCCCTGCCCACGCTCGCCGCCGGCGTCGCCGGGCAACTGCCGCAGATCTACGGGCGGATCCCCGCCCCCACCGGGGCGATCACCGGGTGGATGGTGGAGTGGGTCTACCGCCAGGACACCCCGCACGCCACCCTCCGCACCTACCTGCGGATCACCAGCACCGGCACCGTCCGCCAGTGGTACATCCAGACCTGCTCGACTTTCTCCCAGATCATCGGCCTGGACGACGACGGCGTGGTCATCGTCAACCAGCCCATCGGCACCGGGCCGGACCTGTACGGGCAGTGGATCCGCGCCGAGTTCAAGGTGTCCCAGGTCGGGGCGAACACGGAGTGGACTGTGGTGTGGACCGACGTCGGCGGCGGCGGCGGAGCTTTCATCGGCTCGGTCGCGGGCAGCGTCGGCCGGCCCACCGCAGTCGCCTCGCCCCCGGACGGCTACTCCACCGACCTCAACGGCATGGCCTTGGGCCACGTCGCCGCGTTCTCGGGGACGTTCACCCAGGCGTATGACGGGGCGATCGACGCCTGGGCCGGGGAGACCGCCGGGGAGCGCATGACCCGCCTGTCCGGCGAGGAATCGGTGCCGCTGACCGTGCGCGGCACCGTCGCCGAGCAGGAGCAGGTCGGGCCGCAGCGGCCCGCGATCCTGCTGGACCTGCTGACCGACGCGGCCGAGGCCGACGGCGGGGTGCTGTACGAGCCGCGGGAGGCCGCCGAGCTGGCGTACCGGGACCGCGCGTCCATGTACACCCAGGCCCCCGCCCTGGCCCTGGACTACACCGCCCCCGGGATCACCGACCTGGAACCGACCGACGACGACCAGGCGGTGCGCAACGACATCACCGTGGTCCGCGTCTCCGGGTCCGGCGCCCGCGCGGTCCTCGAGGACGGGCCGCTGTCCGTCCAGGCCCCGCCGGACGGCGTCGGCGTCTACGACGAGCAGGTCACCCTCAACCTGCACACCGACGAGCAGGCCCCCGATCAGGCCGGGTGGCGCCTCCACCTGGGCACCTGGGACGAGGCCCGGTACCCGACCGTCGGAGTGGAGCTGACCGCCGCCCAGGACCTGGTGGACGACGCCGCGGCGGTCGACATCGGCGACCGGATCACCGTGGACCACCTGCCCGCGTTCCTGCCTCCCGGGGGCGCGGACCTGCTGGTGCACGGCTACGCCGAGACGATCACCGCCAACCGCTGGCACATCGCCTACACCTGCACCCCCGCCGGCCCCTGGACCCACCTCGGTGAGGTTGCGACCGTGGAGGACTTCGAGGACACCACCTACGAGGTCACGATCACCGACGGCGGCACCCTGCCCTGGACCCGCACCAGCGCCGTAGCGCACACCGGGGCCTGGTCCCTGCGGTCCGGGGCCATCACCAACAACGAGACGTCCGACGCGGTACTGACGCTCCCGGACGGCGCCCAGGTCCTGATGTTCTGGTATCGGGTGTCATCCGAGGCGTCCGGCGCCGGGTTCGAGGGCGACCGGCTGCTGGTCCTGGTCGACGGGGTGCAGGTCCTGCGGGCGCAGGGCACCGGCGGCGGCTGGACCCTGGCCCGGCTTGAGGTGGACGGCGCCAGCACGGTCACCTTCCGGTACGTCAAGGACAACAGCGCTTCCGCGGGCGAGGACGCGGCGTACATCGACAACCTGACCATCGACCGCGGCGTCCCCCACCGGGTGGACACCGATGGCAGCGAGCTGGCGGCCGGGGTGGACGCCGACGACACCACCCTGACCGTGGCCACCACCGCCGGGGCGGCGCCGTGGACCACCGACCCGGCCGAGATGCCCATCGACGTCCAGGTGGGCGGCGAGGTCATGCGCGTGACCGCCATCTCCGGCACCACCAGCCCGCAGACGTTCACCGTGGCCCGGGCCATCAACGGCATCAGCAAGGCGCACGCTTCCGGGACTGATCTGCGGCTGGCCACCCCCGCCTACTCGGCACTGTGAGAGGACATCACGATGGCACTGCCGTTCCCGCAGTGGCTGGCCGGCCAGCGCATCACCGCCGCCGGCCTCAACTCCCGCAACTGGGTGAGGGTCACCCAGGGCACGGACATCACCCGCATCAGCTCCACGACCATGACCAACACCAACCTCGTCATCACCGGCGCGGCCGGGGCCGAGTACTACTTCAAGGCCCTGATCGCCTACGGCGCGTCCATCGACTCCGACATGCAGTGGGCCTGGTCCATCCCCGGAGACGCCTCCATGACCCGCTTCACCGAGGCCCTGTCCATCGCGGACGTCACCCTCGGATCCGCGTCCGCGCACACCGTCGTCATGCGGCGGCCCGCGGCCAGCACCGGCGTGTCCGCGGGCGGCACCGACGCGGCCGCCATCGGCTCGGCGACCACCACGTTCAACTCCGCCTACGACCAGGGCATCGTCACCTTCGGCGTAGCCGGGACCGCCACCCTGCAGTTCGCGCAGAACACTTCCGACGCCGACGGCACCACCTTCCGCTCGACGTCCTACCTGCTCTACACCCGCATCGCCTGACCGTCAGGAGAGACCCATGGCCGTCACCCAGTACGAGATCCTGGGCGAAGACCCCAACGGCAACCAGGACATGTTCCGGATCACCCCGGTACTCCGGAACGCCCAGCGCGTCGACACCGACGCCGCCGCCGAAGCGATCCGGGCCCTGTTCGCCGCCACCGACGGCATGACGAACATCTCCGTCAGCCGGACCACCCAGACCACGGAAATGCTGCCCGCCCCACCCGCCGAGTAGCCCCTTTCCGATCCCGCCACCGACGCCCCGCGGCCGACCGGCCCGGGGCGTTCCTCATGCCCGCAGGAGGGCACATGGCAACACCCCTGACCGCCGCCAAGCTGCTGGCCGCGCTGAAGGCCGAGGGCCTGCGCGTGGTCGAAGTCGGCTCCTGGGAGTCCCACAACCGCAACCGCGTCGGCTCCTGGGGCCCGGTGAACGGCGTGATGATCCACCACACCGTCACCTCTGGCACGGCCCGCACAGTGGACATCTGCCGCCGCGGCTACGAGTCCCTGCCCGGCCCGCTGTGCCACGGAGTCATCGACAAGGCCGGCGTGGTGCACCTGGTCGGCTACGGCCGGACGAACCACGCCGGCGGCGGGGACGAGCGCGTGCTGCAGCACGTCATCGCCGAGGACTACGGCGACCGGCCGCCCCGCCCCACCAAGGGCAACCGCGACGGCGTGGACGGCAACAGCAGGTTCTACGGGTTCGAGTGCGAGAACCGGGGCGACGGGAGGGACCCGTGGCCGGCCGCCCAGCTCGAGGCCATCGAGCGGGCCGCGGCCGCGATCTGTCGCGCGCACGGCTGGACCGCCCGTTCGGTGATCGGCCACCTGGAGTGGTCGAAGGACAAGATCGACCCGGCCGGGGCTGGGGTCGGGATGCCGGACCTGCGGGCCCGGGTCGCGCGGCGCCTCGCCGGGAAGCCGGACGCCCCGAAGCCGCCGAGCAAGCCCAAGCCCAAGCCGACGACCGAGGAGCGGCTGACGGCGCTGGAGAAGCGCGTCACCGCCCTGGAGAAGAAGGGATGATGCCCATGCGCCGGACCACTGCCCCTGTCGAGGCCAAGGTCAAGGCCGCGACCACCGGGACGCTGCTGGTGTCGCTGCTCCTGGCCGTGCTCAACACGGCCCAGGAGGACGGCGGCGCGCTGCTCGACCCGCTGCCCGAGTGGCTGCAGGCGATCGTCATCGCGCTGATACCGCCGGTGGTCACGTTCCTGTCCGGGTGGCAGGCCAGGCACACCCCGCGTGATCAGGTCCGCCTGTAGTAGGAGGTCTCCCCTTGGACGCCACCACCCTCGGCGCGCTGCTGGTCGGCGTCGGCGGCCTCGCATCGGCGGTGGTGGCGGCCATCGGCAAGCGGGGCGAGAACGCCATCACCGGCTACTCCAGCCTGACGAACGATCTGCAGGAGGAGCGCGACGCACTGCGGGTGCAGCTCGCCGAGGCGCACGCCCAGCACGCCGCCGCACAGGCCGAGATCGCGCGTCTGCGCGCCGTCGTCACCGCCCTGGGAGGGGACCAGCCATGACTCGTGCACAGCGAGCGCTCGCCCGCCGGTGGCGGCCCCTGGTCACCCTCTGCTGGCTGGTCGCCCTCTCCGGGGCCACCATCCTCATCTGGGCCCGCATCAGCGGCGAGGCCGAGCGGGCCGACCAGCTCGCCGCCGAGGCCGACCGGCGCGGCGCCGCCGTGTCCACCCTCGCCGGGGACGTGCGACTCCTGCGCGCCCAGCTGGCGGCCGACGGGCAGACCCCGGCCGCCCCCGACCCGGCGGACGCGGTGGAGGACTTGCCGGCCCGGGCCGAGGTGCCCGTGCCGGTCCCCGGGCCCCGCGGCCCCGCCGGCACCCCGGGCCAGGACGGGGCGGACGGACGCGACGGCGAGACCGGCGCCCCGGGCGAGACCGGGGCCGACGGGGCGGACGGGATGGATGGCGAGCAGGGAGTGCAGGGCCCGGCCGGTCCGCCGGGCGACACCGGCCCGCAAGGCCCCGCCGGACCGCCCGGGCCCGCCGGGGCCGACGGCCAGGACGGACGGGACGGGACCGACGGACGCGACGGGCAGGTCTGCCCGGACGGCTACTCGCTCCAGCCCCCGGCCGACGACCCGGACGCGCTGGTGTGCCGCCGAGACGGGGCGCCGGCACCCGACCCCACACCCAGCACACCCACCGGGCAGCCCGCCTTGCTCGACCGACGCCGCTCATGACAACCACCCCCTTCCGCCCTGGTGGCGGGAGGGGGCGTTCGTCGTTCCTGGGCAAACAACGACGGCCCCCGCGGGTGAGCGGGGGCCGTTCGCTGTCGTCCCGGCGCTAGCCGGGAGTAGCGTTCTGAGTGTCTACGTCAGAACGGAGTTCAGTATGCCCGAGTGCACTGACAACCTTGACCTGAACCAGACATTCGGCGCCCGCGTGCGGCGTGTCCGCGAGCGCAACGGCCAGACGAGGCCCGTAGTTGGCGGCCTGGTCGGCCGCAGCGCGGAATGGGTGAAGGGCATCGAGACCGGACGCCTCGGCGTCCCCCGACTGCCTCTGCTGCTGCGGCTCGCCGAAGTGCTCGGAGTCGACGACCTCGCCGAGCTGACCGGCGACGAGCGGCTGACCAAGTCGTCGTACTCCAAGGCCGCACACCCAGCGCTGCCCGCAGTGAAGGACGCCCTCACGAGCTACCGGTTCACCACAGCCGATGCCGACCCCGAGGACGTTGACGATCTGCGCGCCCGCGTACAGGAAGCGTGGCAGCTCTGGCACGGCCTCGGGAAGCACCGCACCCGCATCGCCTCTCTGCTGCCCTCTCTCC
This sequence comes from Streptomyces sp. NPDC018031, assembly GCF_044327625.1. Lineage (NCBI taxonomy): Bacteria > Bacillati > Actinomycetota > Actinomycetes > Kitasatosporales > Streptomycetaceae > Streptomyces > Streptomyces sp. NPDC018031. Next base: position 191,147 of record NZ_JBIRFT010000008.1, read on the forward strand.
TCGTGGACTTGCAGCACGCCGCCCGGCACCTCGAGGGGGTGGACCGCCGCCGAGCGCTGGTATCGCTCGCTGAGACCTACCATCTCGCCCAGCTATACCTGGCGTTCCAGCCCGCGCCAGAGCTCGTCATGCTCACCGGGGACCGGGCCATGACGGCCGCCCAGGACGCCGACAGCCCCCGCGCGATCGCCAGCGCGGCCTGGTACATGAACCACGTCTTCCGGGACGCAGGCGAGCGGCACGAGGCCCGCGTGGACCTGGCCATGAAGGCGGCAGACCTGCTCCGCCCAGACGAGACCGGCGAAGACCTGGCGCGCTGGGGCCTGCTCCAGCTGGCAGCCGCCCTGTCGTTCGCCAAGGTCGGCAAGAAGGGGGACTCGCAGCGGTTCTGGGACCGCGCGGACGACGCCGCCCGCCGCCTGGGCGACTCCTACGCCCACCCGTATCTCATCTTCGGCCGGGGCATGGTCGACGCCTACGCCATCACGATGGCCGCCGACCTGGTCCAAGGCCGAGCCGCGGTGAGCGCGGCCGAGGCGGTCGACGTGGACGGCATGCCGTCGGCGACCCGCCGCAGCTTCCACATGATCGAGTCCGCCCGGGCATACAGCATGCAGGGCGAGAAGGTGGCCGTGGTGCACCTGCTGAAGAAGGCTCACGAGGTCAGCCCGGAGACGGCCCGGTACAACCTGTTCACCAGGTCAGCGGTTGCCGACCTCGCGGAGACCGGGCCGGCCACCATCCGGTCCGACGCACGGGTCCTGCGGCAGGAGCTGGGCTTGTCCGCCGCTGCGTGAAGGGGTACAACCTGTACCCCTCCGCTGGGGGGTAGGGACTGTACCTCTACCCCCCCGAGCAGACCCCTTACGGTCGGTCATCATCCGATCACGGAAGACCGTCAGGGGTGGATGTGATGATCGCCGCACGCTGGAGGCCGCCGACCGACGAGGCCACCGCCCAGGCCGCCGGTGAGTGGTGGGACGCAGTCCGCGTCCCCGCCGACATCGGCGCCCGCGCCCTCGACCGCCTCGGGGACGACTCCGGGGCCGTCATCTCCGACGGCTGGGGCCGCCTGCTGTACTGGCTCATCCCGCCCGGCACCGCCGAGGACTGGCGCCTGCCCCGGGTGCAGGTGCTCGGCCGGACCGCGCGGGAAATGGCCTACGTCGGCGTGCCCCCCGCGCATCGGCAGTCCGGCCCGGCCCTGCACTGGCGCATCCCGCCGACGACCGACGGCAGGTGGCTCACGGAGCCCGAGGCGCTGCACACCGCGCTGACCGGGGCCACGGCCGAGCTGTCCACCGCCGACCCGGACGGCGCGGAGTGCTCCCGGTGACCCAGCGCGTCTTGTCCTACTGCCGCCTCGCCACCGCCCGCCCCGGCGAGTGGGGGCACATCCACGAATGGTGCTCCCCGTCGCAGGGCGCCTGCGCCTGTCCCTGCCACGCCGCGCCCGCGCCCGAGGAGCCGCCGCCGGCCGGCGGCCGCCGCTGGATCAGCCTCGGCGACGTGCTCGATGGCCGCACATAGACCGGGCGGGCGGCCGGGCTCACCGGACCGGCCGACCCGCCCCGGGCCGGCGGCGCCTCGTCACGCCGCCGCCGGCCCACCCAGTCCCCGCAGGACGCCGCCCGGCTGCCCGGCCGGGCAGCCCTAGACTGTCCGGGCCACCAAAACGGAGGAAATTGATCATGCGCCCCGCACGGTTCGAGCAAATCCTGAAGTCCCTGCTGGAGCAGGGGGGAGCCGCGAAGGGGGTGGAAACCGTCAAGGAGGCCGGGCACGATCGGCACCCTTACGGCCTGGTCGTCACCTTCCCCACCGGGGCCCGAGCGCTGTTGCAGATCGTCGTGACCAGCGCGGATGGTGACAAGTTCGACCAGCCGGAGCAGATCATCGAGGGCGACGCCCCGAACCCGGTCGAGCCGGTCGAGCCGTTCGACGGCGGGCGGGTGAAGCTGGACCTGGTGGACCGGCACATCGCCGCACTCGTCCTCAACAGCGGCTCCAAGGAAGTCGCCTCCGCCGAGGCGTTCAGCACCCGCGAGAAGCCCGGCGCCGTCCGCTACGGCGTCAAGATCGCCTACCACGACACGAGCCGCATCTACGTGTACGTGGTCCAGGCCCTGCCCGCCGGACGCGACTGGACCCGCGGGGCCGACTTCGACGTCCCGGCCGCCGTGTAGCACTCGGCCGGGGTGGCCCCGTCCTTCGCGGGGCGAACCCTTCCACCAAGGAGGTCGACATGAACAGGTTCGATCCCGCCTTATGCGCGGGCAGCTGCCCGGTTTGCGGCGTGAGCACGTCAGCCAATCCGGGTGACCCGACCCCGATGCACCAGTACGGGGGCCAGCAGGACCAGGCCACGTGCTCGGGCAGCGGCATGACGTCCAACTAGGCTCCCCCGCTCTCCGCCCCGTTCTCGCGCAGTCCGCGCGGGAACGGGGCTTCTTCTGTCCGAAGGACGCGCCCGTGGCCCTCTCCTTCGATTCGAAGGTGACGCTGGCCCATCCGTAAGGCGTCCCGTGTTAGGCATAAAACCGCAGGTCAGCGGCCCGCATCATCACTTTGGCGGCGCCGCCAAAGCGATCGACCACTAGAGGCGTTATAGCTCATACCTGGGGTTGCCCGATCCGGTACCGCCGCTGACGAGGAACGACAGGCGGGCGTCGAGCACCGAGCGGAGCAGGGCTTCGCCGCCGGGCGGCACCGTCCCCGCGGTGACCAGCTCGGCCAGCGAGAACGCCCGCGGTCTGACCACCCGCAGCGACAGGCAGGCCGATCCGACCGCCACCGGGGGCAGGACCGCGTGCAACCGTGTGCCGTCGGGCAGCCGCGCGTCCACCCACGGCCGCGCGTCGTCCAGCCGCCGTCCGGCCACGGCGGCGAGCCGTTGGGCGAGCCGGCGGATGGCGGCGGGGTCGGGGAATCGGACCGCTGTGCGCTCCAGCCCCGTCCCGCGATCCACCCACACCTCGTCGGGCGCGGTGACCAGCACGTCGGTGACGTCAGGGGCGGCCAGCAGCGGTTCCAGCGGACCGGTGCCGACCAGCTCGGAGCGGAGCGAGCTGGCCACACCGAGCACTTCCGTGTCACCGAGCAGCCGGCCCTCCTCCCGCAGCGCGGCCGCGACCCGGGCGGGGGTCGGCTCGGCCCCACTGGCCGCGAGCCGCATGCGGACCGCGTCGAGCAGCCGGGGGGAAGCGGAGTTCGCCTGCTGTGCGCTGGTCATGTGGTGACACCCCCTCCGCCGGGCATCGCCTGAGCCCAGAACTCGGTGCAGAACTTCGCCAGCGGGCCGCGCCCGGTGCCGCCCGGCGGACCGCCCTCGGCGTCCGCCGGCTGCGGTTCCCTGGGCAGTTCCCCGGCCAGTGGCAGCCCGAGCAGCCTGGCGATCTCCTCGTCGTCCAGACCCGGGGTGAAAGGGCCGCGGACGACGGCTCTGAGGTCCCTCAACACCATCCCGACGCTGGACGCGACCCGGTGCGCGGCGGCCACCGCGCGCAGTTCGGCGGGCACGACCAACAAGCCGAGGTCCAACTGCGCCAGCGCCTCGGCGGCCGTCTCGTCGACCCGGCGGGGCAGGTCCACCACGACGACTCCCCCGCGCCGTCGCGCCGCGGCCAGCACCGAGCGCATGGCGGGCGGCGGGATGACCACCGAATCGCCGCGGTCCCAGCTGAGCACCCGCAGCGAGTGCAGTTCGGGCAGCGACTCCTCCAGCGCGCTGCCGGCGACCCGGCCGCGCGACTGTGCGAACGCCGGCCAGCGGAGGCCCTGAACGTTCTCTCCACCGAGCAGGACGTCCAGTCCGCCGCCGAGTGGGTCCCCGTCGATCAGCATGGTGCGCCGGCCGCTCCGGGCTGCGGTGACCGCCAGCGCGCAGGCCAGGGTGCTCGCGCCGGCGCCACCGCTACCGCCGATCACTCCGACCGTCAGAGCCTGACGGCCGATGCCCTCCGCCACGTCCGCGATGCGGTCGACCAGCCAGGTCTCCGCGTCGGGCAGGAAGAGCACGTGGTCGGCGCCCACCCCCACGGCCCGGCGCCAGATTCCGTGGTCGTCGAGGTCCCGCCCGATGAGCAGCACCCCGGATCGGCGGGCCCGGCCGGTGAGCCGGCCGGCGGAGTCGTCACCCACCAGGACCAGCGGCGCTCCTTCCCAGCTGCCGTGGCGGGTGGGAAGGCCATGGGCGACCTCCGGCTCGGCGCCGGCCGCGGCGCACAGCCGCAGCAGGTCGTCGAGCAGGTCCTCGTCCTCGGTGACGATCAGCGGTCTGGCCTGGCGTCCGTCGGCCACTGCCATCCGCTCGGCTGTGCTGGATCCCGCCACGGTCCCTCCCCGTCTCGTGACGCGCTTTCACGTCTGCGAACGTCGCGCGCCGACATTGATGAGAATCAACGTGCATCGATCCGGAAAATCTTGTGGATCTTGGTGGAAAACCGTGGACAACTCATCAGTTGTGAATATCCCAATCACCTATACCGGTGACTTCCGGAGAGCACTCTGGCGATTACCCTCAGTTACAGTCCAGGATCATGGGGAGACGGCGCCAGAGCGGCGCGGAAGAGGGGGAGGGAGCCCGTGAGAGCGAGGAAAACGCGTCCGGACATGCGACGACCCCCGCCGGGGGGGAGAGCGGGGGTCGTCCCCACGGCCGACTCGGGGGGGGAGGAGTCGGACCGGGTTAGCACGGTCGCGAACGATCCGTGACTTCCATGGTGTACCCGAAGCCCTTCTCAGGCAAACCCACGCGCCCGACCTTACGCCGAATGGTTGGCCCCTATGCTCGGCCTCGTGGAAAACCACTCCTTGCCTCGCACAGCCGCGTTCTTTGACCTGGACAAGACGGTCATTGCGAAGTCGAGCACGCTCACCTTCAGCAAGTCCTTCTACCACGGTGGGCTCATCAACCGCCGCGACGCACTCCGGACCGCGTACACCCAGTTCGTCTTCCTCGCCGGGGGAGCCGACCACGACCAGATGGAGCGGATGCGGGAGTACCTCTCCTCCCTCTGTCGGGGGTGGAACGTCCAGCAGGTCCGCGAGATCGTCGCCGAGACGCTGCACGATCTCATCGACCCGATCATCTACGACGAAGCCGCCTCGCTCATCGAGGAGCATCACGCCGCCGGCCGCGACGTGGTGATCGTCAGCACCTCGGGAGCCGAGGTCGTGGAACCGATCGGCGAGTTGCTCGGCGCCGACCGCGTGGTCGCCACCCGCATGGTCGTGGAGGACGGAGCCTTCACCGGCGAGGTGGAGTACTACGCCTACGGCCCGACCAAAGCGGAGGCCATCGCGGAACTCGCCGAGTCCGAGGGGTACGACCTGTCGCGCTGCTACGCCTACAGCGACTCGGCCACCGATCTCCCCATGCTGCAGGCGGTCGGCCACCCGCACGCGGTGAACCCCGACCGGGCACTGCGCCGGGAGGCCGTGGCCCGGGACTGGCCGATCCTCACCTTCAACCGTCCGGTCCGGCTGAAGCAACGATTCCCGTCGCTGTCGATGCCGCCGCGCCCCGTACTGGTCGCCGCGGCCGCCATAGCCGCGGCCGCGACAGCCGCCGGGATGGTCTGGTACGCGGCTCGCCGCCGCAGCACATATGCACACATTTGATGGTTGAAGCAAAGAAATGCGGCGAGGGCTTCCACTTCCTATCGGACAGGAGTAGAAAGGAGTCAACGGCCCGCGAGACCAGGGGCATCCGAAAGGATCGCCTGCACGCATGAAGGCCCCACGGACCGCGCATGAATGTCGGGCACCCACGCGACGTCGACCCGTCGATTACGGGCCAGCCGCACCAGGTGACGGGCAAAGACCCCGACCTGATGGGCAACCATCGAGGACGCTTGGTAACCCGGCGGACGTGCCAGCGGCGGTACCGGTTCCGATCGGTACCGCCGCAACTCGTAGGCGGCGGTGACCGTGTCGTCCGCCACCCGGTCGGCCCGAAAGCGGCCTGCTCACAGCGAACGAGGGCGCGGCGTACCGCTCCCGGCACCACCGGGTCCCTCGCAGGCGGCGTCCCGAGGTCTTGGAGCCGCGACTATGACCGGCATCTCCGCCGATACCGGAGCTGCGTTTCCATACGGCTGTCCGGGTCCGCCCCGGTTCCAGTCCGGCCGGCCGGTCCGGGCATCCGGGGGTCCGGCACCTCCGCTCGGGCCGTCGCCCGCCCGACCGGCCACCCCGGTATGCCCCCGGGGCGGCCGACACCCCGCCTCCCGTCAGGGCCGTCCCTGCACGGCGCCCTGCTGCGGACAGGCCCCGGTCTTCGCGGCCCTCGTCCGGCCTGCCTGACTCACCGTGCTTCCGGGCATGGTTCCGGGCATGGTTCCGGGCCTGGGCCAGAGTCAGCCGGTGCGGCGCTCCCGGGCCGGAGTCGGGGACGACCGTGCAGCGATCAGGCGGCGCCGCCACACGCGGCGAGGGCTGGTCCGATCGGGCGCGGCAGGCCAAGCTCAGCCGGTGCGGCGGTCAGGCGGGCGCGGCAGGCCGAGCTCAGTCGGTGCGGCGGTCAGGCGGCTCCGCGTTGCAGGGCCTCGCAGACCGCGGTGCTTTCCCGGACGCCCAGTTCGACCGCCTTCCCGCAGTGTGCGATCCAGGCGGCCACCCCTTCCGGGGCGCCGGAGACATAGCCGTCCAGCGCGGTCAGGTAGGCCTCGCGCCCGAGCTCGGCGTGGCCCACCTCGGCCGGGCAGATGGACTTGGGGTCGAGGCCGCTGTCGATCAGCACGATGCGCTCGGCGGCTCGTGCCACCAGTTGGTTGAAGGATCCGAAGGGACGCAGGGCGAGCAGTTCACCGTGCACCACCGCGGCGGTGACCAGCGCCGGCGCCGAGGTACCGGCCAGCAGCAAGCGCGCCAGCCCGTCCAGCCGTCCGGCGACCTCGTCGGCGTCCGGGAGCGGCAGGCGGATCAGCGGCTCGTCGACGGCCTCCCCGGCCAGGCGCGGCCGGCCGACCGTGTCGTCGGGCTGCGCTCCCCCGGCCGCCACCAGGTGGAGGCGGGCCAGCACCCGCAGCGGCGACTGCCGCCAGACGCTCAGCAGCTGCCCGGCCTCGGCGGTCAGCCGCAGCGCTGCGCCGACCGTCCGCGATTCGCCCTCGGCGCCGAAGTCGGAGCGGCGGCGCACCTCCTCCAGAGCCCAGTCGGCCCCGGCCAGGGCGGCCGAGCCACGGGCGCCGCGCAGCGCCGCCTCGGAGGTGATCTCGTTGCTGCGGCGCCGCATCACCCGGTGGCCGTAGACGCGGTCCACCGCCGTGCGCATGGCTTCCACGGAATCGGCGACACCCGGCAGGGCCCCGAGGGCGGCGAGCGGATCAGCTGTCGTACTACTCATGGATACGACCCTACGCACCCGAACCGCCTGACCCCCGTTGGAGTGGTCTTCTTCACGCGGCCGTCTCGCGCCGCGCGACGCCACTATCTTGTTGAACATGAAGATCGCTTTCGTAGGCAAGGGTGGCAGCGGCAAGACGACGCTGTCATCGCTGTTCATCCGTCATCTCGCCGCCACCCGCGCCCCGGTCGTCGCCGTCGACGCGGACATCAATCAGCATCTGGGCGCGGCGTTAGGACTCGACGACGCGGAAGCCGCCGCGCTGCCCGCGATGGGCGCGCACCTGCCGCTGATCAAGGACTACCTGCGGGGCACGAACCCCCGCATCGCCTCGGCCGACACCATGATCAAGACGACCCCGCCGGGCGAAGGGTCCCGGCTGCTGACCATCGGCGGCAGCAACCCGGTGTACGAGGCGTGCGCGCGGACCGTGCGGCTCGACGACGGGGCCGTCCGGTTGATGGCCACCGGCCCGTTCACCGAGTCGGACCTCGGCGTCGCCTGCTACCACTCCAAGGTGGGCGCGGTCGAACTCTGCCTGAACCACCTCGTGGACGGCCGAGACGAGTTCCTGGTCGTCGACATGACCGCGGGCAGCGACTCGTTCGCCTCGGGGATGTTCACCCGCTTCGACATGACGTTCCTGGTCGCGGAGCCGACCCGGAAGGGCGTCGCCGTCTACCGCCAGTACAAGGAGTACGCCCGCGACTTCGGGGTGGCCCTCCGGGTGGTGGGGAACAAGGTCCAGGGCCCTGACGACCTCGCTTTCCTCAGCGCCGAAGTGGGCGACGACCTGCTGGTCACGGTCGGCCACTCGGACTGGGTGCGCGCGATGGAGAAGGGCCGGGCGCGTCCCTTCGCCGAGCTGGAGGAGTCGAACCGGCAGGCGCTGCGCACGCTCCGGGAGGAGGTGGACGCCGCCTACGAGCGCCGCGACTGGCAGCGTTACACCCGCCAGATGGTGCACTTCCACCTGAGGAACGCGGCCAGTTGGGGCAACGAGCGGACGGGGGTCGACCTGGCGGCCCAGGTCGACCCCGCCTTCGTGCTCGACGAACGGAGCGTGGCTACTCCTCAGCCTGCCTGACCCGGTCGGCCTGCGTCATCGGCCGGGCGGAGGTCCGCTCCGACGGCCGGGACGCCGCCGGCCCCTGATCGGACAGGAAGGCCGTCCAGCCGGGCTTCGGCCGCTCTCCGACGTCCAGTTGCCGGAGTTTGGCGAGGACCTTGGGGTCCTGTGCGTCCAGCCAGTCGGTGAGCTGCTTGAACGAGACGCAGCGCACCTCCTTGCGGGGGCAGACGGTCGCAATGGTGTCCTCGACGGCGCGCATGTAGGTACCGCCGTTCCAGGACTCGAAGTGGTTGCCGATGAAGAGCGGCGCGCGGTTCCCCTGGTAGGCGCGGTCGAAGGCGGCCAGCATCCCGTCACGCATCTGCTTGCCCCATGCGGCGTGCTTCGCCGGGTCGCCCCGGGTGGTGCCGGACTGGTTGGCGAGGAAGTTGTAGTCCATCGACAGGGTCTCGAAGGCGCGCCCCGGCATGGGGATCTGCTGGAGCGGGAAGTCCCAGATGCCGCCGATCTTGTCCGGCCACACCTGCCTTCCGCCGGTGGAGCTGGAGTCGTAGCGGAAGCCCATGGCCTTCGCGGCGGGGATCAGGTTGCGCTGCCCCTCCAGACAGGGCGCGCGGCCACCGACGAGTTCGGTGCCGTAGTCGAACGGCAGCGGCTTCTCGTTCCGGAGGCCGGCATGGGTCTTCCATGCCTTGACGAACGACTCGGCCTGCCGGATCTCGCTCTTCCACTCCTCGGTCGTCCAGGTGCCGACACCACCGTCGGCGCCGCAGAAGTGGCCGTTGAAGTGGGTGCCTATCTCATTGCCCTCGAGCCAGGCACCGCGGAGCTGGCGCACGGTGTCGCGGACGCCCTTGACGTCGTTGAAGCCGATGTCTGACGCGCCGCGCACGTGCCGCGGCGGGTCGTAGACCCCCCGCTTGGAGTCGGGCAGCAGGTACACGCCGCTGAGGAAGTAGGTCATGGTCGCGTCGTGCTTCCGCGCGACCCGCCGGAAGTGCGAGAAGAGCTTCTGGCTGTCCTCTCCGGCGCCGTCCCAGGAGAAGACGACGAACTGTGGTGGTCGCTGTCCGGCTCTCAACCGCTTGGCGACCGGCTGCCGCGGCTGCAGCCCGGTGTACGCGGTCGAGCCGTCGCCGATGAGTCGCATCGACCTGTCGGGCACCTTGGGCGCGGCCAGTCCGGCCTGCCCGTGGCCCGAGCCCGATCCGCGGTCGTGGTCATCCTTCTGCGGCCCCGCCGAGCAGCCGGAACCGGCTGCCAGGGCCACCGCGCCGGCTATCAGGGCTATGAACTTCTTTCCGACCATTGCGGCCACCTCGTCCCTGCTGTGCGTACTGAGTGAACGTCACTCAACCTCACACAACGGGGCAAAAGCCGCATCTGACGATAAGCCAATTCATGTGATCATTCACTCGTTAGACGGAAGATGCGGGGATGTAGATCGAAAAGGCTTCCCGACCGTCTTTACCTGAGATTACGATCCATTTACCAATGCTTGAGAGTTACCAGGCCATCACCCACCGTGACCCACGGACGGGACCCTGATCGCGCCGTACCCGAGTCCACGGCGTGCCCCCGACCGCGCAGCCCCGGAGGAGACGGGTATGTTGCAGCTCTTGAACCGGACCGGAAGGTCCGCCTGGCGCCGGGACCTCCCCGCCTCGATCGTTCTCTTTCTGATCTCACTCCCGCTGTCCCTCGGCCTCGCCCTGGCGACCGGCGCCCCGCCGCAGGCAGGACTGGTCGCCTCGGCCGTCGGCGGAATCGTCGCCGGCCTCCTCGGCGGGGCTCCGCTACAGGTCAGCGGAGCGGCCACAGGGCTGGTGGTGGTCACCACCGACCTGGTGCAGCGCTACGGATGGCGTGCCACCTGCGCCATCACCGTGCTCGCCGGCCTGACCCAGCTGGCGCTCGGCGCCCTGCGGGTGGCCCGCACGGCGCTCGCGGTGAGCCCCGCCATCGTCCACGGCATGCTCGCGGGGATCGGCGTCGTCATCGCGATCGGCCAGGTGCATGTGCTGCTCGGCGAGCGGCCGCACACCTCGGCGCTCGTCAACGTGACCTCCCTCCCCGGGGAGCTCAGACACCTCCCGCCGAGTGCCCTGCTGATCGCGGCCGTGACCGTGGCGGTGCTCCTGCTGTGGCCGCGGCTGCCCGGGAGGACCGGCCACACCCTGCGGACGGTCCCCGCGCCGCTGGCCGCCGTCGCCGTCGCCACCGTGGCGAGCACCGGCATGGCGCTGCCGCGTGTCGACCTGCCCTCCTGGCATCTGCACGCCCTCCCCGACCTGCCCGACGGACCGGTACTGGGCCTGATCGCGGCGGTGCTGACGGTCACCCTGGTCGCCAGCATGGAGTCGCTGCTGTCCGCTGTGGCCGTGGACCGGCTGCGGGCGGCGCGCCCCGACGCGGGCGCGCTCCCGGCCCCCGGGCTGGACCGGGAGCTGATGGGGCAGGGTGCCGCCAATGTCGTCTCCGGCCTGCTGGGCGGCATGGCACTGGCCGGTGGGGCCATCCGTGGCTCGGCGAACGTCGCGGCCGGGGCCGTGAGCCGGCGCTCCACCGTGCTGCACGGGTTCTGGGTACTGCTCGGCGCCCTGCTGCTGGTCGGCCCGCTGGAGCTGATCCCGCTCGCCACACTCGCCGCCCTGGTCATGGTCGTGGGCGTGAAGATGGTGAGCTTCGCCCACATCAAGCATGTGCAGCGGCACCAGGAGTTCCCGGTGTACGTGGCCACCCTGAGCGGCGTCGTGCTGGTCGGGGTACTGCAGGGCGTCGCGGTGGGGATCGCCGTCGCCGGGATCACCGCGCTGCACCGGCTCACCCGCACCCGGATCACCGTGACGGCCGAAGCGGGCCGTCAGGTGGTCCGGGTGCAGGGACAGTTGACCTTCCTCGCGGTGCCCCGGCTGAGTCGGACCCTCGCCCTGGTCCCGGCCGGCTGCGATGCCGTGGTCGAGCTGGGCGGGTCCTTCATGGACCACGCCGCCTACGACGCCCTGCAATCCTGGGCCACCACGCACCGGGCACACGGCGGATCGGTCACGCTCAGCGGCCGGTCGGGCCACCCGATCGCCGAACCGGCGAGCACGCACGCCTGCCGCCCGTGGACACCTTGGCGCAACCACCACTGCACCCGGCCGGCCGGCACCGCCCCGCACAGCGGTGACCAGCTGCTCGGCGGGGTGAGCGCCTTCCAGCGCAACACCGCGCCACTGGTCCGGGACGAGCTGGCACGGCTGGCCCGCGAGGGGCAGCGCCCCACCCAGCTCTTCCTCACCTGCGCCGACTCCCGTCTGGTCACCAGCATGATCACCTCCAGCGGGCCGGGCGACCTGTTCACCGTGCGCAATGTCGGCAACCTGATGCCGCCGCCGGGCAGCGACGGGTCCTGCGATTCGGTGGGCGCGGCCGTCGAATACGCGGTGGAGATGCTGGAGGTCGGCACCATCACGGTGTGCGGGCACTCCGGGTGCGGGGCGATGCAGGCGCTGCTCGGCGCGCCCCGCGGGCCCGGCGCGCAGACGCCGCTCGCCCGCTGGCTGCGGCACGGGAGACCGAGCCTGGCCCGTATGGAGAGTGCCCGCAGAACGGGCCGGGACCAGGTCACGCTGGCCGACCGCCCGGTCGCCGACGATGCGGAGCGGCTGGCGCTGGTCAATGTGATGCAGCAACTGGACCACCTCATGGCTCACCCGTGTGTGGCGCGCCGGGTGGCGGACGGGTCGCTGGCGCTGCGCGGGATGTACTTCCATGTGGCGGAGGCGCAGGCGTATGTACTGGACCGGGAGTCGAGCACCTTCCGGGCGGTACGGCCGGAGGTGGCCGAGGCAGTGGACGCCGCCCATCCCTGACTCACCCGTCGCGCGCGCCGGGCGCGCACCTCCAGCCGCCCGGGGCCCGGCAGGCCAGGGCCGGGCGGGTCAGGGCCGAGCAGGACCGGACCGGCGGGCCAGAGGAAAGGCAGGCCAGGGGCACGGCGGGGCAGGACCTGACGGGCCAGGGGCTGGTCAGGTCAAGGGCCGGGCAGGACCGGACGGGCCAGGGGAAGGGCAGGCCAGAGGTCGGGCGGGTCGCGGCCGGACGGGCCGTGGGAAGGGCATGCCCGCCGGGCGGGTCGGGACCGGGCGGGGCAGGGGAAGGGCCGGTGAGGGCCGTCCGGGGGGATTGTGACCATCCTCCGACAGGTCTAAACCAATTTTTGCCGAGAACCCTTGTCACGGCCTGCCATGGGCTGATGAGCTATGACCCGGGACACAACGGGCACCCTGGGAAAGGGAGATGTCGTGAGCAACGAGAGCCTGGCCAACCTCCTGAAGGAGGAGCGCCGCTTCGCACCGCCTGCCGATCTGGCCGCGCACGCCAACGTCACCGCGGAGGCGTACGAGCAGGCGAAGGCTGACCGGCTGGGCTTCTGGGCCGCCCAGGCCCGCCGCCTGACCTGGGCCGTGGAGCCCAACGAGACGCTGGACTGGTCCAACCCCCCGTTCGCCAGGTGGTTCGCCGACGGCAAGCTCAACGTCGCGTACAACTGCGTCGACCGCCACGTGGAGAACGGGCTGGGCGACCGGGTCGCCATCCACTTCGAGGGCGAGCCCGGCGACACCCGGTCCCTCACCTACGCCGAGCTGCAGCGGGAGGTCTCCCGGGCCGCCAACGCCCTGATCGAACTCGGCGTCCAGGCCGGCGACCGGGTCGCCATCTACATGCCGATGATCCCGGAGACGGTCGTGGCGATGCTGGCCTGCGCCCGGCTCGGTGCCCCGCACTCCCTGGTCTTCGGCGGCTTCTCCGCCGACGCCCTGGCCACCCGGATCCAGGACGCGGACGCCCGGGTCGTCATCACCGCGGACGGGGGCTACCGCCGCGGCAAGCCCTCCGCGCTCAAGCCCGCCGTCGACGAGGCGCTGACCCGCCCGGGCACCGAGAACGTGCGCAGCGTGGTGGTGGTCCGCCGCACCGGCCAGTCGCTGGAGGAGGCGGGCAGCATTTGGACCGAGGGCCGGGACGTGTGGTGGCACGAACTGGTGGACCGCCAGTCGGACCAGCACACCGCCGAGCCGTTCGACGCCGAGCACCCGTTGTTCATCCTCTACACCTCGGGCACCACCGGGAAGCCGAAGGGCATCCTGCACACCACGGGCGGCTACCTCACCCAGGTGTCGTACACGCACCACGCGGTCTTCGACCTCAAGCCGGAGTCGGACGTCTACTGGTGCACCGCCGACGTCGGCTGGGTCACCGGGCACTCGTACATCGTCTACGGACCGCTGAGCAACGGCGCGACCGAGGTCCTCTACGAGGGCACTCCGGACACCCCCCACCAGGGCCGCTGGTGGGAGATCGTCCAGAAGTACGGCGTCACCATCCTGTACACCGCGCCCACCGCGATCCGCGCCTGTATGAAGTGGGGCGACGACATCCCGGCCAAGTTCGACCTGAGCAGCCTGCGGGTGCTGGGCTCGGTGGGCGAGCCGATCAACCCGGAGGCGTGGGTCTGGTACCGCAAGCACATCGGCGGTGACACCGCCCCCGTGGTGGACACCTGGTGGCAGACGGAGACCGGCGGGATCATGATCAGTCCGCTGCCGGGCGTGACCGAGACCAAGCCCGGTTCCGCGCAGGTGCCGCTGCCCGGCATCGCCGCCACCGTCGTGGACGACGACGCGAACGAGGTGCCCGACGGCTCCGGCGGCTACCTCGTGCTGACCGAGCCGTGGCCGTCGATGCTCCGCACGATCTGGGGTGACGACCAGCGTTACCTGGACACCTACTGGTCCCGCTTCAGCGACCGCTACTTCGCCGGCGACGGGGCCAAGAAGGACGAGGACGGGGACATCTGGCTGCTGGGCCGGGTGGACGACGTCATGCTGGTGTCCGGGCACAACATCTCCACCACCGAGGTCGAGTCGGCGCTGGTGTCGCACCCCAAGGTCGCCGAGGCCGCGGTGGTGGGCGCGACCGACCCGCAGACCACCCAGGCCATCTGCGCGTTCGTCATCCTGCGCAGCGGAGCGGCGGAGGACGAGGGCCTGGTGGAGGAGTTGCGGGCGCATGTCGCCAAGCACCTCGGCCCCATCGCCAAGCCCAAGCGGATCCTGCCGGTGGCGGAGCTGCCCAAGACCCGCTCGGGGAAGATCATGCGGCGGCTGCTGCGGGACGTGGCGGAGAACCGCGCCCTGGGTGATGTCACCACCCTGACCGATTCTTCGGTGATGGACCTGATCCAGAGCAAGCTGCCGGGCGCGGCCACCGAAGACTGACCCCAGGAGAATCAGCAGGTCAGCGCGGTAGTGACGAGGAGGGCGCCCGATATGACCCGGGCGCCCTTCGCCCGTTCCGGCTAAGGTGATTCCCTGACGCGGAAGGACCGCGACAAGAATCAGAGGCGCGCCGGGAAGTCTGGTCGGCACACAGCACACGTGTATCCGTCCGACCTCAGGAGGTCCTCTCTCGTGGCCGCGCCCCTCCGAGTCAAGTTCCTCGGCCGTCTGTCGCTCCCGGAGCGCCGTTTCGTCACCGACGCGCTCCGCACCGAGACCGTCGGCGGCGTTCTGCTGCTGGTCGCCGCCATCGCCGCGCTGATCTTCGCCAACACCCCGCTGAGCGGCGTCTACGAGGACATCCGGGACTTCTCCTTCGGTCCCGAGGCGCTCCACCTCCATCTGTCCGTCGCCTCCTGGGCCACGGACGGGCTGCTGACCCTCTTCTTCTTCGTCGCGGGCATCGAACTCAAGCGGGAGCTGGTCGCGGGCGAGTTGCGCGACCCGAAGGCGGCCGTGCTGCCGGTGGTCGCGGCGGTGTGCGGCATGGCCGTCCCGGCGCTGGTGTATGTCGTCGTCAACGCCACTGGCGGCGGCTCCATGGACGGCTGGGCGGTCCCGACCGCGACCGACATCGCCTTCGCGCTCGCGGTGCTCGCCGTCATCGGCACCTCGCTGCCCTCCGCGCTCCGCGCCTTCCTGCTCACCCTGGCCGTCGTCGACGACCTGCTCGCGATCCTCATCATCGCGATCTTCTTCACCCAGGACATGGACTACCTGGCCCTCGGGCTGTCCTTCGCGGGCCTGGCGCTGTTCTGGTTCCTGCACCACCGGGGTGTGCGCGGCTGGTACCTGTATGTGCCGCTCGCCGCGGTGAACTGGGCCCTGATGCACGCCAGCGGGGTGCACGCCACCGTCGCGGGCGTGGCCATGGGGCTGATGCTGCGCTGCACCGTGCGGGACGGCGAGGAGCATTCACCCGCCGAGCACATCGAGCATCTGGTGCGTCCGCTGTCGGCCGGGCTGGCCGTGCCGCTGTTCGCCTTCTTCTCCGCCGGGGTCTCCGCCTCGGGTGACGCGGTGTCCGATGTGTTCACCCGCCCGGAGACCCTGGGGGTGGTGCTCGGCCTGGTGGTGGGCAAGACCGTCGGCGTGTTCGGGGGCTCCTGGCTGGCCGCCCGGTTCACCAAGGCGGAGTTGAACGAGGATCTGGAGTGGGCGGACGTCTTCGCCGTCGCCTCGCTCGCCGGAATCGGTTTCACCGTCTCGCTGCTCATCGACGAACTGGCCTTCGCCGAGGACCCGGCGCTCACCGAGGAGGTGAAGGCCGCGGTGCTGATCGGCTCCCTGCTGGCCGCGGTGTCCTCCGGGGTGCTGCTGAAACTGCGCAACGACCGCTATCGCAAGTTGTGTGCCGACGAGGACCTGGACGAGGACCTCGACGGCATCCCCGACATCTACGAGCGGGGCAACCCGGAGTACCACCTGAGGATGGCCGCCATCCTGGAGGCGCGGGCCGCCGAGCACCGCCGCCTCGCCGAAGTGGCCGCCGCCAAGGACACCGGTGACCATGGTCCGGCATGATCTGAGAGGCTTTAGGTCCACGCATAAGCAGAGGAGATGGCGATGAGCGCAGCCGAAGACAGCGGGAACCGCAGCCTCGGCCAGCTGGTGGCCTCGGCCACCACTGAGCTGTCCGCGCTGGTGCACGACGAGATCGCGCTGGCCAAGGCGGAGATCCGGCAGGACGCGAAGCGGGCGGCGTTCGGCAGCGGGGCCATCATCGGTGCCGCCGTCCTGTTCCTGTTCTCCCTGCCGGTGCTCAGCTTCGCCCTGGCGTACGGCTTCCGCGCCTGGACCGACCTCGGCCTCGTGTGGTGCTTCCTCATCGTCGGCGGCATCTACTGGCTGCTGGGGCTGATCCTGGCCTCCTTCGCCATCGCCAAGTTCAAGAAGGTCAAGCCGCCGCAGAAGTCCATTGATTCGGCCAAGCGGACGGCGGCGGTGCTCTCGAACGTCAAACCGCACCCGCGCGCCGCCGTCGACGGCCACCCGGTGGTCGTCGCCGATGTGACACGCTCGTCCGTATGACGGTTCCCGATACCGCCGGTGCGCTGGTGCGGCTCGACGGCCCCTGGACGCACCGGGACGTCGCGGCCAACGGCGCCCGTTTCCACATCGCCGAACTCGGTGAGGGGCCGCTGGTCCTGCTGCTCCACGGCTTCCCGCAGTTCTGGTGGACCTGGCGGCACCAGCTGCCGGTGCTGGCCGACGCCGGGTTCCGGGCGGTGGCGATGGACCTGCGCGGTGTGGGCGGCAGCGACCGTACGCCGCGCGGCTACGACCCCGCCAACCTCGCCCTCGACATCACCGGGGTGATCCGCTCGCTCGGCGAGCCGGACGCCGCCCTGGTCGGGCACGACCTCGGCGGCTACCTGGCGTGGACCGCGGCCGTGATGCGACCGAAGCTGGTCCGCCGGCTTGCGGTCGCCTCGTCCCCGCATCCCCGGCGCTGGCGGGCGGCGATGCTGGCCGACGTCCGGCAGTCGGCCGCGAGCAGTCACATCTGGGGCTTCCAGCGGCCGTGGATTCCCGAACGGCAGCTGATGGCGGATGACGCCGCCCTGGTGGGCCGGCTCATCCGGGACTGGTCCGGCCCGGTACCGCCGGAGGACGAGGTGCTCGACGTCTACCGTCGGGCGATGTCCATCCCGTCCACGGCGCACTGCTCCATCGAGCCGTACCGCTGGATGGTGCGGTCGCTCGCCCGGCCGGACGGTTTCCAGTTCAACCGGCGGATGAAGCTGCCGGTCCGGGTGCCGACGCTGCACCTCCACGGCTCACTCGACCCGGTGATGCGGACCCGCAGCGCGGCGGGTTCCGGGGAGTACGTGGAAGCGCCGTACCGCTGGCGGCTCTTCGACGGCCTCGGGCACTTCCCCCACGAGGAGGACCCGGTCGGCTTCTCGACCGAGCTGGTCGAATGGCTGCGGGATCCGGAACCGGACCGCTGACCAGCACTGATCCGGCACCGGCCGGTTTCTCCGGTCCGCCGGTCCTCGAACGTCCGTACCTTTCGGCGATTCTCCCCGGTCCCCGGCCGGCGACCGGGTACACGGCCGTCCGCCGATCAGCGGTCGTTCGTCCTACCAACGGGTAAATGCCCGGCGCATAGGCCGATTGCCGCAGCGGGAAGCGATTACGGACCTCGGGGCGCGGGCAGAGACGGAGGTATGGGCTGGACGCACGACTACCGTGACGCACCTCGCGACCGCAGCTCCGACACCAAGGCCGACACCGCGCGGAGGCCCCTGCTGGGGGCACCGTCCGGACGTATGAGTGAGATGGCCGGGGGAGTCTCCGAGCGGCGCGGTCCCGCGCTTCCACCGCACGCCGATCACGACCCACAGATCGGCATTCCGCGGATTCTCCGCCGCCGCGCCCGCTGGGTGTCGGCGCGGCTCCGCCACCCCCGCAGTCGCTGACGCCGGGCATGTCGTCCACATTCCGGACGGCTCTGGGCCGCGACGGCCGCGCACCGACGTCCCGCGCCGCGCGCCGGCAGCACCGACGGCGCCGCCTGAGACGGGCCGGACACCACACCTCAGGGCGGACGGGACACGGACACCGTCCGTGATCCAACCCGGTCCGCTGCCCGGTGCCGGGTGCGCCTCGGCGGCCGTCCGGCACCCGGGCGGCCCTGTGGCGCGCCCCGGGGCGGCTCGGGACGTGCCATGCGGGGTGCCTGCGCCATGAGCGGTACCGGCCGGGCTCCGGCACGCCTCGCGGCAGCCGACCGGGCCGGGACGGCGCTACCGGCGCCGTAGGTGCGGTGGCCGGCGGTTCACAGGGCGCAGCCCTCGCTGTCCACCGGGCGGGTGGCGGTGCGGCCGCGGGTGACGTCCTGCGCCACCTCGTCGGCGGTCAGGGCGTACCCGGTGTTCCGGTCGTCGAGCGACTTCGCGAACACCACGCCGTAGACCCGGCCCTCCGGGGTGAGGAGCGGCCCGCCGGAGTTGCCCTGGCGGACCGTCGCGTACAGCGAGTACACGTCGCGGTCGACCTTGCCGCGGTGGTAGATGTCCCACCCGTTGGCGTCGATCCGGTCGCGGACCCGGGCCGCGCGCACGTCGAACGCGCCGTTCTCCGGGAACCCGGCGACGATGGCGTCGTTGCCGCTGCGGGCGTCACCCTCGGTGAACCTGAGGATCGGGGCGTGCAGCGAGGGCACCTTCAGTACGGCGATGTCGCGCTTCCAGTCGTAGAGCACGACCTCGGCGTCGTAGCGCTTGCCCTCGCCGCCGATCTGCACGGTGGGCTCGTCCACCCCGCCGACCACGTGGGCGTTGGTCATCACGCGCTGCGGGGCGAACACGAAGCCGGTGCCTTCGAGCACCTTGCCGCAGCCCGGGGCGGTGCCCACGACCTTGACGATGCTCCGCTTGGCGGCGGTCGCCACCGGGCTGGAGGCCAGTTCCGGGTCGGGGGCCGGTACCGAGGTGATGGGTTCGTCCGCGAACGGCGAGAAGACTTGTGGGAAGCCGTTCTGCGCGAGTGTGCTGGAGAAGTCGTTCGCCCAGGTGCCGGCCTCCTCCGGCAGCGCCCAGGTGACGCCCTGCAGCACCTTGGAGCCGCGGACCTCCTTGCTGAGCGTGGGCAGTGTCGTCTCGGCGAGGGCGGATCCGATCAGTCCGGCGACCAGCAGCATCGCCAGGACGTTGACCAGCGCGCCGCCGGTCGCGTCCAGGGCCTGCGCCGGTGACCAGGTGATGTGCCGGCGGAGTTTGTTGCCCAGATGGGTGGTCGCCGCCTGGCCCACGGAGGCGCAGACGATCACCAGGACGACCGCGGTGACCGCGGCGAGCGTGCCCGGTCTGCCGCCGTCGGTGGTGGCCTCCCATATGACGGGCAGCACGTACACCGCGACGACGCCGCCGCCGATGAAGCCGATCACGGACAGCACCCCGACGACGAAACCCTGCTGGTATCCGACGAAGGCGAACCATGCGGCGGCGAGCAGCAGCAGAATGTCCAGCACGTTCACCGAAGGTTGCCTCGCAATGGTCGCCGGGCAGAACACAGCACGGAGTTCAACCTCTCATGCGTGCCAGTCGAGCGGCACACGTTTCTCCCGGTCCCAGGGCTGCTCCCAGTCCGCGTAGTGCAGGATCCGGTCGATCACACCGGCGGTGAAACCCCAGACCAGAGCCCCCTGGACGAGGAAGGCGGGGCCGCTGTGGCCGCGGGGGTGGACGGCGGTGACCCGGTTGGCCGGATCCGTGAGGTCGGCCACCGGGACGGTGAAGACCCGGGCGGTCTCCGCCGAGTCGACCGGCGCCACCGGGCTGGGCTCGCGCCACCAGCCGAGCACCGGGGTCACCACGAAGTCGCTGACCGGGATGTACAGCCGGGGCAGCACCCCGAAGATCTGCACCCCGGTGGGATCGAGTCCGGTCTCCTCCTCGGCCTCGCGGAGCGCCGCGCGCAGCGGCCCGTCACCTTCCGGGTCGCCGTCCTCCGGGTCGAGCGCACCACCGGGGAAGGACGGCTGGCCCGCGTGCGAGCGCAGCGCTCCGGAGCGCTCCATGAGCAGCAGTTCCGGACCGCGGGGCCCCGCTCCGAAGAGCACCAGCACGGCGGACGGCCGGCCGCCGCGAGCCGGTGGCAGGAAGCTGCTCAGCTGACGCGGCTCGATCGTCTCCGCCGCCCGCGCCACCGGGTCCAGCCAGTCGGGCAGCCCCTGCCCGCTCACCCGCACTCCGCCGCCGAAGGTGCTCGTCACCCGGACACCCCCAGGGGCGCGGCGGGCTTGCCCGGGTAGTCGGCCGGTGGCCGGAGCCGCTGTCCGGGCTGCCCGCCCATCTCGTACTTCAGCAGCTTCCTGGCCTTCTCCGGGTCGGTCTCGCCCTCCCCGTACGCGGGGCAGAGCAGTGCGATCGGGCAGGCGCCGCAGGCGGGCTTGCGGGCGTGGCAGATGCGGCGGCCGTGGAAGATGATGCGGTGCGAGAGCATCGTCCACTCGCTCTTGGGGAAGAGCGCGCAGACCTCCGCCTCGACCTTCTCCGGGTCCTCCTGGGCGGTCCACTTCCAGCGCCGCACCAGCCGCCCGAAGTGGGTGTCCACGGTCACCCCGGGCACTCCGAAGGCGTTGCCGAGCACCACGTTGGCCGTCTTGCGGCCCACCCCGGGCAGCGTCACCAGGTCGTCGAGCCGGCCCGGGACCTCGCCGCCGAACCGGTCGCGGATCGCCGCGGAGAGCCCCAGCAGCGACTTCGCCTTGGCCCGGAAGAAACCGGTCGGCCGGATCAGCTGCTCCAGCTCCTCGGGGTCGGCGGACGCCATGTCCTCCGGGGTCGGATAGGCGGCGAACAGGGCGGGCGTGGTCTGGTTGACCCGCAGATCGGTGGTCTGCGCGGAGAGGACGGTGGCCACCAGCAGCTCGAAGGGGTTGCGGAAGTCCAGCTCGGGGTGGGCGTACGGGTAGACGTCGGCGAGCTCGCGGTTGATCCGGCGGGCGCGGCGGACCAGGGCGAGCCGGGATTCCGGCGCGGCCGGCTTGGCGCTCCGGCCCGCCTTCGCGGTCTTGGCCGCCCCGGCGCTCCCGTCCTGCCCGGCCCCGGCGGAGCGGGCGGCACCGGCGGACCCGGAGGCGGCGGACCCGGCCGCGGATCTCGCACCCTTACCCGGCTTGTCCGACTTCGCCGCTTTACCGGCAGCGCCACGCGGCTGTTCGCCCACAGCGGAATTACGAGGTGCGGTCACCCGTCCGGCCCCCTTGCCCTGTGCTCTCACCGGCGTATTGGACACCCGGCCAGCCTAAGGCCAGGCACCGACATCCGCCCCGGACGCACGAAATCGCCCGCCCAATCGGACCCCTGCCGTACGGTCCCTGGGACCGGTGCGTCAAACTTGTGATTGATCGCACTGTTTTACCGTCCGGCATCATGGACCCCGGTCCCCTGTGCATGTCGACAAGGAGAGTCTCGTGGACGACGTTCTGCGGCGCGCCCCGCTTTTCGCGGCGCTCGATGACGAGCAGGCCGCTGAGCTGCGCGCCTCCATGGGAGAGGTCACCCTCGCGCGCGGGGACGCACTCTTCCACGAAGGGGACCCCGGCGACCGCCTCTACGTGGTCACCGAGGGCAAGGTCAAGCTGCACCGCACCTCGCCCGACGGCCGCGAGAACATGCTCGCCGTGCTCGGCCCGGGCGAACTCATCGGTGAGCTGTCCCTCTTCGACCCCGGCCCGCGGACCGCCACCGCGACCGCGCTCACCGAGGTGAAGCTGCTCGGCCTGGGCCACGGCGACCTCCAGCCCTGGCTCAACGCGCGGCCCGAGGTCGCCACCGCGCTGCTGCGCGCCGTGGCCCGGCGGCTGCGCAAGACCAACGACCAGATGTCCGACCTGGTCTTCTCGGACGTGCCCGGGCGCGTCGCCCGCGCTCTGCTGGACCTGTCGCGCCGCTTCGGCGTGCAGTCGGAAGAGGGCATCCACGTGGTGCACGACCTCACCCAGGAGGAGCTGGCCCAGCTGGTCGGCGCGTCCCGGGAGACGGTCAACAAGGCGCTCGCCGACTTCGCCGGTCGCGGCTGGCTGCGGCTGGAGGCGCGTGCGGTGATCCTGCTGGACGTCGAGCGGCTGGCCAAGCGCTCCCGCTGAGCCCGCACCCGGGGGTCCGCAACCCGGCAGCCCGCACCCGGCGGCCCGGCGTCGCCCGCGGGCCCTCCCTCGGCTCCGGCCGGGCCATGGGGCCGGCCGCGGCGGGGTCCGGGCGCCCGGGCCCCGCGGCCGCCGTGCGCCGGGCACCACGGAGGGACGTCCGCCCCGGGAAGACGAAGGGGCCGGCCCCCGGACGGGCCGGCGGTCCGGACGGGCGGGGCCGCCCCCGCCCGGCGGACCCCGGTCAGATCAGACCGTGCTCCCGCAGGTACTCCAGCTGCGCCCGCACCGACAGCTCCGCGGCCGGCCAGAGCGAGCGGTCCACGTCCGCGTAGACGTGCGCCACCACCTCCGACGCCTCCCGGTGGCCGCTCTCCACCGCGGTCTCCACCTGGGCCAGCCGGTGCGCCCGGTGGGCCAGGTAGAACTCGATCGCGCCCCGGGCGTCGTTCAGCACCGGCCCGTGGCCCGGCAGCACCGTGTCCACCCCGTCGTCGACGGTGAGCGACTGCAGCCGCCGCAGCGAGTCGAGGTAGTCGCCGAGCCGCCCGTCGGGGTGGGCGACGACGGTGGTACCCCGGCCGAGCACGGTGTCACCGGTGAGCACCGCGGCGTCGGCGGGCAGGTGGAAGGAGAGCGAGTCGGCGGTGTGCCCGGGCGTGGGGACCACCCGCAGCTCCAGGCCACCGGTGGTGACCACGTCGCCGGCCGCGAGCCCTTCGTCGCCGAGCCGCAGCGCCGGATCCAGGGCGCGCACCCGGGTGCGGGTGAGTTCGGCGAAGCGCGCCGCGCCCTCCGCGTGGTCGGGGTGGCCGTGGGTCAGCAGGGTCAGCGCGACGCGTTTGCCGGCCCGCTCCGCGGTCTCCACCACCGCCCGCAGGTGGCCCTCGTCCAGCGGCCCGGGATCGATCACCACGGCCAGTTCGGAGTCCGGTTCGGCGACGATCCAGGTGTTGGTGCCGTCCAGTGTCATCGCCGAGGGGTTGGGGGCCAGGACGCACACCGCCCGGTCGGTGGCGGGCCCCGCGATGGGGCCGCCCCGGGGCTGTCCCGGCAGTGCGGCTGCGTACGTCATGCGTTCCCTCCGCCCCCGGCGGCGCGCGTCCGGTCTCCGGCGCCGCTCTCCCGATCGTGGACGGCGCGTCCGGTGCCCCCGGTGGCGTGCTCGTCTCCGCTGGGGATGTGCTTGGTGAATTCGTCGTGCCCGGGCCAGCTCAGCACCAGCTCGCCGTCGACCAGCCGGGCCTCGGCCAGCACCGGCGCCAGGTCCCGCGCATCGGCCGCGGCCAGCGCCTCGGCCACCGTGCCGTAGGCGCACAGCCCGCGCAGCGTGGAGATGGTCGGGGGCATCATCAGCAGCTCGCCACGGTCGTAGCCGCCGGCCGCGTCCTGCGGCCGGATCCACACCGTCCGGTCCGCCTCGGTGGAGGCGTTGCGGGTGCGCTGCCCCGCCGGCAGCGCGGCCACGAAGAACCAGGTGTCGTAGCGGCGCGGCTCGAACTCGGGGGTGATCCAGCGCGCCCAGCCACCCAGCAGGTCGGACCGGAGCACCAGCCCGCGGCGGAGCAGGAAGTCGGCGAACGGCAGTTCCCGCGCGACCAGTGCGGCCCGGTCGGCCTCCCAGTCGGCGCCGGTGGTGTCGGCGACGACGGTGTCCGGGGTGGGCCCGGCGAGCAGCACGCCCGCCTCCTCGAAGGTCTCCCGGACCGCGGCGCACACCACCGCCTGGGCCGCCGTGGTGTCGCCACCCAGCCCCAGCCGGCGCGCCCACACCTCCCGGGACGGCCCGGCCCAGGCCACCTCGCCCTCGTCCCGCGGATCGACGGACCCGCCGGGATACGCGTACGCGCCTCCGGCGAATGCCATGGAGGCGCGTCTGCGCAGCATGTAGACGTCGGGACCGGCGGCCCCGTCCCGCAGCAGCAGCACGGTGGCCGCGGCGCGCGGGGCGGCCGGGGTCAGCTCACCGTCGGCGAGTGCCCGGATACGGTCCGGCCACTCGGGCGGATACCACTGGCCATTGGTCCCAGGGGTCGTGGACGACGTGGACGACATGGCCGGATGCTATGCGTTTGCGCGCGGATGTTCGAGGGGGTCCCGCCCCGCATGGCGCGGGGCGGCTGCCGAGGCGGGCGCCCCGCGGCACTCCCGTGCCCGGTTCCGGCGGGCCTCCGCCGCCGGCCGGGGCGGCCGCGCTCCGCGCCGGACCGCCCCGCGGACGGTCCGGCTAGTCCGCGACCTCGACCTGGATCTCCACCTCGACCGGGGCGTCCAGCGGCAGGACCGTGACCCCGACCGCGCTGCGCGCGTGGATGCCCTTGTCCCCGAGCACCTCGCCGAGCAGCTCGCTCGTGCCGTTGACGACACCGGGCTGGCCGGTGAAGTCGGGCGCCGAGGCGACGAAGCCGACGACCTTCACCACCCGCACGATCCGGTCCAGGTCGCCGATGACGGACTTCACGGCGGCCAGGGCGTTCAGCCCGCAGATCCGGGCCAGCTCCTTGGCCTCCTCCGCGGTCACCTCGGCGCCGACCTTGCCGGTCACGCCGAGCTTGCCCTGCACCATCGGCAGCTGGCCGGCGGTGTAGACGTACGCGCCGCTGCGGACGGCCGGCACGTAGGACGCCAGCGGAGCGGCCACCTCGGGCAGGCTCAGCCCCAGCTCGGCGAGCTTCCTGTCGACCGCGCTCATGCGGACTTCTCACGCTTGAGGTAGGCCACCAGCTGCTCGGGGTTGTTGGGACCCGGCACGACCTGGACGAGCTCCCAGCCGTCCTCGCCCCAGGTGTCCAGAATCTGCTTGGTCGCGTGCACCAGCAGGGGCACGGTCGCGTATTCCCACTTGGTCATGGTGCTGACTGTAATGCCTCTCATCCCGGGGGCTGGTGCGTACTCCGTCCGGGGACTGGTTAGGCTCCGCCATGTGAGCAGGCTCCATGTCGTCAGTGGCAAGGGCGGAACCGGCAAGACCACGGTCGCCGCCGCACTCGCGCTGGCCCTCGCGGGTGAGGGCAAGCGCACCCTGCTGGTCGAAGTCGAAGGCCGACAGGGCATCGCTCAGCTCTTCGAGACGGAGGCGTTGCCTTACGAGGAGCGGAAGATCGCAGTCGCGCCGGGGGGCGGCGAGGTGTACGCGCTCGCCATCGACCCCGAGTTCGCGCTGCTCGACTACCTCCACATGTTCTACAAGCTGGGCTCCGCCGGACGGGCCCTGAAGAAGATCGGCGCGATCGACTTCGCCACCACCATCGCCCCCGGGCTGCGGGACGTCCTGCTGACCGGCAAGGCGTGCGAGGCGGTGCGCCGCAAGCACCGCCACGGCGGGTTCGTCTACGACTACGTGGTCATGGACGCTCCGCCGACCGGCCGGATCACCCGGTTCCTCAACGTCAACGACGAGATGGCGGGGCTCGCCCGGAGCGGCCCGATACACCATCAGGCGCAGGCCGTGATGCGGGTGCTGAAGTCGCCGGAGACCGCCGTCCACATGGTGACGCTGCTGGAGGAGATGCCGGTCCAGGAGACCGCGGACGGCATCGCCGAGTTGCGCGCCGCGGGGCTGCCGACCGGCGCGGTGGTCATCAACATGGTGCGGCCCGCGATCCTCGGCCCCGAGGCCGTGGACGCGGTGGCGAACGGCCGGCGCGCCGCGGTCGCCAAGGCGCTCTCCGCCGCGGGCCTGGGCGGGGCGCGGCGCGGCGGGCACGCCGAGCGGCTGGTCGAGCCCCTGCTGGAGCAGGCCCGTGAGCACGCCGAACGGGTGGCGCTGGAGCGGTCGCAGCGCGCCGAGTTGGGCCGTCTGGAGCTGCCGACCCACGAGCTGGAGCTCCTCACCGACGGCGTCGACCTGGCCGGGCTGTACCGGCTCGCGGCCGACCTGCGCAAGCAGTGGCCGTCATGAGGGGCGTCCTCGGCGGTGGCGGCCGGAGCGCCGTCCCGGGCGGCCGCGGACCCGGTCCGCGCGGTCCACGCGACGGGTCCGGCCCGGCGCGGGTGGGCCGCGCGGGAGTAGTGGGAGAAGCGGGAGAAGGTGGGGCGGCATGAGCATGGACGCGGCACCCCGGCTGGAGGCCGACGCGCTGCTGGACGATCCGCACACCCGCATCGTGGTGTGCTGCGGCTCGGGCGGGGTCGGCAAGACCACGACGGCCGCGGCGCTGGGGGTACGGGCCGCCGAGCGCGGCCGCAAGGTCGTGGTCCTCACCATCGACCCGGCGCGGCGGCTGGCGCAGTCGATGGGCATCGGGCAGCTCGACAACACCCCGCGCGCGGTGCCCGGGATCGACGCCTCGGCGGGCGGCGAGCTGCACGCCATGATGCTCGACATGAAGCGCACCTTCGACGAGATCGTCGAGGCGCACGCCGAGCCCGAGCGGGCCCGCGCCATCCTGGCCAACCCGTTCTACCAGTCGCTGTCGGCCGGTTTCGCGGGCACCCAGGAGTACATGGCGATGGAGAAGCTGGGGCAGCTCCGGGCCCGTGACGAGTGGGACCTGATCATCGTCGACACCCCGCCCAGCCGCTCCGCGCTGGACTTCCTGGACGCGCCGAAACGTCTCGGCTCCTTCCTGGACGGGAAGCTGATCCGGATCCTGACCGCGCCGGCGAAGGTCGGCGGCCGGGCCGGGCTGAAGATGCTCAACGTCGGCATGTCGATGGTCAACGGGACGCTGAACAAGCTGCTCGGCGGTCAGCTGCTGCGCGACGTACAGACGTTCGCGGCGGCCATGGACACCATGTTCGGGGGCTTCCGCACCCGCGCCGACGCCACCTACCGGCTGCTCCAGGCACCGGGCACGGCGTTCCTGGTGGTGGCCGCGCCGGAGCGGGACGCGCTGCGGGAGGCCGCGTACTTCGTGGAGCGGCTGGCCGCCGACCGGATGCCGCTGGCCGGGCTGGTGCTGAACCGGGTGCACGGCAGCGGGGCCGCCCAGCTGTCCGCCGAACGGGCGCTCGCGGCGGCCGAGATGCTGATGGAGCATCCGGTCGAGGACGCCGAGCGGCCGGACGGGGACCGCCCCGCGGCCGGGGAGTCCGGAGCCGCCACCGGCACCGAAGGCGCCGGAGAGGCCGTGGGGGCCGACGACGCGGAAAATCTTGCCGAAGGACGCATTGTCGATCGCGATTCCGGGAAGGTTGAAGGAGAAAGCTCCTCGGCTCCGGAACGGATCCCCGGTCCGGTCGCCGCTCCCGACGACGACTCCCCCACGTCAGCGGAGCAGCTCGCCGCGGGGCTCCTGCGGTTGCATGCCGAGCGCATGCAGGTGCTCGCGCGCGAACAGCGCACCCGGGACCGCTTCGCCGCGCTCCACCCCGAGGTACCGGTGGCCGAAGTCGCCGCGCTCCCCGGTGACGTGCACGACCTGGCGGGGCTGCGGGCGGTCGGAGAGCGGCTCGCCCTCCCGCCGGCCGTGCAGACGGTGGCCGGCTAGCCGCTAGGCCCGTCGGCAGCGGCTCCGTCCGGCCCGGCCGGAGCCGGCTTTCGGCAGGCGGAGCCGGCCCATGGGCGCGGGAGACCGCGGCCTGTGCCACCTGCGGACGCGGACGCGGACCGGCGGGCACACCGGCGCGTCCCGGACGGTCCACCGGACGCCCGGCGGACGTGCCGTTCCGGCCACCGCGGACCCGACCGCCGTCGCACGGCGCGACCGGGAACCGCTCGTACCACCCGGCCGGCTCCGTGGCGCGGCCCGCTCGGCCGTCTCCCGTGGCGCGGCCCGCTCGGCCGGGCACCCGGGACCGCCTGGGCGATCGCGGCGCCGTCGCGTCCGCCGCGCTCTCAGCCCGCGGCGGCGTAGCTGCCGAATTCCTCGTCGTCCTCGACGGTCAGGATGCCCGCGCCGCGCTCGTACTCGATGCGCGCGGTCTCCAGGAGCCTCCGCCACGAGGTGACCGTGGGACGGCGGCGCAGCAGCGCCCTCCGCTCCCGCTCGGTCATACCGCCCCAGACGCCGAACTCCACCCGGTTGTCCAAGGCGTCGGCGAGGCACTCGGTGCGCACCGGACATCCCGTACAGACCGCTTTCGCCCTGTTCTGCGCCGCGCCCTGGACGAACAGTTCGTCCGGGTCCGTGGTGCGGCAGGCTGCCTGCGTACTCCAGTCGGTAACCCAGCCCATGCTGGTGCCGTCCTCTCCCGAATTGAGGCTCCCCCACGGCGACAAACGGCATATTCACCGTCGCCAGTTGAGGACGTTACGGAAGGTGGACAGGGTGCAACACCCCCTGCGGGCCCAATCTTGAATGGCCCGAACGGACTATGCGTACGCGGCAGATCACCCAACGGAGTGAGCTGACGGCATAGCAGACTTCTCGGGCGTTTCGGGGCAGATCACCCCACCCGCAACGACCATCTCTCGACAAAACCACCAAAGCGGGCATGTCTCATCACTCACTGGAGTGACTACGGAGATGGTGCGGAACCCCGGATCGGGGGCTGGCTCGAAACAGCGTATGCGAACACCTGCCCCCCTGTCCGGCGATTCGCCACGTAGGCTGCCCCCATGGGTAAGAAGCGCTCGGGCGGGGGCCTCTCCACCACACAGCAGGCCGCGAAGTTCCTCGGCGTCAGCGTGCTGAGCGGAGCCGTGCTGGCCGGCCTCGCGCTGCCGGCCGTCGGCGCGCTCGGCCTCGCGGCCAAGGGCACCGTCGAGGAGTTCGACGAGATCCCGGCCAACCTCAAGACACCGCCCCTCAGCGAACGCACCACCATCCTCGACGCCAAGGGCGGCGAGATCGCCAAGGTCTACTCGCGCGACCGCACCGTGGTGCCGCTCAAGGACATCGCCCCCTCCATGCAGCAGGCGATCATCGCGATCGAGGACGCGCGCTTCTACGAGCACGGCGCGATCGACCTCAAGGGCGTACTGCGCGCGATCAACAAGAACGCCCAGGACGGCGGGGTCTCGGAAGGCGCCTCCACCCTGACCCAGCAGTACGTGAAGAACGTCTTCGTGGAGGAGGCGGGCGACGACGCCGAAAAGGTCGCCGAGGCCACCCAGCAGACGGTGGGCCGCAAGATCAGGGAACTGAAGTACGCCATCCAGGTCGAGAAGGAACTCGGCAAGAAGCGGATCCTGCAGAACTACCTGAACATCACCTTCTTCGGCCAGCAGGCGTACGGCGTCGAGGCGGCCTCCCAGCGCTACTTCAGCAAGCACGCCAAGGACCTCGAAGTCCATGAGTCCGCGCTGCTGGCCGGTCTGGTCCAGTCGCCGAGCCGCTACGACCCGGTCAACGACCCGCAGGAGGCCAAGCTGCGCCGCGACACCGTGCTGCAGCGCATGGCCGAGGTCAAGGACATCTCGCAGGCGGAGGCGGACCGGGCCAAGAAGCTGCCGCTCGGCCTCAAGGTGAGCAAGCCCGAGAACGGCTGCATCACCGCCGTCGACGGCGCGGGCTTCTTCTGCGACTACGTCCGCAAGGTGTTCCTCAACGACCCCGTCTTCGGCAAGACCCGGGAGGACCGGGTCAAGCGCTGGAACCGGGGCGGCCTGACCATCCGCACCACGCTCGACCCGCAGGCCCAGAAGTCGGTGCAGAAGGCCATCGCGGACAAGGTGTACGCCGACGACGAGGTGGCCACCGCGGTCACCCTGGTCCAGCCCGGCACGGGCCGGATCGTCGGCATGGGGCAGTCCCGGCCGTACGGCTTCAAGGAGAACCAGACCCAGATCAACCTCTCCGTCGACGAGGACATGGGCGGCGGCAAGGGCTACCAGCCGGGGTCGACGTTCAAGCCGATCGTCGCGGCCGCGGCGCTGGAGCGGGGCACCAAGCCCACCAAGTCGTATCCCGCGCCGTACAAGATGAAGTACCCGAGCCCCGTGGAGACCTGCGAGGGCTCATGGCGCGGCGCCGACACCGCCGAGAACGAGAACCGCTCCGAGGTCGGCCCGTACAGCATGCAGGAGGCGACCGCCAAGTCGGTCAACACCTACTACGTCCAGCTGATCAGCGACATCGGGGTGTGCCCGGTCACCACGCTCGCCCACAAGATGGGCGTGGACCGGGCGGACGGCAGGAAGATGGACCAGGTCCCGTCCATCACCCTGGGCAGCCAGGAGATGTCCCCGCTGACCATGGCGAACGCCTACGCCACCTTCGCCAACGAGGGCGTCCACTGCACCCCGGTCGCCATCGAGGCCATCACCGGCCCCGGCGGCAAGCGGCTCGAGGTCCCCAAGACCTCCTGTGAGCAGGCCATGTCGAAGAAGACCGCCCGCACCATCAACACCCTCCTCAAAGGCGTCGTCGAGGACGGCACCGGCAAGAAGGCCGGCCTCGGCGGCCGGGCCAGCGCGGGCAAGACCGGCACCACCGACTTCCGCTACGCCGCCTGGTTCGTCGGCTACACCCCCAACATGGCGGGCGCGGTCTGGGTCGGCGACCCCGAGCACAAGCGCAAGATGATCGACATCTCCATCGGCGGCACGCCCTACGGCAAGGTCTTCGGCGGCGAGGTGCCCGGACCCATCTGGCGGGAGGCCATGGCCGGGGCGCTGGAGGGCAAGCCGGCACCGGGCCTGCCGACCGTGCCGATAAAGGACCCGGCCAAGCGGCCCGACCCGGACCGCGGGGACGACAAGCCCGGCGGCGGCCCGGGGAACGGCGGGAACTCCAGCAGCCCCTGGCCGGACGTCACCATCCCGCCGGACCTGGTCGGCGGCGGCGACACCGGGGGCTGGGACGCCGGCGGCTGGGACACCGGCGACCTCGGCGGCATCGGGGACACCGGCGGCCGGAACGGCAACGGCTGGGGCGGCCGCCGCCCCTGAGCGGAGGCGTCGCGATCGACACCGCGACCCCGGCAGACCACGAGGGGCCCGGACCGGCGATCAGCCGGCCCGGGCCGCTCGGCTTGTCCCGGGGTCCGGGCCGCTCGGCTTGTCCCGGGGTCCGGGCCCCTCGGCTTGTCCCGGGGTTCGGACCGCTCCGCTTGTGCCGGGTTCGGGGGGCTGGGCTTGCCTCGGGTTCGGGCCGCTCGACTTGCGCCGGTTCCGGGGGGCTGGGCTTGGCTCGGGCCCGGGCCGCTTGCCACAGGCCGGGGGAGCCCGACCGGCCTCGGAGGTGCGGGGCGGCCCCGGCGGGGTCGGGCCGAGCCGGACTGCCGGGAGAGGGCCGATGGCTCTGGCGAGAGGGGGCCGGGCGGTCCGGAAGCGGCCGGCGCCCGCGGTGATCAGCAGCGGTGCCACCCGACCAACCACTCCGCCCTCCGCCCGAGCCAGGCCGGCAGCGGCCGGGCCGGTCGGACCGACACCGGTCGGACGGGCACCGGCACCGGCAGGACCAGCACCGATAGAGCCGGGAACGGGGCCGGCAGGACCAGCAGCGGCCGCACCCGGACCGGACGGACCGGACAGACCGGCTGGACCGGCCGGATCAGCAGCGACCGGACCTGCCTCCGGCCGGACCGGCCCCCGTCGGGACCCGCTTACCGCGGAAATCCGGGACGCCCCGGCAAGGAACCGGTCAGCCCGCCAGGTGACGCTTCACCGCGGCGGCCACCCGGCCGCCCTCGGCGCGGCCCGCGATCTTCGGGTTCACGATCTTCATCACGGCGCCCATGGCCCGCTGGCCCTCCGCCCCGGCCGCCGCGGCCTCCCGGACCGCCTCGGCCACCAGCGCGTCCAGCTCCTCGTCGGTGAGCTGCTTCGGCAGGTAGTCGGCGAGCACCTCGCCCTCCGCCCGCTCCCGCTCGGCCTGCTCCGGCCGGCCGCCCTGGGCGAACGCCTCGGCCGCCTCCCGGCGCTTCTTCGCCTCACGCGCGATGATCTTCTCCACCTCGGCGTCGGAGAGCTCACGAGCCGTGTCGCCCGCGACCTCCTCCTTCTGGACAGCGGTGAGGGTGAGCCGGAGAGTGGAGGAGCGCAGCTCGTCGCGCGCCTTGATCGCAACGGTGAGGTCGTCCTGAAGCCTGGACTTGAGCGTGGTCATGAGGTCGAGTCTGCCAGCCCTGGCCGGTAATGACCCGAAGATTTTGTCCCCGCCGGGTGTCTGCGACGATGGGACGCATGCGCGCGCGATACGGAGTACCTCTGGGAATCACGGCGGTCGCCGCCGCCGGCCTCGCCTATTCCGCCGGATTCGAAGTCCGCTCCTTCCGGCTCCGACGGGTCACCGTTCCCGTCCTCCCGCGCGGCATGCGCCCGCTGCGCGTGCTCCAGGTCTCCGACATCCACATGGTCAGCGGTCAGCGCAAGAAGCAGCGCTGGCTGCAGTCCCTCGCCGGGCTCCGCCCCGATTTCGTGGTCAACACCGGTGACAACCTCTCGGACCCCGAGGGTGTGCCGGAGACGCTGGACGCGCTGGGCCCGCTCCTGGAGTTCCCCGGCACGTACGTCTTCGGTTCCAACGACTACTACGGCCCCAAGCTGCGCAACCCGGCCCGCTACCTGCTGGAGAAGGCCAGCGGCCGCCACGGGCTGAACGGCAACCCGCCCGCGGTGGGGGCCGTCCACAACCCGTGGGAGGAACTGCGGGACGCCTTCGACACCGCGGGCTGGGTCGGGCTCTCCAACCGCCGCGGACGTCTGAAACTGGACGGCCTGGAGATCGCCCTCACCGGCCTGGACGATCCGCACATCAAGCGGGACCGCTACGCCGAGGTCGCCGGCGGCCCGGAGTCGGACGCCGACTTCTCGCTCGCCGTGGTCCACGCCCCGTACCTGCGCTCGCTGGACGCCTTCACCGCCGACCGCTACCCGCTGATCCTCGCCGGGCACACCCACGGCGGGCAGCTGTGCATCCCCTTCTACGGGGCGCTCGTCACCAACTGCGACATCGACACCGACCGGGTCAAGGGCCTCTCCACCCACCAGGCCGGGGGCCACACCTCGTACCTGCACGTCTCGGCGGGCTGCGGCACCAACCGGTACACCCCGATCCGCTTCGCCTGCCCGCCCGAGGCGACCCTGCTGACCCTGACCCCCAGGGACTGACTCCACGGCGCCTGACTCCACGGCGCCGACCCCTGCGACCGGCCGCTGCGGGACCGGCCGCTGCCGCTGGCTCCGCGGGATGGTCTCGGGCCTCCCGCGGGACCGGCCTTCCGTCCCGCAGGACAGCACCCCTCCCGCGGGCCGACGCGCTCGCTCCCGTGGGGCCGACGCGCTCGCTCCCGTGGGACCGACGTTCGCCACGGCCGGCCTTCGCCCGACCGCTGCGGGCCGACCTTCACCGGACCGCTGCGGGCTGACCTTCGCTCCCACGAGTGGATCACCCCGCCCCCGGGCCCGTGCGCCTCCCCCAGGCCCGACCCACGCCCCGGCCGGACCGCGCGCAACCGGGGCGGTACCAGGACGCACGCCCCGCACTCCGTCCGACGCCTCGACCCCGCCCACGCCAACCGTTCTCCAGGCCGCCCTTCCCGACGCCGCTCGGACCCGGCCCGGCGCCGGCCCGGCCCCGCATCCCCCGTCCGGGCCGACGGCTCATGGCCGACCGCACGTTCACCCGTCCGGCCCGCCCACGGTGCGCGGCGGGGCGGGGCGCCCGCCCCGTGGCGGCTCCGTGACGGCTCCCGCGACCAGGCCCCGGCAGGGGCGGCTGACCTGCGAGAGCGTCCCCGCGAAACCGGATTTCGTCTCCAGCGCCTCGTGGGCTAAAGTAGAGCTCGTTGCTTCGGGGTGTAGCGCAGCTTGGCAGCGCGCTTCGTTCGGGACGAAGAGGTCGTGGGTTCAAATCCCGCCACCCCGACTGAAGGAACACCAGGTCAGGGGCCTGATCCGCGAGAGCGGGTCAGGCCCCTGACGCATTCCCCGGAAGATCGCCCGGACGCACCACGGCACCGGCTTTCGTGCCCGGTCCGGATCGGATCGATCCCGGGCCGGTCCGGACCAGGTCGGGATCGGACCAGGTCGGGATCGGACCGGGTCGGCCCGGACTGGCGGTGAACCCGCGGGCCTTGGGGCGCCCGGCCGACCGAGGCTCGCATCCCGGCCGGCCGGCAGGGCCGCACCGGACCCTCAGACGGTGGTGGTGGAGCACCAGTCCCAGCTCACCTCGACGTTCTTCCGCTGTGTGGGAGGACGGTGGCAGGTGCGGCGTTCCGGCAGCAGTTCATGCCGGGGCCGAGCCGCGCCGCCGCCGGCGGTCGCGAGCACCGGACCGGCGAGGTGTTCGATCCGGGCGGCGAAACCGGGTTCCGGCAGCGGCAGGTCGAGTTCCAGGTCGTCCCGGTAGTCCACGGCCTGCGGCACGTACGCGAGCACCGCCTGGACCGAGGGTGACAGGTCCCGTCCCTTGTTGAACCCGCGCAGCACCCGCAGGGCGATCGCCATCTCGTGGTCGGTGGGGGCGTCCTCGTGGAGCGGGTCGGTGACCGGTGGGGCCTGGGCGCATGCCTCCTCGTGCCACCAGTTGAGCCAGCCGTGCGCCTGGGCGTCCTCGCCGAGGGCCATGTGGTGGAGGTAGAGGCAGTAGGCGGCCGCGGGGTCGCCCGCGCCGGCGGCGAACTGCCACCAGAACTGTGCGCAGTCCGGGTGTGACGCGAGCCGCAGCACGCAGCCCAGCACACGGGCACCCGGCGGTTCGAGGATGCGCCGGGCGAAGAGGTCCTGGAGCAGCGTCAGGGCACCGGGGCGGGCGATGATCGCCTCGCACAGCGTGTGCAGATCGCTCGCCATGCGGCCGGCCGCTTCGGCCTGCCGTGCGTCCGCCGGCTCCTGCGCATCGCCGACGCGGCGGGCGCCCGGGCTCGGTGCGCTCTCGCCTGGGGGAGGCGGCGCCGGCTCGCCGCGCGGTAGCCGTTCCGGGACCCGCGGGCCGTACGGGACGGGTGCCTGTGCCGGGGCCGCGGGCACCGCCGACGGTTCACCGGCCGCGGCGTCGTCGCCGCACTCGACACGGCCCCGCGGGTGGCCGGCGGCCAGGCGGGCGGCGATACGGGTCTCCGCGGCGGGTATGTCGGTCGGCGGTGCGGTGCCGACCAGCGCGCGGGCCAGGAGGCGGTCAATGTGCGCGGTCATCAGCACTTCCTTTGCAGTCCAGGGCCTCGTGCAGGGCCCGGCGGGCCGATCGGGCGATGGAGCGGACACCGGCCGGGGTGATACCCAGGTGCAGGGCGGTCTCAGCGGGGCTGTAGCCGCGGAAGTACAGCAGGATGATCACGTCCTGCTGGCGTTCGGGAAGCTCCCGGACGGCCTGGCAGAGGCTGAGGCTCTCCTCGAACTGCCCGATGGGATCGATCGCGTCGCGCAGCGCGATGGTCTCGAACGCGGCGGCCTCCAGGACGTACGGACGCCGCCCGCGCGCCCGGGCGAGGTCCAGCGCCCGGTTCTTCATCACCGTCCAGGCGTACGCGGCGGGGTTCTCCATCCGCAGCACCCGGGGCCAGCAGAGGGCGAGCTGCTCGAAGGCGGCGTCCACGGCCTCCTCCGCGTCGGCCCGGTTGTTCAGGATGGTCTGGGCACGGTGGACATAGGCGCCTCGGTGGATCTCGTGGAACGCGCGGAAGTCCGCGGGGAGTTCGGCCGGCTCTCCGGCCGGCGGTCGCACGGCGCGGCGGTGCAGATGGTCCCGGGTCACCGAGCCTCCTCACCTCGACCACCGCGCGGCCCGGAGGTTCCGCCGCGCGCTCCGGCGGTCGCGCCGGGGCGCGGCAGGGGAAGAAGGTCACTCCCGAACACCCGCACGGCGAGCGCGGCGGCGACGAGGGTCCCTACGAGTTCACAATTCACCGGACTTCGCTGTCCTTCTGATCGTCACGCGGGGCCGCCCCGTCCCGGCCCCGAGGGGACGCTGTTTACGTCCTCTGCCCATCTAGCGTTCGCGGACGTCGATTTGTGCGTCAGATGGTCTGATTTTCTTATGGAAACTGACGCTCCGCCAGGCAGCGGCGGAGGTCCGCCACACGGGGCGCCCGCCGCCAGGCCGGCCCGCCCCGCGCACGCCGTGGGCACCGCAGGGGCGTCCGTCGAGGTCACCGCCGCCGGAGCCGCCAGGGCCACCCCCAGGGGCGCCGCCCGGCGTCCGTCGACGTCGCCGGAGCCGCCGTCCACCGACGCCGCCCCCTCGCCGAGCGCCCGGCCGGGGCTCCGGGCCGGGTGCCCCCCCCCCCCCGCAGCCGATCCGTGGGATGGACGGGCACCGGCGGCGGAGACCCGGGTGCGGGATCGGGTGGGCGCCGACGGCGGCGCGGGCGCGGGCATGAGGCCGAGCCCCACGCGCGGGGGTGTGCGGGGTGGAACAGCCGTGGCAGAAGGGCGGGCGAGCGGGCCGGGACTGGCGGCCGATGGAGCCCCGGCGACGCACCAGGACGGGCCCCTGGGGCACATGTGGCGTATAACACCTGATCGCAACCGGGCCGTGTCACGACCCGCGACCCACGGCAGGCAGTATTGCGCCCATGTCGAATCTCCGCTCAAACATCGTCGCCTGGCTCGGGCGCAAGTATTTTTCGCGCATTCAGCGAAACGGCCTGGACCTGTCCAAGATGTCGTTTCTGCCGGAGTCCACGCTGATGCCGCTGCGCCGCGAAGGCGTGGATCCGGTGCCCGCGCTCGCCAAGCGCCGCGCCAAGGAACCGATCAGCAAGCTGTCACTGCCCTTCGGCATGACCGGATGGCTCGTCCTCGGGCACGCGGAAGCGAAAGCCGTGCTCGGCAAGGCCACCGATTTCAGTACTGACTTCACCAATATCGCCGGTAATGCCGGGATTTCCGCGCAACAGAATCCCGGCGGCCTCGGCTTCAGCGATCCACCGACGCATACCCGATTGCGGCGCCTGCTGACCCCGGAGTTCACCATGCGCCGCCTCAACCGGCTGACTCCGCGGATCCACACCCTGGTGGAGGAACGGCTCGACGCCATGGCCGCGGCCGACGGCCCGGTGGACCTGGTGCAGGAGTACGCCTTCCCGATCCCCTCGCTGGTCATATGCGAGCTGCTCGGCGTGCCCTACGAGGACCGGGAGGAGTTCCAGCGCCTGAGCACCGCGCGCTTCGACCTGTTCGACGGCGCCGGGGCCCCCTTCGGCGTCATCTCGGACTCGCTGTCGTACCTCCGCGACATCGTCAAGAAGCAGCGCGAGAACCCCGGCGACGGGCTGCTGGGGATGATCGTCCGCGAGCACGGGGACGACATCGAGGACGAGGAACTGACCGGCCTGGCCGACGGCGTGCTGACCGGCGGACTGGAGACCACCGCCAGCATGATCGCGCTGGGCACGCTGGTCCTCCTGCAGCACCCGGAGCACTTCGCCGCGCTCCGCGACGACGAAACGGCGGTCGACGGTTTCGTGGAGGAGCTGCTGCGCTACCTGACCGTGGTCCAGGTGGCGTTCCCGCGGTTCGCCAAGGAGGACATGGAGATATCCGGCACGAAGATCTCCCGCGGCGACTTCGTGCTCTGCTCGCTCAGCGGCGCCAACCGCGACGACGCGCTCGGCCCGGACATGGAGCGATTCGACCCCTACCGGGAGGGCCCGTCCCATCTCGCCTTCGGCCACGGCATCCACCGCTGCATCGGCGCCGAACTGGCCCGGATGGAACTGCGCGCCGCGCTGCCCGCCCTCGTCCGCCGATTCCCCGAGATGCGGCTGGCGGTCGCGCCCGAGGAGCTGTCGTTCCGCAAGCTGTCCATCGTCTACGGCGTGGACGCGCTGCCGCTGCTGCTGAAGTGACCGGCCGTACCGGGTCGCCCGGCGGCGCGCGCCCGGGAGACCTCCGGGAACCACCCGGGACGACGGAGTCCCGGGGCGGCCGCCACCGCGCCACACGGCGGACCGTGACCTCTCCCCGCCGAAGCTCCTGCCACCGGCGGTGGAGCGGACGGCGGACGCCCCGCCGACGGGCAGCGGAGGCCGCCTGACCGGTAGGAAGCGGGTCGCTGCGAGCGGCAGCGGACCCGCGGTGCGCTGCCCGCGGTCCACGGCTACGGGCGGGTGGCCTTCAGCGAGTACATCAGAGGGACCCGCGGCCGGTCCGGCGGCAGGCGGTAATACCCGTCGCCGCCGTGCCACAAGCAGGCGAAACGCTGGAACAGCGTGACGTCGTGCTCGTGCAGGAACTCGACGCGCAGCCCGGCGCCCGCCACCGCGGACACCACGTCGCCGAGCGGATGCTGCCACCGGTGGTCCCGGCTTCCGGCCGTCACCGCGTCGAGGTCGGTGTCCGGGCCCGGACTCTCGTCGACCCACGGTTCACGGCTGAAGTAGTCGTGGACGATCCGCGCGCCGCTCTCGTCGTCGAGGACGTCGGTGACCGGGTGGAACTCGGCGAGGTAGAGGAAGCCGCCGGGCGCCACCAGATGGGCCGCGGTCTCGGCCCAGCGCCGGAGGTCGGGGAGCCGGCCCAGCCCGCCCGCGCCCATGTAGACGATGTCGTAACGGGAGTCCGGCACCGCCTCCGCGGCGTCGTGGACGTCCGCGGCCACGAACGAGGCGCGGTCCGGGCCCAGTCCGAGGTCGGCCGCGAGATCGCGGGCCGCCTCGACGGCCGGCTCGGAGACGTCGAGACCGACGACCTGCGCGGCGCCGTGCCGGACCCAGGAGAGGGTGCCGACCCCGGTGTGGCACTGGAGGTGGAGGAGCGTACGGCCGGTGACGTCGCCCACCTCGGCGCGCTCGAAGTCATGAAGGCCGTCCTCGCCGCGGCGGAAGGCCTCCGGGGCACAAGGCTCGCGAGGGTCACCAGGGACGTGGGGGTCGCCGGGGTCGTCGGGGTTGCCGGCGGGGTGTGCGGGGCCTCTCCGCCGAGGCTCGAAGGGTCCGGGAGGCACCCGTGTGTCCCACTGCGCTCGGTCCGGGTCGCGCCGGTCGTCGGGGGGCCCAGGTCGGTGCATGTGCCGGAGGTTATCCACAGGTATCGGGCGACACCAGCGGGTTGTGCGCGCGTCGGCGCAGAATGGGGGGCATGGCTGAGTTCACGGAGTCCATGCCGGACTGGGAGAAGCGCTTCCGGGCGCCGCGGGTGGGGCTGCCCGAATGGGCGGAGGACGCCCCGGACCGCTCGCTGTTCGTATCGAACGCCACGGGCACGTACGAGCTGTACGCGTGGGACCGGGCGACCGGTGAGCAGTGGCAGGTGACGGACCGCCCCAACGGCACCACCAGTGGTGTGCTGTCCCCGGACGGCGAGTGGATCTGGTGGTTCTCGGACACCGACGGCGACGAGTTCGGGATATGGATGCGGCAGCCGTTCCGCGGCCGCCGGGACACCGGTGCCGGTGCCGGTGCCGGTGCCGGGACGGGGACGGGGCACGACAGCCTCGCCGGGACGGGGACGGAGCACGGCAACGTCGCCGGGACCCGGACCGCCGAGAGCGTCGACGGGCACGCCGGCGGGGGCCCCGGGGCTGCTTCCGGCGGGGAGAAGGGCGGCGGGGACGAACCGGCCACCCCCGGCCTGGCGCCCTCCTACCCGGCCGGCCTCGCCCTGGGACACGACGGTACGGCGGTCGTCGGCCGGTCCACCGACGAGCACGGGTCCACGATCCACGTGGTGCCGCCCGGCGGCGAGCCCCGCGAGATCTACCGGCACCGCGAGTCGGCGGGGGTCGGCGACCTCTCCCGGGACGCCACGCTCATCGCGATAGAGCACACCGAGCACGGTGACGCGATGCACTCGGCGGTCCGGGTGGTGCGCCTGGACGGGACCCCCGTCGCCGAGCTGGACGACACCAAGGGCGGCAGCGAGGAACTGGGGCTGTCGGTCATGGGGTTCGCGCCGTCCGCGGGGGACGCGCGGCTGCTCATCGGCCACCAGCGGCGCGGACGCTGGGAGCCGATGGTGTGGAACCCGCTGACCGGCGAGGAGACCGCGCTCGCCATCGACCTGCCCGGCGACGTCGGCGCCGAGTGGTACCCGGACGGCTCGGCGCTGCTGATCGAGCACGGTTACCAGGCGCGCAGCGAACTGTGGCGGTACGACCTGGCCACCGCCGCACTCTCCCGCGTCGAGACCCCGGTGGGGACCGTGTCGGGGGCGACCGCCCGGCCGGACGGCACGGTGGAGTTCCTCTGGTCCTCGGCCGCCGAGCCGCCGCAGGTCCGGTCGACCACCGGCCGGGTGGTGCTGGATCCCCCCGGGTTCACGGCGCCGCGCTCGGTCCCGGTGGAGGACGTCTGGGTGGAAGGGCCCGGCGGGCGGGTGCACGCGCTGGTGCAGCGTCCGGCCGGTACGGGGCCGTTCCCGACCGTCTTCGACATCCACGGTGGCCCGACCTGGCACGACAGCGACGCGTTCGCCGCGGGACCGGCGGCCTGGGTCGACCACGGCTTCGCGGTGGTGCGGGTCAACTACCGCGGCTCCACGGGGTACGGGCGGGCGTGGACGGACGCGCTCAAGCACCGGGTCGGCCTGATCGAGCTGGAGGACATCGCGGCCGTCCGGGAGTGGGCGGTGGAGTCGGGGCTGGCCGATCCGGCGCGCCTGGTGCTCGCGGGCGGCTCCTGGGGCGGCTATCTCACCCTGCTCGGGCTGGGCACCCAGCCGGAGGCCTGGGCGGCCGGCCTGGCGGCGGTGCCGGTGGCCGACTACGTCACGGCCTACCACGACGAGATGGAGGCGCTGAAGGCGATGGACCGCACGCTCCTCGGCGGGACCCCGGAGGAGGTGCCGGAGCGGTTCGAGGCGTCCTCTCCGCTGACCTACGTGGACCAGGTGCGGGCGCCGGTCTACATCTCCGCCGGAGTGAACGACCCCCGCTGCCCCATACGCCAGATCGACAACTACGTCGCCCGGCTGGAGCGGCGCGGCGCCCCGCACGAGGTGTACCGCTACGACGCGGGGCACGGCTCCCTCGTGGTCGAGGAACGGATCAAGCAGCTCCGGCTGGAGATCGCGTTCGCCCAGCGCCATCTGGGTCATCCGGACCCTGCTCGGGGGTGAGGCCGGGACGCTCGCCCCGCGGCTCCTGACTCCGGCGGTCCTCCGGCCCGGGCTCCGGACCCGGGCCGGCCCCGGACGGGTCCGACCCGGATCCGGAAGGACCCTGATCGGTCCCGGCCGGGCCCGGGTCGGTCTGGGACGGAGCCTGGTCGGACCCGGACGGATCCTGGTCGGACTCGGACTCGGACGGGCCTTGGTCGGACTCGGACGGACCTGGGTCGGACTCGGACGGGCCTTGGTCGGACTCGGACGGACCCGGGCTGGCCCCAGACGGACCCGGGTCGGATCCGGACGGGCTCTCCGGCATGATCCCGAGCGCCAGGTCCCGCGCCACCTCCGCCTCCCGGCGGAACAGCCGGAACCACATGAAGATCACGAAGCCGGAGAAGACGAACCACTCACCGGTGTAGCCCAGGTTCTGGAACGCCTTCAGGTCCAGCCCGGTGCCCTCGGCCGCGGTCGGGGGTACCGGGGTCAGCCCCCCGGACGCCGACGACGCGGTGATCCAGGCGTCGTGCACCTCGTACGGCACCAGGTTGACCAGCGAGGCCGCGCTGATCACACCGAGCTGCCCGGCCGGCAGTCCGCCTCCGGGGCGCGCCCCCTGGCTGCCCTGGTGCTCGGACGCCTGGAGCGCCCCGGTCACCGTCACCTCACCGCCCGGCGGGGCGGGCACCTTCGCGGCGTCGGTCCGGGAGTCGGCATCGCCGGGGAGCCACCCCCGGACCACCGGTACCGCCGCCCCTCCGTCGGTGCCCGGTCGGTCATCACCGCCGGGACCGTCCTCGGTACGCAGCAGGTTCAGCACGTAGAACCCGTCGCGTCCGTCGAGTCGGCGGTCGGGCACCAGCAGTTGGTGACCGGTGTCGAAGCGACCGGTCACCGTGGCCAGCCGCCCGGAGGTCTCCTTGGTGACCGGCAGCAGGTCACCCAGCGGTGTCGCGGGCTCCTCGTCGACGTGCTCGGCGTGTTCCTTCTGCTCCTGGTGCGAGTCGACGCGCGCCTCGAAGCGGCTGAGCTGCCAGCTGCCCATGAACAGGCACACGGGGACGGAGAGCGCGACGAAGACGTTGATCGCCCACCAGCGGGGGGTCAGCAGAAATCGATACACACCACCACGGTACGGGCCGCCGCAGGCACCCTCGGCACGGCCCCCCGACGCGGGGAGGGACACCTGGTGGCGGAGGCACGGCACGGGACCCTGGCGGCACCGGCGCCGGGTCACAGCGGACGAGAGCGAGCCACTGGTGCCGGCCGGGCACGGGGCAGAGCCGGGCGGGGCGGGCGGTCGGTACCGGCGGGAGGGACGGTGTGGAGCTGGGCAGGGGCAGGGCCGGTGCCGGCGCGGGCACGGGCGGAGCCGGGCCGGGCCGAGCCCCCGAGCACCGGGGCGGGACGGCCGGAGCCGGGCGGGGCCGGGCGGGGCAGGGCCAGAGCCGGCCGGAGCCGGCTTCCGAGTGCCGGGCGGGCACGAACCTGGTGGTGGGGCCGCACCGCCCCCTCTGCGGTACGGCCCCACCACGAGGGGCCCTGGTCGGCAGGCCGGTCAGCCCGCCAGCACTCCGGTGCGGTAGACCGTCCCGGCACAGGCGTTCGACACCGTGGTGCCGGCGGCAACCGGGTCACCCGCCGCCGGGGTGTAGTTGATCTGGACGCTCGCCTCCGGCGGCTCCTCGCCGCCACCGCCGGCGTCGCCGCCCGGCTCCCCCGAGCTGGGCTGCTCCTCGGGGACCGAGTCCGGGCCGCCGTCCTGAGTGGGCTCCGGGGTGGGCGTCGCTCCGGTGGAGGTGCATCCCGACGGTCCGCCGCCGGACGCGGGGATCCAGGCGAACCTGACCTCGAACGCCTGGCCCGGCTGGATGATCAGCTGCGTCGGCGTGGTGGGGGCGTCGGGCAGCTGGGTGGCCGCGTCCCCGGGGGTGTGGTCGACCACCGCGATCTGGGTGGCGTCGGCACTGCCCTGGGCGACCGCGCTGACCACACCCGAGCCGTCGATGGTGCAGGCACTGGTGGAGATGTTCACGACCTGGAAGGAGCCGTAGACATGGCCGTTGGCGTCGGCCGGACCGGCGGAGGCACTGCTGCCGCCGAGCTGGGCGCGGGTGCAGATAGGCGAGGTGGCGTTCAGCGTGCTGGACGGATCCGGACCCGGTACGTAGGTCGGGCTCTTGGAGTGCTTCTCCTTGTCCCCCTTGCCCTTCTCGTCCTTCTCCTTGTCCTTCTTGTCCTTGTCACCGGGCTCGGACGGCTTGCCGCTCTGCTTGCCGTCGCTGCCTTCGCCGTGCGAGCCGCCGTGCACACCGGGGGTGCGCTCACTGCTGGCGGCGTTGGCCGGGCGGTCGTTGGATCCGCTGCTGGTGGTGGCCACATGGAACAGCGCGGGCAGCGCCGCGCCACCGAGGAGCACCGCGGCGGCCGCGCCGACCAGCGCCTGACGCCTGCGTGCCCGGCGTGCGGGCACGGCACGGCGCAGGTGGTCCAGGGCGTCACGGGACGGCTCCAGGTCGTCGACGGCCACCCGGAGCAGCTGCCGCAGCGCCTCTTCGTCGATGTCGCCGTCCGTACCGTCGGCGCCCAACGCGGATCCCGGGCCGAAGGGCGCACCGGAACCGAACGGAGACCCCTTGCCGAACGGAGACTCCTTGCCGAACAGGGACTCCAAGCCGGGCGGGGACTCCGGGGTGGCACCGCCGGCCAG
The DNA here is from genome assembly GCF_044327625.1 of Streptomyces sp. NPDC018031. NCBI lineage: Bacteria > Bacillati > Actinomycetota > Actinomycetes > Kitasatosporales > Streptomycetaceae > Streptomyces > Streptomyces sp. NPDC018031. Next base: position 235,020 of record NZ_JBIRFT010000008.1, read on the forward strand.
GGGGTCGGCCTCCGGGGCGCTCTCGCCCCGCTCCTCCTCGCCGCCCCGCGCCGGGCCGGGCTCGCGCCCCCGGTCGTCTCCGTGTCCCCGGTCCGCGGCCGCACGGGCCGCGTCACTCACATCAAACCCGTCACGCTCACCGACCGCGCCACTCTCGTCGGCCCCGTCACGCTCGCCGACGACGCCACTCTCGTCGGTCGCGTCACGCACACCGGTTGCGTCGCGCACATCGGCCGCGTCGCTCTCGCGAGGCTCGGCGCCCCCGCGGGGGGCTTCGCCGTCCTCGGGCGCCCCGTCCTCAAGCACCCCGCCGCCCTCAGACGCCTCGTCGCCCTCTCGCATCGCGTCGTCCCGTCGCGTCACATCGTCGTCAGACCGGGCTTCGGGAGCCGCGGGGGTCTCGGACGCGTCAGGGGCGGCGGACGTCTCGGGGCGCCGGGACGCCTCGGTATCGGATGAGCGGTGGTCGGGTTCTTCCTGGCCCGGATCGACGTTCTCGTGGTTCATACCGGAGCCTCCATGGCGACGCGCAGCGCCGCGATGCCACGCGACCCGTACGCCTTGACCGAACCGAGCGATATGCCGAGAGTCTCGGCCACCTGTGCCTCGGTCATGTCGGCGAAGTAGCGCAGCACCAGGACCTCACGCTGGCGGCGCTGCAGTCCCCTCATCGCCTTGATCAGTTGGTCGCGTTCCAGTTGCTCGTAGGCGCCTTCCTCGGCGCTCGCCATGTCGGGCATGGGCTTGGAGAGCAGCTTGAGTCCCAGGATGCGGCGGCGCAGCGCGGAACGGGACAGGTTGACGACGGTCTGCCGCAGGTACGCCAGGGTCTTCTCGGGGTCGCGGACCCGGCTCCGCGCGGAGTGGACCCGGATGAACGCCTCTTGGACGACGTCCTCGCAGGAAGCGGTGTCGTCGAGCAGCAGCGCCGCGAGACCGAGCAGCGACCGGTAGTGGGCGCGGTAGGTCTCGGTCAGGTGATCGACTGTGGTGCCCACTGCCATCGCGTCGTCAGTTTCCCCGCGTTGTGACGGTACCTGCGCAGGGCGGGCAGCAGGCCACGGCGCGATCACCGGCATGCCGCCTGACGTGCGGGAACGCGACGGATGCAATGCTGTACGGCCCCGCCTCGGGGCCGTTGCGATGCCGAATACCTCTGCCACGCCTGTTGGACACGCCTCCCCCTGCCAGGGTTGTACGCGAGAGGCACCGCTTTTGACGATGCATCAAATGCCCCCATGCGCACCCGCTCTTCCCTTATGCACCGATTTGACCAGGGCCCCCGAGGGGCGGTTACGAAGACGCTCTCCACTTACCGCCGGTTGCAGCGGAACAGGGAGCGTTTGGTCGAACAGAACGTCCGCCCAGTTCGATTGGCCTATGCCATCGTAGTGGCCACAGAACCTTCACAGACCCCGGCCCGGTCCCCGTACCGGGACCGCCACCGGCGGCCGGCAGGCCGGGGCACCGGGCCGCGCCCCGCACGATCACGGTTCCGGCCGACTCCCCCGCGCCGGCCGGCGGTCCACCACACCCGGAGGCGGCCCACCGCTCCCGGGGCCGACGATCCACCATTCCCGGACCGACGGTTCATCGCTTCCCGGGCGGCCGGTTCATCGCCCCGGCCGGCCGCCCGCGGGGGCCACGGGTCCACCCGGTCCACGGGGGCCCACCCGGTCCACGGGGTCCACGGGCGGGGTGCGGTCCGCGCCCAAGGGGCTGCCGCACCCGGCCACGGCCACGAAAGGCCCCGGGGTGTGCTCACCCCGGGGCCGCGACTACGAGGTGCCCGGGGCGTTCCGCACCCGGGGACCGCGGCTAGGAGACCGGCAGTTCCGCGGCCACGACCTCCGCGATCTGCACGGTGTTGAGTGCCGCGCCCTTGCGCAGGTTGTCACCGCAGACGAACAGTTCCAGGGCGCACGGGTCGTCCAGCGAGCGCCGGACCCGCCCCACCCAGGTCGGATCGGTGCCCGCCACGTCCGCTGGGGTCGGGAACTCGCCCACCGCCGGGTCGTCGCAGAGCACCACGCCCGGCGCCGCCGCCAGGATCCCGTGCGCCGCGTCGACCGTGACCTCGTTCTCGAAGCGCGCGTGCACCGCCAGCGAGTGCGTGGTGATCACGGGTACCCGTACGCAGGTCGCGGTGACCCGCAACTGCGGCAGCCCCAGGATCTTCCGCGACTCGTTCCGTACCTTCAGCTCCTCCGACGTCCAGCCGTCCGCCTCCAGTGACCCGGCGAACGGCACCACGTTGAGGGCGAGCGGCGCGGGGAACGGGCCGGTGTCCCCGATCGCCCGGCGCACATCGCCGGGCTGGGTACCCAGTTCGGCACCGGCGATCTTGACGGTCTGGTCGCGCAGGGCGTCGATGCCGGCCTTCCCCACCCCGGAGGCCGCCTGGTACGAGGAGACGATCAACTCGGTCAGCCCGAACTCGGCGTGCAGCGCGCCGACCGCGACGATCATGGCCAGGGTGGTGCAGTCGGGGTTGGCGATGATGCCCCGGGGCCGCACCCGGGCGGCGTGTGCGTTCAGCTCGGGGACCACCAGCGGGACGTCCGGGTCCATCCGGAACGCGCCGGAGTTGTCGACCACGACCGCGCCCTTGCTCGCCGCGATCGGCGCCCACTGGGCGGACACCTCGTCCGGCACGTCGAACATGGCGAGGTCGACGCCGTCGAAGGCGTCCTCGCTCAGCGCCACGACCTCGACCTGCTCGCCGCGCACGGTCAGCTTCCGCCCGGCCGAGCGGGCCGACGCGACCAGCCGGATCTCTCCCCAGATGTCGGCGTGCTCGGACAGGATGCCGAGCAGTACGGTGCCGACCGCGCCGGTCGCCCCGACCACCGCGAGTGTGGGGCGACCGGCGCGGCCGGCATCCGGAGTCATCGCCCGGTCCCTCCGTAGACGACGGCCTCGTCGCTGTCGGAGTCCAGCCCGAAGGCGGTGTGCACGGCGCGCACCGCGCCGTTGACGTCGTCGGCGCGGGTGACGACCGAGATGCGGATCTCGGAGGTGGAGATCAGCTCGATGTTCACCCCGGCGTCGGACAGCGCCTCGAAGAACGACGCGGTGACTCCCGGGTTGGTCTTCATACCGGCGCCGACCAGCGAGATCTTGCCGATCTGGTCGTCGTAGCGGAGGGAGTCGAAGCCGATCGCCGCCTGCGCCTTGGTCAGCGACTCCATCGCCCGGTGGCCGTCGGTCTTCGGCAGCGTGAAGGAGATGTCGGTCAGCCCGGTCGACGCGGCGGAGACGTTCTGCACCACCATGTCGATGTTGATCTCGGCGTCGGAGATCGTCCGGAAGATGGCCGCGGCCTCGCCCGGCTTGTCCGGGACCCCGACGACCGTGATCTTCGCCTCGGAGGTGTCGTGGGCGACACCGGAGATGATGGCCTGCTCCACCTTCTGATCCCCTTGCGGCTCGTTGCTGACCCAGGTGCCGCGCAGTCCGGAGAAGGACGAACGGACGTGGATCGGAATGTTGTAACGGCGTGCGTACTCCACACAGCGGTGGAGCAGCACCTTGGAACCGGAGCTGGCCAGCTCCAGCATGTCCTCGGACGAGATCCAGTCGATCTTGCGGGCCTTCTTCACCACCCGCGGGTCGGCGGTGAACACGCCGTCCACGTCGGTGTAGATCTCGCAGACCTCGGCCTCCAGCGCGGCGGCGAGCGCCACGGCGGTGGTGTCGGACCCGCCACGCCCCAGCGTGGTGATGTCCTTCTTGTCCTGGGACACACCCTGGAAACCGGCCACGATCGCGATGTTGCCCTCGTCGAGGGCGGTACGGATCCGGCCCGGCGTGACATCGATGATGCGCGCTTTGTTGTGGACCGAGTCGGTGATGACTCCGGCCTGGCTCCCGGTGAACGACTGCGCCTCGTGGCCGAGGTTTTTGATCGCCATCGCCAGCAGGGCCATGGAGATACGCTCTCCGGCGGTCAGCAGCATGTCGAACTCGCGACCGGCAGGGATCGGGGATACCTGCTCGGCGAGATCGATCAGCTCGTCCGTCGTGTCGCCCATCGCGGAAACCACCACGACGACCTTGTGGCCGTTCTTCTTGGCTTCCACGATCCGCTTGGCGACGCGCTTGATGCCTTCGGCATCGGCAACGGATGAGCCTCCGTACTTCTGCACGACAAGGCCCACGTGCGCTCCTCGCAACTGTTAGTAAAACGGTCGACTCAGTCTATCGAGCAAGCGGAATGCGCCATCCGGATATCACATGGCGAGACGATCCGCTCACCATGCACAGCCGTCGGGCCACACCCCGTACATCCCGGGTGCGGCCCGCGCGTCCGGCGCCTCCCGCTCCTGCTCAGCCAGCACCCTGCCCCCGGAACAGCACAGCACACGGGAACGTAAGCCAGCTCACACGGTGGTGTGGTCGCCGGGCCCCGCGGTGGCGGCCCGCCCGGTCCGCGGTGCGCGGCCCGCCGGGCCCGGGCCGGAGTGGCCGGAAGCGACGAGGATCAGTGTTCGGGTGCGGCGGACCGCAGCCCCAGCGGCCCGGCGATCTCCGCCGCCATCACCCGCCCGGCCTCCTCCGCCAGCGCCTCGTCGCCGCCGTCCCCGCCGTTGTCGGTGTCCAGACCGTCGAGCTCGTCCAGGGGGCTGTTCAGCCGCACGTGTGCCACCAGCGACTGCAGCGCGCGCAGCGCGGCGGAGGCCGTCGGCCCCCAGTTGGACAGGTACGAGAACTGCCACCACCACAGGGCCTCGCTGACCCGTCCGTTGCGGTAGTGCGCCATGCCGTGCCGCAGGTCGGTGACGATGTCGGCCAGGTCGTCGGAGATCCGGCAGGCGACGGGCGCGCTGCGCGGCACGTACGGGTCGAAGACCTCCGAGTAGACGTCGATCGGGTCGAGCAGGCGGGCGAACCGTTCCCGCAGTTCGTCCACGTCCGGCTCGGGGCCGACGTCCGGCTCGTACCGCTCGTCCGGAACGATGTCCTCATGCGCGCCGAGACGGCCGCCCGCGAGCAGCAGTTGCGAGACCTCCAGGAGCAGGAACGGCACCGCGCTGTCCGGCTCGTCCCCCTTCGCGACCTCGGTGACCGCGACGAGGAAGCTTTCGATCTGATCGGAGATCTGTACCGCGAAGTCGTCCGGGTTCTGGTGGCTGTCGTGCAGCGTTGCGTCAGACATCGAGAAGTCTTCTCCCTTCGAAGGCCCGCCCCAAGGTGACCTCGTCGGCATACTCCAGATCGCCCCCGACCGGCAGCCCGCTGGCCAGACGCGTGACCTTCAGCCCCATGGGCTTGACCATCCGCGCGAGATACGTGGCGGTGGCCTCCCCTTCCAGATTGGGGTCCGTCGCCAGGATCAGCTCGGTGACCGTGCCGTCGGCGAGCCGGGCGAGCAGCTCCCGGATGCGCAGATCGTCCGGCCCCACGCCCTCGATCGGGCTGATCGCCCCGCCGAGCACGTGGTACCGGCCACGGAACTCACGCGTCCGCTCGATCGCGACGACGTCCTTCGGTTCCTCCACCACGCAGACGACCGCCGGGTCGCGGCGCGGGTCCAGACAGACCCGGCACTGCTCGGCCTCGGCGACGTTCCCGCAGACCGAGCAGAACCGGACCTTCGCCTTCACCTCGGTGAGCGCGTGTGCCAGGCGCCGGACGTCGGCGGGTTCGGCCTGCAGGATGTGGAAAGCGATCCGCTGCGCGCTCTTGGGACCGACGCCGGGCAGCCTGCCCAGCTCGTCGATGAGGTCCTGGACCACGCCTTCGTACACGGAACGCTCTCTCCTTCTTCGATTGACCTCCGGCGCCGCGCCGGCCGCCGGTCGTTACTGCTCCATGCCGCCCGGGTGCGCCTCAGAAGGGCAGACCGGGCATGCCGCCGAGTCCCTGGGCGAGCGGGCCGAGCTTGCGCTGCTGCAGCTCCTGCGCGGACTGGTTCGCGTCCCGGACCGCCGCGACGATCAGGTCGGCGAGGGTCTCGGTGTCCTCGGGGTCCACCGCCTTGGGGTCGATGACCAGGCCCTGGAGCTCTCCGGCACCGGTCACGGTCACCTTCACCAGCCCACCGCCGGCCGAACCCTCCACCGGCGTCCTGGCGAGCTCCTCCTGGGCCGCGGCGAGGTCCTGCTGCATCTTCTGGGCCTGCTGAAGCAGCTGCTGCATATTGGGCTGGCCACCACCGGGGATCACGAGCGCGCTCCTGGCTGTCGAGTGTGTCGGGCTTTCGTTTTTCCGATAGCCCGAGCCTACGTGCTCCCCCGGCACTGCGCGCTACCCCGTACGAACGAGTAGGCCAACCTCCCGCTACGCCCCGGGAACGAGCCGGAACCGCGTTCCGGGGACCGGCGCACGCCCTGGTCCGGCATGAGCAGGCCCTCGGTCTCGTCCGGCGACGCACCCCGGCCCGCGGCCCGCGCCGGCTCCCGGACAGGGGACAGGAGCGGCCGCCGCCCACCCGCGCCCCCGGCGCGACCCGGGCCGGGCGCCATGCGCCCCCGCACCCGCCGGCGGAGCCGGGGCGTGCGCGGCGGACCGGGCCACGCCCGGTACAGCATCGGGGACGTCGCGCCGGCCCCGTACCCGGCACCGACCGCGCCGGCCCCGGCAGCCGGCGCTGTCGACGGACCGGGGCGACGGCCCCGGGCGGACGGGGCGGCCGAAGCGGACGACGGATACGGCGGCGGCCGGGTCCCGGCGGGCGGAGCCGGGCAGCCCCGCGGCCCCGGCGACCGGCGACCCGAGCCGGATAGGCCCACGCGGCCCGGCGACCGGCAACCGGCGACCCCGCCAGCCCACCGGACGGCCCACGACCGCACCCGCGCCGGGCGCCGGCTATTCGTTCGTGATCTCCTCGATCACCGTCGCCCCGAGTTCCCGCACGATCAGGTCATGGCCGCTGAGCGCGGTCTCGTCGAGGTCCGGGTCGTCCTCGTCCGGGATGTCGTCCTCCGGCGCGACCGGGGCCGGCCGGGGCTCGCGGTACACCGGTGCCGGGGGCGCGGGAGCCGGAGCGGGCGGAGCGGGTGCCGGGGCGGCCGAGGGCGCGGACCCCCCGGAGCCACCGCCGAAGCCACCGCCCCCCGCGGCCGGTCCGGGCGCACCGGCCGCCGCGGGTCCACCGCCGGTCCCCCCGGGGCCGCCGAAACCGCCGGCCGCACCGGGACCGGGCGCACCGCCGCCGAATCCACCGCCGCCCCGGGTGTCCGCGAAGCCGCTCGCACCCTGGGGCCCACCGAACCCGCCGGCACCGCCGAAGCCGGCCGACGCGCCGCCCGGCTGCCCGGCGCCGCCCGACGGGTCGACGACCGCCTCGATCCGCCACTGCACGTGGTACTGCTCGGTGAGCGCCTGCCGCAGGACGTCCTCACTGCCGCTGTTGGCGAAGCTGTCCCGGGCGCCCGCGTTGGAGAAGCCGAGCTGCAGGGTGGTCCCGTCGAAACCGGCCACCGTGGCGTTCTGGCTCAGCAGGATCCACGTGAAACGTCGACGGTTCTTCACCGTCTCCAGGATGTCCGGCCACATCTGCCGGACCTGCCCGGCGCCCTGTGCCGCCGCCTGACCGACCGGCGCCTGCTGCACCGCCGGCACGGCCGGGCCGGCGGCGGGCTGTGCCGGGGCCGGGTGCCCAGGGCCGTCCGGCGCGCCCGCGCCGCCGCCCTGTCCCGGGGCCGCCGCCGAGGGCCAGCCTCCGGGACGCCGGGCCGCCGGGGCCTCCGCGCCTCCCGGAGCCGCCGCCGGGGCGCCGCCCTGACCGGGCGCGGCCGCGGTGGGCCAGGCGCCCGGCGCACCGCCGCCGGACTCCGCCGGACCGCTCGCGGGGCCGGTGCCCGCCGGAGCCGCGCCGGCTCCGGCCGCCGGGCCGCCGGGCCAGGCGCCGGGCCGCTGGCCGCCGCTCTCGGCCGCCGGAGCGGGCACGCCGGACGGCGCCGGCCGCTCCACCGCGTTCTCTTCCGGGCCGGGCCCGCCGGGCGGCGCGCCCTGCGGGGCCCCCGTGCCCGCCGGCCCCGCCATGGCCGCACGCGCGGCGGCCGGGCCGGCCGGGCCGGTGGCCGGGACGTGCGCGTCCGGCCCCGGTACGTATCCGAGTGCGGGGCCGGGCGCCATGGCCGCACCGGCGGCCGGGCCGCCGGTGAGCGCGCCCCGTTCCAGCCGCTCCAGCCGCGCCTGCACCGACCGCTCGTCGTCGAACGCGGCGGGCAGCAGCACCCGCGCGCAGATCAGCTCCAGCTGCAGCCGGGGCGAGGTAGCGCCCCGCATCTCGGTGAGGCCCTGGTTGACCAGGTCCGCGGCCCGGCTCAGCTCGGCCGCGCCGAACACCGACGCCTGTGCCTGCATCCGCTCGACCACGTCGGCGGGGGCGTCGATCAGGCCCTTCTCCGCGGCGTCCGGTACCGCCGCGAGGATCACCAGGTCCCGCAGCCGCTCCAGCAGGTCCGCGACGAACCGCCGCGGGTCGTTGCCGCCCTCGATGACCCGGTCGACCATCTCGAACGCCGCCGCTCCGTCCCCGGCCGCGAACGCCTCCACCACCGAGTCGAGCAGCGAGCCGTCCGTGTAGCCGAGGAGCGAGGTCGCCATGGCATATGTCACACCGGCGTCGGCGGCACCGGCGAGCAGCTGGTCCATGACCGACATGGAGTCCCGGACGGATCCGGCGCCGGCCCGGACGACCAGCGGCAGCACCCCGTCCTCGATGGGGATCGCCTCGTGCCCGCACACCTCGCCCAGGTAGTCGCGCAGCGTCCCCGGCGGGACCAGCCGGAACGGGTAGTGGTGGGTGCGCGACCGGATCGTCCCGATGACCTTTTCCGGCTCGGTGGTCGCGAAGATGAACTTCAGATGCTCCGGGGGCTCCTCGACCACCTTCAGCAGGGCGTTGAACCCCGCCGAGGTGACCATGTGCGCCTCGTCGATGATGTAGATCTTGTAGCGGCTGGCGGCGGGCCCGAAGAACGCCTTCTCCCGCAGCTCACGGGCGTCGTCCACGCCACCGTGCGACGCCGCGTCGATCTCGATCACGTCGATCGAACCAGGGCCGTTCCGCGCCAGGTCGCGGCAGGACTGGCACTCGCCGCACGGCGTCGGCGTCGGTCCCTGCTCGCAGTTCAGGCAGCGGGCGAGGATGCGCGCGCTCGTCGTCTTGCCGCAGCCACGGGGCCCGCTGAACAGATAGGCGTGGTTGACCCGGTTGTTGCGCAGCGCCTGCTGCAACGGGGTGGTGACATGCTCCTGCCCGATGACCTCGGCGAAGGTCTCGGGGCGGTAGCGGCGGTAAAGCGCAAGGGACGACACGCCTACGACGATATCCGCCCACACTGACAAGTGGTGTCGATCACATCGGCCCCCGCGGCCCCGGAAGCGCCGGAGAACCCACCCGCCCCCGCAAACACAAGGGCCCCCCACGCACCCGCCAGAGCCCACTTACCCTTGCTGCCTTCCGGCCCTGGGGGAGTTGGGTGAGATAGCGCCACGTGAGGGGCTGGCCCCTACCCTAGCGGATCCCGACGGGTGGTGAAGCACCCGGACGACTCCCGGGGCACCCCGGAGGGGTCCCCCGGGAAGAGGGTTCGCGAGCACTCCTTCCGGTCTTGTATTGTTTGCGGCGGAGGATTCGCCTAGTGGCCTAGGGCGCACGCTTGGAAAGCGTGTTGGGGGCAACCCCTCACGAGTTCGAATCTCGTATCCTCCGCCCGAGCGAAGGCCCGGACTGCTTGCGGTCCGGGCCTTCGTCGTTTCCCAAGGCAATTCGCCGAGCGGCTGGACCAGGACGGGGACCGGCTGCCGCTCCCGGCGCGGGCCTGCCCGGAAAGGTGTCACGGAGCGCTGTCGGCCCTTCCGCCGGCGTGCTGCTCCATGCCGGTGCGTCCGGGCCGGCCCGGCCCCGGAGACGGCAGCGCCCCCGGAAGGCGCTCACCGTTCCCGTTCGCCGCCGGCGAAAGCGGGCGCCTGATCGCCGGCACAGCGGCTCTCCAACCAGCAGGCGCGAAGGAAGACATCCTCCGACGACTGCATCGTCACCCTAGGTGACCGCCTGCGTCATCAGGCTCGGGGGCGACGCCGTTCGGAGCGGGTTGGTGCTGCTCCGCAGCGTGGTCCGGATACGTCGGCGACGTACCCCACCGAAGCGGAGACGTCCCCGTCTCCGCCCCGTCGAGGGGCTCGGTGGCACCTTGCCTTCCCTCCGGTTCTTCGGAGCCGAAGGGAGACGAGAAGCGGCCCGGGCCGCTCACCCGTGGCTCCTGGGCGGGTGTATCAGGCTCCCCGGTCTGGGGCTCGGTGGGGCGCAAACCGTCGATGAGGTCCCGTCGCATGTCCTCCGCCACGTCCGGCCGGCCGGCCTTCTCCGACATCCGGGCTAGGCGGTCGACGAAGACCGCCCGCGCGTCCGAGCCCGGGGCGAATCCCATCTCGTCGAGGAGGGCCGAGACACGCTCGCTGGGCGCCCACCGCTGACCGCTCCGCCCATGCCCCGGCGGTTCCTCCGACGCCGAATGCCCTTCCGGCGGCTCCGGGTGGCGGAAACCCCCCACCGGCTCGCTCTCGACCGGCGCTCCCGGCGGCGGGCACAGATGACGGAACACCTCGGGCACCTCCTCGTCGTTGGCTGCCGCGGAAAGGCAGGCCAGCGGGCCGATCAGCTCCACCGCGCGCTCGATCTCATCCTCGTGTCGGGACAGCCACCACACCACGGCGCTGCCAGGCGAGTGCAGGACGTCCTCGCCGAGATAGCTACGGCGATTGCGCTCGTGCTGCAGGCGTCCCTCCCACACCCCGACGGACTTGCGGAGCGCGTCGATTTCATCCAGGTGCTGCTGGTCCGCGGGCCTGAGGCTGAGCCGCACGTCGGTGGCATAGGCAGTCACCAGACCGGAATCATCGGTCATGGGGACGCCGAGAGTGCTCTCCAGCCAGTGCTGTAGGAATCCGCAGCGGTTGGGGTGCTCCACCGCAGCGATGCTCTGCACGCGCTGCAGGACGGACGCCACCGCGACGCTTGCCGGATTACCGTGCGGCACGGTGGTGGTTCCGTCGGCGTACCGCCACCGGACGGCGGCGGAGAACAGGAACGGGTAGTCCGCCATCGCACTGGAAACGGGGACACCCGTCACCGGGCTTGCGAAGGGAACGGGGTCGGGCGGCGGCTCGGGAGCGACGTGGTCCGCTTGGACCCCCTCCGGCGCGCCGCCGTCCGCCCTGCGCAGCCCCCGCAGGAGCGCTCCTGCCAGGAGGGTGGGCAGCAGGATCCCCATCCAGATCGGCCATTCGAAGACAGCGCCCAGCACCAGCGCCACCGTGACGGTCAGCGCCAGGAGGCCGAGCCGCGGAACATGTCGGGAATTCATATGCTCTCCGTCGTGCTGTGAGCTTCAGGGCCGGGGCCCCCTTCATCGACGCCCTGCACCAGGTCGATCTCCCGGCAGAACCGTTCGGCGATCTCTTCACGGTGACGGCGCTGCGAGTGGTGCTCCTGAGCCATGCCGGGCGACGGGCGGCCGGCCCACGTGCGGGTGGCCATATAGAGGCGGTTCAACAAGGCGTCATCGCCGGCAGCCGCAAGGAGCAGCGCGTGGAGGATCCGGTTGCCCTCGGGGCGCTGTTCCAGCTCCGACAGCCACCGTTGCACCAACGGCGTCCAGTCTTCCGGCGGAACCGCCGCCATGACCGTCCGCCAGCCAAGGCTGATCTCCACCCATGGCGGCGGTATCCGCAGTTCGGTCGGGTCGAGTAGGCCCACGAGGAGCTCCGCGTTGCGAGGACTCGACAAACCGGCGTTGACCAGCCGGTCCGCAAGCCGCCGGAACAGACGTCGGTTTCCACGCGCCAGTTCCAGCAGTGCGGACCGGGCGGCTGCGGCCTCCGGGCCCCGCTGGCGGATCGCGAGATGCCGGAGTCTGACCATCGCCTGGTCGGGATGGGTCGCCGCCATCACCTGCTGGCAGACGTCCGTCAGCACGCGCGCGAGGTCCGGGGGCAGGGGGCCTCCGGTCACCCAGCCGTACACGCGGGAGCGGAGATGCGATCCGTACTGGTCATGACTGAGGCCGAGCTCGAGTACCGCCGCCGCCTCGGGCCGCAGCCGCCCGCCCACGTCCGGATCGGTCCATCGCTGGGCGAGCACACACAGGTCTTCCGGACGGCCGGTGGCCAGGGCCTGCTCGGCGAACCGAGCGACCAGGCGCATCCGGTCCTCTCCTCGGAGTTCCGGCAGCCCCATGCACCGTCCCACCCAGTCCCGGAAGGACGACCGCAGATCGGGGAAGTTGCGCCAGAAGTGACGTCTGACAGCGCTGTCGTACGCGAGCTGTGAGAAGCCGACGCTCCCGTCCGCCCCTCTGGCGATGCCGAGTCTTTGCAGTTGCTCACCCAGATCGGCCTGGGCGATCCGCGGAGTGTCGTCCTGCTGGTGGCGCAGCACATCGAGCAGGCAGTACGCACCGCTCAGTACGGCCTCCGCCGCCGCGCCGCTGGCCATGGCCGCAGCGAGCAGCAAGGCTCGGTCGAGGCCGTCGCGGTGGTCACGGAGCTGCCGAGCCACCTCGTCCGAGACGTCAGTGACGGCGGCCACCGCCACCTGGCACCAGTCGTCGAAGGTCCTGCCGTACTGATGGCTGTCCCGTGCCTGGACGACGAGGTCCGCCAGGCGCGCGAGTTCCCGCATCGGCAAGCCCGAGAACAGGTCGGCCAGGGCTTCGGTGTCCAGTTGTTCCGGCTCGAAGGCGACCCCGTAGACGCGCAGGTACCTGCTGAAGACCGCGCGACCGCGTGGCCGTTCCAGCTGCACCAGCAGAGGTGACAGGGCACTGTCGAGCATCAGGTCCAAGCCGGCCGGGAGTACGACGACCAGCCGCGCGCCGCATTCCTCCACGCTCGCCCGGTAACGCATGAGCGAACGCTGGGCGTCGGGGAAATCCGTGTCGGACACACCCGACAGGTCCAGCAGGTAGCGGTCGTCGGCCGATGCGTCGAGGGAATCCTCCTCCCACCGCAGCGGCAGTTCCTCGATACGGCTCGCGGGCACCGCCGCTTCCTCGAGCAGCATGGTCGCGGCCGCGTGTCGCCCAGTGCCGGGAGGGCCGTTCAGCAGGACCACCGCACCGGGAACGCCCAGCCGTTCGGCGGCTCGGCCGTAGTGACGCGGCCGGACGAAGCACCGCGTCAGCCGGCGCCGGTGCTCCTGCACGATCCGCAGGCGGGGCGCGCCGGCTCTGACCAGGCCCTGGTTCGCGCCGATCATCCAGGCGGTGACGTTGAACTGGTTCCCGCTGCCGCTGTGCACGGGACCTTGCGGGTCGTTGACGCAGGTGTGTCCTGGGCCGGTCACCGCTCTCCGTCCACGGGAGTCTCTCCCTCAGGGAACTCCCGCCGGTGGGTCGGAGCACCGTTGTGCGCCTCGGTACGGTCGACGGCCGGCCCGTCATCGAGGAAACGGGCCCCCCAGTGCTGCTCACGGGCGTGGTAGACGTGCCCGCTGCCGGTATGGACGGGCCCCTGGGATTCGCTGATGAACGTACCGGAGAAGTCACCGTTGAGGCTTCCGATCCCGCCCCGCTGGCGGTGTTTGATCACCTGTGACGGGACGCGGGTCTGGTCGCCCTGGTCTCCGGCCGGTACGCGGTTCCCACCCCGCTCCGTCGGTGCCTCACGCCCCTGGGTGTCTGCGATATCCGCCAGTTCGGGGACCAGCAAGGCAAGATCCGTGGCCAGTCGGTCGAGGTCCGCTGCGGCATTTCGGTGGTCGAACCGTCGGTACTGGCAGTCCGCGAGCTCGCCGAGGGCCGCCGGGAGGGCTTCCGGCCGGAGCGGCTCCGTGCGACCCACCAGGAGCGGGATCACGATCGCTCCGGTCTCGAAAGCCTCCAGGATCTCCCGCCTGGTCCAGTCGTCCGGTTCATCCAGTGCGGCGCGGCCATCGGCGGTCCTCGCTTCCAGCCATCGGGCCCCGATCACGGCGAGCAGCACGCTGCTCCGGCGGACGGCCGTGATGAGCTCCCGGGGATAACGCTGTCCCGGTCCGATCGACTTGCTGGCCCGGAAGACGTTCGTATCGCCGAACCTCCGGGACAGCTCGCGTTCCACGAGGGTTGCCGTGGATTCCTCATCGCCGGTCCGGTAGTTCACGAAGATCAGCGGCATGGTGGATCCTCCTGAGTGTTCACGGGGGTTCGGCACGGCGGCACGGGTGCGTGCGCCGAGGGTTCACAGGGCCGCGCGAGCCCTCTCCCGGCCCTGGAGCGGAATGCGGGCCGGTGAAGTACGCGGGCGTGCCGGGGGAAGTCCAGGCGGGCCTGGAGAGGGCGGGCGGTCGAAGAACGGCTCCTGCCGGCCGGCAGGAGGGGCCGACAGAAGTGTCAGCTGGCGCTCAGCGCACGCAGTAGCGCTGGTTGGAGATCGCTCACGGCACGATGTGCGCGGAAGCGGGAGAGTTCCCGTTCGAGCCGGCGCACGTCCGCGCGGACTGTGGCGGAGGGAACCAGGTCCAAGCACGGGAGCAGTTCCCGAGCCAGCTCGCACGAGTGCTCGATCTCTCCCGAAGAGGCATGGGCCAACGCCCTGCGGAAGCCGTAGCGCGTACGGGTGCGCAGGGCCTGCGGGGCGATGCGCCGGCACTCCTGGTCCAGAATCTCCGCCGCCTCCCGAGGGCGTCCCAGGTCATAGAGGCACCAGCCGGTCACCATGGACGCCGGGTCAGCGAGATGCGTGGTGCCCAGTACAGGGGCTTCGGTCGTCGTTCCCTGGGCGCGGAGCAGCAGGTCGCGTGCCCGGTCCAGCCCACGCAGACATGCCGTTTCCGCTCCGGCGAGAGCATGCCCCTGAGCCTCTCGCTGCGCCGCCAGGCCCCGGATCCGGGGCGGCAACGCACTCTTCTGGGCCTGTTGCGCGAGGGCGATCGTCTCCGCGGCAGCACCGTTGTAGAAGGTGACGAGCGCCCTGCGGACCAACGCGTAGTCCGCCAGGTGTTCATCACCGCCTGCCTGGGCCAACGTCACCGCATCGGCCGTCCACCGCATGGCTGCCACGTCGTCGCCTGCCTCTTGGGCCATCCACCCCGTGTATTCGGCGAATCGCGACGCGAGGGTCAGCAGCCCGGCCCGGGTGGAATCGGCGGCCCTGGACGCAAATTCCGCGACCGTCCGGGTGTGCGTCGCCAGGACGGGCAACAGCAAGGCGGGGTCGGTGCTCTGGCCCAGCAACCTCATGTGGTGCAGCTGATCCCGGAAGACGGCCAGAGCGGGCAGCGCCACACCGGGCACTTGGTCACCGCCGCCGGGCAATCCCATGCCGAACAGCGAACCCACACCCGTGGCGATCGCGTCACGGCGCGCCATCGCCGGGCCGCCGCCACCGGGTTCAGCGACTTCCCCCTCAGGCTCGACCAGACATCGCAGCGCCCCCTCCGCGGCGAAGAGAGCATCGCAACGCAGCACAAGGGCCATCGGCGGACGCTTGTCACCCCGTTCGATCTTGCAGAGATAGCCTTTGCTGTAGTGAACGACGTGGGCGAGCTGCTGCAACGTCATGCCGGCTTCCTGCCGCAACCGGCGCAGCTCCGCCCCGAACGCTAACCGCACTCCCGTTCCCCTCCTTCTCGACACGATCTCCTGCGAGGCGACCTGTTGGTATACCGCCCGCCGTCACCGTCGAGTCTGGCACCCCAGACCATGCCTCCGCCGGGTTGCACGGATGTTTCCTGTTTCCTCTTCTTCCCGTCCGCAATCACGCCCGCGGAGCTACCACGACGCCGCCCCACCCCTCCGGACGACGGCAGACAGCCCACCACGGCACTGTGGTGGGCGGGCGCTCCCGGTTCACCGGGAGCAGTGACCCGGGGCTCCGAACAGGCGTGACGGGCGCCCGCGGGCTGTTGTGTACGATGTCCACATTCGGGTGGTACGACGGTTCCCGCTCCGGAGCCGGCCCCCGGAGGTGATCCGGCGACGCGGACGCCGACCACGGCGGCCCGGTCCGCCGGCGATCCGCATCGGGAGGGACGATGACGCCGCGAGCCGACGCTCCGAAGCGGAGCACCTACCGGCACGGCAATCTGCGCCACGCGCTCATCGAAGCCGGCACCCTGCTGGCCCGGGAAGGCGGGCCCGAGGCGGTCGTGCTGCGTGAGGCCACCCGCCGCGCCGGAGTGGTGCCCAACGCGGCGTACCGCCACTTCGCCGACCGGGCCGCCCTGCTGCACGCCGTCTCGCAGGCCGCGATGGCCCAGGTGGCGGTCACCATGGAGGCCGAGCAGGCACGCCTGCCGCGGACCGACGACCCGGCCGAGACCGCCCGCGCCCGCTTCCGCGCGGTCGGCACCGGCTACCTCCGCTTCGCGCAGGAGGAACCGGGGCTGTTCCGGGCCGCCTTCCACGTGCCGGGCGACATGACGTCCGCCGCCGACGAGACGGCCGCCGGCGGCACCGGGCTGACCCCGTTCGAACTCCTCGGCGCCGCCCTCGACGACCTCGTGGAGGCCGGTGTCCTGCCGGCCGACCGCCGCCCGGGGGCCGAGTTCCTCGCCTGGTCGGCGGTCCACGGACTGGCGGTGCTGCTCATCGACGGGCCGCTGCGCGGCCTCGCCCCCACCCAGGCCGACGACGCCGGCCGGCACCTCATCGACATGATCGAGCGGGGCCTCTAGCGACACCGCCGGCCCCGGGGCCGCTCGCCGGTACGGGAGCGGCCCCGGGATCCGGCGGGTTCCGGGGGGTTCGGCGGGCCCCGGGAGTGCGGCGGGTCCCGGGCGGTGCGGCGGGTCCCGGGGGTGCGGGGCGTGCGGGGGTGCGGGGGTGCGGCGGGCGCCGAAGGTCCGGGTGGGGTGGCGGGGGCAGTACGCGCCGGGCCGAAGGGGGAGAGAGACGGCCGGGGCGGGTGGGCCGGGCGCGGGGCCCGGCCTGTCCTCGCCCGGTGCGTCCCGCGCTCCGGCGGGTGTCGGTTCAGTCCAGCAGCGGGAAGCGTCCCGAGCCCAGCAGGGCCAGCACCGCATCGGTCCTGGCCTGCGGGGCCGCGTAGTCGGGGTGGGCGCGCAGCACCGCCGCGGCGTCGCGGAGCCGGTGCAACTGACCGGCCGTGTCCGCCAGTTGGCGGCCGCCTGGGGCGACGGGGTGGGTGGCCAGCGCCGGCCGGCGGGGATCGACGCGGCCGACCGCGACCGCCTTCTCCACCCGACGGGCACAGCGGCAGAACGCCTTCGGGTCGGCGAGGCCGCAGGTGGACCCCATGAACGCCCGGATCCGCCGCCGGGCACGCTCCAGCCGTTTACGGAATCCCGCCGGGGTGGTGCCGGCGATCCACGCCGCCTCACCGGACGGCAGCTCGAAGATCTCGCCCAGCACGAAGGCGACCCGCTCGGTGCGCTCCAGGCACTGCAGCATCGCCTGGGAGCAGGTGAGCCGGACCTCCTGTGCGAGCAACTCGGCCTCCGGGCCCGCGTAGTCCGCGGTCGCCAGCCCGTCGGTCAGGTCCTCCCGGAACTCCTCGAGGCTGAGCCCCCTCGCCTCCTGCGGGGTCTGGCGCCGCAGATTCAGCAGGTAGTTGACGCCGACCCGGTACGCCCAGGTGAGCAGCCGGGCCTCCGCCCGCCAGGTGGCGAGCCGGGTGATGACGCGGACCAGGATCTCCTGCAGCGCGTCCTCGGCGTCCGCCGGCCGCCACACCATGCGCAGGGCGAGGCGGTACAGGGGGTCCTGGATCAGGCGCACCACCTCCTCCAGGGCGGTCCTGTCGCCGTCCACCGCGCGCGCCACCAGCACGCGTTCGCGGCGGAGTTCATCGTCCGCTTCGGTCGCCCCCAGGGCCGCCGGGACGGGCCGGTCGGCCCCGCTCCGGGTGCCCTGGCCGTCCGCCGGGTCGCCCCACGGCTCGTCCGCCCGGTCCGTCGCGCTCACAGGCTCGTCCACCCCGTCCGCCGCGCTGGGCTCGTCCGCCCCGTCCGTCGCGCTCAAGAGCTCGTCCGCCCCGTCCGTCGCGCTCATGGACTCGTCCACCCCGTCCGTCGCGCTCACGGGCTCGTCCACCCCCTCCGTCGCGCTCAAGGGCTCCCGTCCGTCCAAGGGTCTGCTCACCGCTCCAGGATCCGTTCGTGCCGGCGCAGCCACCGGGCGATCGCCGCCCCGATGGCGTCCGGCTGGTCCTCCACGATGTGGTGGCCGCCCGGTCCCACCGACTCGACCTCGACGCTGGTGAAGGTCTCCTCGGCCCACGCCGCCGTCTCCGGGGACCCCATGCCCACCCCGGCTTCCACGGTCATCAGCAGCTTGGGGACCTCCGGGGACTCCGCCATCCAGCGACCGTAGGCCAGCATCCGCTGGTGCACGTCGACCGGCTCGCCGTCGAAGGGGATCTCCCGCGGCCACACCAGCATCGGCTTGCGGGACGCGGCGTCCGGGAACGGCGCCCGGTAGGCGTCGTGGTCCTCGGCCGCGAGCCCGCTGACCACCCCGTACGAGAGGTTGTACTCGATGAACAGGTTGTCCCGCAGGATCATCTCCTCCCCCTTCGGGGACCGGACCGCCTCGAAGAACTCGCGGCCCCTCGGCGGCATCTCGTCCCAGCTCAGCGGCCGCAGGAAGGTTTCCACCAGGGCCAGCCCCCGCACCCGTCCCGGCCGGCGGGCCGCCAGGTCCATGGCCAGCGCCCCTCCCCAGTCGTGTCCGACGATCACCGCCTCGGTGAGGCCGAGCGCGTCGAACCACGCTTCCAGGTACCGCGCGTGGTCGGTGAACCGGTAGTCGCTGTCCGGCTTCCCCGACGCGCCCATCCCGATCAGGTCCGGCGCCAGGCACCGGGCCTCGCCCGCCACGTACGGGATCACCTTCCGCCAGGCGTACGAGGAGGTCGGATTCCCGTGCAGGAAGACGACCGGGATCCGGTCCGCTACCCCGGCGGGGGTGGTCCCGGCGGTGTCCGAGTAGGCCATGAACGAATCGTGCACCTCGACAGTGGTCATGTGCGCTGTGTCCTTCCGGGTTGTCGCGTTCATCGGTGTGAACCGCTCTCACCTGGTTGGACACAGCCCTGCCGGCCGCTGTGACACCGGATCCGGCATTTTTTCCCGGAGATCTCCGGGACGGCCGGCCTCACCACGGTGCGCCGGTACGACCGGTTCCGATGGTCCGGTGCCGTCACGCCGGGCGGCCCGGTACGGGCGGAACGGGCACCCGGGTGCCCGTTCCCGGGGGGCCGGTGCCCGGTCCTGGGGCGCCGGTGCCCGGTCCCGGGGCGCCGGGTGCCCGGTCGTGGTGTCGCGGTGTCCCCTCGCCGGGTGTACCCAGCACCACCACGGAACCGGGTCGTGGGCCCCATGTGCCCGGCCCTCCGCGTCCGTAGCTTCGTGGATGTGGCGCGATGGGCGCCTGACGGGAACGGCGAAGGGGATGACGATGTTCCGTCGTACGGGCCGGACCGGCCCCGCCGGCAGCGCCGAGGCTCTGCGGCTGGTCAAGGTCACCAAGGTGCACGGCTCCGCGGAGAACGCGGTGACGGCGCTGGACGGGGTGAGCCTGACCCTGCCGACCGGCAGCTTCACCGCGGTGATGGGGCCCTCCGGGTCCGGCAAGTCCACCCTGCTGCAGTGCGCGGCCGGACTGGACCGACCGGACAGCGGAGTGGTCATGGTGGACGGCGAGGAGATGACCGGCGGCGGCGAGACCGCCCTGACGAAGTTCCGCCGCAACCGGATCGGCTTCATCTTCCAGCAGTACAACCTGCTGCCCACCCTCACCGTCGCGCAGAACACCACGCTGCCCGCGAAGTTCGCCGGGCGGCGGGTCGATCCGGCCCGGGTGCGCGAGATCCTCACCCAGGTCGGTCTCGGCGACCGCCTCGACCACCGGCCGGACCAGCTCTCCGGTGGGCAGCAGCAGCGCGTCGCGATCGCCCGGGCGCTGGTCACCGAACCACCGGTGATCTTCGCCGACGAGCCCACCGGCGCACTGGACATGCGCAGTGCGCGGGAGGTGCTGCGGCTGCTCCGGGAGACCGTGAGCGTCCACGGCCGGACCGTGGTGATGGTGACCCACGACCCGGTGGCCGCCTCGTACGCGGACTCCGTGCGGTTCCTGGCCGACGGCCGGCTCGCCGGGGAACTGACCGCGCCCACGGTGGACTCGGTCGCCGAGCGCCTCGCGCACCTGGGGGACGGCCTCGCCCCCACACCACCCGGCCGTCACCCGGGCGGTGGGCCGGCGGCGCACGCACCGGCCTACGGCCCGGCGGGGAACGGGCCGGGTCACGGCCCGGCGGGCCACCAGCGTCGGACGGGGGCCTGAGCCGTGTTCACCCTGGCCCTGCGCTCGGTCCGGCAACGCCCGGGCCGGTTCCTCGCCACCACGCTCGCCGCCTTCCTGGGCGCCGCGATCATCATGACGTTCAACTCGCTGCACGACACCGCCGGGGCGGCGGACCTCGACGACGCCAGTTCGGAGACGCTCACCGTCTCCGCGAGCGTGGTCGGCGGCTACGGCACGCTGCTGGTGTTCTTCGCCATCGCCTCCACCCTCACCGTCAACGTGCGGCAGCGCACCGACGAGATCCACCTGCTGCGCTGCACCGGGGCCACCCCGGCGCAGATCACGTGGATGGTGGTGGGCGAGTCGGCGGTGGTCGCCCTGGCCGGACTGGTGCTCGCGGTCGGACCGGCGGTGCTCGGCGGACGGGCGCTGCTGGGCATGTTCCAGGACAGCGGCCAGGTCGCGGACGAGGTGGACTTCGTCTTCGGCCCGATCGCGCTGTCCGCGGGCATCGGCGTCACCCTGCCGGCCGCCGTGGGCGCCGCCTTCCTCGCGGTGCGCCGGGCGACGAGGGCCGCGGCCGGTGCCCGCGCGCCCCGGAACCGGCTGCGGAACCTCGGCGGTGGCGCGGCGCTGCTGGCCGGGGTGGCGGGAGTGGGCGCCACCTTCGCGGTGGACGCGGAGGACCCCGCGCTGATGGCGGCACCGGCGTACGGCGCCATCCTGCTGTCGATCGGGTTCGCGGTGTTCTCGCCCGGGCTGCTGCGGGTGCTGCTGGGCCGGCTGGAGCGGCCGATCACCGCCCTCGCCGGGGCGAGCGGGTACCTGGCGGTGCACAACCTCCGGCAGCGCGCCGCCCAACTGTCCGCGGTGCTGATGCCGTTGATCCTGTTCACCGGGGTGGCGACCGCGACCCTGTCCATCCAGGCGGTGGAGAACGACGCGATCGAGGCCTCCGGCCTCACCAGGTCGGTGGACGACAAGAACCTGGAGACGCTGAACCTGGTGGTCGTCGGCATCATCGTGGTGTTCTCCTGCATCATGCTGATCAACAGCCTGTACGCCGCGACCTCCTACCGCAGCCAGGAGTTCGGCCGCCAGCGTCTCGCGGGTGCGGTACCCGGGCAGGTTCTGGCGACGGTCGGCACCGAGGCGGTGGTGCTCACCGCGACCGGGCTGTTCTTCGGCTCGGTGGCCGGACTGGCCGGGATCGTGCCGTTCACCCTGGTCCGCAGCGACGACACGTTTCCGCACCAGGCCCCGGTGATCTGGCTGGTCACATCGGCGATCGCCGCCGCCGCAACGGTGATCACGAGCGTGGTGACGGCCCGCCGCACGCTGCGCACGCCGGCGGTCGCGGCGGTGGTGGTGACGGCCTGACCACGACGGGACGACGGCTCTCCCCGGTACTCCGCCCGGCCCCGGCCCGGGTGGTCCCCGCCCGGCCCCGGCCACGGCGCGCCGGGGAGGACGCACTCCGCTCCGGCAGCCGAACGGCCCGGACCGCGACCCTCGCGGTCCGGGCCATTCGGCTGTCGGAAAACCCACCCCCAAATTCTCATCTCACATACCTATTTGTTAGCGTCACGGTGTGCGGCTCACGAAGTTCACCGACCTGGCGCTCCGCGCCGTGATGCGCCTCGCCGTCCCCGGGGACGACGAGGCGGTGACCACGCGCGCGGTGGCCGACGTGATGGACGTGCCCTACGCGCACATGGCGAAGGCGATCACCCGCCTCCGGCAGCTGGGCGTGGTGGAGGCCCGGCGGGGGCGCGGCGGCGGACTCACGCTGACCGACTTCGGCCGACACGCCTCCGTCGGCTGGCTGGTGCGTGAGCTGGAGGGCGACGGCGAGGTCGTGGCCTGCGAAGGGGACCCGCCCTGCCCCCTGCGCGGGGCCTGCCGGCTCCGCCGGGCACTGCGCGGCGCCCAGGAGGCGTTCTACGCCGCACTGGATCCGCTGACCGTGGCCGACCTGGTCACCTCCCCCACCGGCCCGGCCCTGATCGGGCTGACCGGCCGCCCCTCCGGATGACCGCGCCGCCGCCGGCCCGGCCGGCCACACCCCCTCCCTGACCACCCACACCCCCTGACCACCGCCCCCGGGCCGCCGGATCCCCTCCGGTCCACCGGGACCACTCGGGCGGCAGCCCGCCGCGGGCTGCCCCCCGGGTTGCCGGGCTGCCCACCAGCAGCCGTAAATACGAAGATCATTAACCAATTAAACGCTCAAGAATCGAGGAGTCGCCATGCTGTCCGAGCAGTCCGCTCCGGTCGTCCGCGCCACCCTGCCCGCCGTGGGCGCCGCCATCGGCGAGATCACCGAGCTCTTCTACCGGAAGCTGTTCGCGGACCGCCCGGAACTGCTCCGGGACCTGTTCAACCGCGGCAACCAGGCCAACGGTGAGCAGCAGCGGGCGCTCGCGGGCTCCATCGCGGCCTTCGCGGGCATGCTGCTGGAGCGGCCGGACACCACACCCGGGGCCCTGCTCTCCCGGATCGCGCACAAACACGCCTCGCTCGGCGTCACCGCCGACCAGTACCCCCTCGTCCACCGGCACCTCTTCGCGGCGATCGCGGAGGTGCTCGGCGACGCCGTCACCCCCGAGGTCGCCGCCGCCTGGGACGAGGTCTACTGGCTGATGGCCGAGGCGCTGATCGCCCTGGAGACCCGCCTCTACCAGGAGGCCGGCGCGGCGGACGGCGACCTCTGGCGGCGGATGGAGATCACCGAGCGGCACGAGGAGACCCCGGACGCGGTGTCGCTCGTGCTGCGGCGCGCCGAAGGGCAGCCGACCGGCCCGTTCCGGCCCGGCCAGTACGTCAGCGTGCAGGTCGAACTGCCCGACGGCGCCCGGCAGATACGCCAGTACAGCCTCTCCGCCGCGCCCGGCACCCCGCAGTGGCGGATCACCGTCAAGCGCGTCCGGGGCGGGGCCGGGCCGGAGGGCGAGGTCTCCTCCTGGCTCCACGAACGGGCCCGGGTGGGGGACGTGCTGACCGTGTCCGCGCCCTTCGGCGATCTGGTGCTGCCGGACGGCGACGGCCCGCTGCTGCTGGCGTCCGCCGGCATCGGCACCACCCCGATGCTCGCGATGCTCGGCCATCTCGCCGAGACCGGCTCGGCCCGCCCGGTGACCGTGGTGCACGCCGACCGCGGCCCCGGCCACCACGCCCACCGCGACGAACTGCGACGGCTGGTCGGCGAGCTTCCGCAGGCGGCACTGCACCTGTGGTACGAGGAGCCCGGGGACACTGCCCCGGCCGGCCTGACCGGCGCCGACACCGGCGGGGCGACCGAGGCGACCGGGGTGACCGTGTCCACCGGCCTGGCCGACCTCGGCACGCTGGAGCTGCCGGAGGGGCTGACCGCCTACCTGTGCGGGCCGCTGCCGTTCATGCGGGCGGTCCGGGGCGAGCTGCTGCGCCGGGGCGTCCCGGCGGCGGCGATCCACTACGAGGTGTTCGGGCCCGACCTCTGGCTCGGCCAGTCCTGACACCCCGCCGCGCCGCGCGCCGGGTACGCAGCTGTCGGAAATCCGCCAGACGCCCCCGGCGCGCGGGTGCTGGACTCGTCCACATGACCGAGCTGCACGACAAGGCCGTGGCCTTCCGCTCCCTGCACCGGACCGGTGCCCCGCTCGCCCTCGCCAACGTCTGGGACGCCGCCGGAGCGCGCCTGGTGGAGGACGCCGGCGCCCCCGCCGTGGCCACCACCAGCGCCGGGGTGGCCTGGGCCCTGGGGGCGGCCGACGGCGACCGGCTCGACCGCGACCGCGCCCTGGCCCTCGTGGCCCGGGTGGCGGCCGCCGTGTCGGTGCCGGTCACCGCCGACCTCGAGAGCGGCTACGGCGAGACCCCCGAGCAGGTCGCGGAGACCATCGCGGGGGTGCTGGACGCCGGCGCCGTGGGCGTCAACATCGAGGACGCGCTGCCCGCCGGCCCCACCCCGCTGCGCGCCGTCGGCGAACAGGCCGAACGCGTCGCCGCCGCCCGCGCCGCGGCCTCCGCCGCCGGGGTCCCGCTGTTCCTCAACGTCCGTGTCGACACCTGGCTGCGGGCCGTGGGCGCCCCGGAGACCCGGCTGCGGGAGACCCTGGACCGGGCGCTGGCCTATGTCGCGGCGGGCGCGGACGGGATCTTCGTGCCCGGTGTGACCGACCCGGCCACGGTGGCCGCGCTCGCCGAGGCCCTGCCCGTCCCGCTGAACGTCCTGGCGGGCCCCGGAGCGCCGTCGGTGGCGGAGCTCGGCGCGCTCGGCGCCGCCCGGGTCAGCCTCGGTTCCTCCGTCGCCGAGGCCGCCTACACGCTGGTACGCGGCGCCGCCCAGGAGTTGTACGCCACCGGCACCTACCAGGCGGTCGCGGGCCCGGCCACCGACCCGGTCGACTACCAGCGGCTGAACGCCCTGATCGGCACCGCGGCCCGCTGAGCCCGGCCAGGGCCCCGCCGAACGACCGGCCCGGCCGGCTCCGGGCGGGCGGCCCGGAGCCGGCCGCAGCGTCCCCAGGCTCAAGGCCGCGGGCCGCACGCTTCCGGCCCGCGACGGTCCGGCCGCCCGGCGGCCCCGAGACCCGGACCGGCCCCGAGACCCGGACCGGCCCCGAGACCCGGACCGGCCCCGAGACCCGGACCGGCTCCGAGACGCGGACCGGCCCCTCGGCGCACGGCGTACGCTCGGAGGGAGACCAGGCCGCCCGGCCCGGCCCGGCGGCCCCGGCCGTCCGGACCCGCGGAGGAGGAGCGTGCGTTGACCGAACGGAAGCCGCCCGGCGTCAGCTTCGAGTCCTGGGCCGACCGGCAGATCCGCGAAGCCGAGGAACGCGGCGAGTTCTCCGGTCTGCCCGGCTTCGGCAAGCCGATCCCGGACCTGGAACGGCCCTACGACGACGAGTGGTGGGTCAAGGAGAAGATGCGCCGGGAGCACCTCTCCTACCTGCCGCCCGGCCTGGCCCTGCGCAAGGAGGCGGAGGACGCGCTCGCCTCCGCCGCTCAGGCCCGGTCCGAACAGCGGGTGCGGCAGATCATCGCCGACATCAACGAGAAGATCGGCGCGGCGCTCCGGCATCCGCCACCCGGACCACCGCTCCGGCTCTCCCTCTTCGACGTGGAGCAGGTGGTCAACGACTGGCGTGCGCGACGCCGGGACTGAGTGCGGCGAGCAGCCGGGCCGCCGAGGTCCCCAGCCCCGTCGGTCCACCGACCCACGGCGGCGGGCACGCGTCGGCCCGCAGCTCGGCCTCGCCGTAGCGACGGCACTCCCGGTGCCAGACGAGAATCCCGGACAGCCAGTTCCGCAACTCGCCGACATAGCCGTCCAGGACCTCCCGCGCCTCCCGGGACAGCTGGAAGTCGTCGTAGAGGACCGGTAGTTCATGGGCCGCCACGTGCTGGAACTGCCGCATCCGGGACGTCATCAGGTCGTCGACGATGGACAGCGCCGTCGGGTAGTCGACGTCGAAGAAGTTCTGGACGACGAGGACACCGTTGTGCACCTCGCCCTGGTACTCGATCTCCTTCTGGTACGAGAAGACGTCGTTGAGCAGGCAGGCGTAGTCGGCGGCGGCGTTCTCCAGCGACCGCATCGGTCCGCTGCGGTAGATCTCCGGCGGGACCCGGCGCCCGTGGCCGAGCCGGCACAGGCTCATCGTCAGGTCGGAGCCGAAGGTCAGCCGGCGCATCTCGATGTAGTCGACCGGGTCGGGGATGCGGTTCTCCGCCTGGTTGGCGAGTTCCCACAGCCAGCTGTCCGTCATCCGCTCGATCGCGGTGCGGAAGTCACGGCGGGCTTCCGGGGTCATCGGACCGGCGGTCCGCGCCCACAGGTCGGCCAGTCCGCGTTCCAGTGCGTCGGCGGGCTGCGGCGTGCCCTCCGCGGGGTCCAACGGCATGAAGAGGGAGAGCCGTTCGGTGGCCAGCCGCGCCCCGGCCAGGTCGCCGGTCCGGCCGAAGACCACCGGGTAGTAGTCGTCCCCGTAGGTGCCCCAGGTCAGCCACCCCGAGCTGAGGTCCAGTGCGGCGGGTGTGGCGTCGGGGTGGATGCCGGCGGCGCACAGCGGCAGGTCGTAGCCGATGAGCTGCTCCTCACTCCACACGTCGGAGCCGGGCACCCCCGGCTGCGCCCGGAGCAGGCCCATCCGGTGCGCCCAGTCGACGAGGTTCCGCCGGGCCCCGTCCAGGTGCGGGCTGAGCGCCGGGGTGAACGGCATGAAGAACTCGGGCAGCCGGGACGGGCCGACCTTCTGGTACGGCACATGGGAGTGGCGGCGCAGCCGGTCTCCGCCGGTGGCCGCGATCAGCGACCTGATGCCCAGCGACGAGGTGCCCAGGCCGGTGGGGCCGCCGAGGGCCGGGACGGCGCCGCCCGGCAGGGGCGGCCCGGCCGCGGCCGCCGCGCCCTCGTTCATGTAGCGGCTGGACCGCAGATGCCATTCGTGGCCGCCGGACTGCCAGTCCTGCAGCCCCTTCACATAGGCGAGCACCCGGGCGCAGGCGTCGGGGGCGAGCCCGGTCTCCAGGAACAGCGGGCCGAGTTCGGCCAGCGCGGTGTGCTCGAACTGCTGGAGGCGGGAGGTGAGCAGGTCGTTGACGGCGTCCGCCGCTTCCTGGGTGGTGCACCCCAGGAACTTCTCCAGGACCAGGACGCCGTTGCTGAGCTCCCCCTCCTCCTCCGTCTCCCGCTGGTACGAGAAGAGGTCGTTGCGCAGGTGCACGGCGTCGGAGAACGTGTCCTTCAGCACCCTCAGCGGCCGTGTCGCGGCCACCGCCGCGGGCACCTCGGCGCGCGCCGCGTACTCGACCAGCCCCGCCGACCAGGGTGCTCCCCCCACCTTGCGGCGCATCTCGATGTATTCGACCGGGTTGGGCACCCGGTCGGCGTTGATGTTGGAGAGCTCCCAGAGCGATTCGTTGAGCAGGTTCTCGGTGCTCTCCGCGAACCGTGCCCGCCACTCGGCGGACATGCTGGGCACGGTACGGGCCCAGAGATCGGCCAGCCCCGCTTCGACGGGGTTCCGCGGCTCGGGGACGGGGGCGGACAAGTCCATCGGCATGAAGGCGGGGAGCCGGTCGAGGTACTCCTTTCCGCCCGCCCGGTCCTGGGTGCGCTTGAACACTTCCAGGAAGTGGTCGTCGAAGAAGAACACCCATACGTACCAGTCGGTGACGAGCGAGAGCGCCGGTCCGTCGCAGTCGGGATGGGTGTAGGCGCAGAGCAGGGCGTAGTCGTGGGAGTCGAGGTCGCTCTCCTCCCAGATCCCCGAGCCCTCCAGCATGCCCTGCTCCCGGGCCCACTTCTTGGTATGCGTCCGCGCCTGTTCCAGGTGCGGGTTCAACCGCGCGGGGTACGGCACGTAGAAACTCGGCAACGTGAACGGCTGACTCATCGGCATCCGGCCCTTCCCAATGTGCGCCCGGCGCTCACTGGGACGAGCGAGCACCGACGACCACGGACGACGGAGCAGCGCTACCCATCCCCCACGGGACCACTCGGTTCACCCGCCAGGTCGACCTTTCCGGGTGAAGTACCGGAGAACGGCTGGACATCCGGCCCCGCCACCGGGGCGCCCCTCATGCCTTCCGAGCCCCGCCCCCGCCGGAGCGCTTCTCATGCATCCTGGGCGTCCGCCGGGGCGCCCTCGCCGGCCGGGGTGACCCACTCGACCAGTTCGACCAGGACGCCGTTCGGGTCGGTGACCATGAACAGCCGCTCGCCCCAGGGCTCTTCCCGGAGCGGCAGGGTGATCTCCACGCCCTCGGACCGCAGCCGCGCTTCCTCCCCGGCCAGGTCCTCGACCGTGAAGACGACTATCAGGCCCTGGGCGTGCTGCCGGCGGATGTCCTCGGGCAGCACCTCGGCGCCGGTCTGGAGGAACACCAGGTTCGGTGCGGCGTCGTCCCTTCCCAGCGAGGCGAAGCCGTCCGCCTCCATCTCGGTGCGGAAGCCGAAGTGGTCGGTGAAGAAGCCGACGGACGCACGCACGTCGTCGACGGTGAGCGAGATCGCGGAAGCGGTGATGCGCATGGAGCTCCTTGCAGAAGGGCGACGGGGCGAGAACAGCGGCACGGAAGCCTCCACGCTCCGCCGAGCGACTTCCTGTGCTGAACATAAATTTAGGCCGAACCCATCGCGGAGTCAACATAAAATGAGGTCGGACCCAAAAATTTTTCCGGCCGACCGCCGCGTTCTCCGGCCGACCGGCGAGAGGGAGGCACCCATCCATGAGCCCATCCATGAGCCAGGACACCCCGGGCCTGCGGGAACAGAAGAAACGGGAGACCCGGCAGAGCATCTCCGACCAGGCCACCCGGCTGTTCGTCGAGCGCGGCTTCGACGCGACGACGATCGCGGACATCGCCGCGGCGTCCCGGGTCGCCAAGATGACGGTGACCAACTACTTCCCGCGCAAGGAGGACCTGGCCCTCGACCACCACGAGGCGTTCGTCGACGGTCCGGCCGCCACCGTCCGCGACCGGCGGCCGGGTGAGTCCGCCCTCGCCGCGCTGCGCCGCGCCTTTCTGGCCGGCGTGGACCGCCGGGACCCGGTCATCGGCTTCTCCGGGCCGGTGTTCGCCCGGATGGTCGCCGACAGCCAGACCCTGGTGACCCGGCTCCGGGAGCTCCACCGGCAGCGGGAGGAGGCGCTGGCCGAGGTGCTCGCGGCCGAGACCGGCGCGGGCCCGGAGGACATCGTGGCCCGGGTGGCGGCGGCCCAGCTCGGCGGCGTCCACCGGGTGCTCTTCGGCGAACTGCAGCGCCGGGTGCTCGCCGGGCTGGGCGACGACGAGGCGGCGGCCGAGCTGGCCGTACTGGGCCGGACCGCCTTCGGCATGCTCGAACCCGGGCTGGGCGACTACGCGGTGCGGGCGGTCTGACCACCCGCCCGGCGGCGGACCGGCCCGGACCGGCCGACCGCCGCCGGGAGCCGCTGGACGCCATCGCCGGCCGGCCTTCGCCATGCGTCCCCCGCCGGCCGTCCTCCGCCGCCCGCCGTCCGCCGTTTGCCGTGCGGGGCCCCCGTCCGACGTTCACGTTCGGGGGCCGCCGTTCGCCCTCCGGGCCGGCCGTTCGCCGTCCGGGATCCGTTGAGTGGCGGGGCTCCGGGGCCCCGCCGACAATGACCGCAACGGAGAGGGACGGGAGCGCCCATGAACACCACCGTTCGGCTCGCCCAGCAGCCGGAGGCCGACGATCTGCTCGGCCGCAGCCCGCTGGCCATCCTCACCGGCATGCTCCTCGACCAGCAGGTCCCCATGGAGTGGGCGTTCTCCGGCCCGTACACCATCGCGCGCCGGATGGGCCGGGACGACCTGGACGCCCATGAGATCGCCGTGTACGACCCCGACCGGTTCGGCGCGCTGCTCGCCGACAAGCCGGCCGTGCACCGCTACCCCGGCTCGATGGCCAAACGGGTGCAGCAGTTGTGCCGGTACCTGGTCGAGCACTACGACGGCGACGCGGCCGCGGTGTGGCGGGACGTGGGCAGCGGCGAGGAGCTGCTGCGGCGGCTGACCGCGCTGCCCGGGTTCGGCACCCAGAAGGCGCAGATCTTCCTGGCCCTGCTGGGGAAGCAGTTCGAGGTGCGGCCGACCGGCTGGCGGGAGGCCGCGGGGGCCTACGGCGAGGCCGGCTCCTACCGTTCGGTCGCCGACATCACCGGCCCGTCCTCGCTGGAGAAGGTGCGGGCCTACAAGCAGGAGGCCAAGCGCGCGGCCAAACAGGCCGACGCCAAGCGGAGCTGACGCTCCGGCGGCGGGACGGGACCGGCGCGCCGCGCACAACCGCCCCGCCGACCGGCCCGACCGGCCCGACCGCCCGCCAACGGGCCCGACCGCCCCGTCGGTCGGGCCGTACGGCCCTCGCCGGGCGACCGGAAGGGCCGTACGGACGGGCTTTCTTGACTCGGTTCGAACCGTTGAACCCCGGGCTTCCCCGGGGCAGGATGCAGCGACCCGGGGCGTACCGCGCCCCCGCTGTTCGCCGGAAGGACCACTTCTGTGGACATACGAACCCTGCCCGCCACCCGCCGGGCGATCGCGGCCCTGGCCGCGGCGGCACTCGCCACCCCCCTGCTGATCTCTTCCGCCACCCCGGCGGCGGCCACCCCGCCCGCGTCCGGCGGCGACTCGGCGAAGCGGGCGGCGCAGCTGTCCCGCCAGCTGGTGAAGAACTCTTCCGCCAAGGACGCCCGGGCGCATCTGGAGAGATTCCAGGCGATCGCCGAGCGGTCGGGCGGGCACCGGGCGGCCGGCTCGCCGGGGCACGACGCCTCGGCCGCGTATGTGTACCGGCTGCTGAAGAAGGCGGGTTACCGCGTCAGCTACGACCCCTTCGAGTTCGTCTACACCGAGACCCTGGCGGAGAAGCTCTCCGTGGTGTCGCCGACGCCGCGCGAGGTGTCGGTCAAGGCCATGACGTACACCCGGAGCACGCCGGTGGGCGGGCTGAAGGCGGCGGTGGCGGCGGTGCCGGTCGACGGCACCACCGGCTGCGAGGCGAGTGACTACGCCTCCGGGACCTTCACCGGGAAGATCGCCCTGATCAAGCGGGGCGGCTGCGCCTTCGCCGAGAAGCAGGCCGCGGCGGCGGACGCGGGCGCGGCCGCCGCGATCGTCTACAACAACGTGCCGGGGGCGCTCTCCGGCACCATCGGCGACCCGACGGCCGGGCGCATCCCGACCGGTGGCGTCAGCCAGACCGACGGCGAGGCGCTGGTGGCCGAGGCGGGCCGGGGTGAGGTCACGGTCAACCTGGAGGTCCGCGAGTTCCAGGAGAAGCGGGTCACCAACAACGTCATCGCCGAGACCCGGGGCGGCGACCCGGCCCAGACCGTGATGCTCGGCGCCCACCTCGACTCGGTGTCCGCGGGCCCCGGCATCAACGACAACGGTTCGGGCTCGGCGGGCCTGCTGGAGGTCGCGCTGGAACTGGCCGAGACGCACAAGAAGCCCGCCCACAAGATCCGCTTCGCCTGGTGGTCGGCGGAGGAGCTGGGGCTGCTCGGCTCCAAGGCCTACGTGGCCGAGCTCAGCGAGGCCCAGCGCAAGCAGATCCCGCTCTACCTGAACTTCGACATGATCGCCTCGCCCAACTTCGGGCAGTTCGTGTACGACGGTGACAACTCCGACGGAGTCGGCGAGCCCGCGGGCCCCGAGGGATCGGCGCAGCTGGAGAAGCAGATCAACGACTTCCTCGACCGGCGGGGCGCGGCCCACGAGGGCACGGACTTCACCGGCCGCTCGGACTACGGCCCGTTCATCGCGGTGGGCATCCCGTCCGGCGGCACCTTCACCGGCGCCGAGGGCGTGAAGACCGCCCAGCAGGCCGAGAAGTTCGGCGGCACGGCGGGCCAGGCCTACGACGCCTGCTACCACGCCGCCTGCGACGACATCGACAACATCCACATGGGCGCGTTCGAGACCAACATCGACGTGATCGCGCACTCCGTGGGCACCTACGCCTACGACCTGCGCTCGCTCCGTGAGCCGGTGGTGACGGTGCCGACCGAGGGTGACGCGGGCAGCGGCGGCGGCCTGCACGACGACCACGACCCGGTGACCGAGTGACCACCGGCTGACCGCGCGTACGGCCGGCCGGACGGCTGCCGGGTACCGTACGCACGGCCCGGGCCGGGGGCCGGGTGACGCCCGCCCCTACCGGACCGGGCCATGGAACATCGAGGTGCCCGGGCGCCGAGCGGATGTCCGCTCGGCGCCTGCGGCGTTCCCGGGACCGGGATGCGGATCCGGTCGGTGCGGGCGGGCAGCGCCGAACCCGGCCGGCCGCCCGACCGGGCGGGGCACGGGAGAACCGGACCGGTCAGCCCCACCGAATGGGCACACCAGTCCGGGTGGCCGCACCAGTCCGGGTGGTCAGGCCGGTCCGGATGGTCAGGCCAGTCCTGTCGGCCACACCAGTCCCGTCGGCCACACCAGCCCGGATGGGCGCGCCAGCCCGGACGGGCACGCCAGTCCGGGTGGTCAGGTCGTTTCCGGGTGGTCAGGCCGTTTCCGGACGGCCGGGCGATTTGTTGTCCACAGGCTGTGCATAACGTTCACGCAGTCGCGATCCGGCCACCACCCGGTCCAGTTCCGCCACGTCGAGCGGCTCCATCAGCGACTGCGGCGGCCGTATCCGTACCGCCGCGGGCGGCATCGGCGCGCCGCGCTCGTCCAGCGAGGTCACCACCGCCTCACCGATGCCCAGGTCCGGGCCGGTACCCAGGTCCGGGCCGGCGGCGGCTCCGGGCGCCGCGTCCGCGACAGGCCGCCGGGCCGGCCGGCCGAGGTGGACCCGGTGCGCGAGCCGGCCGAGCACCTCCGGCGGCAGCTCGCCCGGGGCCCCGGCCACGAGGAAGACGCCCACCCCCTTCGCGCCGAGCAGCCGCAGTGTCCCGGCGAGCGGCTCCGGGTCACCGGCGGCCAGCGGCCCGGGCCCCTCACCGGCGCAGTCGACGAGGCAGACCAGGGCCGGTGCGGCGTGCTCGGCGGCGTCCGGCAGCATGCGTCCCACCCCGGCCAGCAGCCACATCAGGAACGCGGAGGCCAGCCGCGGCCGGTCCCGCGCTCCCTCCAGAGCCAGCACCGAGATCAGTCCGCGTCCCTCCGGGGTGGTGTGCAGCAGGTCGCCGGGGTCGAATTCCGGCTCGCCGAAGAAGCGGGCCGCGCCGCGCCGGGCGGGGTCGGCGAGCGAGTGCAGCACCGCGCGGGCCGCGGCGACCGGTGGCCCGCCGGCGGCCGGCGGGGTGGCGGGGGTCCCGGCCGCCCCGGCGCAGCGGACGGCCACCTCCCGCAGGTCGTCGAGGGTCGCCGGGGCGCCGCCCCCGCTGCCGGCGTACCCGAGGAGGAGCCCCAGTGACCGTTCCGCCGCGGTACCGAGCCCGAGCGCCCGGGCGAGCAGCCGCGGTCCGAAGCCGGTGACGGTGGCCCGCAGCGGGATGCCGGGGCCGGTGCCGCCGAGTGCGTAGTACTCGGCGGGGAACCCCAGTCCGGCCCACTCCTCGCCGGTCTCCGCGGCGCGCCGCTCCACCCGTTCGCCGCCGCGGCCCGGCGCGCCGACGCCGGTGAGTTCGCCCCGGGGGTCGGCGAGGAGCACCGGTACCCCGTGTGCGGAGAGCCGCTCGGCCATCAGCTGGAGGGTGCGGGTCCTGCCGCTGCCGGGCCCGCCCGTGACGAGGCCGTGTCCGGCCAGCATGGAGAGCGGGATCCGGACCGGCACGCCGGGCAGGCACTCCCCCTCCCGGAGCAGCGCGCCGAGGTCGACGGCGGGGCCGGTCACGGCGTATCGCGCCGTGTTCTCGGCGGGCGAAGGGGTCTCTTTCATGGCTCGCTCCCGATTTGCGGCTGTTTGACACCTTTGCACTCCTGCGCCTTGGCTGCGCCGGAACCCCCTTGACCGGTAGGCTTTCCGTGTGATCTTCAAGCGCATCGGAAACGGGCGGCCGTACCCCGACCACGGCCGGGAAAGCACCCGCCAGTGGGCGGATGTTGCCCCACGCCCGGTACGTCTTGACCAGTTGGTCACCACGAAGCAGCAGCTCGACCTCGAGACGCTGCTCGCGGAGGACTCGACGTTCTACGGGGACCTGTTCGCCCATGTGGTGAAGTGGCAGGGCGACCTCTATCTGGAGGACGGGCTGCACCGTGCGGTCCGGGCCGCCCTCCAGCAGCGCCAGGTGCTCCACGCCCGCGTGCTCGAACTGGGCTGACCCGGC
Source organism: Streptomyces sp. NPDC018031 (assembly GCF_044327625.1). Lineage (NCBI taxonomy): Bacteria > Bacillati > Actinomycetota > Actinomycetes > Kitasatosporales > Streptomycetaceae > Streptomyces > Streptomyces sp. NPDC018031. The sequence goes on from NZ_JBIRFT010000008.1 coordinate 268,933, forward strand.
GCCCGGCCGCGGCCGCCGGTCCCGGCGCCGCCTGCCCCCGGACGGGTCCGGTCCGGGCCTTCCCGCACGCCCCGGTCGCGAGCCCTCCGCTCGTCGCGCGCACCCCGCCGGGCCGGCGTCCCGGGCCGTGCCGTGACTCTTTCGGGTAGGCCACACCCGAACCGTTGATCATTTAGTAGGCATGAGGTGCCCGCGGCATTACGCTGCGCCCATGAGCATGCTCACGCCTCCTGGAATGGGCGGAAAGTACCGCATCACGGGCAATCGTTACCCTCGTATGCGTCGGCCCCGGGGTCGGCGCAGAGTCGTGCTCGCCGCCGCCGGCGCGACCGTCGCCCTCGGTCTGACCGGCTGGGGGACCCTGCAGCTCATCGACGTCTTCTCGGGCGGCAGCGACAAGGCGCAGGCGGCCGGGCGGAGCACCTCGGAGTGCGCCCGGCCGGCCACCCGGAACGCCGCCGGGGACACCCAGGCCGGCGCCGCCGCCAGGAAGCTGCCCAAGCCGTCCGACATCACCGTCAACGTCTACAACGCCACCAAGCGGACCGGGCTCGCCAAGGAGACCGCCGACGCGCTCAAGAAGCGCGGCTTCGCCATCGGCAAGGTCGGCAACGCCCCCGCCGCCTACGACAAGAAGGTGAAGTCCACCGGGCTGCTGCTGGGCGCCCCGGCCGCCACCCGCGGGGCGTTCGACGTCCTGGAAACCCAACTGGCGGGCGTCGGCACCAGGAACGACGCCCGCACCGGCAAGGACGTGGACCTCATCATCGGGGACCGGTTCACCGACCTCACCGCGCGGAAGGACGCCGACCGGGCGCTGGCCGCGCTGACCGCACCCCGGCCGAAGCCCTCCGCCGGGCACTGCTGACCGCGGCACCCCGCGTCCCGGCCGACCGGGTCGCCGGGACGCGCCGCGGCACGCGGTCCGCGCAAGGCCGCGGCGGGGCCGCGGGCCCCGGACCGGCCCGCTGGGCCCGGGTCCGGGACGATGCGCGCTCGCCCGGCGCGCTCAGCCCGCCGCGCCGTACATCCGGTCGCCCGCGTCGCCCAGGCCCGGGACGATGTACCCCTGCTCGTTGAGCCGCTCGTCGACGGAGGCGGTCACCACGGTGACCGGGGTGCCCGCCAGCTCGCGCTCCATCACCTCGACGCCCTCGGGCGCCGCGAGCAGGCAGAGCGCGGTGACGTCGTCCGCACCCCGCGAGATGAGTTCCTTGATCGCCGCCACCAGCGTGCCGCCGGTCGCCAGCATCGGGTCCAGCACGTACACCTGGCGGCCGGAGAGGTCGTCGGGCATCCGGGTCGCGTAGGTCGACGCCTGCAGCGTCTCCTCGTCCCGGATCATGCCGAGGAAGCCGACCTCGGCGGTCGGCAGCAGCCGCACCATGCCGTCGAGCATGCCCAGACCGGCCCGGAGGATCGGCACCACCAGCGGACGGGGCCGGGCCAGCCGCACCCCGGTGGTGCCGATCACCGGGGTCTCGATGTCCACCTGCTCGGTGCGCACGTCACGGGTCGCCTCGTACGCGAGGAGGGTGACCAGTTCGTCGGCGAGCCGCCGGAAGGTGGGGGAGTCGGTGCGCTTGTCGCGCAGCGTGGTGAGTTTGTGCGCCACCAGCGGGTGGTCGACGACGTGGATCCGCATGACAACGACATTAACCGAGCTTTGCGGCCCCGGCGTCCGCCCTGCCCCCGCCCTCGTCCCCGGCCCCTCCCCGGGCCCCTCCGCGCCCTCCGCGCCGGCCCGTCCCCGTCCTCCGCTCCGGTCCGTCCCCGGCCGACGGCGGCTCTCGCCCCCGGCCCCGGCCCGGCTCCTCGCGGCGGCGGCGCGCGGCGGCCGGCGGCGCCGCGCGGGAGGGCGCCCGGACGCGCCGGTGGCATCAAACCGGTGGCCGGGGGGAAGGTGGGCACATACGCCCGGCCTCCCCCGGGCGGAGACCTCGGGACGAGGTGGTGTGCGGCACATGGCGGAACGGGACGAGACCGGCGACCAGACGGCACGAATAGACGCGGAACGGCGGCGGCGGCGCGCCCAGTTCCTGCGCGAGCTGAACGAGGCCAAGGAGCTCCGGGACCGGGTCCAGCCGCGGCGCGCCCGTAGCGCACGCATGCGCCAGGCCATGCGCATGCGGACGTTTCGGTGGTAGTGGGCCACATCTCCTGGGTCAGGCTCACGACGCAGCGCGGAAGACCTCTCGCGACGCCGTTGTTTCTGCCACGATTCCGAATGGGCGGGGCATTGCTCCGCCCGCCCCGGCACGCCTCTGACCAGTGGGAGAGTCACGGTGTACTTCGCCGCACTGCTCGCGCGCACCGAAGACGGGTGGCAAGCGAGCGACACAGAGCTCGACGATGTGGAGACCCTGACGGACCTGACCGAGCTGGCCCGCGCGGCCTCGGTCGACGACGACACGGTGCTGGCACTCATCGAGCAGGAAGACGCTTGGTTCGGTGTGGTCCGCCTGGACGGTGAGGACGACCCGCGCATCTACGTCTCGGACGCCGCCGCGGCCGCGCGCAGCTCGTACGGGTCCCTGCTCACCGACGAACTGCTCGGCCAGGACGACGACCCGGACGCCGACCTCGACAGCCTCGACCTCGACGGCACCGAGGAGGGCGAACCCGAGCACGACGAGGACGACGACCCGGCGGCCGACGGGCGGGCCCCGCACGGCCCGCTCGGCGACATCGCCCTGCTGGTCGACCTCGGCGTCGACGAGAAGGAGTTGCTGTCCCTGGACGGCGACGCGCTCAGCGCGATCGCCGACGCCCTGGGCTGCACGGACGTCCTGGAGGCGGTGCGCTGACCCCGCCCGCCGGCACCGTGGTCCGGCGCGCGGGACACCGCACCGAACACACCGCGATACGCCCCGGCGGCGGGGGTGCGGGCAACCGGCACGGTGCGGCCGGGGCCCGCACCCCCGCCGCCGTCCGGATGCCCCGCGCCGACCCCTGCGCCCGCGCCGCCCGGCACCCCCGTCGCCGACCCGAACGCGCCGCCGTACCCGACCCGAACGCCGCCGTGCCGCACACCGCCGTGCCGTCCCGCGCGGCCGGCGCCGTCCCGGATGCCCGGCGCCGGGGCCGCGCGTGGTCGGAGCGTCCCGGATGTCCGCCGGGCTCCCGGACGCCCCGCGCCGTCCCGGGTGCGGCGGCGCGGCACACTGATCACATGACCGCACCCCACTCCCCCGACCCGGTACGCGACCCCTGGCGCGACTCCATGCGGCGCGCCCTGGCGGAGGCCGCCCGGGCGGTGGACACCGGCGACGTACCGGTGGGCGCGGTCGTGCTCGCCCCGGACGGCACGGTGATCGGCACCGGCCGCAACGAACGCGAGGCGACCGGCGACCCCACCGCGCACGCCGAGGTGCTCGCCCTGCGCGCGGCGGCCCGCACCCTGGGCGCCGCGGCCCCGCACCCCACGGTCCCGGCGGACGGCCCCGCGGCCCCGGTCGGCGGTCCCCCGGGCGGCGCCGCCCGCCGGGAGTGGCGGCTCACCGGCTGCACCCTGGTGGTGACGCTGGAGCCGTGCACCATGTGCGCCGGAGCGGCGGTGCTCTCCCGGGTCGACCGGATCGTCTACGGCGCCGTCGACGAGAAGGGCGGCGCGGCCGGCTCGCTGTGGGACGTCGTCCGCGACCGACGGCTCAACCACCGCCCGGAGGTGATCCAGGGGGTGCTCGCCGAGGAGTGCGCGGCCCTGCTCACCCGGTTCTTCCGGACGGGCGACCGCTGACCGGGGAACCGATTTAGGAGCATGGCCCACTGTCCGCTAAGCTCTCTCTCGGTAGCGTGTCCGAGCGGCCGAAGGAGCACGCCTCGAAAGCGTGTGAGGGGGCAACTCCTCCGTGGGTTCAAATCCCACCGCTACCGCTCTTCACGAAGGTCCCACCCGGTCGGGTGGGACCTTCGTCGTTCTCCGGGGCCACGCCCCCGGCCCCCCAGGGTCCGGGCGGCAGCCGCCGGGCTGCGGCCCGGCCCGGCCGGCTCCCCGGCTCAGGTCCCCGGGCCGCCGGCGCGCGCCGCTCCCGGCCTGTTCGGACCCGCCAGTGCCCGGTCCACCCGGGGCGGCAGCGGGCCCAGGCCGAGCAGGCCGGTGACGGTGTCCCGGGTCAGTGAGTGCCAGGCCGAGGCCCGCCGGAGCATCGCGTGGTCGCCGCCGGGCAGCAGCAGGGCGCACACCTCGGCCCCGGCTTCCCGGGCCCGGCGCGCGAGTTCGGTGGTGGCGCGGGGGTCGGTGGTGCGGTCCTGGTCGCCGTGGAGCAGGACCAGCCGCCGGTCGCGGAGCTGGGCCACCGGGTCCTCGGGCGGGCACCAGGGGGCCAGGCCGACCACCGCACGGACCGACGGGTGGCCGGCGGCACGCAGGGCGGCCCGGCCGCCCATCGAGTGACCGACCAGGATCACCGGGATCCGCCCGGCCCGGTCGGCGAGCTCGTCCAGGGCCTGCTCGGCGTCGCGGGCCGCGTCGTCCCGCCCGCCGTTCCAGCCGCGGTGGCGGTAGCGCACCCGGGCGGTCACCACACCGTGCGGCCGGGTGGCGCGGCTGATCAGCTGCTCGAACGGGCGCATCCGGGCGTCGGGGAGGTTCCAGGCCCGCGGGCGGGCCAGGCCGTGCTCGGCGCCGCCGTGCAGCAGCAGCACCGCGGCGCGCGGCGGCCCGTCGGCGGGTGGCAGCGCCAGGGCGAGGTGCCGGGTCTGCCCGGGAACGTGGGGTACGGACACGTGATCGGCCCTTCCTCTCCGCGGCGTCCGGCGCCACGCCGCTGAGAGAATGATCGCACCATCAGCCCGGACGGCCGGTGCGTGTGGATAGACTCACGCGACCGCGCAGGGACCGTTGGGGAGGCGGCACGGGATGGCACAGGCGAAGAAGATCGCGCTCTACATGATCATTGTCTTCGTGCTGTACACCATCATCAAAACCCCGGAGGAAGCGGCCGATCTGGTCCAAGTAGGCTTCGAGGGCATATCCGATGCCGCACAGAGCATCGGCGACTTCATGACCGCCCTGATCCGCTGACCGCGCCGAACCGCCGATCGTCCGATCCGCTGCCGCGCTGCCCCTGATCCGCTCCCCCGGCCGACGCCGCACGGAGGTTCCCAGTGATACGCCACCTGGTCCTGTTCAAGCTCAACGACGGTGTGAAGCGTGACGAACCGCGCGTGGCCGCCGGAGTGCGGGCGTTCGAGGAGCTCCCCGGGGTCATCCCCGAGCTGGAGTTCTGGGAGTGCGCCTGGAACATCACCGACCGGCCGATCGCCTATGACTTCGCGATCAACTCCGCGGTGGCCGACGCCGAGGCGCTGAAGCGCTACCTCGAGCACCCGGCCCACCAGGCGGCCGCCGGGCAGTGGCGGGAGTTCGCCACCTGGGTGATCGCCGACTACGAGGTCTGAGCGCGCCCGCCCGGAGCTTCCGGCCGCCGCTCCCCAGTCCCCTCGCCGATCCGGCGGGGGGTCCTTTTTGTCGCCAACACGGCGTTATGTAGTGCTTGCGCACAGTGGACATCTCTTGTGATGCTATGAGCGCTCTTGCCGGGAGTATGGACCGCGAAGGGATGGCGAACCGTGTCGGCCCGTACTGTGCCCAGCCCACCCGCCCCCGGCGAGAACGGGCCTGCTCAGGGCACTCCCAAGAGCCGCGGAGCCGACGCCCGGGCACTCACCCAGGTGCTCTTCGCCGAACTGTCCGGACTGGAGCCCGGCACCCCGGAACACACCCGGGTGCGCGACGCCCTCATCGAGGCCAACCTGCCGCTGGTGCGCTACGCCGCGGCCCGCTTCCGCAGCCGCAACGAGCCGATGGAGGACGTCATCCAGGTCGGCACCATCGGCCTGATCAACGCCATCGACCGGTTCGACCCGGACCGGGGGGTGCAGTTCCCGACCTTCGCGATGCCGACCGTGGTCGGCGAGATCAAGCGGTACTTCCGGGACAACGTACGGACCGTGCACGTGCCGCGCCGGCTCCACGAGCTGTGGGTCCAGGTGAACAGCGCCACCGAGGACCTGACCGTGCAGCACGGCCGGTCCCCCACCACCGCCGAGATCGCCGAGCGGCTGAAACTCGGCGAGGACGAGGTGCTCGCCTGCATCGAGGCGGGCCGCTCGTACCACGCCACCTCCCTGGAGGCGGCCCAGGAGGGCGACGGGATGCCCGGCCTGCTGGACCGGCTCGGCTACGAGGACCCGGCCCTCGCCGGAGTCGAGCACCGCGACCTGGTGCGGCACCTGCTGGTCCAGCTGCCCGAGCGCGAGCAGCGGATCCTGTTGCTCCGTTACTACAGCAATCTGACGCAGTCCCAGATCAGCGCCGAGCTCGGCGTGTCGCAGATGCACGTGTCCCGGCTGCTGTCCCGCAGCTTCGCCCGGCTCCGGTCCGCAAATCGAATCGATTCCTAATCACCGCGGGGGACCCGTACCCACCGGCTTCCGGGCAAGAATGTCGATATGGCGCTACAGCGCGTTGCCGACATGTGACATTCTGCGGAAACCGCGTTTGCCGCGGCCCGACCTCCGGTATTCAGGGGGAGGCTGCGCTCAACGCACGGAGCGCTGCTGAGATCCGTCCGCGACCTCAAGGGGGTGGCATGTCCGCAGAACTGGGCAGCTCGAAGGTGCTCACCAATGATGCACCGCATGTGCTTGACGAATGCGACGCCATCGACACCCGCACCCTCTCCCGCACCCTGTTCCTGCGGCTCGCCGCACTCGACCGGGACAGCGTGGAGCGTACCTACGTACGTGACACCCTCATCGAGCTCAACCTCCCGCTGGTGCGCTACGCGGCGGCCCGCTTCCGCAGCCGCAACGAGCCGATGGAGGACATCGTCCAGGTCGGCACCATCGGCCTGATCAAGGCGATCGACCGGTTCGACTGCGAGCGGGGCGTGGAGTTCCCGACCTTCGCGATGCCGACCGTGGTCGGCGAGATCAAGCGCTTCTTCCGGGACACCAGCTGGTCGGTGCGGGTCCCCCGCCGCCTCCAGGAGCTGCGGCTGGCCCTCACCAAGGCCAGTGACGACCTCGCCCAGCAGCTCGACCGCTCCCCCACCGTCACCGAACTCGCCGCCGCCCTGGGGGTGTCGGAGGAGGACGTCGTCGACGGCCTCGCGGTCGGCAACGCGTACACCGCCAGCTCGCTGGACTCCCCGTCCCCCGAGGACGACGGCGGCGAGGGCTCGCTGGCCGACCGGCTGGGCTACGAGGACACCGCGCTGGAAGGCGTGGAGTACCGCGAGTCGCTCAAGCCGCTGCTGGCCAAACTGCCGCCCCGGGAGCGCCAGATCATCATGCTGCGCTTCTTCGCGAACATGACGCAGTCGCAAATCGGCGAAGAGGTCGGCATCTCCCAGATGCATGTCTCGCGGCTGCTGACCCGGACCCTGTCGCAGCTCCGCGAAGGGCTGATCTCCGACTGACCGGCCCCCGGCCCGGGGCGTCGGCGCGTTCCGGGGCCGCGTCGGCCGGTGTCGGGCGGGTGCCGGGCGCGCCGACGGCGGTACGCCACCGGCGGGACCGGCCCCGG
>NZ_JBIRFT010000009.1:0-181844 GCF_044327625.1 Streptomyces sp. NPDC018031
TTGCGGTCGAAGGTGATCGGTGAGCGGTTGGCGGGCCGGGGCGGGATGGTGTCGCTGGGCCTGTCGCGGGCGGATGCGCAGGAGCGCATCGAGGCCTTTGCGGGGCGGGTGTCGGTGGCGGCGGTCAATGGTGCGTCGTCCACGGTGGTGGCGGGGGAGCCGGCCGCGCTGGAGGAGCTGGTGGCCGCCTGTGAGGCGGACGGTATCCGTGCCCGTCGGATCCCGGTGGACTATGCCTCGCACTCCCCGCAGGTGGAGTCGGTGCGGGAGGAGTTGCTGCGGGTGCTGGACGGGATCACCCCGACCGCGTCGCGGGTGCCGTTCTACTCCACGGTGGAGGCGGAGCCGGTGGACACCGCCGGGCTGGACGCCGGGTACTGGGTGCGGAACCTGCGGCAGGAGGTGCGGTTCGGGTCCGCGGTGGAGCGGTTGGTGGCGGATGGTTTCGGGTTGTTCGTGGAGTGCAGTGCTCATCCGGTGCTGGTGATGAGTGTGCAGGAGACGGCCGATCCGGGCGCGTCGGTGACCGCGGTGGGATCGCTGCGGCGCGACGACGGCGGCCCCGACCGCTTCCTGACCTCCCTCGCCGAAGCCTGGACCGCCGGCGCACGGGTCGACTGGACACCGCTGTTCCCCGGGGCACGCCCGGTGGAACTGCCCACCTACGCCTTCCAGCGCACCCGCTACTGGCTGGAGGCCCCCGAACGGGAGGCCCACCCCGCGGACGGCGCCGCCGGGCTCCCCGGCGGCGAGGTGGAGGCCCGGTTCTGGGCGGCGGTCGAACGCGCCGACCTGCCGGAGCTGGCCGACACCCTCGGGGTCGACGACGCCCCCCTGCACACCCTGGTGCCCGCCCTCGCCCGGTGGCGGCGCGACCAGCGGGAGGAAGGAATCATCGACTCCTGGCGGTACCAGACCGCGTGGCGCCCCGTGACGGCCGCCGCCGGGGTGCCGTCCGGCTCCTGGCTGCTGGTGGCCCCCGCCGGACTCGACGACGACCCGTGGATCGACGGTGCCGCCCAGGCACTGCGGGAGCGCGGCGCGGGCCTGGTCCGGCTCGACGTGGACGCCGACACCGAGGGCGCCGACCGGGACGCCCTCGCGGCCACCCTGCGCCGGGTGTGCGACGGCGTCACCGACCTCGCCGGGGTGCTGTCGCTGCTGCCGCTGGACGAGCGGACGCACAGCCACCACCCCGCCACCCCCCGCGGCTTCGGCGCCACCCGGACCCTGCTGCAGGCGCTGGGCGACGCGGAGATCACCGCGCCGCTGTGGTGCGCCACCCGGGGCGCGGTGTCGACCGGCCCGTCGGACCCGCTGACCGGCCCGGGCCAGTCCCTGGTGTGGGGGCTCGGCCGGGTGGCGGCCGAGGAGGTCCCGGAACGCTGGGGCGGCCTCGTCGACCTGCCGGCCGCGGTGGACCGGCGCTCCCGCGACCGCCTGGCGGACGTGCTCGCCGGACTGGACGAGGAGGACCAGGTGGCGGTGCGCCCCGCGGGCGTCTTCGCCAACCGGCTGGTACGCGCCGAGTGGAACGAGCCCGCCACCCCCGGCCCCTGGACACCCCGGGGCACCGTACTGATCACCGGCGGCACCGGCGCGCTCGGCGGCCACGTGGCCCGCTGGCTCGTCCGGCAGGGAGCCCGGCACCTGCTGCTGGTCAGCCGCCGCGGCCCGGACGCCCCCGGCGCCACCGAGCTGACCGCCGAACTCACCGCCCTCGGCGCCGAGGTGACCATCGCCGCCTGCGACATCTCCGAACGCGACGAGCTGGCCGCACTGCTCGCCACGGTGCCCGGCGACCGGCCGGTGGGCACCGTGGTGCACACCGCGGCCGTCCTCGACGACGCGGTGCTCGACTCGCTCACCCTCGACCAGCTCGACCGGGTGCTGCGCGTCAAGGTGCGCGGCGCCTGGAACCTGCACGAGCTGACCCGCGACCTCGACCTGTCCGCGTTCCTGCTGTTCTCCTCGTTCGCCGGCACCTTCGGCGTGCCGGGCCAGGCCAACTACGCGCCCGGCAACGCCTACCTCGACGCGCTGGCCCGGCACCGCCGCGCCCAGGGGCTCACCGCCACCTCCATCGCCTGGGGCCACTGGTCGGGCGGCGGCATCGCGTCCGGCGAGGCCGAGGCCCAGCTCCGCCGGCGGGGCGGCTCGGAGATCGAGCCGGAGACCGCGCTGCGCGCGCTGCGCCGCGTCCTCGACCACGACGAGACCTGCGTGGCGCTGGCGCTCATCGCCTGGGACGAGATCGCCGCCCGCGGGGGAGGCATCGACAACCGGCCGCGCCCGCAGCTGCGCGCCCTCACCGACGTACAGCGGCTGCTGCGCGCCGAACTCCCAAGCGCCGCCCGCCAGGGCGGCGCCGCGGCGGCCGGACCCGCCGGCTCGTTCGCCGAGGAGCTGACCGCGGCACCCGCCGCCGACCGCAGGCGGATCGTCCTGGACCTGGTGCGGGGCCACGTCGCCGCCGTGCTCGGCCACGACGGCCCGGACGCGGTGGAGCCCGGGAAGCCGTTCCGCGAACTGGGCTTCGACTCGCTCACCTCGGTGGAACTGCGCAACCGGGTGGCGGCCGGCACCGGACTGACCCTGCCCGCCACGGTGGTCTTCGACCACCCCACCCCCGCCGCGCTGGCCGACCGGCTGCGCGAACAGCTGGTCGGCGACTCCGACGCGACGGCCGGAGCGGAACCGGCGGGCCCGGCGGCCCGCAACGGCACCGAGACCGCCGGCCCGGTGCCCGACGGCGGCCCGGCCGACGCCGACGACCCGATCGTCATCGTCGGCATGGCCTGCCGGATGCCCGGCGGGGTGGAGACCCCCGAGCAACTGTGGGACCTGGTGGCGGAGGAGCGGGACGCCGTCGGACCGCTGCCCGGCGACCGCGGCTGGAACGTCGAGGCGCTGGAGGGCGCCGGCGTGGACGTGCCCGGCATGCGCTACGTCCGCCAGGGCGGTTTCCTGTCCCGGGCGGCCTCCTTCGACGCGGACTTCTTCGGCATCGGCGAGCCGGAGGCCATCGCGATGGACCCGCAGCACCGGCTGCTGCTGGAGATGTCCTGGGAGGCGTTCGAGCGCGCCGGGGTGTCCCCGCACACGCTGCGCGGCAGCCGGGTCGGCGTGTTCGCCGGCACCTTCTCGCAGGGCTACTGGACGGGTCTGCAGGAGGTCCCCGAGGAGGCCCGTTCGTTCCTCAGCGGCGGTATCTCGCCGGCCCTCGCCACCGGCCGCATCGCCTACACCTTCGGCTTCGAGGGACCGGTGCTCACCATCGACACCGGCTGCTCCTCGTCCTCGGTGGCGCTGCACCTGGCCGCCCAGGCGGTCCGGCAGGGCGAGTGCGTGATGGCCCTGGCCGGCGGCGCCTCGGTGCTGGCCAACCCGGCCGTCTCGCCCGACATGGGCGTGGGCGCCGCCCCCGACGGGCGGTGCAAGTCGTTCTCCGCGGCCGCCGACGGCACCGGCTGGGGCGAGGGCGCGGGCATGCTGCTCGTCGAGCGGCTGTCCACCGCCCGCGCCAACGGCCACCGGGTGCTCGCCGTCATCCGCGGCTCCGCGGTCAACCACAACGGCGTCAGCAACGGCCTGGGCGCACCCAACGGCTCCTCCCAGCAGCGCGTCATCCGGCAGGCGCTGGCCAACGCGGGACTGACCGCCCACCAGGTCGACGCGGTCGAGGGCCACGGCACCGGCACCCCGCTCGGCGACCCCATCGAGGCGCAGGCCCTGCTCGCCACCTACGGGGAGGGCCGGGACCCGGCACGTCCGCTCTGGCTCGGTTCGTACAAGTCGAACACCGGGCACCCGCAGGCGGCCTCCGGCGTCATCGGCGTCATCAAGACGGTGCTCGCCCTGCACCACGGCCTGCTGCCCAGGACGCTGCACTCGGAGGAGCCCTCGCCGCACATCGACCAGTCCTCCGGCACGGTGCGCCTGCTGACCGAGTCGGTGCCCTGGCCGGAGACCGGCGAACCGCGCCGGGCGGGCGTCTCCTCCTTCGGCGCGAGCGGCACCAAGGCCCACATCATCCTGGAGCAGGCGCCCGAGGCCCCGGCCCGGCCGGGCGCGGCCGAATCCGCCGCCCCGTCCGGCACGCTGGCGTTCCCGGTCTCCGGCCGGTCGGCGGAGGCCCTGCGCGCCCAGGCGGCCCGGCTGCGTGACCTGCTGGACGGCGACCCGGAGCCGGCGGTGGCGGACGTCGGCTGGTCGCTGGCCACCTCACGGGCGGTCTTCGAGCACCGTGCGGTGGTCCTGGCCGAGGGACGGCAGGGGCTCGTCGACGGCCTGACCGCGATCGCCGACGGGGTGCCGGACCGCACCGGGGCCACCGAGCCGGTGTCCCCCGCGGCGACCGACGGCGTCGTCGTCCAGGGCGTCGCCCCGGCGGCCGACGGACAGGCGGTGTTCGCCTTCCCGGCCGCCGCCCCGGGCACCGGAGCGGGCACCCCCGCGGTGCGCGAACTGTACGAGGGGTACCCGGCCTTCGCCGACGCCCTGGACGCCGTCTGCGCCCACCTGGACACCCGGCTGGAACACCCGGCGCGCGACTGGGCGCTGCACGGGGGCGCGGAGGCGTGGCCGCCCTCGCCGACGACCGCGCACGCGGCCTCGTTCGCCGTCGGCTCCGCCCTGTTCACCCTGCTGCACCGGTGGGGCGTGCCGCCGGCCGCGGTGATCGGCGCCGGCTCCGGCGTCCTGGCCGCCGCGCACGCCGCCGAGGTGCTCTCCACGGCGGACGCGGTGGAACTGCTCCTGGTCCTGGCCCGGACCGACGCGGCCGACGAGGCGGCGCTGCGCGCCTGCCTGGCGCGGACCGAGCTGCGTTCCCCGACGATCCCGGTGCTCTCCGCGGTGACCGGCGAGAACGTCACGACCGAGGCGCTCCGCGAGCCCGAGCACTGGGCGCGCGGCTGGACCGCCAAGGAACTGGCCCGGCCGGCCCGGGCCGGCCGGGGGCCGGTGCTGCTCGGCGCGTCCGGCTCCCCGGCGACGGACCGAGCCGCCGGGGCCATCCCGGTCCTGGACCCGGCGGGCAGCCGGGCCGGACTGCTCACGGCGCTGGCCCGACTGCACACGGACGGCGTGCCGGTGGACTGGCGGCAGACCCACGCGGGTACCGGCGGCAGCCTGGTGCCGCTGCCCACCTACCCGTTCCAGCGCCGCGAGTACTGGCTGCGCATGCCCGTCGAGGCGATCGTGCGCGGCGCGGTGGGCGGCTGACACCGCCACGGCCGGGCCGCTCCCGCCCCCGCTCGCGCGGTGCGGGGCGGCCCGGCCGGCGGACCGGGGACACGCCGCACCGGAGCGGGCCCGGCGGCGGGCCGGACCGTGCGGCGGCCGCCGGGCCCGACCCGGCCGCCCGACGGTCCGGCACCAGCGCCGGAAGGCCGCGGCCGGCGGATCACGACCGACGGACCACGACCGGAAGACCACGACGACCTGACAGCACACCGACGACAGCAGGTGGCGGGCACGGCGCCCACCACCACCCAGCGGAAGCGAAAGGGGTGCCACCCATGACCACGACACCACCGAACGCCCTCCTGCGCGGAGGCCCCGTTCACCTGGCGGACGAGGAGCGCACGCAGCACGTCACCGAGGAGCAGTCGTACCTGAAGCTCCTGATGGGCAACGCCTACGAACACTTCCGGGCGACCCAGGAGACGGTCACCTGGCGGGGCAGCACCCTGCGCGTCTTCGACTGGGAGCGGCGCACCTACGTGGCCGAGTGATCCGGGCCGCCCGCCCCGTCCGCACCGGGCGGGCGCCGCGGCGGCACCACACGCGCGGGCGGTGCCCCGGGGCCTCCCCCGGGGCACCGCCCGTCGCGCCGACGGCCCGGCCCGTCAGCCGGACTCCGGGCGCGCGCCCGCCGTCCCGGACTCGGCGCCGACGGCGCCCGCCTCCCGGTCCGCCCCGGAAGGCACTGCGGTTCCGTCCGCGGAGCCGCCGCCCGGCCGGCGCCGGCCCGGCCGCCACCAGGCGGCTTCGCCGAGCAGCGCCATCACCGCGGGCACCAGCACCATCCGGATCAGCGTGGCATCGATGATCACCGCGGTGGCCAGCCCAATGCCGATGATCTTGATGAGCGTCTCCGGAACGGAGACGAAGCTGAGGAAGACGCAGGCCATGATGACCGCCGCCGCCGTGATCACCCCGGCGGTGGAGGAGAGGCCGGCGATCACCGCCCGCCGCGGGTCCCCGGTCTTCCGGTACGACTCCCGGACGGCGGAGAGCAGGAAGACCTCGTAGTCCATGGAGAGGCCGAACAACACGGCGAACAGCAGCATCGGCACGGCGGACATGATGGGCACCGTCTTGTCGACGCCGATCAGTTCCAGCCCCCAGCCCCACTGGAACATCGCGGTGATGACCCCGAACGAGACGCCGATGGACAGCAGGGTCATCACGGCGGCCTTCAACGCGATCACCGGTGCCCGGAACATGCCGACCAGGAGCAGCGTGCCCGCGCCGACCACGGCGAGCACCACCCAGGGGAGCCGCTGGCCGACCACGTCCGCCATGTCGATCTGCAGCGCGGTGGAGCCGCCGACCAGCGCCTCGCCCCCGGAGCCCGCGAGGACGCCGGGCGCGATGTCGTCCCGGATCCGGTGGACGAGGTCGCTGACCTCCTTGTCCTGCGGCGCGTGCCGGGGCACGACGGTCAGCAGCGACGCCTCCCCGTCCGTGCTGCGCTTGGGCGGGGTGGCCTCGTCGACCTCCGGGTCCTTCTTCAGCGCGGCGGTCAGCTTCCCGGCCCGGTCCTCGTCGGCACCGGTGACGGTGATGACCAGCGGGGCGTTCCAGCCGGGCCCGAAGTTGTCGGCGATCAGGTCGTACGCCTGACGCTGGGTCAGGTCGGACGGCTGGATGCCGTCGTCGGGATTGCCGAGCCGCAGCGAGAACAGCGGAGCGGTGAGGGCCACCAGGACCGCGGTGGCCGAGCAGGCGTAGACGATCCGGTTGCGGTACACGTGCTCGCTCCACCGGCCGGCCCGGGTCCCGGCGCCGGTGTGCTCCGCCTCGCCGGGGGTCGCCGCCGCCCGGCGGGCCCCGCGCAGCCGGGGCAGCGGCAGCGCGTTCACCCGGTGGCCCAGCAGCCCCAGCAGGGCGGGGAGCAGGGTGAGCGCGGCGACCATCATCACGGCGACCGTGATGGCCCCGGCGATGCCCATGGCGCCGACGAACGGGATCCCGGCGAAGCTCAGTCCCAGGATGGCGACCACGACGGTGCCCCCGGCGAACACCACGGCGTGCCCGGCCACGGCGGAGGCGTGCCCGGCGGCGTCGGCCGGACTGTGGCCGTCGGCGAGATCGGCCCGGAACCGGCTCAGGATGAACAGCGCGTAGTCGATGCCCGCGCCGAGGCCGAGCATCACCGCGATGATCGGGGCGGAGGACGGGATGTCGATCACCGAGCCGACCAGCAGCACCAGCGCGGTGCCCGCGACGATGCCGATGGCGGCCACCACCAGCGGCAGCCCGGCGGCGACCAGCGAGCCGAAGGCGATGATGAGCACGATCAGCGCGGCGCCCAGGCCGACGAGTTCGGCGGCGCTGGTGGTGGGCTCGTTGCCCAGGTCGACCACCATGCCGCGGAACTCGACGTCGAGCCCGGTGGCGCGCACCGGCTCGGCGGCGTCGTCGAGCCGCTCGTAGTGCGACTTGTCGAGCTCGCCCAGCTCCTTGTCGTAGGCGACGCTCGTGGTGGCCGCCCGGCCGTTCTCACTCGGGAACGGTGGGTCCACCCCGCTGACGTCCGGTTGCTCGCGGACCTCGGCCAGCATCCGCTTGACCGCGGCGGAGCGTTCCGGGGTGTCCAGTTCGCCGTCCGGCGCGTGCCAGACGATCTGCGAGTCCACGGCCCCGAAGGAGGGGAAGTGGTCCCGTGCCTCGTCGGTGGCCTTCTGCGACTCCACCCCCGGCACCCGGAAGTCGTTCACGAACGTGCCGCCCGCCGCCTGCCCGAGAGCCAGGAGCGCTACTGCCGCCACCAGCCAGGCGGCGATCGTCCGCCAGGGCCGTAAAGCACATGTTCGACCAAGAGTTTCCAGTAGGCGTTCCATGTTTTGATAAAAGCTCAGCCCGCCGAAAACTGCAAGCGATGCAAAAATGCATGATCTGCGGGAAGTTGGGTATGCTGTTCACCATGATCGACACGACGGGCTCGCCCGCGACCGTCGCCGCGTCCCCGGCCGGGGACGACGGGCCGCGGCCGATGGGGTTGCGGGAGCGCAAGAAACTGCGCACCCGGCGCGCACTCATCGAGGCCGCCGTGCGCCTGGTGGCGGAGCGGGGGTACGAGGAGACGACCGTCGCCGAGATCGCGGCCGCGGCGGACGTCTCGACGCGTACCTTCTTCAGCTACTTCCCCGGCAAGGAGGACGTACTCTTCGCCGACAGCCAGGAGCGTGTCGACGCGCTGGTACGCGAGGTGACCGGACGCCGGCCGGGTGAGACCGTGGCCCAGCTGCTGCTGCGGGCGCTGCGGGTCTCGGTGGTGTCGCCGGACGCCACCGAGGACCTGACCGGCGAACTCCCCTCGCTGCGGGTGCGCCTCATCCTCTCCTCGCCGGCCCTCCAGGCCCGCGCCCTGCACTGGCTGTTCGAGGCCCAGCGCCAGCTGACCGGCGCGCTGCTGGCGTCCTGCGGCGACGAGATCGACGAACCGGAGGCCTCCGCCGCGGTCGGCGCGCTGGTCGGGGCACTGGTCAACACGGCGCTGATCCGCCTCGCCCGGGAGGCGACGGCCGAGGAGCTGCGGACCGCGCTCGACCGCGCGGCGAACGTGGCCCTGGGCGGCCTGGCCGGCATCGGCGGCAGGGCGGGGGCGGACGCCGCCGCCCCGCCGCCGGAGGCCGGAGACCAGACGGCCGGCACCGCGCCCTGAGGCGCCCGGCCACCCCCCGCGGGTGGCCACCTGAACCGGCGGGACCCCGCGAGCTTCCCCCGTGGCCCGGGGTCCCGCCTCATCCGGCGCCGAGCGCGGCGCGCCGGGCACCGTATGCCGCCGGACGCCGATCCGGCGTCAACGGCGGCCATCGCGCGGGGACCCACGTTCCGGTGAGGGAAAGTCACCCGGACGGGTGACGGTCGGTCGGCTCTCCCGGCACGGGCGGCGGGCACCGGCCGCCGGAACCGCTCCGCGCGGGGCCCGGCGGCCGCGCCGTACCGTCCCCGTGCTCACCCCTCGCCGGCCGGCGCTTCGGCGATGACGCGGTAGTAGTCGAGCAGCCCTTCCCGGTAGGCGGTGAGGAAGTTCCGCGACCAGGTCCCGGTGTACCCGGCGGTGGCCAGCCAGCGGTCCCAGCCGGGCCACACCCGGTCCCCGATGGACTCCGCCCGCACCCCGCGCAGCCCGGCGTCGCCCAGCGCGCCGGTGAACGCGCCGACCGGGTGGGCCACGTCCAGGCCGCTGGCGAAGCTGTCGAGCATCCGCGCCAGCCGCCCGGCCGCGCCGGGGCGGTCGTCGGGCGGGAAGAAACAGGCGACGACCAGCCGGCCGCCCGGGCGCAGCACCCGGGCCGCCTCACCGGCGAACGCCCCCAGGTCCCGGAAGTGCTGGGCGGCTTCGACGCTGTACACACCGTCGAACCACCCGTCCGCGAAGGGCATGCGTTCGGCCGCCCCCTCGCGGAACCGCAGCCGGCCGGGCCGGGCCGCCAGCAGCGCGCGGTTCCGCCGGGCCGCCCGCTCCAGTTGCTGCGGATGGATGTCCATCCCGGTGACCTCGGCGAAGCCGAACTCCTCCACCGCCAGGGCACACCCCGGCCCCAGCCCGCACCCCACCTCCAGGACCCGGGCCCCCGACCGGGCGGCGGCCGTCCGGGCCGCGTCCGCGCCGGGCGGGGTGAGCGCCGCCAGCGTGTGCCGGTAGAGCTGTTGCTGACTGTGGACCCGGTCCGCCTCGGTGAGCGGGCGGTCCAGGGCGATGCCGTCCCAGTGACCGAAGTTGATGAAGCCCCCCGCGAAGGCGGGGATGGAGCTGAGATCGGCCGGCCCGTACACCTCGCGGACCGTGGGCGGAATGGATTCGGAGGTCATCGGGGGCCTCGCCTCCTGCTGGGCGGATCCGGTGTCCGGCGGCCCGAAAGCCTAGCGGCCGTCCCACCGCCGCGCCACGGCCGCGAGGGCCGGCCGGCGGTCACCGGACGCCGGGCCGGCGCCGCCGCGGGGCGGGCGGGCCCGGCGGGGACACGGTTTTTCCGTCGCGGCGCCCGCGGCCGGCGCCGTACGGTGGTCGACGGCCCGGCGGACACGGCCCCCAGGGCGGCCGCGCGGCGCGGGCCCGCCGCCGAGAGAAAGAGACCGACCGTGATATCGCCCGAGCTGACCGTCCGTCCCGCCGTTCCCGGGGACCTGCCGGCCGTGGCCGGGATCAACACGCACTACGTGACCCACACCGTGGCCACCTTCGACGAGACCCCGCCCACCCTCGCCGACTGGGAACGGCGACTGGCGGACCTGACCGGGCAGGGACTGCCCTTCCTCGTCGCCGAACTCCGCGGCGAGGTGGCCGGATACGCCTACGCCGGGCCCTGGCGGCCCAAGCCGGCGTACCGGCACACCGTGGAGGACACGATCTACCTCGCGCCGCACCACACCGGCCGGGGGCTGGGCAGCGCCCTGCTGGCCCCTCTGGTGGAGCGGGCCGCGGCAGCCGGCCGGCGCCAGATGGTCGCGGTCATCGCCGACGCCCCCGGCAGCGACGCCTCCGCCGCGCTGCACCGCCGCTTCGGCTTCACCGAGGCGGGCCGGCTGGCCCGGGTGGGTCACAAGCACGGCCGCTGGATCGACACCGTGCTCATGCAGCGCGCCCTGGCACCGTGATCCCGGCGCCGCCCGGCGTGTCCCGGTGCCCCCGGCGCTCACCGGGTGCCGCGGCCGAGGGCGCCCGGCCGGTGCCCCGGGTCGGTGGCGGTGAGGGGGGCCGGCGCCGGCCCGGCGCGGTCGTGAGCGGCCGGGGCCGGGCCGGCCGCCCCGCTCACAGCGCGGTGAGCGGCTCGTCCCGGTAGGCCCGGTGCAGCAGTTCCACGAAGTCCGGCGCCTCGGCCAGCGGCACCTGGCCGATCCGGTGCACCGCGATGCCCGGCGTCCACGAGTTCATGACCGCGGCTCCGGCCAGCGCGGGCAGATCGGCCGGCGTGATCTCCCGCTCGCGCTGGGGGACCCCCAGCCGCTCCAGCCGGCGGCGGACGATGCCCATGGTGGTCCCGCCCAGCATCCCGGCCGTGGGCCACACCACCGCGGTGCCGTCCCAGAAGGCCAGGTTCCAGATCGTCCCCTCGCTGAGCCGGCCCCGGCGGTCCACGAAGGCGGCGTCGTCGAAGCCCTCTCCGACGGCCTGCCGGAGGAAGTACGTCTTGGCCACCTCGCCGACGTGCTTCACGGCCGGCAGCACTCGCTCGTACTCCACCGTCGCCAGCGCCAGCGGGCCGTCCGGGCCGGACGACGGCGGCCCGGTACGCACCAGCAACTCGGGCTCCACACCGTCCCCGGCGGCCGTGAACTCGCCCGCGGGGGAGTACACGGTGGCCACCAGCGAGAGGTCGGCCGGGCCCGCCTCCACCGCCGCCCGCAGCCAGTCCCGCACCCGGTCGTCCGGCAGCGCCCGCCCGAACAACTCCAGCGACGCGGACCGCAGCCGCTCCAGATGCAGATCGAGCCCCCGGACCCGGCCGCCGCGGACCTGCAGGGCGGTGAAGTGGGCGTAGCCGGCGAAGGCGAGCGGGGCCAGTTCCTCGGCGGTCGCCGCCCGGCCGTTGCGGTGTACGACAAAAGAAGTCATGCGTCTCTCCAGCGGTGTGTGAGGTGAGGCGGGAACGACGGATCCGCGGGCGGCGGGGTCGAGTCCGCCGGCCGCCCGGGCGGGGCGAGCGCCATCCGGGCCGGTGCGGGACCGGTCCGGGCGGTGGTCCGGGGGCGACCGCGGTCAGGCCGGAGCCGCCGGGGGCGTCCCCGTCGCCGGCCGGGGACATGGCACGCCCCCGGCCCCGCGGACGGGCGCGGAATGTTCGCTCATGGCCCGACGTTAAGCCTTCACACCGATGGAAAGGTCAACGTCGAATGAGGCGGGTCGGATGCTGATCGGCGAGTTGTCCCGGCGTACCGGGGTCAGCCCGAGGTTGCTGCGGTACTACGAATCCCAGGGCTTGCTGGACGTCCGGCGGGGCACCAACGGATACCGCCACTACGGCGAGGACTCGGTGGTCACCGTGCGGCAGGTGCGTGCCCTGCTGGACGCGGGGCTGTCCACCGAGGTGATCCGCGCGGTGCTGCCGTGCGCCCGGGGCGAGCTGCCGGAGTTCGACTGGTGCGTGGACGTGCGGGCCATCCTGGACCGGGAACTGGCGGCCATGGACGAGCGCATCGACGGCCTCCGGCGGAGCCGGGGCGCCCTCGCCGGCTACCTGGACGAGTCCTGACCGCGGCCGGCCGCCCGCGAGCAGGGGCCCGCGGGCGGCCGGCGCGCCGCGTCACGCCGGCCGGGGCGGGTCCTCGGCGCCGATGACGGTCCACCGGCCGACCTCCCGGTAGGACGAGTCGTGAACGGACTCCCCGACACCGGGCCGGAGTTCGTAGTGGTGCAGGTTCCCGCCCCAGTACCTCAGGATGCGGCCCAGTTCACCGGCGGCCGCCCCGCCCTCCGCCGCCTCGTCGATGTCCACTTCGAGCACGAACTTCACCGTCAGCCTCCCAGCCGGGTCACCCGGAACACGAGGACGCGGCTCCGGCCGCGCCATGTATCGAGCGTCTCATTCAAGTGCTGTTGGAGGCTTTTCGTCCGTTCTTCCCGGGTGCGCCGGTGAGATGGGGGAAGAAGTCTCAAATGGAGGCTACGGTGGGACGGGACCTTGGGCGGATCACCGGCGACCGGGACCCAGGAGGCGCCATGGGGGATCCGATGCGGGCCGCCGACGTCGCCCGCGTCGCGGGTGTCTCGGTCCAGCAGGTGCGCAACTACGCGGAGATGGGCATCCTGCCGCCGGTGGAGCGCACCCCGAGCGGCTACCGCAGCTTCACCACCGCCCACACCGAAGCGGTCCTGGTCGCCCGGGAACTGGCGGCCGCCTACGGCTGGCCGACGGCCCGCACCGTCATGCGCGCCGTCCACCGGGGAGAGCTGGAGAGCGCGCTCGCCGCGCTCGACGCCGGCCATGCCGAACTGGACCGCGGCCGGGCGGAACTGGCCACCGCGCGCGAGGCCCTGGAGGCGATCCTGGCCGCCCCGGACGCGTCCTGGGCGCCGTCCCGGGAGTGCCTGCGCATCGGCCAGGTGGCCGACGTGGTGGGCGTACGGCCGCCGGTGCTCCGCCTGTGGGAGGCGGAGGGGCTGCTGCGGCCGGACCGGGAGCCCGGCACCGGCTACCGCCGCTACCCGGACTCCGAGGTGCGGATGGCCTTCCTGGTCGCGCTGCTCCGCCGCAACGGCCACCGCCTCGCCGCCGCCCGCGTGGTGCTCGACGGGCTGCGCGCCCGGGGCAGTGCCGCGCGCCTCCGCGCCGAACTGGACAACCGAGGAAGGGAGTTGCACCGGCGCAGCCTCGCCCGGCTCGGGGCTTCCGCGGCCCTGCACCGCTACCTTCAGCGGCTCGCCGCCGCCGGATCCGGCGGAGCGGCGGGGGAGTGACGGGACGCCCGGGCGCCGTGCCGCCCCGGGGGCGGCACACGCGCGGACCCCCGGAACGCCGGAGGTCCCTCACCCGGACGGGGAGGGACCTCTCGATGGAGCGCCAGGCAGGCCTTGCACCTGCATCTCTCGTTTGGAGACGAGCATCTTGCCTTAGACGACCGACGCATCGACACCCGGCCGGTCCGGCGTGGTGTCGCGTGATCAACTCTACCCTGTCCCGGACCGTGCTGCCGACCGTCAGCCGGGCAGCACCACGGTCCGCTGGGCGGAGAAGTCGCCCCACTTGCCGTCCGGGAGCTTCGCGCGCAGCTTGACGCTGTAGCGGGTGCCCGGCCCGCCGGTGACCGTCGTGGTGTACCTCGCCTTCCCGGTCGGCGGCGCCGAGCCCCAGACGATCGTGGTGGCCATCCTGCCGTTGAGGAACAACTCGTACTCCTTCACCGGGGCCCCGGTCTCCGGCGGAGTCCAGGAGAGCTCGACCGTGCCCTTCCGCGCGGTCGCCGTCAGCTCGGCGGGTGCGGTGCCGGGGCCCGCGCCGGGGGCCGGCGCGGTGGTCAGGTCGACGGCCGCGCTGTCCGGTGAGGAGTTCTCGGCGGCGTCCCGGGCCCGGACGGTGAACGTGTAGACCGTGCCCGGCCGCAGGCCCGTGACGCGCGCGCTGGTGCGGTCGCCGCCCACACTGTGGATCCGGGAGTCCTCCTGGTAGATGTCGTACGAGGTGACGCCCACGTCGTCGGTGGACCGGCCCCAGGTCAGGGTCACCGTGCGGGTGCCGGTCACGGTGCCGCGCGGCGACGCCGGCCGGGACGGGGCCCGGCGGTCGTCCGGAGTGTCGGCGGGGGTGGTGACGGACACCGCCGCACTGGGCCCGGAGAGGTTGCCGGCGGCGTCGCGGGCGCGCACGGTGAAGGTGTACGCGGTCCGCGGCGCCAGCCGTTCGACGTCCACCATCCGGGTCGTCCCGGGCAGCGATCTGACCTTGGCGCCCCGCTGGTAGACCTCGTACCCGGCCACCTTCTCGTTGTCGGTGGCGTGCTCCCACATGACGTGCACGGACGTGGCGCTGCCGGCCTGCACGGTGACCCCGGCGGGCACCGAGGGGCTCTCGGCGTCCCGGTCCTCGCCGCCGCAGGCGGCCAGCAGACAAGCCGCCGAGGCGGCGAAGACGACGGTGGCGGGTGGACGTGGCACGGCCTTGCCTCCCCAGGCGGGAACAATGGTCCAGACCTATATCCCACAGGTCGGTGATCGCCGACAAGGGGTCGGCCCGGGTGGCCTCGGGCCCGGGCGGCCCGGCTCTCCGGCGGCCCGGCCGGGCCGCCGGGCCGGAAACAATGCGGTTGCCACCGGCCGGGACGGCGCGGTTGGGTTCGACGCATGGACGAACTGGCTCTCCTCCGGCTCTCCGGCGGCCCGGTGACCCGCCGTCGGCTCGCCCGGGACCTGGCCCGGCTCGGCCTGGGCGAGGGTGATGTGGTGATGTTCCACACCCGGATGTCCGCCCTCGGGTACGTGGCGGGCGGCTCGGAGACGGTCATCGGGGCCCTCGGCGACGTCGTCACCGAGCGGGGCACCCTGATGGTGACCTGCGGCTGGAACGACGCCCCGCCCTACGACTTCACCGACTGGCCACGGCCCTGGCAGGACGCCCTGCGGGCCGGACACCCCGCCTACGACCCCGCGCTGAGCGAGGCGGACCACAGCTTCGGCCGGCTCCCGGAGGCCCTGCGCCGCCACCCGGGCGCCGTACGCAGCCGCCACCCCGACGCCTCCTTCGCGGCCCTGGGCCCGGCCGCGCACCCGCTGATGGACGAGCACCCCTGGGACGATCCGCACGGCCCGGACAGCCCGCTGGCGCGACTGGTCGCCCTGGGCGGCCGGGTCCTCCTCCTGGGCGCCCCGCTGGACTCGCTGACCCTGCTGCACCACGCCGAGGCGCTCGCGGACGCGCCCGGCAAGCGGTACGTGGACTACGAGCAGCCGATCACGGTGGACGGCGAGCGGATCTGGCGCCGCTTCCACGACATCGACTCCCAGGACGGGGCCTTCGACTACTCGGGGGTGGTCCCGGAGGGGCAGTGGCCGTTCGAGCGGATCGCCCGGGACATGCTCGCCGCCGGGATCGGCAGGGGCGGCCGGGTGGGCGCCGCCGACAGCTTCCTGTTCGAGGCGCGGGACGTGGTGGACTTCGGGGTGGCCTGGCTGGAGGAGAATCTCGGGGGCCCGGCGGCCGATCCGGCGGGGTGAGCCGGCGCGCGGGATCCGGGCGGCGCCCCGGCCCCGTGGCCCGTCCGGCCCACCGGGCGGTCAGACGTTCGGTGTTCCCGGGGCGCCGGGGCTGCGGCATGCTGGGGCGGTGTCCGAACAACCATGCACGGCATGCGGCGGCGACCGGGTCACCGAGCACACCGAACACACCCTGGAGCTCGACGAGCACGGGAACCAGGTGCCGGTCACCCGGACCTGGACCGGGCCGTGCGGCACCTGCCACGGCAGCGGAATCATGCACTAGGAGATGACCATGCGGCCCATCCACGTCTGTCTCGGATGCGCGTGTTTCTATCTGCCGGCCCCCGCACTGCCGTTCAGCCGGGTCCACTGCGGCGCCCCGGAGTGCCGGGCCGAAGTGGAGCGGGCCCTGGCCCGGATCGGCGTGCCGGAGGAGGTCGTCGCCGCCTGGGCCCTGCGGGCGGCGGGACTGGACGGCGAGCCCCGGCGGCCGCGGCGGGGGCGGCGCGCCCGCGGCCGGCGCCCCATGACCGCGGCCGGCGGACGCAGCAAGCTCCTGTAACCGCCGGGCCGGTCCACCCGCCGGGCCGGGACCCACGCCGGGCCGGGACCCACGCCGGCTGAAGGTCGCGCGCACCGCCTCGTGCCGCTGCCGCCGGCCCCACCCGCGAACTCGTCGCGGACGGGGCCGGCGGGGCGCCCCGGGCGGTGCCGGTTCACTCCGCGCCGCGGGTTTCGGGGGTGCCGGGGATGCCTGCGATGCCGGCGACGGCGAGGAACGCGGTGGCCGCGGGCGGTCGCCCGACCGCGCTCCAGACGGCGTACTCGACCCGGGTCGGCGCGTCGGTGACCTCGATGGTGGCGACCCCGGCGAGCTGGGGCGCGTAGGCGGAGGGCAGCATGGCGACGGCGAGGCCCTGACCGACCAGCCGCGCCATGAGGGGGTCCACGGTGGTCACTTCGAAGGCGACGTCGCGGCTGAGACCGGCGGCCGAGAAGGCCAGGTCGGACTGGGCACGCCCGGCGGTACCGGCCGGCAGGTCCACGAACACCTCGGAGGAGAGCCGGCGGAGGTCGACCGCCGGTTCGCCGGTCAGCGGATGGTCCGGGGCCACCACGGCGACGAGCCGGTCACGGGCGAGTTCGCGGGCGGCGACGCCTTCCGGCCGCGCCGTGTCCGGCAGTCCGAGGAAGGCCACGTCGACGACTCGCTCCCTGACCTGTTCGACGAGGTCGTTGCTCGCGCCGACCCGCAGGTTGATGTGCACCTGCGGGTGCTGCCGGCGGAAGTCCCGCAGCGCGCCCGGGACATCGACCGCGGCGACGGTGGGGATCAGGCCCAGGACGAGCCGTCCGCGCACCTCGCCGACCGCCGCGGCGACCTCGGCGGCCGCGCGCTCGGCGGCGTCCAGGCACTGGCGGGCGGCGGGGAGGAAGGCCGCGCCGGCCGGGGTCAGCCGCACCCGGCGGCTGGTGCGCTCGAACAGTCTGGCGCCCAACTCCCGCTCCAGGCGCGCGATCTGGTGGCTGAGGGCGGACTGGACCACCAGACAGCGTTCGGCGGCCCGGGTGAAGCTGTTCGTCTCGGCGACGGCGACGACGTAGCGCATCTGCTGAAGCTCCATGGATCCATCTTCCAGCGCGATCGATGAGGTGACAAACATGTGTTGGACTCATTGATCACCACCGCCCGAGACTGCGGGCATGACAAGTCCAGCAGTACAGCGGGCCCCCGCCGGAGCGGTCGGCGGCGTCCCCGGCGGAACACTGCAGCTCACCCTCCTGACGGCGCTCGCCCCCGCCACCTGGGGCACGTTCTACGTCGTCACCACCGAACTCCTCCCGCCGGGGCACCCCCTGTTCGCCGGGCTGCTGCGCGCGCTGCCCGCCGGCCTGGTCGCGCTCGCGATCGCCCGGACCCTGCCGCGCGGCGGCTGGTGGGCGAAGGCCGCGGTGCTCGGCGTGCTCAACATCGGGCTGACCTTCCCGCTCCTGGCCATCGCGGCCGAACGCCTGCCGGGAGGCGTCGCCGCCACGCTGGCCGCGGCCCAGCCGCTCGTCGTCGCCCTGCTCGCGGTGGCGGTCCTCCGCGAGCGGCTGTCCGGCTGGCGCCTGGCCTGGGGAGGGATCGGCATGGCCGGCGTCGGCCTGGTGGTCATCGGGCCGAGCGCGGCCCTCGACCTCGCCGGGGTCGCGGCGGGCCTGGGCAGCGCCGCGTCCATGGCGCTCGGGGTGACGCTCACCAGGCGCTGGGGACGCCCCGCCGGGACCGGCCCCACGGCCTTCGCCGGGTGGCAACTCACCGCGGGCGGCCTGTTCCTGGTGCCGGTCACCTTCCTCGCCGAGGGCGCGCCACCCGCGATCGACCTGCCCGCGGCCCTCGGCTACCTGTGGCTCGGCCTGGTCGGCGGGCTGATCGCCTTCGTCCTGTGGTTCCGCGGACTCACCACGCTGCCGGTCACCTCCGTCGCGGTCCTCGTGCTGCTCTCCCCGCTGGTGGCCGCGGTCCTCGGGGTCGTGGTGCTCGACCAGACCCTGGGGCCGGTCCAGTGCCTGGGGTTCGCCCTCTCCCTGGCCGCCATCGTCGCCGGGCAGCTTCCCGTTCCCACCCGCTCACGCCGCTGAGCCGCCGGCCTCCCACCGCGCGGCGCGCGCCGCCGAAGACCGCCGCCGTCGCGCGGCCCCACCATCACCCTCCCGGAAGGATCTCGCAGTGTCGGACAAGAAGACCATCCTGGTCACGGGCGCGACCGGTGGCCAGGGCGGCGCCGTCGCCCGCGCACTGCTCGCCGGCGGCCGGCCGGTGCGGGCCCTCGTCCGCGACCCGCGCGCGCGGGCGGCCAAGGCCCTCGAGGCGCTCGGCGCGGAACTGGCCACCGGAGACCTCGACGACCCGGGGTCGCTGCACGCGGCCGCGCGGGGCGCGTACGGCGTGTTCAGCGTCCAGCCCTCCGACCCGGCCGACCCGCGCCCCGCGCAGGAGGTGCGGCGGGGCCGGAACGTCGCCGACGCGGCCGGCCGCGCGGGCGTCGCGCACCTGGTGTACAGCTCCGTCGGCGGCGCCGGACGCGGGTCCGGCGTCGCGCACTTCGAGACCAAGGCGGAGATCGAGGCGCACATCGACGCCCTCGGACTGCCGGCGACGGTGCTGCGGCCGGTGTTCTTCATGGAGAACTGGTCCTCCCTGGTGCCGGCGGCGGTGGACGGCGAGCGGGTCGGCGCGATCGCACTGGACGCGGACACCGGGCTGCAGATGATCGCGCTGACCGACATCGGCCGGATCGCCGCGGACGCGTTCGCCAGGCCGGCCGAGTCCATCGGCCGGAAGATCGAGGCGGCCGGCGACGAACTGACCGTGCGGCAGGTCGCCGAGGCGTTCACCAAGGCCGACGGCGTGCCGACGCGCTTCGAGCGGCAGCCGACCGAGGAACTGCGGGCCGGGGCCGAGGAGGTGGCGAACATGTTCGACTGGCTGAACACCCACGGATTCCGGGCCGACCTGCCCGCGCTCCGGAAGCGGTACCCGGGACTGCTCACCCTCGACGCGTGGCTCAGCCGGAACCGGCGGGGGACCGGCACCGCGGCGGCCCCGCCGGCGGCGGACCGGCGGTAGGGCCGCCGCCCCCTGGTAGGTTCGGAACGTCGCCGCGGCCCGCCCGGCGCCGCGGCGAACGGGCCGGTCCGCACGGCGCCGGCGACCCCCCGGGGCCGGACCGGTTCATCGTGGTCACCGGTGGCCCCGAGGCCGGGAAGAGCACCCTGATCGACCGCCTGCGGGAAGCCGCCCACGCCCACGCGCAGGAGGCGGGGCGGGGCATCATCCAGGACCAGCCGGCCATCGGCGGCCCCGTGCTGCCGTGGAGCGATCCGGCCCTCTTCGCCGAGCTGATGCTCTGCCGGGACCTGCGCTCACACCGCGCCGCGGCGGCGGGCGACGGGCCGGTGTTCTTCGACCGGGGGATCCCGGACGTCATCGGCTACCTGCGGCCGGAGGGCCGGCCGGTCCCCGCCCATCCGGACACCGCGGCCCGCACCTTCCGCTACCGCCGCCGGGTGCTCGTCGCGCCGCCCTGGCCGGAGATCCACCCCCGGGACACCGAACGCCGGCAGTCCTTCGCCGAAGCGGAACGCACCTGGGAGCGGCTGGTCGCCACCTACACCGAGTACGGCTACGAACCGGTCGAGCTGCTCCGGGTGCGGGTGGCGGAGCGCGTCCGGTTCGTCATCGACGAGCTGCGCGGCACCGCGCCCCGGTCCGGCACCTGACCCGACCGGACCGCCGTCCCGGTGCGGCCGGTCCGGCGCCGGACCGGCGGACGGCCAGGCAGGTGGCCGGGGACGGGGGGACGGGACGGCCGGCGGCCGGGCACGGGGGCGGCTCGCCGCGCGGTGCGTCCGCGCCCGGGGGCCCGCCCCGGCTCAGGGGAACCCGACGGCCCGGTCCACCGCCGCGACCATGACCCACCGCAGCGACCGGTCCTCGAACGGCGCGCAGGCGGTGACGCGCACCTCGATCGGGACGGGGGCGACGAGCGGGAAGTACATCGGCCGGGCCGCACCCGCGGGCGGGGTCCCGGCCGGGGCGGGGGCGTCCCACAACGCGGCGACGCCGGCCATCCCGCGCACCTGGCGCACCACCTCGTCCAGCCTGCGGTCGTCCGGCCGGCGCTGCCAGGCGAGCCGCAGCTGTTCGAGCAGCGGGACGGCCCAGCTGCGTTCCCAGTCGCGCAGCTGGTAGCGGGCTTCCGGGGAGAACGCCCAGGTCATGACGTTGGCACCGGGGCGCACCAGCCAGGGGCAGTGGCGTGCCGCGACGGCGTTGGCGGCGAGCACGTCCCAGGCCCGGCCGGTGACGAAGCTGATGCACCGCTGCTGGTGCATCAGCTCCAGCAGCGCGGGGGACGGCAGGGCGGCCGCCTCGCGCCGCGGGGGGCGGTGCCCGGTGCCGTGGTAGAGGGCCGCCGCCTGCCCGGGCGACAGTCCCAGTATCCGTACGACGCCGGCGATCATCTCCGCTCCGTAGCGGCGGTCCTCCCCCTTCTCCAGGGCGCGGTACCAGCGTTCGGAGACCCCCAGCAGCAGCGCCATGTCCAGTTGGGTCAGATAGCTGCGGTGTCCGCGGAACGGGGCGGGGCCGGGTATCAGCCCCGGGTCCCGCGACATGCGCCAGGCCCGCAGCATCCGGCCGAGGTCCTCGCGTCGAGCGTCCGCCACGTGTAAAGACCTCGCAAAGATGAGCCTGCCGACCGGTGAACCCGCGGTGCGCTTTACAGATTTTCATCCGGGTCGGCGCAGGTGGCAGCATCGCACACCGGGACCCCGACCGGAACCTTCCGGTACCGGTACCGCATCGTGCCGATCTTGGGAGGTGCCGGGCGGCCATGGTGAGAGCACCGATCCCCCCGGCGCCCGGCCGCGTGGCACCCGGCCCACGCCCCCGGCCGCGGGGTCCGGCGCGATCGGCGGGTCCGGTCGCGCGCCTCGCGCCCGCGTCCACCGCCCGCACACCCGTATGTCCGCACCCGCACCCTGACGGAGAACCCTCGATGAGCTACTTCCTGCCGGAGACCGATCCGGTACTGGCCGCCGCCCGTGGTCTGGCTCTCGCGCACCCCGGCATGATCGAGGTCAACGGCGCCCCGCTGTACCTGCGGGCGCGGAAGCCGCATCCGGACCGCAGGGTCGGCCTGGTCTCCGGCGGCGGCTCCGGCCACGAACCGCTGCACACCGGGCTCCTCGGGCGCGGCGGCCTGGACGCCGTCTGCCCCGGGGAGATCTTCGCCTCCCCGCACAACCGCCAGATCTACGAGGCGAGCGTCGCGGCCGCCGGGAGCGACGGCGTGCTGCACATCGTCAAGAACTACACCGGCGACGTGATCAACTTCCAGATCGCCGCGGAGCGGCTGCGGCACGACGGGATACCCGTCGCCACCGTGCTGGTCGACGACGACCTGGCCACCGACACCGCGGACAGCGCCACCGGCCGCCGGGGCACCGCCGCCACGATGGTGGTCGAGAAGCTCCTCGGCGCCGCCGCCGACCGGGGCGCGTCGCTGGCCGAACTGGCCGCCCTCGGCGCCGACATCGTGGCCCGGTCCCGCAGCGTCGCCGTCGCCGCCCGGGCCCAGACCTCACCCACGACGGGAGCCCCGGCCTTCACCCTGGCGCCGGGCACCCTGGACTACGGCGTCGGCATCCACGGCGAGCGCGGCACCCGCACCATCGCCCACCCGCCGGTCGACGAGCTGGTCCGGCGGATGACCGACGACCTCTTCGACGCCCTTCCGCAGGGTTCCGACGAGGTGCTCGCCGTCGTCAACGGCCTGGGCGCCACCACGAGCCTGGAACTCCACGCGATCAGCACCCTGCTGCACGAGCGCCTCGTCGCCCGCGACGTCCGGCCGGTGGTCATCGTGCCCGGCACCTACACCGCCGCCCTGGACATGGCCGGCTTCTCCCTCACCCTCACCCGGCTCGAGGAGGGCTGGGCCGAGATGTGGACCGCCCCCACCGAGACCCCGCTGGTACTGCCCCGCCTCACCCTCACCGCGGACCCCGCCCCCGCCGCACCGGCCCGGCAGACCGCGGCCCGGCGCGCCGAACGGAGCACCGCGGGCGGCCGCGCCGTCCTCGACCGGTACGCGCTCATCGTCACCCAGGTACGCGACAACCTCACCCGGCTCGACCAGCTCGTGGGCGACGGCGACTTCGGCGACAACCTCGCCGGCGGCGTCCGGCGGGCCGTGAAGCTGGCCGACGAGACCGGAGCGGAAGGCATGGCGGCCCTCGCCGAAGCCTTCCTGAACGACGTCGGGGGCACCAGCGGCCCGCTGTTCGGCCTGCTCTTCCAGCACCTGGCCGCGGTGTCCCCGGAGCAGGACCAGGCACCCTCCCGAGCCGCCCTGGCCGGGGCCACCGCGGAGGGGCTGGCCGCGGTGCAGCGGGTCGGCGGCGCGGTCCCCGGCGACTGCACCCTGGTCGACGCCCTCGCGCCCACCGCCGAGGCGCTGGCCGCCGCGGCCCACGACGAGAACGCCGAGGCCCCCTTCACCGAGGCCGCCCAGGCCGCCGTCCGCGGTGCCCTGGCCACCGCGTCCCTGCGCCCCCGGCGCGGCCGCGCCAGCTACGTCGGCGACCACGCCATCGGCGTCCCGGACCCCGGAGCGCTCGCGGTCGCCCTGCTCTTCGTCGCCCTGGCGGACATCCACGAGCCCGCGCAGGCCACCCGGCTGCCCGCACCCGGCTACATCACGCTGCACTGACCGCGCCGTCCGCGGGCAGACGGACACCACGGCACGCGGGCCCGGCTCACGGCGGGCCCCGGCCGCACGCCGCACCATGAAGGGGGCCCGGCCGCTCAGCCGGCGGACGGGCCCGCCCGCCGGGCGCCCGCCCGGCACCCGACGCACCCGAACCACCGGAAGGGACCGGCAGCCCATGCCCGAACTCGGCCTCGGCCTCGCCGCCGTCGGCAGGCCCGCGTACATCACCGGCGGACGCGCCGCGGACCTGCCCGACCGCTCTCCCGACGCGCTGCGCCGCCGCTGCCACGCCCTGCTGGACCTGGCCCGCCGGCTGGGGATCCGGCACATCGACGTGGCCCGCTCCTACGGCCGGGCCGAGGAGTTCCTCGCCGACTGGCTCCGGGCCCGCCGCCCGGTGCCCCGTGACCTGTTCATCGCCAGCAAGTGGGGCTACGCCTACACCGGGGACTGGGCCCTGACCGCCCGGGTGCACGAGGTCAAGGACCACGGCCTCACCGCCTTCCTGCGCCAGCGGGACGAGACCCGGGCGCTGCTCGGTGACGACCTGGACCTGTACCGGGTCCACTCGCTCACCCCGGACAGCCCCGCCCTCACCGACCCCGCCCTGCACCGGGCGCTGGCCGCCTTCGCCGCCCAGGGGGTCCGCATCGGCTTCTCCACCAGCGGCCCCCGGCAGGCCGACACCATCCGCGCCGCGCTGGAGATCACCGTCGACGGCCTGCCGCTGTTCACCTCCGTGCAGGCCACCTGGAACCCGCTCGACCCGTCCGCCGGGGCCGCTCTCGCCGACGCTCACCGGGCCGGCTGCCTGGTCGTCGTCAAGGAGGGCCTGGGCAACGGGCGGCTGACCGGCCAGGAGGCGCCCGGCGTGCTGCGCCGGATCGCCGGCGAACTGGGCACCGGCACCGACGCGGTCGCCCTGGCCGCCGCGTTCCACCAGCCGTGGGCGGACGTGGTCCTCTCCGGCGCCGCCACCGAAGCCCAACTGGTCTCCAACGCCGAAGCGCCCGCCGTGCGGCTGTCCGAACGCCACCTCGCCGCCCTGGGGGACCTCGCCGAACCGGCCGAGGCGTACTGGCGTACCCGGGCCGGCCGCGCCTGGACCTGACCGGCACCCCGGCCCGCTGCCCGGCGCGGGCCGGGTACGTGGACGGCCTTCAGCGCGGCCGGCCGCGCTGAAGGCGCCGGGCGAGTGGACGCCGGGCGCGTAGGTCCGGCGCACGTCCTGGGCACCGGAGCCCGCCGCCCGTCATCCGCCGCCCGCGGCGCCGGGTCAGCCGGTGACGTCCTCGGCGGTGGTGGTGCGCCCGGCCCCGACCACCTTGATCCGCTTGTGTGGGAAGCGCCGCTCGGCGTGCTCCCTGCCGGGCGAGTCCGGCGTCACGTACAGCGTCTCCACCTTGTCCTGCAGCGGCCGCAGCACCAGGTCCATGAACTCCTTGCGGTCCTCCAGGTACGGTTCCAGGACGTCCTCGCCGGCCGGGCAGACCGCCATGCAGTAGGCGGCCTTGTAGTTGGCCTTGAAACTGAGGCTCTGCCACATGGAGGCGTTCTCCGCGTCGGTCACCCGGGAGCGGAAGTCGGCTCCGTCCGCGCTGTCCGCGACGGTCTCGACCCACTCGGTGAACCCGCCCATGAACTCGCGGTAGTTGTGGGTGAAGCAGCCGACGAAGTCGAAGGCGCCGTCCTTGGCGATGGCGCCGACCGGGCAGGCGGCGACGCACAGTTTGCACTCCAGGCACGGATTGTAGTCCAGCCGCTCGCCGTAGGCGCTGACCTCGGCGTCCACCAGGAGGGTGGCCAGCAGGACGAAGTTGCCGAACTTCGGGTGGATGACGTTGCGGTGGATGCCGATGGAGCCCAGCCCGGCGGCGACCGCGACCGTCTTGTGGGACACCACCCACATGCGTCCCGGGTAGCGCTCCATCTCCATCGGGAAGGTCGCCGAGGGGTTCACCGCCCGGTGCCCGGCGTCCTGCAGGGCGCGGACGACGGTCCGTGCCGCCTCGTTGACGATCTCGCCGCTGCGGTGGAACTCCTGGTTGGCGACGCTGCGCACGGGGGAGCGGACGTTGTCGCGGTTCATCCGCACCACCAGGGAGACCAGGCTGCGGGTGCCGGGCAGCGCCGCGAGCACGTGCTCGCGTTCGCCGTCGAGGTCCGAGTGGTCGAGCGGCACCGCGGCGGCGTCGTCCGCCCCGGCCTCCAGGCAGATCCGCCGCAGCCACTCCGCGTCGATGACGGCGGGCCGGGTCGGCGGCGCCGCCCGGCGGGACAGCACGGCCCGCACCGAGGGGTGGCCGGCGATCCGGTCCGGTAGCGGTGAGGGCTTCTTGGCGGCGGACATAACCCCTCCATCAGGTAAGTTGGAAAATCCAATCTACTGCCGCGCACTATGTCACGTGCTAAGTTGGCTTACAAGACCGACTGTGGGGCGAGAGGGGAAGCCGATGGCCGCGGCAGGCCGCGAGTGTTCGATCGCCAACGCGCTCGGGGTCGTCGGCGAACGGTGGAGCCTGCTGGCCCTGCGGGAGATCGGCCTGGGCGCCCGCCGCTTCGACCAGATCACCCGCAACACCGGCGCCAGCAGGGACATCCTCGCCACCCGGTTGCGCAAGCTCGTCGACGCCGGGGTGCTGGAGAAGCAGCAGTACGAGCAGCACCCGCCGCGCTACGAGTACGTGCTCACCGAGGCCGGCCGCGCCCTGCAACCGATCCTGCTCAGCCTGATGGAGTGGGGGGACCGCTATGTCACGGCCGGCCCCCCGCCGACCGTCTGGGAACACCACTGCGGCGCGGAGCTGCACCCCAGGATCGTGTGCGACCACTGCGGCGAGACCCTGGGGACCGGACAGCCCCGCGCCATCCGGCTCGGCGCCGTCCGCTGAGCCGCGGAACCGGCGGCGCCGCGGCGGACGTCCGCGGCCCGCACCACGAACACGAGCCGGGGAGGGGCCAGATGGTGGATGTCAGCAAGGAGACGCCGGAGCGGACCGAGGAGCGGCTGCGCCGGGTCCTGGCGGCGGCCGACCTGGTCGTGCACGAGGGGGCCTGGTGCTTCGAGGAGAGCCCGGCGGCGGCGCCGCCCGCCCTGTCCTCGCGCACCCTCGCCGTGGTGCGGGACGAGGACTCGTGGAGCGCGCTGGTGCCCGCGGCGGACGGCGCCGGGGACGCCGAACGGTTCGGCGTCTTCTCCTTCCACTTCCCCGCCGGGGTCGACAACAGCGGCTTCGTCGGATGGCTGGCCACCCGGCTCAAGCGGTCCCTGGGCACCGGGGTGTTCGTGGTCTGCGGCAGCAACCGGAACCGTGGCGGGATCTACGACCACTGGGGCTGCCCGGTCGAGCTGCTGCCCGAGGCGATCGCCGCCGTCGAAGCACTGCGCCGGGAGGCCGCGGCGCCCTGACGGGTCGGCGCGGGAGGCCGCGGCGCCCTGACGGCCCGGGCGCCCCGCGGGTCCGGCGCCCGGACCGCCCCGCCCGGCGGGCGCGCCCGCGGGCCCGGTCAGACCGGCAGCAGCCGGGCCACCAGGGCGGCGAGCTGCCGGGCGTTGCGGCATTCGTGCATCTCCACCAGCGCCGCGTAGGCGAGGGCGGCGGAGTCCCCGGTCGGCCACGACGCACACGGCTCGGGGTTGAGCCAGTGCACCCGGCGGGCCCGCCCGGCGATCTCCCGCAACGCCGGCAGATTGGGGTCGCTCCGGTTCGTACGGGCGTCCCCCAGTACGAAGACGGCGGTCCGCGGGCCGAGCGTGTCCGCGTACCGCGCCCGGAACTCCCCCAGCGCGGCCCCGTAGTCGCTGTTCCCGTGCAGGCGCGTCACCGCCGCCTCGGCGAGGATGCGGGCGCTCAGGCCCGCCGGGTCGGCCGCGCCGTGCCGGAGGAGGCCGGTCACCTCGTCGACGGAGTTGACGAAGGCGAAGACCCGCACCCTGCTGAACTGGTCGTGCAGCGCCTGGGCCAGCAGCATCGTGAAGTCCGCGAAGCCGGCCACCGAACCGGACACGTCACACAGCAGCACCAGCTCCGGGCGGCCCGGCCGCCGGCGGCGGAGCACCGGCCGCATGGGCACGCCCCCGGTGGACAGCGAGCCGCGCACGGTCCGGCGCAGGTCGATCCGGCCTCTGGCGGCCCGCCTGCGCCGGGCCGCCAGCCGGGCCGCCAACTTGCGGGCGAGCGGCTGGACGGCCCGGCGCAGCTCGGCCAGTTGCGCCCGGTCGGCCTGGAGGAAGTCGACGCGGTCGGTGGTCGGCGCCAGCGCCCGCCGCGCGATCTCGTCCGCGCCCCGCCGCTCGGCGACGCGGCGCCGCGCCTCGGTCCGTACCCGCTCCCGGAACCCTTCGATGCGGCGCCGGATCTCGTCCCGCTCCAGCCGGTCGGTGAAGGACTCCCCGGCCGCGTCCGCCCGGGCCGCGGCGAGGACACGGGCCAGCAGCGTCTCCGGCCGCAGCCGGGACAGCGTCTGGTGCGCGGACCAGCCACCGGAGCCGGGCGAGCCGCCGTAGCCGCCGAGCACGTCCACCGCCTCGCCCGCCAGCCCCGCCAGGGCGGCCCGGTCGTCGGCGGCGAGCGCGGCGGCCAGGCGCTCGCGGAGCGCCGCGGTGACCGCGTCCCGGCCCGGCGGCCGGCCCGGTTCCGGTTCCGGCCGCGGCGCTCCCCGGGCGCCTTCCGGGCGGCCGGTCCCGAGCGGGAAGTACAGCTCGAAGACCGGATCGAACACCGCGCGCTGCCCCTGGTGGTGGAGGAGGGCGGCGGCCAGCCCCTCCCGCAGTCGCTCCCGGTCCGCCAGCCCGAGGACGGTCAGCGCCCGCGCCGCGTCCACGGACTCGCCGGTACCGACCCGGACGCCGTGCGCACGCAGCGCCCCGACCAGCCCGGTCAGCCGACCGGTCAGGTCAGCGGGCGGCCCGCTCACACCGCGTCCAGGTCCAGCTCGGCGGTGGCCTTGACGATGTCCTGCTGGTGCTTGAGGAGCACCCCGAGGCTCTCTCGGACGACGCTCTCCTCGAGCGTGCCGGCCCCCAGCGCGAGCAGGGTGCGGGCCCAGTCGACGGTCTCCGAGACCGACGGCGCCTTCCGCAGGTCCATCGCCCGCAGCGCACCGACCACCCGCACCACGGAGCGGGCCAGCGCCTCGTCCAGGCCCGGCACCTTCCGGATGACGATGCGCCGCTCCAGCTCCGCTTCGGGGAAGCCGATGTGCAGGAACAGGCAGCGGCGGCGCAGCGCCTCGGACAGCTCCCGGCTCGCGTTGGAGGTGAGCACCACGAACGGGCGGCGCGTCGCGCTGATCGTGCCCAGCTCCGGAACGGTGACCTGGAAGTCGCTCAGCACCTCCAGCAGCAGCCCCTCCACCTCGACGTCCGCCTTGTCGACCTCGTCCACCAGCAGCACGGCCGGACCGTCGTGGCGGATGGCGGTGAGCAGCGGACGGGGCAGCAGGAACTCCTCGCCGAAGACGTCCGTGCGCGCCTCGTCCCAGGTCTCCTCCCGGCCCGCGCTGATCCGCAGCAGCTGCTTGGCGTGGTTCCACTCGTACAGCGCCCGGGACTCGTCGATGCCCTCGTAGCACTGCAGCCGCACCAGCCGAGCCCCGGCGACCTCGGCGACCGCCTTCGCCAGCTCCGTCTTCCCGACCCCGGCCGGGCCTTCGACCAGCAGCGGCTTGCCCAGCCGGTCGGCGAGGAACACCGTGGTGGCGATCGCGGGGGAGGCGAGGTAGCCGGCGGCCGCGAGCTGCGCGGACACGTCGTCCACCGACGTGAAGTTGAACAACGGGCCCTCCGGCTCGGCGGGAAGCGATGTGCTGACCCCGGTACTTGATCAGTTCCCCGAGCCGGTCCACCACCGCAGGCACCCGGTTCGTGTCGAACGTCACGGTGGCGCGGGCGGCCGCCGCCGCCCGCCGGGTCGGCCGGGCGGCCGACCCGCGGCACCGGCGGCGCGTCCCGCCCCTCCGGCAAGTGTGACGCAGGCCATACAACCTGGCGGCGGTCCGGGGTGGTCCCCGACGCGTGCTGCACTCTCCTTCCCCAACCGCCGGCAGTGCTCTGCCGGCACCGGACACGGTCGACCTGACGGTCGTGGTGCCCGCGTACAACGAAGAGCGCCGGTTGCCCCGGACCCTCGACGCGATCTGCCGCTACCTGCGCTCCTCGCCCGGCCGGCACGCCTCCTGGGAGGTGATCGTGGTCGACGACGGTTCCACGGACGGCACCGCGGCCGCGGTCCGCGAGGCGGGCGCCGTCGAGCCGCGGGTCCGGCTCCTCGGGCCGCCCTCCGGGGCCGCGCCGGGCGCCCCCTTCGCGGGCAACCACGGCAAGGGGCACGCGGTGCGTCTGGGGGTGCTCGCCTCCCGGGGCCGCCGGGTGCTGGTGACCGACGCCGACCTGGCCACCCCGATCGAGGAACTGGCCCACCTGCACGACCGGCTCGACGCCGGCTGCGCCGCCGCGATCGGCTCCCGGGCGCGCCCCGGCGCGCGCGTCGAGGTACGCCAGCACCCGGTGCGGCAACTCCTGGGCCGGGCGGGCAACCGGGCGATCCGGGCACTCGCCGTGCCCGGGATCGGCGACACCCAGTGCGGCTTCAAACTCTTCGACGGCGACCGGGCGCGCGCGGTCTTCGGGCGCTCCCGGATCGACGGCTGGGGCATCGACGTGGAGGTCCTGCGGATGTTCCACGACGCCCGGTGGCCGATCGCCGAGGTGCCGGTGCGCTGGGCCCACCAACCCGGCTCCAAGGTGCGCCCCCTGGACTACCCCGGCGTACTGGTGGAACTGGTCCGGCTGCGGGTGGGGGGCGCCCTGCGGCGGATCCGGCCCGCGGACAAGGCCGTCCTGCTCGTTTATCTGCTGCTGTCGGTGTGGCTGTTCAAGGGGCTGTGGGCGGACCTCGACCGCCGCTACCTCGCCGACAGCGGACAGGACCAGACCCAGTGGGAGTGGTTCTTCGCGGTCACCGCCCAGCACGTCCTGGAGTTCGACGACCCGTTCTTCACCACCCTGCAGAACGCCCCGCTCGGGGTGAACCTGATGGCGAACACCGCCATGCTGGGACTGGCCGTCCCGCTCGCGCCGGTCACCGCGCTGCTCGGCCCGACGGTGACCTGGGCGCTGGTGCTGACCGGCGGTCTGGCCGGGACCGCGGCCGCCTGGTACTGGCTGCTGGTCAAGCGGTTCGTACGGTCGCGGCGGGCGGCCGCGCTCGGCGGGGCGCTGTGCGCCTTCGCGCCGCCGATGATCTCGCACGCCAACGCGCACCCCAACTTCGCGGTGCTGTTCGTGATCCCGCTGATCATCGACCGGCTGCTCAGACTGTGCACGCCGCCCCACCGCCCCGGCCGCGGCGGTGAGACGGCGGCGCCCCGCACCGTCCGGGACGGGGCGGTGCTCGGACTCCTCCTCACCTACCAGGTCTTCCTGGGCGAGGAGGCGCTGCTGCTGGCCGCGGTGGGCCTGCTGCTGTTCGCGGCGGGCCACGCCGCCGCGCGCCCGGCGGTCGCCCGCGCCGTGCTCCGCCCGCTGGCTCGCGGCCTCGCCGTCGCCGCGGCGGTCGCCTCGCTGCTCCTCGCCTACCCCCTGATCCACCAGTTCTTCGGCGCCCAGAGCTACACCGGCGTGCTGCACGGTCCGACCGGCAACCCGCCGCGCGCCGTGGTGGAGTTCGCCGGGCGCTCGCTCGCCGGCGACCCGGCGACCGCCGACGCCCTCGCCCTCAACCGCACCGAGCAGAACGCCTTCTTCGGCTGGCCGCTGGTGGTGTTCACGGCCGCGGTGGTGGTGTGGCGGTGGCGGGAGCCGAGGGTCCGGGCACTGGCCGTGGTGGCGTCCGGGGCGGTGCTGCTGTCCCTGGGGCGGACGATCCCCGTGCCCGGCACGGACGTCGTGCTGCCGGGGCCCTGGCGGCTGGTGGCCGACCTCCCGCTGTTCGAGTCGGTGATCGAGTCCCGGATGGCGATGGCGGCCGTCCCCGCGATCGGCATCCTGCTCGCCCTCGCCTGCGACCGCCTGACCGGGCCAGCCGGGCCGACCGGGCCCGCTCCCGCCGGTGAGCGGCCGGCCGGCGGCGTCCGGCCGCTCGCGGTCGCCGGGTGGGCCGCGGTCGCCGCCGCCCTCCTGCCGGTGGCGCCCACCCCGTTCGCCACCGTCGACCGGCCCCCGGTCCCGCCGTTCATCGCCGACGGCACCTGGCGCCGGTACCTGCCGGAGGGCCGCACGCTGGTCCCGGTGCCGCTGCCCGCGCCCGCCCGCGCCGAGGCCCTGCACTGGCAGACCACGGCCGACCTGGGGTTCGCCATCCCGGGCGGCTACTTCAACGGGCCCTACGGACCGGACCGGGCGGGCATCTACGGCCCGGTGCCCCGGTACACCTCCGCCCTCCTGGACGAGGTCCGGCGCACCGGACAGGTCCCCGACATCGGCCCCGCGGAGCGCCGCGCCGCCTGGCGGGACCTGCGTTACTGGCGGGCCGGAGTGGTGGTGCTGCCCCCGCAACCGGGCGTCCAGGCGCTGCGTGTCACGATGCAGCGACTGCTGGGCACGTCGGGACGGTGGATCGGCGGGGTCTGGGTGTGGCAGCTGCCCGCGCCGGAGGGGCGCGGCGCGGACGGCGGGGCGGCGGACTCGTGAGCGTCACGGCCGGCCTGGGCGTGGTCGCCGGGCCGGGCGCCCGGCCCGGGCCACGGGAGCGTACGGACCGGCTCGGACGGGGGAGAGTGAGCGGTAGGGACATGACCGGGACCGGACCGGCGGACCGGGCGGACCGGGCGGAGTCTGAACGGGCGTACACCGAGTACGTCTCCGCCCGGCTGCCCGCGCTCCGCCGGATCGCGCACCTGCTCTGCAAGGACCCGCACCGCGCCGACGACGTCGTGCAGACCACGCTCACCCGGCTCTACGTGCACTGGCGGCGCGCCCGCGCGGCCGACGACCTGGACCGCTACGTGCACACCATGCTCGTCCGGTGCTTCCTGAACGAGCAGCGGCTCGGCTGGGCGCGGGTGCGGCTGTCCGGAGCCCCGCACGAGGTCCCGGGACTGCCGCCGGCCGCGGGCGCCCCGGACGTCGAGACGCGGGCGGTGGTGCACACCGCGCTGTCCCGCATCCCGGCGCGGCAGCGCGCGGTGCTGGTCCTCCGCTTCCTGTGCGATC
Source organism: Streptomyces sp. NPDC018031 (assembly GCF_044327625.1). Taxonomy (NCBI): domain Bacteria; kingdom Bacillati; phylum Actinomycetota; class Actinomycetes; order Kitasatosporales; family Streptomycetaceae; genus Streptomyces; species Streptomyces sp. NPDC018031. The sequence continues at coordinate 32,285 of NZ_JBIRFT010000009.1, forward strand.
TGCCGGTGGCGGAGGTGGCCCGGATCCTCGACTGTTCGGAGGGGAACGTGAAGAGCCAGTCCGCCCGCGGCCTCGCCCGGCTCCGGGACCAACTCGGGGTGCGGCTGCCGGTCCCGGCCGACATGGGGGAGAGTGGCGGCCGTGCACGACGATGAGCTGGAACAGGAGGCGGCCCGGCTGCTCGGCCCGCTGCGCGGGCTCGAACCGGGGCCCGGGACGCCCGGGGTCGACGTGGACCGCGCCGTACGCCGGGGCAGGGTACGGGTCCGGGCCCGCCGCGCGGCGGTGCCCGCGGTGACGGCCCTGGTCGCGGTGGTGGCGGTGGCCCTCGCCTTCGCCCTGCACGCGGTGCCCGGCAACCGTGGCGTGCCACCCGCCGACCGGCCGCCGGCCCCGGCACCCTCCACCGGGCCGGCTCCGGGGCCGAGCGCCGCGGACACGGCCTCCGGCGGGCCGAGCCCGTCCTGGACGGCGCCCGACCCCAGCGGAAGCGGCACCACCTCGCACGGAACGCCGTCGGGCACGGCGAGCGGTCCCGCCACGCCGACGCCCGGCGGCGGCGGGCCGTTCACCTCCCCGCCGGCCGGCACCGCCTCCCCGTCGACCGGTGTCACCGCACCGCCGTCCGGGGCGACCGCGCCACCGTCCGGGGCCACCGCGCCGTCGACCGGTGTCACCGCACCGCCGACCACCGAAGATTCCGCCGCCGGCGCCACGCCCGGGTGAGCCGGCGCCACGCCCTGAGGTGCCGTCACCCCGCCGCGGGCGGGCGGCACCGCTCCTCAACCCCGGGGGCAGGCCCGGTCCAGCACGGCCGCGATGCGGTCCAGCACCGCGGGCGGCGGGGTGTAGGGCACCCGCAGATGGTGGACGAGGGTGCCGTCCGCCGCGAACGACTGCCCCGGCAGCAGGGCCAGCCCGTCGGCCCCGGCCCGCGCCACGACCGTGTCGGCCCGCGCCTCGGTCAGCCGCAGCCACAGCGCGAGACCGCCCGGCGGCACGTCGAACCGCCAGCGCCCGTCCCCGGCGAGCAGCGCGCACAGGTGGTCGCGCTGCCGCCGGAGTTCGGCCCGGCGGTGCCGCAGTACCGCCTCCTCGCCGCCGAACAGCTCGGCCGCGATCAGCTGCTGCATCGGCGCGGCGGCCAGCGGAGCGCCCAGCGGATCGTGGCGCAGGGCACCGATCAGGGCGGCCGGGCCGCGGATCCAGCCGACCCGCAGGCCGCCCCAGACCGCCTTGCTGGGGGAACCGATCAGGACCGCGCCGCGGATCCGGGGCGCCGGGCGCGGTGTGTCGCGCAGGTCCAGTCCGCGCATGGTCTCGTCCACCACCAGGGTGACCCGGTGCCGGGCCGCCAGTGCCGCGACGGCCCGCCGGGTCGCGGCCGTCATCAGCGCACCGGTCGGGTTCTGGAAGTCCGGCACCAGGTACGCCAGTCCGCCGGCCGCCGCCGTGAACGCCGTGCCGAGCTGGTCGGGGTCCCAGCCGTCGGTGCCGACCCGGCAGCCGGCCAGCCGCGCCCCGGCGCCGCGCAGCACCCGGAGCGCGTCGAAGTAGGTGGGGACCTCGACCGCCGCGGCCCGGGGGCGCAGGTGCCCGGCGAGCAGGGCCAGTGCCGCGCGTGCCCCTGCGGTGACCAGGATCTGCTCCGGCCGGGTGGGCAGGCCCTCGGCGGTGTACCGTGCGGCGAGCAGGGCCCGCAGCTCGGGCAGTCCGGCGTCCGGCTCACCCCCCTCGGCCAGCAGTGGGCCCGCTCGCTCCGCGGCCCGCAGGGTCGCCGCCAGATAGGCCGCCCCCGGCGCCGCGGGCACCGCCCGGCGCAGGTCGATGCGGCCGGTCTCACCGGTGGCCGTCAGCGGTGCGACCGGCTCGGCCGGCCGGGGTGGCAGTCGTACGGTGCTGGCGCTGCCGTGCCGGGTCCGCACCCAGCCGCCGTCGCGCAGTACCGCCAGGGCGGCCGTCACGGTGCCGCGGCTGACCCCCAGGGCGGCCGCCAGACGCCGCTCGGCGGGCAGTTCGCCGCCGGTCCGCAGCCGGCCGTCGAGCACCGCCTCCCGCAGCGCGCCGGCGAGTGACGTGAGCAGCGGCACCCCCGGCCGGCGCCACTCGCCCAACGCCCTGACCACCTGTTCGTCCCCGATCCGCACGGGTCCAGTCTTCCATGATTGGACCAGGACGACCGGGGCCGGGCGCCCTAGCGTGGGGCCCCTGACCAGTGGAACGGAGCCCGTCAATGCACCCTCGCCTCGCCACCGACCTGGCGGACCTGCCCGGTCTGCTCGACACCACGCGGCAGCACGCCGCCGCGCTGCTCGACGGCCTGGCGGACCGGCCGGTGGTCCCCGACCGGCCGGCCCCGGAAGCGGCGCCGCTGCCCGGCGACGGAGCCGGGCTGCGGGCCGCCCTGCGGCAGTTCGCCGACCGTTGGGAGCCGGGCCTGTCGGCCAGCGCCGGACCGCGCTACCTGGGGTTCGTCACCGGCGGCAGCACACCCGCCGCGCTCGCCGGGGACTGGCTGACCGCCACCTTCGACCAGAACTCCAACTCCTCGCTCGACGCCACCGGGCAGCATCTGGAGCGCGAGACGGTCGGCTGGCTGCGGGACCTGTTCGGGCTGTCGGACGCGCACCAGGGAACCTTCGTCAGCGGCGCCACGATGTCCAACACGGTCGGGCTGGCGATCGCCCGGGAGTGGCTGGGGGAGCGGCTCGGGGTCTCCCCGGCCGAGGACGGGGCCGCCGCGCTGGGACCGGTCCGGGTGCTCTCCGGGAGCCCGCACTCCAGCGTGGCCAAGGGGCTGTCGGTCCTCGGCCTGGGGCGCCGCTCCCTGGTCACGGTGGCGACCCTGCCGGGCCGGGAGGCGGTCGACGTGGCGGCCCTGGAGCAGGCCCTGCGGGAGGCGCCCGGACCCTGCGTCGTGGTCGCCAACGCCGGTACGGTCAACACCGTCGACTTCGACGACCTGCGCGCCATCGCCGCACTCCGCGAACGCCATGACTTCTGGCTGCACGTGGACGCCGCCTTCGGGGCCTTCGCCGCCCTCTCGCCGGACCACGCCGGGCTGGTCGAGGGGCTGGACCTGGCCGACTCGGTCTGCGTGGACCTGCACAAGTGGCTCAACGTGCCCTACGACAGCGCGGTCCAGTTCACCCGCCGCCGCGACCTGCAGGCCCGGGTCTTCCAGAACGCGGCGGCCTATCTCGGACCGCTGGGCGACGTCCCGGACCTGGTCCACCTCACGCCGGAGAACTCGCACCGGCTGCGGGCGCTCGCCGCCTGGTTCACCCTCGCGGCCTACGGGCGGGACGGCCACCGCGAGATCGTCGAGCGGTCCGTACGGTGCGCCCGCCTCCTGGGCGAGGCCGTGGAGCGCATGCCGGAGCTGCGGCTGCTGGCAACGGTCCGGCTCAACGTCGTCTGCTTCACGTCGGCCGAGAACCCCTCCGCGGCACGGCTCGCCGCCCTCGGCCGGGCGCTGGCGGAGGACGTCTTCCTCACCCCGACGGTGTACGCCGGGGTGCCGGCGCTGCGCGCCGCGTTCAGCAACTGGCGCACCGGGGAGGCCGACGTCCGCCGGATCGTCGCCGCGCTGGAGCGGGCCGTCGCGGCCCCCGCGCCGGCGGAGGACTGACCGGCCGGCCGGCCGCACCGGCCCGGGGCCGGGGCCGGGACCCCGACGCCGCGCTCATCGCGATGCACCGGCTCCGGACGGCGCGGGCCCGGCCGCCGGTGGACGCGCGAGGGGCCCGGCCACGACCGTGCGGTCGTGGCCGGGCCCCCGGGCCGTACTACCGCTTGAAGCCGTAGTCCATCAGCTTCTTCGCGTCCGACGTGCGGTCGGCCACCGAAGCGGAGGTCAGCACCGTGCCGATGACCGTCTTGCCGTTCCGGGTGGCGGCGAAGACCAGGCAGTACTTGGCCTCCGGGCCGGAGCCGGTCTTGACGCCGATGGCGCCCGAGTAGCTGCCGAGCAGGTTGTTGGTGTTCTTCCAGTCCATGTACCGGTAACCGCCGTTCTTGGTGGTCACCTTCTGCCGTGTCGACTTCGTCTTCACGACCGTGCGGAACGTGGAGTACTTCATCGCGCTGCTCGCGAGCTTCGTCAGGTCGCGCGGCGTGGAGTAGTTCGCGCCGTGCCCGATGCCGTCGAACGAGTCGAAGTGCGTGTTCGTCATCCCGAGGCTCTTGGCCGTCGAGTTCATCTTGCCGATGAACGACTTCACGCGGGCGGCGCGGGTGGACCCGGTGCCGAACTTGTCCGCCAGGGCGTACGCCGCGTCACAGCCGGACGGCAGCATCAGGCCGTACAGCAGCTGACGGACCGTCACCTTGTCGCCGACGATCAGGCGTGCCGAGGAGGCGTAGTTGTTGGCGACGATGTAGTCGCCGTACGCCTTCTGCACCGTGACCTTGGCGTCCAGGTTCAGGTTCGGCTGGGCCAGCACCACCCGGGCCGTCATGATCTTGGTGGTGGAACCGGTCGAGCGGCGGGTGTCCGCCGCCTTGGTGTAGAGCGTCTTGCCGGTGCCGTTGTTCATCACGTAGCCGCCCTTGGCCACGATGCTGGGCGCCGTCACCGCCGCCGCCCGGGCCGTCTCGGCCTGAGCCTTGACGGTCGGCGCCGGGGCGGCCTGCGCCGGGGCGACGAACGCCCCGGCCGCCATCACGGCCCCCGCGGTCACGGCGACCGCGGACGCGAAACGGATGCTCTTAACGCTGGTCTTCAAAATGCATACTCCCCATGACCTTGCGGCCGCAAAGAGATCGCGGCCCGCTGGTATGACATGTGAACACGGCCGATGGATGTGCGCCCGGAGCGGATTTCTCCGACCACCCGGTCCGGCCCGGGAGCAGGGCGGTCGCTCAGGCGGCGTCCGCGGCCTCCAGGAGTATCCTCAGCAGCGCGTCCGGAGCGCCGCCCATCACGTTGTGGCCCGAATCCACCGGATGCACCCGCCAGGCGGGATCCGCCAGCAGCCGCCGCCGGACCGGCTCGAACGGTGACGTGCCGGGCCACCCGGTGGCGTGGACGTAGTGCTTGTTGCGGAAGCGGTCGAGGCCGCCCTCCAGACGCACGGCCTGCATCAGGGACGCCAGTGGATGCGGGGTCGCCCGGGGGTCGAAGAACGGCTGCGGCGCGCTGGTGTAGCCGCTCTCGCCGACGCCGTTCAGGTACCAGGCGCGCTCGTTGTCGGTCACCAGCGACCAGCAGGAGTCGCCGTCCTCCGGCACCACGGCGTCGACGTAGACCAGGCCGGCCACCCGGTCCGGGACCCGGTCGGCGGCGCCGGTGAGGACCATCCCGGCGTAGCTGTGCCCGACCAGCACCGCTTCGGTGATCCCCTCGTCCACCAGCAGGTTGACCACGTCCTCGATATGGGTGTCCAGGTTGACCGACGCGGTCAGCAGGTGCTTCCGGCCGCCCACCCCGGTCAGGGTGACCGGGTACGCCTGGTGGCCGTGTCCGCGCAGTTCCCGCGCGAGCGGCTCGAAGGTCCACCCGCCGTGCCAGGCACCGGGTACGAGCACGAACGTCGTCATCACACACTCCTCGAGGTCAGGGAGGGATCATCATGTCCCGGGAGCCGGGAGCCGGGAGCCGGGAGCCGGGAGCCGGGAGCCGGGAGCCGGGAGCCGGGAGCCGGGCTGCTGGGGGCTTGGGGATGGGGGCTGGGGGCCGGGGACGGAGCCGGGTCGCGGCCGGGCCGGGCGTCAGTCGGCCACCGACAGGACGATCTTCCCCGTGGTGCGTCCGCTGTCGCCCAGTTCATGGGCCTTGGCCGCCAGCTCCAGCGGCAGCACCGTGTCGACGCGCGGACGCAGCCGGCCGGCCTCGGCCAGCGCCGCGACCTCCCGCATCCCGGCCTGGTCGGCCTCGACGACCATGAACGCGGCCCGGAGGCCGAGCGGGGCGGCCTCCCGCGCCAGCTCCGCCTCGGCCGGGGAGGCGAGGGAGACCACGATGCCGCCCGGGCGCAGTGTGCGCAGCGAGCGCGGACCGTACGCGCCGCCGATGGTGTCCAGCACCACGTCGACGTCGCCGACCGCCTCGGAGAAGTCCACCCGCGTGTAGTCGACCGCCTCGTCGGCTCCCAGCTCGCGCAGGAACCCGTGCTTGGCCGCCCGGGCGGTGCCGATGACGTGCGCGCCGCGCGCCTTGGCGATCTGGACGGCGAGGTGCCCGACCCCGCCGGCCGCGGCGTGGACCAGCACCCGCTGCCCGGGCCGGACGTCGGCGACGTCCACCAGCGCCTGCCAGGCGGTCAGCGCCGCCAGGGGCAGCGCCGCGGCCTCCAGGTGCGTCAGCCCGGCCGGCTTGCGCACCAGGTGCCGGGCGGGCGAGGTCACGTACTCCGCGTACGTGCCCGCCGGGCTCGGGTGGCGGGGCAGTCCGAACACCTCGTCACCGGGCCGGAACACGGTCACCCCCGGACCGACCGCCTCGACCACCCCGGACACGTCCCAGCCCAGCCGAACCGGCGCCGCGTCCCCGGCGAGCCCGCCGGTCGCCCGGTGCCAGGAGTCGGTCGGGTTGACCCCGGCCGCGTGCACCCGGACGAGCACCTCCGCCGGACCGGGCTCCGGTCGCTCCACCTCCACGAGCTTCAGCACCTCGGGCCCGCCGAAGGAGTCCTGGCCGACAGCGCGCATCTTCATGACGTTCCCCTTGCTCTCCTGGCCGGCCGGCCCCGAGGCGGACCGGCCTTGTGCGGACCACACTTCCGCGGCCGGCCGGGCCCGACGAGTGGCAAGGATGTCATGATGTGAAAAGATCTTGCCATGCATCGTGTCGTGGTCCTGGCCCTCGAAGGCGTCTATCCGTTCGAACTCAGCATTCCGGTACGCATCTTCGGGACCGCCACCGACGGGGCCGGCGAGCCGCTGTACGAGGTCGTCACCTGCAGCCTCGACGGCGGACCGGTCCGCACCAGCGCCGACTTCACGGTCGCGGTGGAACACGGCAGCGAACTGCTGCGGACCGCGGACACCGTGGTGATCCCGCCGTTCACCTGCGGCCCCGCGGCGGACCGGGAGTGGCTCCCGGAAGGACTGGCCGCGGCGCTGTCCCTGCTGCCGCCCGCCGCCCGCATCGTGTCGATCTGCACCGCGTCGTACGTGCTGGCCGCCGCCGGGCTGCTGGACGACCGCCCGGCGACCACGCACTGGAACGAGGCCGACCACTTCCAGCGGACGTTCCCCCGGGTGAAGGTGGACGCCAAGGTGCTGTTCATCGACGACGGCCGGGTCCTCACCGCCGCCGGGGTCGCCGCCGGGATCGACCTGTGCCTGTACATGGTGCGCCGCGACCACGGCAGCGAGGCCGCCAACCGGGTGGCGCGTTTGTGCGTGGTGCCGCCCTGGCGCGAGGGCGGTCAGGCGCAGTACATCGCGCGTCCGGTACCGGCCCCGTCGGCGGCCACCACGGCCGCGACCCGGGCCTGGGCACTGGAGCGGCTCGACCGCCCGCTGCCGCTGGCCGAACTCGCCGAGCACGCGCGGATGAGCGTCCGCACCTTCTGCCGCCGCTTCGTCGAGGAGGTGGGGATGCCTCCCGGCCAGTGGCTCCAGCAGCGCAGGGTGGACCACGCCCGGCGGCTGCTGGAGACCACCGACCTGCCGGTGGACCAGGTCGCCGCGGCGGCGGGTTTCGGCACCGCCGCCTCGCTGCGCCAGCACCTGGCCGCCGCGATCGGAGTGTCCCCCACCGCCTACCGCCACACCTTCCGGGCCGGCTCCCGCACGCCCGCCGGGCCGGTCTCCCCGGCCGGCGCGGCCGGGTAGCCGACTGCGCCGGTCCGCCGGACCACTGGATCGCCGGTCCGCCGGTCAGGGGGCCGCACCACCCCCCGCCGCCCCCGCCGCGGCGACCGGCGCCCGGTCCCGCCCGGCGAGCACATCGAGTACCGCGCGGGCCACCACGTCGTTCTGCCGGAAGGCGGGGGCGTCGGTGCGCGGCCGGGCGAAGGCGGCGACGGCCCGGCTGTTGGTGGGGGCGCCGAGAGCGATGCGGCGGGGGTGCGGCCCGCCGGCGGTGGGGTCGACGACGCGGGAGTCGTCCGGTGCCACCTCCAGCAGGCCGGAGCGGTGGACGTGGGTGGCGTCGGCGACCACCTCCTCGGTGAGCCCGCCGGCCCGGTACAGGCGGCGCAGCAGCGGGTCCTCGGTGCGGTCCAGGGAGGGCCGCGGCAGGTACGCCTCCACCAGGGCGGTGGCGGTGACGGTGTGTCCGGGCACGGTGGGGCTGGTCGCGGTGAAGGTTCCGGTGGCCTCGTCGGTGCCGACCTCCAGCCCGGCGCCGAGGAAGTGGACCACCCCGGCCCGGGACAGCGCCAGCAGCTGCCGGAGCCGGAACCCGGGCGGGCCGGAGGCGAGGAAGCTGAAGAACCCGTGCCACCAGCCGTCGATCCCCTCCGCCAGGGACCGGGCGGTGAGCCGTCCCGAGGCCACGGCGCGCGGCAGCTGGCCGTAGACGGAGAGCAGGGCGTGGAAGGCGCCGAGGTCCGCGCTGTACTCCGGGTCCTCGCGGCGCGCGACGTCCCGGGCGATGTGGTCCCGGAGGTGCTCCTGGAAGGCCTCCGGCGAACGGAAGGCCAGACCGGCCAGCGGGCGGTCCAGCGCTTCCAGGTCCAGCCGGTCCGCCGGGTCGGGCACGGCCGCCGCGACCAGCGCGGCCATGGCGTCGGAGCGCCAGTCCGCCGCGTCGAAGCGGGCGAGGAACTCCGGCCAGGCCAGGGTGGTGCGTTCCGGGTGGGCGTGGAACAGCTCGTGGTAGTGGCCGAACGCGGTCTCCTTCGCCATCAGCGGCCACAGGTCGCGGCGCAGGTCGAGCGGGCGGCCCTCGGCGAGCAGCGCGTCCACCGCGTCCGGGCCGAAGTAGCGCGGCAGCGGCGGGCGTGGTCCGCGGAGCCGGTAGCGGGTCTTGGAGTGGTAGGGCACGCCGCGCCGCGATCCGACGTGGATGACCGGCTCCCGGCCGGACGGCCGGTAGCCCAGGGTGCCGTCGGCCTCGGTGTGGTAGCTGCCGCCGCGGCCCTCGGTGAGCAGCACCACCAGGTCGACGAAGGCGAGTCCGAAGCCGCGCAGGATGACGTGCTCGCCGCCGCGCAGCCCGGACAGGTCCGCGTCCGAGGAGAACTCCGGAGGGAGGTGGAACCGGCCGTGCCGCCGGGCGAACTCCGCCAGCCGGGCGTGCCCGCCGCCCGGGCTCGCGCCCAGGTGCCCCTGGGCCAGGACGACCAGATCGGCGGTGAGCGGGGCGGCGCGGCCGGCCAGCCGCACCCGCTGCGGACCGTCGGGCGGGCCGGTGACGGCGGTGGCGGTGGTGCGGTGCCACTCGACGCTGACGGTGCGCGGGAGTTCGGTCAGCACCCGGCGGAACACCCACTCCAGATAGGCGCTCTGGGCGCGGCGGGTGGGGAAGTCGGTGGGGCGCAGGCCGCGCAGCTCGGCGAGGACCTCCGGGTCGGCGGGCGGTGGGGGCGCCTGCCGGCCGGGCGAGGCCGGTACCCCGGGGGAGTGCGGCGCCGAGCCCGGGCCGCCGGAGATCCCGGCGGCCCACTGGGCCAGCGAGGGGCCGGGGCGTACCGGGCCGTCGATGGTGGACGTCTCGTCGGTGAACATGGTGACGTCCTCCGCCATGGAGTTCATCCGCAGCAGGGGCGACTGGTCGTGCCGCCAGACCCGGCCCGGGCCGGGCGGGTGCGGATCGACCAGATGGATGTGGAGCGGCCGGTCGCCGGGCCAGAGCAGGGGCGCGTTGGCGGCGATCCGCTCCAGCAGACCGGTGCCGCGTGGGCCGGCGCCGACCACCACCAGCACGGCGGCGGGGGCGCCGGACGCGGCCGGGCCGGCGGCGGGGGCCACCGGGGCGGAGGCCGCCGGGCCCGGCACCTCCGGAGCCGCCGTCGCCCCCGCCGGTGCCGGAGTCGCGGAGGACTCCACGGCGGCGGTCACCGCTCACCGCCGAACGCGGGGCCGGCACCGGCGGTGGCGCCGCGCGGCCGGGCGCGCCCCCGCGCCACCCGCGCGCGCAGCCGCTGGAGCGGGGTGGGCGGCAGGGCGCGGGCGCTGCCGCGGGCGTAGTACCGCTCCACGTAGAACTGGCCGACGCCCAGCACCGTGGTGACGGCGACGTACCAGATGGTGGCGACCATCAGCAGCGGGATGACCTGGTAGGTCTGGTTGTAGACCAGCTGCACGGAGTAGAGCAGGTCGTGCACGGCGAGCACGCTGACGATGCTGGTGCCCTTCAACGTTCCGATCAGCATGTTCCCGGCGGTCGGCACGATGGAGCGCATGGCCTGCGGGACGACGACCCGGCGCAGCGTCCGCCACCTGCCCAGGCCCAGTGCCTGGGCCGCCTCGGTCTGGCCCGGATCCACCGACTGGACGCCGCCGCGCACCACCTCGGCCGCGTAGGCCGCCTCGTGCAGCGTCATGCCGATCACCGCGGTGAGGGTGGGGCCCAGCAGGTTCACCGTGTCCACGGTGACCAGGTCCGGGCCGCCGAACGGGATGCCGACGCCGAGGGTCGGGTAGAGCGCTCCGATGTTGAACCAGAACAGCAGCTGCACCAGCAGCGGGGTGGACCGGAAGATCCATACGTAGCCCCAACCGAGCGCCCGCAGCACCGGGTTGGCGGACAGCCGCATCACCGCCAGCAGGGTGCCGAGCAGGAAGCCGAGCACCATGACCACGCCGGTGAGCCAGAGGGTCAGCAGCAGTCCGTCGAGTACCGCGGGAGTGGTGAACCAGTCGCCGACCACGTCCCACTGGAAGGCGCGGTTGCGGATCACGGAGGTGATGACCAGCGCGAAGACGGCCAGCGCCGCCGCAGCGGCGAACCAGCGGCCGAGGTGCCGGCGCGGCACGATCGGCCAGGTGGCGTCCGGCTCGGGCGGGCCGGCGGGCGAGGTGGCGGCCGGGCCGGCGGGCGGGGCCTCGACGGCGGGGCTCGTTCCGGCGGCGGCCGGGGCGGGCGCCGGTACGGGGGTGCGGGTGAGGGCGGGGGCCGCCGCTGGGGCGGCGGTGGCATCGGGAGGCGTGGCCATCGGGCTCTCCGGGGGAGGGGCGGGCGCGGGCGGTCGACCGGCAACCGGTGGCACGCGTACGCACAGACGCCTACGGTGCGGCCGGGTGCCCCGGTGTCATCACGCGCGTCGCGTCCCTCAACGCGACCGGACGGGCCCCGCGTCAGCGGAGGCGCATCCGTCCTCGATCGTATGTGCGGCCGCCCGCGATCTGTCAAGGCGCCGCCGCTCCCCGCCACCGCGAGAGTCTGACATGCGGTCACTTTCGTCCCGGCATACGGACAGTGGTTGACGGGATCACCTGTCCGGCCGCTCAATTGCCTCCATGAATGCCCAGCAGCGTTTGGTCACCCGCGACCACATCGACTTCGGTCGAGTGTGGTCCGCCACCTGTTGCGCCTGATCCGGCAGCGGGCTGTCTGACCGGCCCCTCCCTCCCTCCCTCGGTGCCCCCGTTGCGGGCCGAGCTCTCCGCCGTCCGGCGCCGCCCGTCCCGGGCAGTCGCCCGAGTGCGGCCGACACCGCGAGCTTCGGACACACGCTGCCGCCACCCCGCCTGACGCCCCCGGTGTCATCACGCCTGCCCGCACCGCGCCCGCCCGGCCGGTCGCGTAGCCCCACGCCGCCCGCGCGCCGTTCGTCTTCCGCCGCCCGCGCGGTTCTTCTTCCGCTTGCCCGCGCCGTTCTTCCCTCACCGCCCGCGCTGTTCTTCCCCCGCCACACACCCTGTTCCTCTCCCGCCGCCCGCCCTGGGTGTGCCTCCCCCTCCTGCTCGCGCACCCCCGTACCGACGCGACCCCTGCCCGGTCGCGGCCGCGGCGCGGCGCGCCCACCCCTTCACGAAAGGTCCGTCCATGCCTGTGGAGTTCCTCGGCATCGCCGCCACCAACGACGGCTCCGAGACCGCCGCCCGCTCCGGCGCCGCGTTCGACAAGGAGTACACGCTCAAGCTGGCCCGCGCCCACGAGGACCACGACTGGGACCGCGTGCTGTTCGCGTACGGCTCCGGCTCCCCCGACCCCGCGCCGGCCGCCGCGTACATCGCCGCCAGGCTGGAGAAGCTGCACATCCTGCTGGCCCACCGGCCCAACGTCTCCTACCCCACCTTCGCGGCCAAGACCTTCGCCACCCTCGACCAGATCAGCCAGGGCCGGCTCACCGTCCACTTCATCACCGGCGGGAACGATCACGAGCAGGGACGCGAGGGCGACACCCTCACCAAGGACCAGCGCTACGCCCGCACCCGCGAGTACATCCGGATCGTCAAGAAGATCTGGACCTCGCACGAGCCGTTCGACCACGAGGGCGAGCACTACCGCTTCCACGACTTCGTCAGCGACGTCTTCCCCGTGCAGCAGCCCCGCCCGGCCGTCTCCTTCGGCGGTTCCTCCCCGGCCGCCTACCAGGCCGGGGGCGCCGAGGCGGACATCTACTGCCTGTGGGGCGAGCCCCTGGACCGCACCGCCGAACAGATCGAGCAGGTGAAGGCCGCCGCCGCGGCCGCCGGCCGGGCCGACGTCCCGCGCTTCCAGGTGGCCTTCCGGCCGATCATCGCCCCCACCGAGGAACTGGCCTGGGAGAAGGCGCACCGCACGGTCGGCGCCATCCGCGCCCGCCGGGACGGCGGGGAGCGCACCGCCCCGCGCCACCACGACCGGGCCGAGCCGGAGAACACCGGCTCCCAGCGGCTGGTCGCCATCGCCGAGGCGGGGGAGCGCTACGACCGGGCCCTGTGGACCGCGACCGCCGCCGCCACCCGCGGCGCGGGCAACTCCAACGCCCTGGTCGGCACCCCCGAGACGGTCGCCCGGGCCCTGCTGGACTACTACGACCTCGGTATCGACATCCTCTCCGCCCGCGGATACGCCCTGCTCGACGACGCGATCGACTTCGGCCGGCACGTCATCCCCATCGTCCGCGAGGAGGTCGCCAAGCGGGACGCCGAGCGGGCGGCCGCCACCCCACCGGCCCTCGCGGCGGTGCGCTGATGGCAGCCGCCACCGAGCCGTCCCCCGGGACGGACGTCGAGGTCGTCCCGGCCGCGGTGTCCGACCCGCTGGTCCGGCCGCTGCTGCGGGAACTCGGCCACGAGTACGCGACCCGCTACGGCGAGGGCGCCCACGCCGAACTCGCCCGCCACCCCGACCGGGAGTTCACCGCCGAGCACGGTGGTGTGCTGCTCCTGCTGCTGGAGCGCGGCGCGCCGGTCGCCGGCGGAGCGTTCCGCCGGTACGACGCCACCACCGCCGAACTCAAACGGATCTGGACGCACTCCGCGCACCGGCGGCGCGGCCTCGCCCGCCGGGTGGTGGCGGAACTGGAACGCGAGGCGGCCGGCCGCGGCTACCGGCGGATCTACCTGACCACCGGGCCGCGCCAGCCCGAGGCCCGCGGCCTGTACCTGGCCACCGGATACACCCCGCTGTTCGACACCGGGGCAGACCCGGAGACCATCGGCCCGCTGCCCTTCGAGAAGCACCTCGGCGTCCGCGGTGAACGCCCCGCCGCCAGCGGTGGCAACCGCCCCGTCGTCCGCGGTGAACGCCCCGCCGTCCGTGGGGACGACCGCCCCGCCGCGTGTGGGGGACGCCCCGCCGGCCCGTACCCGGCCGGGTCGGCCCCCGCCGCCTCCGCCCTCCGGGCCGGGGCGCCCACCGCCTCCGCCCCCCGGGCCGCGGCGCCCGCCGCCGGCTCCGCCACGCCCCCCGCCCGCCCCCACGCCCGCACCGGAAAGGCCCCGCAGCAGTGAAGCTCCCCAGCACCCGATCCCGTCCGCCCGCGACCGGCTCCGGCACACCGCGCCGCCGCGCCGGCCTGCGCCTCGCCGCGGCCGCCGCCGCGCTGCTGGCGCTGCCGGGGCTCACCGCCTGCGGGTCCGAGGGCACCGGCACGGCCGGGAGCGGGGCGTCGCCGGTGCCGAAGACCGACCCGGTGGCCGCCGTGCGGAAGGTCGGCTCCATCGCCGCCCTGCTGCCCGCCGACGTCCGGCGGAAGGGCACCCTGCGGGTCGGCAGCTCCACCGGTTACCCGCCCTCGGCGTTCTACCCGAGCGGCCAGGGCGGCGGCGACCCCGTCGGCCAGGACATCGACATCACCGACGCGGTGGCGAAGGTGCTCGGCATCGAGATCCAGCGCCAGGACGCGTCCTTCGAGGCCATCCTGCCCGCCCTCGGCAGCGGCAAGTACGACCTCGGAACGGGCAACTTCGGCGTCACCGCGGAACGCCTGAAGACCATCGACTTCGTCACCTACATCGACGACGGCCAGGGCTTCGCGGTGAAGACGGGCAACACCTCGCTGGGCAAGCGGGTGGACGACCTCACCCAGCTGTGCGGGCTGACCATCGGCACCGGCGCCGGAACCACCTTCGAGGCGACCCTCACCGCACGGAAGGGGGTGTGCGCCGAGGCCGGCCGGAAGCCGTACGACGTCAAGGTGTTCGCCGAGACCGGCGCCATCCTCACCTCCCTGCAGCAGGGCCGGGTCGACGTGGTGATGTCCACCATCAACGGGCTGCGCTACCAGGCGGCCCAGCCCGCGGCCAGGACCACCTTCCTCGGCGAGTACCACCGGCTCGACGTCGGCTTCGCCTTCAAGAAGGGCTCCGACCTCACCCCCGCCTTCCGGGCCGCGGTCAATCAGCTGATCAAGGACGGGACGTACGACCGGATCCTCAGGAAGTGGGGCACCACCGCCTCCGCCATCCCCGAGTCGCGGATCAATCCGCCCGAGCAGAGCTGAGCGGGAGCGCCCCGATGGGACTCACCACCGACCCCGCACCGCCCGGCCCCGCTCACCGGCGACAGGAAGGCGCGAGCCCCCACCGGAAAGCGGCGGAGAGCGGAGGGGAGGGCGGACCCGCCGCGCTGCGCGTGGTACCGGTACGGCACTACGCCCGCTGGGCGGCCGCCGCCGCGATCCTGGTCCTCACCACCCAGTTCGTGCACGGCCTGGTCACCAACCCGGTCTGGGAATGGCACGTCTTCCGCGCCTACTTCCTGTCCGACACCATCGTCGAGGCCGTGGGGGTGACCCTCCAGCTCACCGCCTACGCCACCGTCCTGGGCTTCGCCCTGGGCACCGTGCTCGCCTTCATGCGGCTGTCCCGCAGCCCCGTACTGCGGACCGTGGCCTGGAGCTACATCTGGATCTTCCGGTCGATCCCGATGATCGTGCAGCTGGTCTTCTGGTTCAACCTCGGCGCCCTCTACCGGGAACTGGGCGTCGGCATCCCCTTCGGACCGGTCTTCTGGTCGGTCGGCACCAACAGCCTCATCGGCACGATGGGCGCCGCGCTCATCGGACTGACGCTGCACCAGGCCGCGTACGCCGCGGAGATCGTCCGCGGCGGCGTCCTCTCGGTCGATCACGGACAGCTGGAGGCGGCCGCCGCGCTGGGCATCCCCCGGCCGCGGCAACTGCGGCGGATCGTCCTGCCGCAGGCGATGCGCGCGATCCTGCCCACCGCCGGGAACGAGATCATCGGCCTGCTCAAGGGCACCTCCGTGGTCTACGTGATGGCGATCGGCGAGCTGTTCTACCAGGTCCAGGTGATCTACGGGCGCAACGGCCGGGTGATTCCGCTGCTGCTGGTCGCCACCGCCTGGTACGTGCTCCTCACCACCGTCCTGTCCATCGCCCAGTACTACGTGGAACGGCGGTTCGCCCGCGGTGCCGACCGCACCCCGCCGCCCACCCCGCTGCAACGCGCCCGGCGTCTGGCCGGACACCTCTTCCGCCCGCCACCCACCACCACCCGCAACGGAGCCGCGGTGCGCCACATCCCCGATCCCCGGTCACCCTCCACCACCCTCGACCGGGGCGCGGTGCGTCCCGGCCCGCCCGACGACCAGTGGAACCGGCCGGTGCCGCCGGGCCGCCCGACCCCCGGGGAGAACCGATGAGCGAGGTGATGGTGGACCTGCGAGGCGTCCACAAGTCCTACGGCCCGCTCCAGGTGCTGCGCGGAGTCGACCTCCAGGTCCGCACCGGCGAGGTCGCGGTCGTCCTCGGCCCGTCCGGATCCGGCAAGTCCACCCTGCTGCGCACCATCAACCACCTGGAGAAGGTGAACCGTGGCTGGATCAGCATCGACGGCGAGCTGATCGGCTACCGGCGGGTCCGCGACAAGCTGTACGAGCTGAAGGAGCGCGAAGTCCTGCGGCAGCGCACCCACATCGGGTTCGTCTTCCAGAACTTCAACCTCTTCCCGCACCTGACGGTGCTGGAGAACCTGATCGAGGCCCCGGTCGCCGCGCTGCGCCGGCCCCGCAAGGAGGCCGTGGCGACCGCCGGCCGGCTGCTGGAGCGGGTCGGCCTCGCCGACCGGGCCGGCTCCTACCCCCGTCAGCTGTCCGGCGGGCAGCAGCAGCGCGTGGCCATCGCCCGGGCGCTGGCGCTGGAACCCAAGGTGCTGCTGTTCGACGAGCCGACCTCGGCGCTCGACCCGGAACTGGTCGGCGAGGTCCTGGACGTCATCAAGGACCTGGCGCGGAGCGGCACCACCATGATCGTCGTCACCCATGAGGTCGGCTTCGCCCGCGAGGTCGCCGACACCGTGGTCTTCATGGACGACGGCGTGGTGGTGGAACAGGGGCCGCCGGCATCGGTCCTGGACGCCCCGAGCCACGAACGCACCCGGGCCTTCCTCTCCAAGGTCCTGTGACCCTCGGCGCCCCGCCGCACGCCCCACGCACCGCCGCGGCCGACCGGCCCGCGCGTCCCCCCCACCGCACCCTTCCCCACCCCGGCAAGGAGAACCCCGTGTCCCTCACCCTCACCCGCCGCCACACCTGGTCCGCGCCGATACTCGCGCTGGCCTGCCTGCTGACCGCCTGCGGCAACCCCGCGGAGGACACGGCCGGGCCGGGAACCTCGGGCAAAGCGGCCGACGGCACCGGGACGAAGATCAACGTCACCGCCGACCAGCAGCGGGTGCGCACCGCCAAGGTCGACTCGATCGCCGCGGCGCTCCCGGACAGCATCCGCCGGAGAGGCACCCTGGAGATCGTCAACTCGGCCGGGAGCGAACCCCCGCTGGGCTTCTACGCGACCGACAACAAGACCCACATCGGTGTGGAGGTCGACCTCGCGTACCTGGTCGCCGACGTGCTGGGCCTGAAGGTGCACCAGAACACGGTCTCCTGGGAGAACATCTTCATCGGCCTCGACAGCGGCCGGTACGACGCCGGGCTCAGCAACATCACCGTCACCGAGGAGCGCAAGGACAAGTACGACTTCGCCACCTACCGCAAGGACGACCTGGCCTTCGAGGCGAAGAAGGGCAGCGGCTGGAAGATCACCGGGCCCGAGGACGTGGCGGGCAGGA
The DNA here is from genome assembly GCF_044327625.1 of Streptomyces sp. NPDC018031. NCBI lineage: Bacteria > Bacillati > Actinomycetota > Actinomycetes > Kitasatosporales > Streptomycetaceae > Streptomyces > Streptomyces sp. NPDC018031. The sequence continues at coordinate 49,643 of NZ_JBIRFT010000009.1, forward strand.
CCGTCGCCGTGGACACCGGCACCAACCAGGAGAAGATCCTGGTCGAGTGGAGCGAACGGGCCGAGGAGTCCGGCCTGGAGCCGGTGGACATCAAGTACTACCAGGACCAGACCGATACCTATCTCGCGCTGGAATCCGGCCGCATCGACCTCTACCTGGGCCCCAACCCGACCGCCGCCTACCACTCCGCGACCGCCGGGAAGACCGAGATCGTCGGCACCTCCTCCGGTGCCGGCGCCAGGCTCCAGGGACTGATCGCGGCCACCACCAAGAAGGACAACGGCCTGGTCGGACCGCTCGCCGACGCACTGAACACGGTGATCGAGAACGGCTCCTACGCCAAGGTCCTCAAGCGCTGGGGGCTGTCCGACGAGGCCGTCACCCGCTCCGAGATCAACCCGCCCGGACTGCCCAGGACCGCGTCCTGACCACCGCCGGGGGCGCGGTGCCGCACCGCCGCCGCCCCCGGCCCGTTACCGCTCCCTTCCTCCTCACGGAACGCCGAGGCCATGCCCCGCGAACTCCACCTCTCCGCCGCGCTCGACGGCGCCGGGCACCACCCCGCCGGGCCGGTGCCTCCCCCCGACGCCGCCCAACCGCCGCCCGCCGCCCACTGGATCGCCCTGGCCGCCCTCGCCGAGCGGGGCGCCCTGGACTTCGTGACCCTCCACGACTCCCTCGCACCGCCGCCCGAGGGCCACCCCGGACGGCTCGACGCGGTCGCCGTGCTCGCCCGGACAGCCCCGGCGACCAGCCGGATCGGGCTCGTCCCCACCGTCACCACCACGCACACCGAGCCCTTCCACACCTCCACCGCCATCGCCACCCTCGACTTCGTCAGCGAAGGCCGCGCCGGCTGGCTGGCCGAGGTCTCCGCCACCGAGGCGGAGGCCCGCGCCGTCGGCCGCCGCGGCCCGGCGCCGGCGGCGGCACTGTGGGCGGAGGCGTCCGACGCGGCCGAGGTGGCCGGCCGGCTGTGGGACAGCTGGGAGGACGACGCGGAGATCCGGGACGCCGCCACCGGCCGCTTCGTCGACCGCGACCGGCTGCACCACATCGACTTCCGGGGGCCGCACTTCTCGGTACGGGGCCCGTCCATCGTGCCCCGGCCGCCCCAGGGGCGCCCACCCGTCGCGGTGGTCCTCGGCCCCGAGGACCCCACCGAGCGCTGGGCGTTCGCGGCGGCACACGCCGACCTCGTGCTGCTGGACGCCCCCGACCCGCGGACCGCGCGCACCGCCCGGGACGACCTGCGGCGCCGGTCCGCCGCGGCCGGCCGCGATCCGGACCGGCTGCGCCTGCTGGTCCGCACCGCCGTCGCCCTGACCGGCCCCGCACCGGCGGCGGACGCGGGCGCCGGCCCGCGGGCATCCGGCGGGCACCCCGACCCGCCGGCGACCGGCGGCCCCGCCGGTGCCCGGGAGTACCGCACCGTCCACCACACCGGCACCGCGGCCGACCTCGCCGAACTGCTCGCCCACTGGCAGGCGGACACCGCCGCCGACGGCTTCGTCCTCGTGCCCCACCTCACCCCGGGCGGACTCGACGAGTTCGTCGACCGGGTGGTGCCGCTGCTGCAGGAGCGGGGCGCCTTCCGTGCCGAGTACGAGGGGCCCACCCTCCGCCACCACCTCGGCCTGCCCGCCCCGCGGCCGTCCCGTCCCACCGGAGGTCCCGCGTGAGGTTCCAGGTGCTGACCATCGTCGGCCACGCCCCGCACCCGCTGACCGGTGGGCTCGGCTCCGCCGCCGACCGGCTCGCCGAGGTCGTCGAGACCGGTGTCGCCGCGGAGCGCCTCGGCTTCGACGCGTACGCCGTGGGCGAGCGGCACGCCGGTCCCTTCCTGTCCTCGGCCCCCACCGTGCTGCTGGGCGCGCTGGCCGCCCGGACCAGCCGCATCCGGCTGCTCACCGGGGTGACGGTGCTGGCCATCCTGGACCCGGTCCGGGTCGCCGAGGACTACGCCACGCTCGACCAGCTCTCCCGCGGACGGCTGGAACTCGTCATCGGGAAGGGCGCCGAGACCGGCCACTTCGACCTCTTCGGCCTGGAGGAGTCACTCCAGTGGGAGTACCAGGCCGAGAACTACGCACTGCTGCGACGCCTGTGGCGCGAGGAGCGGGTGAACTGGGAAGGGAGGTTCCGCCCGCCGCTGAAGGGCGTCACCACGGTGCCCCGCCCGTACGCCGGCCGCCCGCCGCGGGTCTGGCACGGATCGGCGACCAGCCTCAACTCCCCGGAACTGGCCGCCCGCCACGGCGACCCGCTGTTCAGCGCCAACGCCGTCCAGCCCCGTGCGGCGTACGCCCGGCTCATCGCCCACTACCGGGAGCGGTTCGAGGCGTACGGGCACGACCCGCGCACCGCCCATGTGGGCGCCGGCTCCGGCGGGCTGTTCATCGCCGACACCACGCAGCAGGCGGTGACCCGGTTCCGGAACTACTACGAGGCCCGGGTCCGCCAGACCCACAAGCCGGAGCTGGAGGGGAAACCCGGCTACAACACCCCGTTCCGCACCGTGGAGGAGGCGGTCGCCGACGGCCCGCACCTCATCGGCAGCCCGCAGCAGATCATCGACAAGATCCTCGGCTACCACCAGGTGTACCGCCACGACCTCCAGTCCATCACCGTGGACAGCTCCGGACTGAGCCTGCCGGAGCAGATCGAGCAGTTGCAGCGCTTCGCCGAGGAGATCGCGCCGGCGGTCCGCGCGGCGGCCCCCACCGGTCTGTGGGACGCCGCCCCGGCGCCGGAGCGGCCCCCGCGCCACTGAACCCCGCGACCGGATCCGGTCCGTCCCGCATCCCGAACCCCGGGCGCCACGCCACACCCCGGCGCCCGCCCACCACAGCCGAAGGGTCCGCCATGGCCACCGTCCTGTCCGTCTCCGGAAGCCCGTCCGCCACCTCCCGCACCGCCCGCCTGCTGCGTCACCTGGGCACCCGGCTGGCGGCCCAGGGGCACCAGGTGATCCCGCTGGACGTCCGCACGCTGCCCGCCGAAGCCCTGCTCGGCGCCGACTTCGGCCACCCGGCCATCACCCGGGCCACCGCGCTCTTCGCGCAGGCGGACGGGGTGGTGATCGGTACACCGGTGTACAAGGCCGCCTACTCCGGGCTGCTGAAGACCCTGCTCGACCTGCTCCCGCAGTACGCGCTGGCGGGCAAGACGGTGCTGCCGCTGGCCACCGGCGGCACCACCGCCCATGTGCTCGCCATCGACTACGCGCTGCGCCCGGTGCTCAGTTCCATGGGCGCCGCGCACGTCGTCCAGGGCTGGTTCACCCTGGACAAGGACATCGAGGTCGGGCCGGACGGCGGCGTCACCATCGCCCCCGGCGCGGACAGGGCGCTCACCCAGGTCGTGGACCGGTTCTCCGACGCGCTGGGCCACGTCCCCCGGCTGGCCGCCGCCGGATGACCACCGGCCGCCGACGCCCGCGCGGCGTCCCTGACGATGGTCCCGGTGGCGGCGCTCGGGGCCGTCTCCGCCGGTGTGCTCCTCGGCGGGACCCTGAGCCCGGTGCGGTCGGTGGGAGCCGTGGTGCCGCTCGCCGGGGCGCTCCCGGCCGCCACCCGAGGGCGGTCGCCGGGCCGCCGGGAACGCCCGTCCGAGCGCTGACCGGATCGCCGTGCCGCCGACGGCGGGACGCGGGCGGGGCGGGTGCACCCCGCCCCGCCCGGTCCGCGCCGGGGCCGGCCCCGGATTACAGGGTGCGCTGCAGGCGATCGGCCATCAGCTTGATGAACCGCGGCGCGTCGCCGAGTTCGCCGCCCTCGGCGAGCAGCGCCATGCCGTGGATCAGCTCGGCCACCTCCGTCAGCGCGGCGGTGTCCTCCTGCTCGCCATGGGCCTTGCGCAGCCCGGTCACCAGCGGGTGGTTCGGGTTCAGCTCCAGGATGCGCTTCACCTGCGGCATCTCCTGCCCCATGGCGCGGAACATGTTCTCCAGCGCCGGGGTGACGTCGTAGGTGTCACCGACGACGCAGGCGGGGGAGGTGGTGAGCCGGGACGACAGCCGGACCTCCTTCACCTTCTCGCTCAGCGCCGTCGTCATCCACGAGGTCAGGTCCGCGAACTCCTTCTGCAGGCGCTCCCGCTCCGCCTCGACCTCCTTCTTCTCCTCCTCGGTGTCCAGGTCGACCTGCCCCTTGGCGATCGACTGGAACGCCTTGCCGTCGAACTCCGGTACCGAGCTGACCCACATCTCGTCGATGGGATCGGTCAGCAGCAGCACCTCGTAGCCCTTGGCCTGGAACGCCTCCATGTGCGGCGAGTTCTCGATGGTCGACCGCGACTCGCCGGTCATGTAGTAGATGTGCTGCTGCCCGTCCTTCATCCGGTCCAGGTAGCTCCGCAGCGTGACCGTCTCCTCGGCGTCCCGGGTGGAGGAGAAGGAACAGATGTCGAGGATCGCGTTGCGGTTCTCGAAGTCGTCGAGCAGGCCCTCCTTGACCGCCCGGCCGAACTGCTGCCAGAACGTGGCGTAGCGCTCGGCGTCGGCGGACATCATGTCCTTCACCGTGGCCAGCAGCTTCTTCACCAGGCGGCGGCGCATCAGCTGGATCTGCCGGTCCTGCTGGAGGGTCTCGCGGGACACGTTCAGCGACAGGTCCTGCGCGTCGACGACTCCCTTGACGAAGCGCAGGTACTCCGGCATGAGGTCTTCGCAGTCGTCCATGATGAACACGCGCTTGACGTAGAGCTGCACGCCCCGCTTGCGTTCCCGCATGAACAGGTCCGGCGGCGCCACCGACGGGATGAACAGCAGAGCCTGGTACTCGAAGGTCCCTTCCGCCTGCATGCGGACGGTTTCCAGCGGGTCGTTCCAGTCATGGCTGATGTGCTTGTAGAACTCGTGGTACTCGTCGTCGGTCACCTCCTCCCGGGACCGCGCCCACAGCGCCTTCATGGAATTGAGCGTCTCGGTCCGCGGCGCGCCGCCGTCGTCCCCGTCCGCCGTTTCCGCGGCCTCCGGGGAATCCGCCGATTCAGCCGGCGGGTCGGACTTCGGGGCTCCGGTCTCCGCGGCCGCGGTGGCCATCCTGATGGGCCAGGTGATGAAGTCGGAGTACCGCTTGACGATTTCCCGGATCTTCCCGGCGGAGGTGTAGTCGAAGAGCCGGTCCTCGGTGTCCTCCGGCTTCAGGTGCAGGGTGACCGCGGTGCCCTGCGGGGCCTCGTCGAGCGCCTCGATGGTGTACGTCCCCGCCCCGTCGGACTCCCAGCGGGTGCCGGTGGCCTCGGTCGCGTGCCGGGTCACCAGCGTGACCCGGTCGGCCACCATGAAGCCGGAGTAGAACCCCACACCGAACTGGCCGATGAGGTCCTGCGACGCCGCGGCGTCCTTCGCCTCCCGCAGTTCCTGGAGGAGCTTGGCCGTGCCGGACTTCGCGATGGTACCGATGAGGTCCACCACGTCCTCGTGCGTCATCCCGATGCCGTTGTCGCGCACGGTCAGCGTGCGCCGTTCCGGGTCGACCTCGATCCCGATGTGGAGATCGGAGGTGTCCGCCCGCAACTCCGTGCCACGGATCTTCTCCAGGCGCAGCTTGTCCAGAGCGTCGGAGGCGTTGGAGATGAGCTCCCGCAGGAAGACGTCCTTGTTCGAATAAATCGAGTGGATCATCAGCTGCAGAAGCTGACGCGCCTCGACCTGAAACTCGAACGTTTCGGCCTGTGTGCTCACATTCTTCCTTTCCTGAGGTCGTTCCAGGCGAACACGCCTCGAGTGATGACGAATTCATCAGCCGAGAGCGGCCGGATCAGTATAAAAGGCGGTGGGCGCACAGGTATTGAGAACGGCTTCAACCGCGGTCGTCCGCGCCCCGGGTGCCGGTCCGGCCGTCCGGCCGGGCCACCGGGGCGGGCGCCGCGCCGGCGACCGTGAGCAGCGTCCGCGCGAGGGCCCGGGCGCGGCGGGCCGGTCCGTCCGCGCCGAGTCCCTGCACCGAGCCGTACACCCCCTCCATGACCAGGCAGAGCTGGTCGGCGAGTTCCTCCGGGTCGCCGACCGGCAGATCGGCGGTCAGCCGGCCCAGGCGGTCGCGGACCCAGGTCTTCATGGCGACGGCGTTCCGGTGCGCGGGGTGCTCCGGCTCGGGGAACTCGGCGAGCACCATCAGGAACGGGCAGCCCCGGCAGTGCTCCGGCTGCACCTGCTCGGTGAGCGCGTCGAACACCGCGAGGACCCGGTCCAGGGGGTCCCGGCCCGCCCGGTCGACCACCGCCTCGAACCACTCGCGGTAGAGCGTGTCGGCCCGCTCGACGTAGGCGGCGATCAGGTCGTCCTTCGAGGCGAACAACCGGTAGAGGGTGGTCGGGGCGACCCCCGCTTCGGCGGCCACCCGGTCCACGCCCACGGCGCGTACGCCGTGCCAGTAGAACAGGTCGTGGGTGGTCCGGAGGATGTGCTCGCGGGTCTGAGCAGCCGTACGACGCATGTGAAGTCCCTTGTGAGGCACCGTCGGTCGGCTCTAGTCTAGCGATGTTAGGGAACGTTCCCCTACAGCATCTCGCGTGATTTCCCGAAGAGTGAGGCGGAGCAGTGGCGCAAGCGGTACGGGCACGACGGACGGCACGGAGCACCTTCCGGCGCGGTGGACCCTCCCTCCTGGGACCGGCGCTGGTGTGCGCGCTGGCCCTGCTGGCGGGCTGCTCGGACTCCCCGGACTCCCCGGACTCCACCGGGCCCGGCCGGGACGGCGCCCCGACCGGCGGGCAGCGGCCGGGCGGGGAAGCGGAGGTGACGCGGTTCGCCTCGGCGAACCCCGGCTCGGTCAACACCTACCGGATACCGGCGAAGGGCGGTGTGATCGTCGTCGACACCCTGCGCACCACGGGCGACGCCCGGCGCGCGGTGGCCGAGATCAAGCGCTCCGGCGAGCCGGTCGTCGCGGTCCTGCTCACCCACTCGCACCCGGACCACGTGGGCGGCGCGGGCGTCTTCCACGAGGCGTTCCCGAAGGCACCCCTGTACGCGTCCACCGCGACCCAGACCATGATCAGGACCGACCCGCGCGGCTTCTACCCCCTCACCCGGTCCCTGCCGGGATCCGACTTCCCCGCCCGGCTCACCCACCCCGACCGGACGTTCAAGCCGGGGGAGACGCTGGAGATCGGCGGCGTACGGCTGGAGACGGCGGAGTACGAGGAGGGCGAGTCGGACGTGGCCACCGTCTACTACGCCCCGGCGACCGGCGCGCTCTTCTCCGGCGACATCGTGGGCAACCGGGTCACCCCCGCGCTGCTGGAGGGGCACAGCTGCGGCTGGCTGGAGAACCTCGAGCGGCTCGGCACCCGCTTCCCGGACGCCACCCACCTGTACCCCGGGCACGGCGCCCCTGGTGACCCGGACCGGCTCATGGACGAGCAGCGGACCTACCTCCAGCGGTTCCGCGCACTGGTGCGGACCGCGGTGGCGGCGGACTCGCCCGGGGGCGCGAAGGTCACCACCGCCGAACGCGACCGGATCGTGGCGAAGACCGAACGCAGCTACCCCGGGCACCCCAGTGTCGCCTCGCTGCCCACGATGATGGAGGAGAACGTGAAGGGCGTGGCCCGCGAGATCGGGGCGGAGGATCCCGGCACCCTGCCCGCGGTCTGCGGGCGGTAGTCCGCGCGGGGCCCCGGCGCGCGGACGCGTGCGCCCGTCACCCGCGGGTGCCCGTGATCAACGCCGCCAGGGCCCCGATCGGCGGCCACGACCACTGGCCGGCGCGTGCCAGCAGGAAGCTGCGGCGCATGCCGGCCACCGGGTCCAGCCGCCGGAAGGCGACGTCGGCACGGTCCCGCTCGATTCCCGACTCGGCCAGCAGGGCCACCCCCAGCCCCGCTCCGACCAGGCTGTTGACCAGGTGCAGACTGTCCACGCGGTGGGCGATCCGGGGGACGAAGCCGGCGATCGCGCACACCCGCTGCACCAGTTCGTCGTCGTCGGTGCCCCGCGAGTTCGCGATCCAGCCGGTGGCGGCGAAATCCGCCAGGGCCGACACGGCGACCGGCCGGCCGGCCTCCGGATGGCCCGCGGGGACCGCGAGGTACAGGGGCTGCTCGTCGAACCGGCGGGCGCTCAGCTCCGCCGGGACCGACCGGGGCACCAGGCTGTAGTCGTACACCACCCCCAGGTCGATGCCGCCGGCGAGCAGCAGCCCCACGGTGTGCTCCGGCTCGTGCTCGTGCACCTCCACCTCGATCCGCGGGTGCAGACCGCGCAGCCGGGCCAGGGCGGGCAGCAGCACCGGTTCCACCGCGGTGAAGAAGCTCGCCAGCCGTACCCGGCCCACGGGTTCGCTCTCGCCGCGCAACTCCGCCCGGGCCTCCTCCACCGCCGAGAGGATGCGCACGGCGTGCTCGACCAGCCGCTCGCCGGCCGGTGTCAGCCGCACCCGGCGGCCGACCGGCGCCAGCAGCCGCACGCCGACCTCCTGCTCCAGCACGGCCAGGTGCTTGGAGACCGCCGACGTGCCGTACCCGGTGCTCGCGGCCACCGCGGCCATGGTGCCCAGCCGGCGCAGCTCGACCAGGAGCCGCAGCCGCACCAGATCCGGGAGATGCCTCGTACCGTCCGCCGCCATCCCGCCATTGTCCACTTTCAGTGGACAAGATGTCCACGACCAGCCCGTGGACAGAAACGGACGGTTACCGGTCCAATGACGCGGTGACCGCCACCGCCAGCACCGCCAGTACAAGCGGTACCGCAAGCACAGCCAGCGCAGCCGACACAGCCGGCACCGCCGCTCCGGCACCCGGGCCGACGGGCGCCGGTCCGGCGGGCCCCGGCCGCCGCCAGGTGCCGGGGGCCGCCCTCGTCCTCATGGCCATGGCGGTGCTGCACACCGGCAGCGCGCTGGCCACCGAGCTGTTCCACACCCTGAGCCCCACCGGCACCACCTGGCTCCGGCTCACCTTCGCGGCCGCCATGCTGCTCGCCTTCACCGGGCGCTCCCTGTGGCGCGTGCTGCGCACGGCCGCCCGCGCCGACCTGCTCGCCACCGGCCTGCTGGGGGTGGTCAGCGCCGGCATGATGCTGCTGTTCTCCGAGGCTTCCGCACGGCTCCCGCTCGGCACCGCCACCGCCCTGGAGTTCCTCGGCCCGCTCGCGGTGGCGGTCGCCACCGCGCGGCGGCGCAGGGAACTGCTGTGGCTGGGCCTGGCCGCGGCCGGGGTCCTGCTGCTCACCTCGCCGTGGAGCGCTGCCGCCGGCGCCGCCGGGATCCTGTTCGGGCTGGGGTCCGCCGCCTGCTGGGCGCTCTACGTCATCGGCACCGCGCACGTCGGCAGCCGCTTCTCCGCGCCGCACGGGCTGGCCGTGTCGCTGGCGGTCGCCGCCGTCGTCGCCGCACCGTTCGGGGCGCCCGCCGCCGTCACGGCCCTGACCTGGGAGACGGCCCTGGCCGCCGCGGGCATCGCGGTGCTCATGCCGCTGATCCCGTTCCTGCTGGAGATGAAGGCCCTCCAGCGCATCGGCACCACCGCCTACGGCACCCTGGCCGGCCTCGAACCGGCGGTCGGACTACTGGCCGGGCTGCTGCTCATCGCCCAGACCCCCACCCCCCTCTCGCTCCTCGGCACCGCCGCGGTGGTCACCGCGGGCGTGGGCGCCGCCCGCGCCGGGAGCCGCTGATCCCGGGTCCTCGGGGCCTCGGGGCCCGGGCGCCGGACGGGAGCCGCCCGGCGCTTCCGGCGCCGCCCCGCCGGTGTCATGATCACGGCCATGAACAAGAAGAGACGCATGCTGGGCGGCTACCTGGGGGCGGCCATAGCCGTGGCCGCCCTCCCGGGCATCACCGTGGAGAGCAACGTGGCGTTCGCGTCGGTCATCCTGGCCGGCGCGATTTTCGTGATCGTCAACCAGCTGGTCCTCAGCTATCCGCAGGACATCCGCACCGCGCCGCCGGTCATGCTGGCCATCCTCGGCGTGGTCGGCGTCGTCGAGGACACCCTGATCTGGCTGCTGGTCGACTGGCTGGGCGGCCGGCTGGACACCGGTCCGTACGTCGACGGCTTCGGTATGGCCGTCCTCGGCGGCCTCATCGCCCGGGTCACCGCCCTGCTGGTCCTGGCGCTGCCGGGCGGGCGGACCGAAGGCGACCGGTAGCGCCCCTCCCGGCCGGCCCGAGCGGGGCCCGCCCGCCCGCACCGCCGGGCACCCCACCCGGCGCCGGTGGGACCCGGAGCACGCGGGCACGTCGAACAGGGCGGGCGTACCGGCCCGCGCGGTGCCTCGGCGACCAGGAGCGGGCGGCCGGGCCGACCCGCCGACCGCGGGTCGCCGCCGCCCCACGGGAGCACGGTGGAGCACGCGCGGCCGGCCGCCCGACGTATCCGGCGGCGACCGCTGTGCCCGGACACCGGGGTCCGGTCCGCCGGCCCGGCCACCGCACGGCCGCGGCGCGGACCGGCGGGAGGCTGCGCGGCAGCCGCCGCGCGCAGAAGTGATCTAGGCTGAAGTGGCGGCTCGCCGGGGCGAGTTCCGACGGTGAGGGCACGGCCACAAGGGGTCTGGGTGAGCGCGCGGATACTGGTCGCCGAGGACGACGCCAAACAGGCGCGGCTGATACGGATATACCTGGAGCGCGAGGGCCACGCGGTGCAGGTGGTGGGGGACGGCCGGGCGGCCGTCGACCGCGCCAGGACCTCCCGGCCCGACCTGATCGTGCTCGACGTGATGCTGCCGGGGGTGGACGGCCTGGACGTGTGCCGCATCCTGCGCGCCGAGTCCCGGGTGCCGATCCTGCTGCTGACCGCGCGCGGGACCGAGGAGGACATGCTGTTCGGCCTGGACCTCGGCGCCGACGACTACATGACCAAGCCGTACAGCCCACGGGAGCTGACCGCGCGGGTCAGGGCACTGCTGCGCCGGGCCGCGGGCGCCGGGGCCGGCGTCCCGGAGGTGCTCACCGCCGGGGAGCTGGAGGTCGACACGGCCCGCTTCGAGGTGCGGGCGGCCGGTGTCGCGGTGGCGCTGACGGCCAAGGAGTTCGGCATCCTGGCGCTGCTCGCCGGGGAGCCGGGCCGGGTGTTCACCCGGGCGCAGATCATCGACCGCGTCTTCGGGTTCGACCAGGACGTCCTGGAACGCACCGTCGACGCGCATGTGCGGAACCTGCGCCGCAAGCTGGAGCCGGACCCCGCCCACCCGCGCTACGTGGAGACCGTCTACGGCCGGGGCTACCGGCTGCTGGACGGCCCGCGGTGAGCTTCCGCCTGCGGGCCCTGACCCTGCTGATGTTCATCGCGATCACCGCCACGGCGGCCACCGCCTGGCTGACCCTGCGCCAGGTGACCCGGCAGACACGCGCCTCGGTCACCGCCGGGCAGCAGGAGGTGTCCCGGATCACCGAACGGCTCCGGGAGTACGGACTCACCCACGGCACCTGGGACGGGGTGCCGGCGACCGTGGCCCGGCTGGCCGAGGACACCGGCCAGCGCATCCGGGTCACCGCGGTGGACGGCGACGTCCTGCTGGCCGACTCCGACGCACTGGCGGGCCGCGCCCCGCGCGAACCCGGCCCGCAGCCGCCGGTCGTGGTCGACCCCCGTCCCCGACTGCTGCTGCCCGCCGGCGTCCAGGAGACCAGCAAGGCGAAGATCGCCGTCACCGCCCTCGGCGAGTACCGCCGGGAGGCGCTGTACGCCGCCTGTCTGACCCGGGCGGGGGCGGAGGTGACGGCCCGCACCGACCCCCTGGGCATGCCGAAGGTCACGGCCGGGAGCGAGGCGGCGGCCGCCTGCAAGCGGCCGGACTGGCCGGCCCGGGCCTCCCGCCAGGACAGCCATGCCCTGGAGAAGTGCCGCACCGGCAGGCAGGTCTGGACCCCCGGCTGCGTCGAGCGGGTCTTCAACCAGCGGGCCGGGGAGCTCGGCCCGCCCCGGCTCCAGGTCCAGCTCGGCGCCCTCGACGAGACGCAGCCCGGGCCGGCCGCCGCCCCGACGGTGGCGGTGGCCGCGGGAGTGGCCGCCGCGGTGATCGCCGGAGCACTGCTGCTGAGCAGGACCGTGCTGCGCCCGGTGCGGGCCCTGACCGGAGCCACCCGCGATCTGGGCGGCGGTGACCTGGAGCGCCGGGTCCCGGTCTCCGGCCGGGACGAGATCGCCGCGCTCGGCCGGGCCTTCAACCGGATGGCCGCCTCGCTCCAGGAGAGCGAGGAGCGCCAGCGACGCCTCATGAGCGACATCGCGCACGAGTTGCGCACCCCGCTGGCGAATCTGCGCGGCTATCTGGAGGCGTTGCGCGACGGGGTCCTGGAGCCCGACCGGGAACTGCTGGACTCCCTGCACGAGGAGACGATGCTGCAGCAGCGGATCATCGACGACCTGCGGGACCTGGCGCTGGCCGAAGCCGGTGCGCTGACCTACCACCGCACCGGCGTCGAGGTGCGGGAACTGCTGGAGGTCTGTCGCACCGCGCACCGCCCGCAGGCCCGGGCGGCCGGTGTCGCGCTGGACGTGCGCGCACCCGAACCCGCCTGGGTGCACGGCGATCCCGACCGGCTGCGGCAGGCGATCGGGAACCTGGTCGCCAACGCGGTGCGGGCCACGGCGCCGGGCGGCACCGTGACCCTGGTCCTCGTCCCGCACGGAGAGCTGACGATCATCCAGGTCAGCGACACCGGCACGGGAATCCCGGCCGCGGACCTGCCGCACCTGTTCGAGCGTTTCTGGCGGGCGGACGCCGGCCCCGGCCGGGCCGCCGGCGGCAGCGGCCTGGGCCTGCCCATCGCCCGCCGGATCGTCACCGACCACCGGGGGACCATCGACGTGGAGAGCACGGTGGGCGCCGGGACGACGTTCACCATCGTGCTCACCACCCTCGACGCCGGCTGACCCCGCGCGGGGCGGAGGCAGCAGCCCCGCCCCGCGCACCGGCCGGGTCAGGGACCGGCCAGCGCCTGGGCCGGCGCCATCCGCCCGGCCCGCACCGCCGGGTACAGCCCCGCCAGCGCCCCGATCACCAGGGTCACCCCCATGCCCGCGGTGGTGGCCCACACCGGCACCTGGGTGGGCCAGCCCCGCACCGCCGCGTACCCGGCGGTGACGACCGTGCCCACCACCGTGCCGCCCACCCCGCCCAGCGCGGACAGCAGCAGCGACTCGGTGACGAACTGGCCGCGGATCTGCCCACCGGTCGCCCCCAGCGCCCGGCGCAGCCCGATCTCCGGGCGGCGTTCCAGTACGGAGATCACCATGGTGTTGCCCACGCCCACCCCGCCCACCAGCAACGCCACACCGCCGAGGCCGAGCAGCAGCCCGGTCAGCGCGGACTCCGCGGCCTCCCGGGCGGCCAGCGCGTCCGAGGGACGGGACACCACCACCCCGGCCGGATTCGCCGGGTTCGCCGACGCGGCGAGGACCGCCCGGACCGCCTTCACCCGGCTGTCCTGCGCCCGTACGTAGATCGTCGACGGATGGCCGTCGAACGCCAGGTAGGTGCGGGCGGCGGACCAGCCGACCAGCGCCGCGCCGTCGAGCTCGGGCGCCAGCGGCACCCGGTCCAGCACCCCGACGAGGGAGAACCAGGTCCCGCCCAGCAGCAGCCGGGTGCCCGGGGCGCCGACGTCCAGCCGCCGGGCCGCGTCGGCGCCCAGCACCACCGCCGGGTACTCCTCGGTGGCGGAGTTGAACCAGCTGCCGGTACCCACCCGGCCGCCCACCGCGGGCAGCAGCCCCGGTCCGGCGGCGAGCACCTCCACGCTGCTGGTCCGTCCCCGCGGGATGTGCTCGTTGCGGTACACCTTGGCCTGCTCCACGGCACCGGTCGCCGCGGCCCGCTGCACCGGGCCGATGCGCCGCACCGCCGCCACGGACTCCCTGGGGAGCCGGGCCGGCCCCGCGCCCGGCGACTCACCCGGGGCGGCCCGCAGCAGGTTGGTGCCCAGCCGGTCCAGCTCGCGGTCCACCTCCGCCTGGCCGGACGAGGAGATGCCCACCACCGCGACCATCGCCGCGACGCCGATCGCGATGCCCAGCGCGGACAGGAACACCCGCAGCGGACGGGTGCGCAGTCCGGTGCCGCCCAGCCGGACCACATCGGCCGGGCGCAGCCGCGCCGGCCGGAGCGGCCGCCGCTCCGCTCCGCCCGCCGCCCCGCGGCGGGCCCCGGCGCCCCGCCTCACCGGCCCTCCTCCGGGGCGGCACCGAGCAGCGGCTCCGGACGCGTCCCGGCGGGCGCCACCGAGCGGGCCACCGGGCCGCTGTCCGCGACGATCCGGCCGTCGCGCATCTCCACGCGGCGGTCGAACGTCCCGGCCATCTCCCGGTCATGGGTGATCACCACCACGGTGGTGCCGGCCGCGTGCAGTTCCCGGAGCAGCCGGAGCACCGTCGCGCCGGAAGCCGAGTCCAGATTGCCGGTGGGCTCGTCGGCGAGCAGCAGCACCGGCCGGCCGATCACCGCCCGCGCTATGGCGGCCCGCTGGCGCTCGCCCCCGGACAACTGGTGGGGGAGGTGCCGGGCCCGCCGCGCCAGACCCACCCGCTCCAGCGCCGCCGCCGCGCGGCGCCGGCGTTCCCGCAGCGGCAGGCCCGCGTAGAGCGCCCCGTCGGCGACGGTGTCGAGGACGGGCATCCCCACGGCGAGGTGGAACTGCTGGAACACGAAGCCGACGCGCTGCGCCCGCAGCGCCGAGACCTCCCGGTCGGTCAGCTCGGCCACGGCGTGGCCGTCGATGGCGACCCGGCCGGCCGACGGGCGGTCGAGCGTTCCCATCAGGTGCAGCATGCTCGACTTGCCGGACCCGGACGGCCCGACCACGGCGACCAGTTCGCCGTAGCCGATGCGCAGGTCCACGTCCCGGACGGCCGCCACGCCGCCGGGATAGGTCTTGTGGACCCCTTCGAAGACGGCGACCTCACTCACTCGGGGATCCTCACCTTCATGCCTTCGCGGACCGCGGTACCGCTCACCTCGACCTTGCCGTCCGCGAACAGGCCGGTCCGCACCGGCACGAACCGTCCGGACCCGCCGGCCTTCCCGGCCCCCTCGCCGCCGGTGCCGTCGGCGAGTTCGAGACCGTGGCCGCCCTCGGCGAGGGCCACCAGCGCGGCCACCGGTACGGTCAGGACGTCCTTGCGCTCCCGGCCGACGTAGCGGACGGTGGCCGGCCCACTGTGCAGCCTGCCCAGCGCCTCCTGGTCGTCGAAGGTGACGACCACCTGCACGGTGGCGTCGGCGTCCGCGGCGCCGCCGTCGGCGCCGCCCGGGTCACCGCCCTCCGGAGCCACCGCGTCCGTACCGACACCGGACACCTCGCCCCGCACCGAGCGCCCGTCGGGCAGTTCGACCGTGACCCTGGTGCCGCGCTCGGCCCAGGCGGTGTCGCCGGCGGGTGCCCGGACCGTGACCATGCGCGAGGTGCTGGTGTAGCTCAGCGGCTCCCCGCCGACCGGGGCGCCGACCCGTACGGTGGAGCCCGCGATCCGGATCGGACCGGGTGCGTACACCACGTCGCCGATGCCGACCGAGCCGGTCTGCGGCAGGCCCGTGTCCTTCTGCCAGCGCTTGACGGCGTCGGCGGTCAGCGCCGAGTAGGTGTCGTCCACGGTGAAGCCGCCGTAGCCGAGCGCCGCGAGATTGGACTCGAACTGCTGCACGTCCATGCCCCGCGGCGGCCCGGTGTCGCGGGCCGCGCCGTCCGTTCCGGAGCCGCCGGTGGCCCGGTCGTCCCGGCCCGGATCCTCCCGGCCCGGCTCGCCGTCAGGGTCGCCGTCCCCGGCGTCCCCCTCCCGGCCGGCCGGGCCGTCCCGGTCGCCGGACTCCGGCGCCACGCCCAGTCCCCGGTACATCGGAAGACTGCCGTAGAGCAGCACCACCGGCCGGTCGTCGACACGCAGCAGCGGGTGGCCGCGGCGCACCGTGTCGCCGCGCTCCGGCAACCAGGTGACCGTGCCCTCCGCCCGGACCGGGAACGGCACCTCCGGCCCGTGGCCCAGCTCGCCGTCGATCTCGGTCTCGTCGGTCAGCGTGCCGCGGGTGACGCGCACCGTCCCGCCGCTCCTTCCCTCCGTGTCGTCGGACTCGGTGCCGTCGCCGCCCAGGCCCAGGGCGCCGACCACGCCGACGGCGGTGACCACCACCACCGCGGCGCCCACCAGCCAGGGACCGCGCCCGCGGCCCCCGGCCGGCTCCGGTGCCCGCCCGGCGCCGTCCGCCCGGTCCCGGTCCGTCCCGTCCGCCCGCCCGGCGCCGTCCGCCCGGTCCGCCGGGCCGCGCGCACCCGGTCCGCCGGCCCGCGCCGTCATCCCTTCCCCTGCCCGGGGTCGGTGGGGGCACCGATGATCGGGGCGCACTCGCGGGTGGCCCGCTTGGCCCCCGCCGAGGTCTGGTCCCAGACCGTGTCCTCGAAGTAGCCGTCCTCGTCGGTCCCGGGGAAGTCCGGAGCGCCGTTCTCCTGCATACAGGTGGCGTACCGCTTCTTCTGGTCCCTCTCCTCGGACGTGAGGTCCGCCCGGGCCTCCTTCTCCAGACTCTCCGGGATCGGCACGGCCAGGTCGGAGCACGCTTCCTGGGCCCGCCGGAACGTCGGATCGGACTTCACCTCCCGGCCGTCGCCCAGGTCGATCCGGCCCTTGGCGTCCGGGTCGGGGACGTCCAGCCCCTTGTCCCGCAGGCAGGCGACGTACTCGCGCTGGTTCTCCACGTACTCCGCGATCTCGCCCCGGCCCTCCCCACCGCCCTTCGACGCCCCGGACCCGCCCGTCGTCGCCGACGCCACGTCGTCCGTCTCCCCACCGCCGCCGCAACCCGTCAGCATCAGCGCGACCACCGACACCGCTCCGGCCAGGAACGCGCGCCCCGTGGCACGCCGCCGTCGGCACACACTCGTCCTCATGAATCCCTCACCCGTTCGTCGCTGTCCGGCATCAGCCGTGGCCGGACAGCGACGAACGTAGGGCCGCGGTCATGAAGAACCGATGAAGAAGCCGTCAAGAACCGTCCGGTGCGCGGGGGGTGACGGGACCGGGGCGCGGCGTCCCCGTCCCGGCGCCGGGACCCGGCGGGTCGGCCACCGGCGACTGCCGGAACTCCCCGGCCGGCGGACCGGCGGGTGCACGGGGGTGTACGGGGGTGTACGGGGCGCATGGGGGCAGCCGTCACCGGCTCCCGGCCGGCCGGGAGTTCCCGTGATCCCGTGATCCCGTGGTGCCGTGGCGCGCTCCCCGGCGCAGCGGCAGGGCCGACGGGCCGGGGGCCTCGGTACCGGCGCCCTGGCCGCCCCGGCCGGCTGTCCGGGCAGCGACGTTCGGGCCGCGAGAGGGCGGACGGCGACGGCGGCCGCTATGCGGCGGCGGCCCCTGCGCTCCCGGGGCGCTCCGCCCCGGACTCCGGCGCCGGGGCGCCCGCGGCGGTGCCCGGTCCGGCCGGCAGGCCGTGGCCGCGCAGCACCGCGTAGCCGACCCCGATACCGACCGCCACCGGCCATTCGATGACCTCGGCCGCGCCCAGCGCACCCAGCCCCAGGTAGAGGGGGAGCCCCTTCTTCCGGGGAAGCACCTGGCGCGCGACGGCCACCGGGAACATCGCCGCGTTCATCGCGCCGTCGGCCACCTTCTCCAGCGACGGCAGCGGCACGCCGGCGGTGCGCCGGTCGCCCTCCGGGCGGTCCTGGCCGGCGTCACCCGGCGCGTCCGACGGCTCCCGGGGCTCTTCGGCGGTGGGCGGCGCGGCGTCCTGCCCCTTCCCCGCGGTCTCCCGGCCCTCCGCCGCGGGCGTGGTCTCGGCTCCCGCCGCGGCCTTCGCGGTGTCCTGCGCGGTGTGCTTGCGACCTGAATGGGAACTGCCCACGGGTTTTCACTCCCCAACGGATCTCTTCCGGGCATTCCTTACTTCGAGTCTAACGACGGGCCCGGCACCGCGCCGGAGGCGCCGCCCGGCCGCCCCGCCCGCCGGCGCCCGCCCGCGCGGAACCCCCGGCCGCCCGCCCGCGCGGAACCCTGGGCCGACCGGCGGCGGGCCGTGCGTCCGGCGCCGGGCCCGGACACCGGGGGGTTGAACACCGCCGCCGTGGTTACTTGAGGACCCATGCCGCCGCTCCCGGGGCTGAACCTCGCCCACCCCTTCCTGCTGGGTCCGATCGCGCACGGTGTGACAGCCGGTGTGCGCGGTGCGGCGACCGTGGCGGGCCTGGTCGCCGGGCTGCCCCGGCGCGGGGTGTGGCGCCGGCCCGGCCGCTGCCACATCGAGGTCCGCGGGGTGCACGGGGCCGGCGGGGAGCGGGCGGCCCGGCGGGTCGAGCGTGCCCTGGAGGGCCATCCCGGCGTGCTGTGGGCGCGGGTGACCGCACCGGCCGAACGCGTCGTGGTGGCGCTGGCCTCGCCCCCGCCGCCGGAGCGCGACCTGGTGGCGCTGGTCGAGCACGCGGAGGCCCACGGCGCCACCGGCACGGACGACTTCGACACCTGGTGCCCGGAACCGCACCACCCCTGCGAAGGGCCCCGGACCCGCAGATCGGTGTCGGTCCTGGCGGCGGACACCGTGGGGCTGGGCATCACCGTGCTCACCCGCCTCGCCCCGTGGCTCAAGCTGCCCGCCGAGGTGGGCGCGCTGGCGACGGCCCTGGAACACCACCCGCGGCTGCGGCAGCTGGCGTCCGCCGGGTTCAGCGGCCTCGAACAGGCCGAGACCGTGCTGCCCACGGTGAGCGCGCTGGTCCAGGGCGTGGCCACCCGCGGCGGCGGCCTCGCCCTGGACACCGTCGAACGGCTGGCCCAGTGGCGGGAGGCGACCGCCGAGCGGCGGGCCTGGGAGGCGGCCGAGCCCCGGCTGGTGGGCCATGCCGAACACGCGGCCGCCGACCCGATCGTGGTGGAACGGCCGGGACCCACCCCCAAGGACACGGCCGCCCGCTACGCCGAGCGGTCCATGGCGGTCTCCACCGCGGTGGGCGCGGCCACCGTCCCGTTCGCGGGCCTCCGCAAGGGGCACGCGGTCGCGCTGGCCGGGGTGCCCAAGGCCCACCAGGGCGGTCGGGAGGGGTTCGCCACCAGCCTCGGCCGGTTCCTGGCGCTGCGCGGCGTGGTGGCGATGGACCGGGGCGCGCTGCGCCGGATCGGGCAGGTGGACACGGTCGTGCTGGACGAGTCGGCGCTGCGCACCGACCGGTACGAGCCCGTCGACCTGGAACTGCTGGGCGACGCCGGGGAGCAGCGGACCAGCGAGCGCCTGTTCGGGCTCTTCGATCCGGACGCCCCGCTGCGGCTCCAGCGCGAGGACGGCTGGGTGCTCGGCCCGCTGGACCGGCTGGAGCTGACCGGCGCCACCGGCCGGCGCGCCGCGGCCGCCCTCCGGCGCCGCGGCAGCGAACGCGAGCTGGGACTGGCCGAAGGGCGCCGGCTCAGGGCCGTCGCCGGGCTCGCCGCGCAGACCGCGCCGGGAGCGGAGGCCGTCGCGGCGGCCGCCCGCCGGGCGGGCGCCCGGGTGGTGCTGGCCGGGGACGGAACCGACCGCGGGTTCTCCTTCGCCGACGCGGTGGTGCCCGCCGGCGGGCGACTGGTGGCCTCGGTACGCGGCCTCCAGGCCGACGGCGCGGTCGTCCTGCTGGTCTCCGGGAACCGCCGGGCACTGGGGGCGGCCGACTGCGGCGTCGGCGTGCACCGCGCCGACGAACCGCCGCCGTGGGGAGCGCACCTGCTGGTCGGCGCGGACCTGGAGTCGGCGGGTCTCATCGTGGACGCGGTGGGGGTGGCCGCCCGCGTCGACCGGGACAGCGCCCTGCTGGCGGCGGGCGGCAGCGGCGTCGGCGCGGTCGCCGCCCTGCAGGCCCCCGCGCGGCAGGCGTGCGCGCGCGGCGTCGCGATGAGCAACACCGCCGGCTCCGTCGCCTTCTGCCTGGGCAACTGGCGGGCCCGCCGGCTGCTGGCCCGCCCCATGGCGCCGCCGGTCACCACCATCCCCTGGCATCTGATGCCCGCATCACGAGTGCTGGAGCGGCTGGGCACCGGCCCCGACGGACTGTCCCCGAAGGAGGCGGCGGACCGGGCCGGGGGCGAGGCGTCCGGCGGTGAGCGCCCCGGCACCACCGGCCTGCCGTCCGCGTTCGTCGAGGAGCTGGCCAACCCGCTCACCCCCGTGCTGGCGGCCGGGGCCGCCCTGGCCGCCGCTGTCGGGTCCCGCACCGACGCCGCGCTGGTGGCCGCCATCACCGGCACCTCCGCGCTCGTCGGAGGCTTCCAGCGGGTCCGCACCGAACACGCGCTGGCCGAACTCTTCGAGCGCTCGGCGATCGGCGCGCGGGTGCGGCGCGGCGGCACCGAACGCCTGGTCACCGCCGGCGACCTGGTGCACGGCGACGTCATCGTGCTGCGCCCCGAGGACGTGGTGCCGGCGGACTGCCGGGTGCTGGAAGCGGTGGGGCTGGAGGTGGACGAGTCGTCACTGACCGGCGAATCGCTCCCGGCCGGCAAGGGCCCGGAACCGGTGGTCGCCGCCGAGCTGTCCCGGCGCCGTTCGATGCTCTACGAGGGGACCACGGTGTCGGCGGGCCAGGGCCTGGCGGTGGTGGTCGCCACCGGGTCGGCCACCGAGGTGGGGCGCAGCCTGGCCACCGCCCGCCAGGCGGCGCCGGCGACCGGGGTGGAGGCCCGGCTCACCGCGCTGACCCGGACCAGCCTGCCCATCGCGGTCGGTTCGGCGGCCGCGGTCACCGGAGCCGGACTGGCGTACCGCAGGCCGCTGGCCGAGACCCTGTCCTCGGCGGTCAACCTGGCCGTGGCCTCCGTCCCCGAGGGGCTGCCGTTCCTGGTCAACGCGGCGCAACTGGCCGCCGCCCGCCGCCTCGCCGACGTCGGGGCGCTGGTGCGCAATCCCCGGACCATCGAGGCGCTGGGCCGGTCCGACGTGCTGTGCTTCGACAAGACCGGCACCCTCACCGAGGGCGTGCTGCAACTGGCCGCGGTCGCCGACGACGAACGGCTGCTGCCCGCGGACCGGCTGGACACCCGGCGCAAGGCGGTGCTGGCCGCCGCGCTGCGGGCCACCCCGCCGGCCCGCCAGTCGGAACCGATGGCCCACCAGACCGACCGGGCCGTCCTCACCGGGGCCCGCCGGGCCCGGGTCGCGGTCCGGCAGGGCGCGCCCCGCTGGCGGCGCACCGACTCCCTGCCGTTCGAACCGTCCCGGGCCTACCACGCCACCGCGGGGTCGACCGCACACGGCCCGCTGCTCAGCGTCAAGGGAGCGCCGGAGAACGTCCTGGAACGCTGCCGGCACCGCCGCCGCCACGGCTCCGACCTGCCGCTGGACGACGACGCGGCCGGGGAGCTGGCCGGCTACGCGGAGGAGCTGGCCGGGGCCGGCCGCCGCGTCCTCGCGGTGGCCGAACGCCCCATGGCCCCGGGTCAGGACCTGACCGACGACGCGGTGCACGACCTGGTCTTCCTCGGCTTCATCACGCTGGCCGACCCCATCCGCACCAGCGCGGCCCCGGCCACCGCGCGGCTGCACGCGGCCGGCGTGCAGACCGTCATGCTCACCGGTGACCACCCCGCCACCGCGGACGCCATCGCGGCCAGCGTCAGCGACGTGGCCGAGCAGAAGGTGTGCACCGGGCCGGAGCTCGACGAGCTGGACGACGCCGGCCTCGACGCGCTGCTGCCCACCGTCGACGTGATCGCCCGCTGCAGCCCGCGCCACAAGTCCCGCATCGTCCAGGCGTACCAGCGGCAGGGCCGGGTGGTGGCGATGACCGGGGACGGGGCCAACGACGCGGCGGCCATCCGGCTCGCGGACGTCGGGATCGCGCTGGGGCGGCGCGGCACCCCCGCCGCGACCGCGGCCGCCGACCTGGTGGTCGGCGACGACCGGCTGGAGACCATCGTCTCCGCCCTGATGGAGGGCCGCGCCATGTGGGCGTCGGTCCGGGCCGCCCTGGCGATCCTGGTCGGCGGCAACCTCGGCGAGGTCGCCTTCAGCGTGCTGGCGGCGGTGCTGACCGGCGGCACCCCGCTGAGTGCCCGGCAGATCATGCTGGTCAATCTGCTCACCGACCTCGCCCCGTCGCTCGCCATCGCCGCCCGGGAGCCGCGCGGCCAGGCCGGTGAGCGGCTGCTGCGGGAAGGCCCGCACCGCTCGCTGGGCGCCGCGCTGACCGGCGAGATGCTGCTGCGCGGTGCCGTCACCGCGTGCGGTGCCGGTGCCGCCTGGGGCGTCGCCCGGATGACCGGCGGCCGGCGGCGCGCCAGTACCGTGGCGCTCGCCGCCGTCGTCGGCACGCAGCTCGCGCAGACCCTGACCACCGGCGGGCCGGACCGCAAGGTCCTCGCCGCGGGCCTGGGTTCGGCGGCGCTGCTCGCCGCCATCATCCAGACGCCGGGCGTCAGCCGCTTCTTCGGCTGCACCCCGCTCGGCCCGGTGGCCTGGGGCATCGCGCTGGCCGCCATCACCTCGGCCACCGTGCTGGGTCTGGTGGTGGCCCCGCTGGTCCGCCACCGCGGCGACGAGGGCGACGAGCGGGACGAGCGGGACGAGGGTGACGAGCGGGACGAGGCGGACGAGGCGGACGAGGCGGACGAGGGTGCCCCCGGCGACCCTGCGGGAGGGTCCGGCACCCCGGGCCCGGATGGCCCGGCGGGCTCCGGCGCCCCCGGATGACCCCGGATGTCCCCGGCGCCCCGGGTGCCGCCCGGGGCACCTCGGCTGCCCCGGGCGCCTCGGCCCGCGCGGCCGTCCGGGGCCGGCGCAGGGTCCCCGGCGCGCCGGTCCGAAGGGTGGCGCCCGGAGGGCGGGCGGGTGAGCCGAGGGTGTCCGGCCGCGGCGCGGGTGCGTCCGGGCGGGGATGCGGGCCGGCGGGCCGCCCGTCCCGCTTCCGGCGGAAGGGTCAGGTGATGGGCCGCCGGGCCCCGGGTTCGCCCATGCCCCGGCCGGCGGCCCGGGTGATGTTGCGCGCCATCCCGCCGAAGACGATCGCGTGGAACGGCGACACGCTCCACCAGTAGACGTGGCCGAGCAGCCCGCGGGGGTGGAACAGGGCCCGCTGCCGGTAGCGGGTGCCGCCGTCGCCGTCGTCCTCCGCGTACATCTCCAGCCAGGCCAGTCCCGGCAGCCGCATCTCGGCGCGCAGCCGGAGCAGCCGCCCCCGCTCGATCTCCTCCACCCGCCAGAAGTCCAGCGAGTCGCCCACCCGCAGCCGTTCGGCGTCCCGGCGGCCCCGGCGCAGGCCCACCCCGCCGGCGAACCGGTCCAGCCACCCCCGGACCGCCCAGGCGAGCGGGAAGGAGTACCAGCCGTTGTCGCCGCCGATGCCCTCGATCACCCGCCACAGAGCGTCGCGCGGGGCGTCCACGGCAAGCCGGCGCTCGTCCTGGTACAGGCTGCCGCCGGCCCAGTCCGGGTCGGTCGGCAGCGGATCGCTCGGCGCGCCGGGTACCGAGGCCGACGACCAGCGGGTGGCGACCCGCGCGTCCCGTACCCGCCGCAGCGCCAGGGTCAGCGCCTCGTCGTAACGCAGCGGCTGACCGGGGCCGTCGGGGACGTACCGGGCGATGTCGTGTTCGCCGCAGACGACCTCGTGGCGCAGGGATTCGGTCAGCGGCCGGGCGATGGCGTGGGGCACCGGGGTGACCAGCCCGACCCACTGGCTGGAGAGCCACGGGGTGAGGACCGGGACGGGCACGATCAGCCGCCCGGGCAGGTTCGCGACGGCGGCGTACCGCCGCATCATGTCGCGGTAGGTGAGGACGTCCGGGCCGCCGATGTCGAACGTCCGGTTCACCTCGTCCGGCATGCGCGCCGACCCCACCAGGTACCGCAGCACGTCCCGGACCCCGATCGGCTGGATGCGGGTGCGCACCCAGCGCGGGGTGACCATGACCGGCAGCCGCTCGGTCAGGTAGCGCAGCATCTCGAAGGACGCCGAGCCGGACCCGATGATCACCGCGGCGCGCAGCACCGTGGCGGGCACCGGCCCGTCCAGGAAGATCCGTCCGACCTCGGCCCGGGAGCGCAGGTGCGGGGAGAGGTCCCGCTCCGGGACGCCCTCGGGCGTCAGGCCGCCGAGGTAGACGATCCGCCGCACCCCGGCCGCGTGGGCCTGCTCGGCGAAGACGCGGGCCGCCCGGCGGTCCGTCTCCTCGAAGCCGGAGCCGGAGCCGAGGGCGTGCACCAGGTAGTACGCCACTTCCGCGCCGTTCATGGCCTCGGCGACCGAGCCGGCGTCGGTGACGTCGCCACGGACCACCTCCGCGTCCGGCGCCCACGGGTGGTCGCGCAGCTTGCCGGGGGTGCGGGCCAGGCAGCGCACCCGGTACCCGGCGGCCAGCAGTTCGGGGACGAGCCGTCCGCCGATGTAGCCGGTGGCACCGGTCACCAGGCACAGCGGCCCGGTCCCGTCCCGCGTCCCGTCCGTGCCCACCAGAGCCTCCTCGGCTCGCCGCAACCGTCCGACCGTCCCGGTCCGATCATGGCAGTCGCGGCCGGGCCGCGCCCGCCGGGCCGGTGACCGGCCGTCGGGTCCCGGCCGACCGGCCGGGCCTCGGCCGGCGGCTGTGCGGCAGGCGTCGCCGGCCGGGCCTCGGCCTGCCGCTCCGTCAGGACCCGGGCCCGCAGGGCCGCCGGGCGGTTCGCCCCGAGGGGGGCTCCGTCCGGCGCACCCAGGTGACGTATTCCCGGCCACCCATCGGATGGCTTATACCTCCCATCGGATTTCTCATTGGATACCGATGGCGGACCCGGCCTACCGTCGGGACATCGCCGCACCGGCGGTCCGTGCCGAGCAGCGCCACCGGCCGCCCGCCGCCCCGCGGCGACCGAACCGACCTCCGGCCCGCAGCGGCCCGCACCCCGGGAGAAACCCACCATGTCGAAGATCCTTTTCGTGCTGACCGGTGCCGACCACTGGACCCTCGCCGACGGCAGCAAGCACCCGACCGGCTTCTGGGCCGAGGAAGCCGTGGCCCCCTACCAGGCGTTCACCGAGGCCGGCCACGAGGTGGTCGTCGCCACCCCCGGCGGCGTGGTGCCGACCGTGGACAAGGCGAGCCTGGCGCCCGAGGCCAACGGCGGGCAGGAGGGTGCCGACCGGATCGCCGAGGCCCTCGCCGCCTTCCCCGAACTGCGCCGGCCGGTCGGGCTGGAGCAGGTGCGCCTCGACGACTACGACGCGGTGTTCTACCCCGGCGGCCACGGGCCGATGGAGGACCTGTCGGCCAACGCCGACTCCGGTGCGCTGCTGGTCCGCGTGCTGGAGTCGGGCAAGCCCCTCGGCGTGGTCTGCCACGCCCCGGCCGCGCTGCTCGCCGCCACCGGAGCGGACGGCGGCAACGCCTTCGCGGGCTACCGGCTGACCGGCTTCACCAACGCCGAGGAGGCCCAGGCCGGGCTGGCCGACCGGGCGAAGTGGCTCCTCCAGGACCGCCTGGTGGAGCTGGGCGCGCACTTCCAGGAGGGCGAGCCGTGGGCCCCGCACGTGGTGACCGACCGCAACCTGGTCACCGGCCAGAATCCCGCCTCCTCGGCGCCGCTCGCCGCCGAGCTGCTGAAGCGGCTGGGCTGACGCCGGACGCGGACCGGCCCGGGGAGGCCCGGGCCCCGGCGCTCCCCGGCCCGCGGGCGGGGCCCGGCCGCCCGGGTCCCGCCGACCCGCGACGCACCTCCCCGCCCCCACCCCAGCACCGGAGCCCAGCCGTGCCCTTCCCCAGCCGTGAGTGGCATCTCGTCGCCCGCCCGGTCGGCGAACCCACCCCCGCGGACTTCTCGCTCGTGACCGCCACCGTGCCCCACCCGGGGACCGGACAGGTCGTCGTGCGCAACGACTTCCTCTCCGTCGACCCGTACATGCGCGGCCGGATGAACGCGGGCGGGTCCGTCATCCCCCGGTTCGAACTCGGCCGGGTCATGGAGGGCTGGGCGGTGGGCACCGTCGTCGCGTCCCGGTCCGCCGAGGTACCCGTGGGCGCCACCGTCACCCACTTCCTGGGCTGGCGGGAGTACGCCCTGCTGGAGGCCGCCGAGGTGCGGACGGTCGACCCGCGGCTGGCCCCCGCCCGGCGCTACCTCGGGGTCCTGGGCAGCACCGGGCTGACCGCCTGGGCGGGGCTGACCGAGATCGCCGCGGTACGGGAGGGCGACGTGGTCTTCGTCTCCGGCGCGGCGGGCGCGGTGGGGTCCGCGGCGGGCCAGCTCGCCAGGCGGCTGGGCGCCTCCCGGGTGATCGGCTCGGCGGGCGGCCCGGGCAAGGTCCGCCGGCTCACCGACGGGTACCGCTTCGACGCCGGCATCGACCACCGCCTCGGCGAGCTGCCCGCGCGGCTCGCCGAGGCCGCACCTGACGGGATCGACGTCTACTTCGACAACGTGGGCGGCGACCACCTCCAGGCCGCGATCGGCGCGATGAACCGGTACGGCCGGATCGTGCTGTGCGGAGCGATCTCCGTGTACAACGCCACCGAGCCGGCACCCGGCCCGGACAACCTGCCGCTGGCCATCGGCAAGCGCCTCACCCTGCGCGGTATGAACGTCGGAGACCACCGCCACCTCGCCGCCGACTACATCCGGCGCGCCGCCCGCTGGCTGGCGGACGGCTCGCTGGTCGCCGACGAGACCGTCGTGGACGGCATCGGCGAGGCCGTCCACGCGTTCCGCACCATGATGCGCGGCGGCAACACCGGCAAGATGCTCGTCCGCCTGGCCCACGGCTGACCCGCCGCCGCCCTCCCTCGCCGCCGCCCCGCGCCGCCGCAGACCTCCGCCGCCGCGGCTCCCCGCCGCCCCGGCTCCCGCCCCGACCCGGCTCCCGCCCTGACCCGGCTCCCGCCCCGACCCGGCTCCCGCC
Organism: Streptomyces sp. NPDC018031; assembly: GCF_044327625.1. NCBI lineage: Bacteria > Bacillati > Actinomycetota > Actinomycetes > Kitasatosporales > Streptomycetaceae > Streptomyces > Streptomyces sp. NPDC018031. The sequence continues at coordinate 76,408 of NZ_JBIRFT010000009.1, forward strand.
CGGTCCGGGCCCGCGGGGGCGGGCCGCGCGTGCGGGCGCGGCGCGGCTGATGCACGCTGGTAACAGCGGTGCTGGAGGTGATCGTCCATGATGCAGACCGCCGTCGGATGGCATGTGGAGATGGAATTCGAGGAGGACACGCACCGGACGCGTGCGGCCGCCCTCGTACGGCTCGCCGACGGGAGCGAGGTGCGGGCCCACGGCTACGCCACCCGTCACCCCGTCGACTCCAACCAGCCCCGGGTCGGCGAGGAGATCGCGGGGGCCCGAGCGCTCAACGAGCTGGCGATGAAGCTGCTGACCAAGGCGCACGACGAGATCGACGAGGTGTCGGGCCGCGCGTCACACCCGCTGACGCACTGACCGGGCGGCCCCCGGCCGGAAGGGCCGGGGCGGGCGCCGCGGTCCGCACCGGCCGGCCGGGTACGGCGCGGACACACCGGGCGTGGGCCGGTCGCGGGCCGGCGCCGCGTCCCGCTCCCGGACGCCCGGAACCGGCCCGCCTGCCGGCCGGCCGGTTCCGATGGGGTCGCCCGCGCTGCCGGGCGGTGGTGCTCAGACGCCCGCCGGGGTGCGGTCGTCAGCGCTGGTGGCGGCCGCCTCGGCCGCCTTGGTCGCGGTCGGCCGACGCAGCGGCAGGCGCAGCGCGGGCACCGCGGCGGCGAGCATGAACACCACGGCCCACAGGTAGGTGTCGGCGAACGGCCCGGCGTGGGTCGGGACGGTGGCGCCGCCGCCCTCGCCGCCGGCGGTCAGCATCACCGAGAAGAACGCCATGCCGAGCGCCGCCGCGGTCTGGGAGGTGATCTGCAGGGCCGTCGAGGCCGAGGGGGCGTCGTCCGGGGCCAGGCCGCGGGTGGCGGCGGCCATCGTCGGCATCATCGTCATGCCCACGCCGACGCCCATGACTGCCAGTGCGGCTCCGATCCGCCAGTACGCGACGCCGTCCGACAGCTGGAGGGTGAACAACGCCATGCCGAGCGCCGCCAGCACCACACCGGAGACCACCAGCTTGCGTGCGGACACCTTGTCCGACAGCCGTCCGGACACCTGCATGGTGGTCCCCGCGGCCAGCGCCAGCGGCGCGCCCAGCAGGCCGGAGGTGGTCACCGACTCCCCCCGCACGACCTGGAAGTACATGGGGAGCAGCAGCATGCTGCCGAAGTAGCCGATGACGAACAGGAACAGGGTGGCCGCGGCGGCCGCGAAGGAGCGGTCACGGTACAGGCGCAGGTCGATCAGACGGACCGGGGAGGTACGGGCCCGGAGCAGGAAGCCGGCCATCAGCGCGGCGCCCGCGATCGCCGGGAACAGGACGTCGAGGGAGCCGAAGTCCCGGCGCTCGGCGCCGGTGGACAGGCCGTAGAGGAAACCGGCGAGGCCGGGAGAGAGCATCAGCAGGCCGAGCACGTCCAGGCGCTGGCCCGGGGAGCCGGCCGTACGCGGGAAGACCCGGGCGGCCAGCAGCAGGGCGACGGCGCCGATGGGCACGTTGATGGTGAACATCCAGCGCCAGGAGAAGGAGTCCACCAGCCAGCCGCCCAGGATCGGGCCGGCCAGCGGGCCGATGAGGATCGGGATGCCCATGATGCTCATGATGCGACCCATGGTCTCCGGCGTCGCGACGCGCATCATGATCGTCATACCGGTGGGCATGATCATGCCGCCGCCCAGGCCCTGCACCACCCGGAAGGCCACCAACGTCTCGGGGGACCACGCCAGACCGGCCAGCAGCGAACCGGTGACGAACAGTGTGAGCGCCGTCAGGTACACGGTCTTGGTGCCGAAGCGCCGGATCGCCCAGGCCGTCACGGGGATCACCGCGGCCAGCGCCAGGGAGTACCCGGACGCCACCCACTGGATGGTGGCGAGCGAGGCGTCGAAGTGGTCGGCCAGCGGGTGCATGGCGACGTTCACCACCGTCACGTCCAGCACCGACATGATCGAGCCGAGTATGACGACGGTGGCGAGCGCCGCCAGCCGTGGTGCGGGGGCCGGAGCCTCGCGGGATTCCTGCTGCGGAAGGGACATGACGGTGCCTCGCTCTTCGCCGACCGGTGGTTCGGGGGCGGACCGCCCCCGCTCAGCCATGAGCTTCCGACATGAACCAAGGTTCAAGTCAAGCCGGTCGGCGGCCGCCGGCCGGACCGCCCCCGGTGGGCGGCGATCAGTCCGGCCACTCCCAGGAGATGCCGTGCACCCCCACCGGACAGCGGGCCGGGAGGATGTGCGCCGAATGCGAGGCGTCCGGCCCGATGCGGCGCTGGTGGCGCCGCTCCGCCCCGAACGCCTCCCGGTAGTAGCCGTGGCAGGACCGGGGGAGGGCCGCGGGGTGGAAACACACGTGCAGCAGGTACTCGCGCAGCCCGGCCCGGGTGTTGCGTTCGTAGTGGGTGGAGGTGTCCTGCGCCGGGCCGAACACGATGTCGTAGTCGATGACCGCGGTCTCGTTGCGGACCAGCCGCCGCCCGAACAGGATCTCCACCACGGTGCTCCGCAGCTCCGGCACGAACCGGACGGTGCCCAGCTTCCCGCACCGGACGACGACGTCCGAGGGCTCCGCGGTGGCCTCGTCGGTGGTGTGCAGGGTGGTCAGCCGGGACGCGCCGTCCCGGGTGGCCCGCAGCACCTGGTGGGTGGAGGTGACCCGGATGCAGCGGTTCTCGTCCAGCCGCACGGTGTTGTGGATGACGAGTGCGCTGACGTCCGAGTTGAGCTGCTCGAAGGACTCCCCGAGCACCTGCTCCACCAGCGGGTTCGAGTCGAAGACCGGCCGCTGCCCGGCCGGCTGCCGGGGCCCGGCGGCGAGCCGCCCGCGCGGTCGGCGCGGGCCGAGCAGCGAACGCAGCGTCCCGCCGGGCAGGTTGAGAATGGTCTCCAGCGCGTCCACCGCACGCAGCGAGGACGCCCGTTCCGGCTGGCTGCGGCCGCGCTGCCAGTAGCTCAGGGTGGCGAGGCTGATGCTGATGCCCTGGGCGTGCAGCCGGTCGCGGACCCGCTCCAGGGAGAGGCCGCGCTGGCGCACGGCGGCCCGGAACACGGTGGCGAAGGTCGGGGCCGGCCCGGGGTCGGGTCTGTGGCTCTCGCCGTCGAGGGGCGCCTTGGTCATGACGTCTCCGAGGGAAGGTCGCACGGTGCCGCGGTGCTGCCGCCCCCGGTGCCGGTACCCGGCGCGAACGTGCGGGGGCCGCTCACCGTGTGCCGGTGAGCGGCCGCCGTGTCCCGTGGGGGCGTGGGGACGGGTCAGTTGGTGTTGAGGGTCAGGCCGTAGTACCGCAGCGCGTCGTCGAGGGGCTGGAAGTACGACGAGCCGGCGCCGTTGACCCCGGAGCACTGCTGCCCCATCGGGCCGCCGGAGGTCATGCCCTGCGCCTGGTTGCCCGAGATGTACGCGCCGCCGCTGTCCCCGCCCTCGGTGCAGACGCTGGAGCTGCCCAGTCCGGACACCACGGTCTGCGGGCCGCCGTTCGGGTCGGTGTAGGTGACCGTGACGTTGTACGACTTGACCTTGCCGCAGGTCCAGCCGGTGGTCTGGCCCGACTTGCACAGCGCGGCGCCCGCGGCGGCGCGGCTGCTGCCCCGCACCGCGATGGTGCCCGCCTGGCCGTAGGTGCCGACCGAGGTGGCGATGGAGTCGTCGGAGTCCATCGCCGCGATGCCCATGTCCACGCTGCGCGTGCCGAGCGCGAAGCGGGTGTGGCTGCCCTTGGCGAAGTGGGCGTTGTTGTAGTACAGGTCCGGCAGGTCCTCGATGCAGTGGCCGGCCGTCACCAGGTACTGCTTGCCGGAGGAGTCCTTGGCGCCGTAACCGACCGAGCAGAGGTAGCCGTTGAACGTCATCCGGCTGCCCGGGTAGATCGTGGCCTGGGGCGCCAGGGCCTGCTTGCCCTCCACGACGCGCACCGCGTCGCCGTGGGCCCGAGCCGCCTTGAGGAAGGAACGCGCCGCGGCGCTCCGGTCGCCGGCGACCTCGACGGTCACGGTGTCGGAGGCGAGGTCCACCGACCAGGCGGTGACCCCGGTGGGCACCCGGGCGGCGGCCTTGGCGTCCAGTCCGGCCTTGATGCGGTCGAGCGCGGCCTGGCCGTGCTCGGGTATCCGGGCGTCGAGTCCGGCGGCCTCGACCTTCGCGGCGCTGCGCGCGTCGTCGACGTTGACGGTGAGCGCACCCGTCCCGTCGAAGAACGCGCCGTCCGGGGAGATCCCGTCCTCGCCCAGCTCGGCGAGGAGCTTCTGCTGCGCGGCCTGCTGATCCAGACGCCGCACAGCCGTCTGCTCAGTGACCCCCAGGGAATCCGCGAGTGCCTGGACCATCTGCGGCTGGTACCGGGGAGCGGCGGAAGCCGGCTCCCCCGCCCGCGCCCCGGTGACGACCGAGACCGACAGCAGCGCGCCGACGGTGGCGGTCAGCACGTACTTCCGGGAAACTCTCACGACGTTCCTTCCGGTTGCAGAACGAGCGCCAAGGCAGGGGGGTGGGGCACGCGTCCGAGGCGGCGCGTGCCGCGGGGCGGCGCTCGTCTGGCGGAGCGGGTGGGGACCGCCGCCGCGCCCCGAACTCTGGCGCAGGCCCCCGCGGCCGAACAAGATTCCAGGGCGGACGTTTTTTCAACAGACATGCGAAAATCTGTGAAGGCCCCGCCGTGGGCCGGGGCGCTGCCCGGCAGCGTTCCGCATCCCGTCCGCCCCGGGCCCGGCGGCGCCGGACCGGCGGGGAGGCCGGCCCGGCAGGCCCTCAGGAGAGGGGGCGCGACCCCATGCGCGTAGCCGTCCTCGGCGTCGGTCGCCTCGGCGCGTTCCACGCCACCACCCTGCACGCCCACCCGGACGTCACCGAGTTGCTGATCGCGGACGCCGACCCGGCCCGCGCCGCCGGGACCGCCCGGCGGCTGGGGGCGCCGGCGCGCGCCGTGCCGTCGGTGGACGCCGCCTTCGCCGCCGCCCCCGACGCCGTCGTCATCGCCACCGCGACCGCCGCCCACCCCGGCCTGATCCGCCGGGCGGCCGGGGCCGGGCTGCCCGCCTACTGCGAGAAGCCGGTCGCCACCGGTCTGCCGGAGACCGTGCGGGCCGTGCGGGCGGTGGGGGAGGCGGGGACCGTGCTGCAGATGGGGTTCCAGCGGCGCTTCGACCGCGGGTACGCCGCCGCCCGGCAGGCCGTGCGCACCGGGCGGCTCGGCCGGCTGCACACCATCCGCGCCGTCACCTCCGACATGGCGCCGCCGCCGCCGGAGTTCGTGCCGCTCTCCGGCGGTCTGTACCGGGACTGCGTGATCCACGACGCCGACGCCATCCGCTGGATCACCGGCCGCGACATCGCCGAGGTGTACGCGCTGGGCACCGACCGGGGAGCGGAGTCCTTCCGCTCGGCCGGGGACGTGGACACCGCGGCCGCCCTGTTCACCCTCGACGACGGCACCCTGGCCACCGTCACCGCGACCCGCTACAACGGCGCCGGCTACGACGTGCGCATGGAACTGGCCGGAACCGTCGGTCAGATCGCCGTCGGCCTGGACACGCGCACCCCCCTGACGTCCGTGGAGCCCGGGGCGGCCCCCGGGCCCGCCGAACCCTGGGCCGGTTTCCTGGACCGCTTCGCCCTCGCCTACCGGGCGGAGATCGGCGCCTTCCTGGACGTGGTCCGCGGGACGAGGCCCAACCCCTGCGACGGCCGGGAGGCGCTCACCGCGCTCCTGGTGGCCGAGGCGTGCGAGAGCTCGCGGCGCGAGCGGCGCCCGGTGACGGTCGCGGAGGTGGCCGACCGGGCCGCGGCATACGGGTGACGGGCGGGCGGGCCGAGCGGGTGCACCACTCGCCGGCCCGGCTCCGGCGGCCACGGCGTGCGTATCGGACGTGTAACAGTGGCCGATGAGTGGCTGTTACCCGGCCGACCGGCCACCGAGAGGCGCCCCGCCTAGCGTCGAAGGCACCGAACCCGATCGACCGGAACCGGAGTCGCAGCCATGATCCGCACCACCTCCGCGCCCCCGCGCACCCCCCGGGCCACGGCCGCCACGGCGTCCGCCCTGGCCGGTGCCGCCGCCGTCGCCCTGCTCTGCTCGGCGTGCGGCGCGAGCGGCGGGAACGCCGGTGCCGCCGCGCGCACCGTCGTCCACTCCGCCCGCCCCGGCGCCGCACCGTACGTACTCGACCAGCACGGCGAGGAGAACGCCGACCGGGGCCGGGCCCGGCGCACCCCGGGGAAACTGGCGCTCAGCGAATTCACCACGGTCGGCGGGATGCGCTGGACGCGGTGGGGGCCGACCACCGCGGTGGGAACCGGCGAGGCCACCGGCGCCTGGTGCCTTCCGGGCTGCCTCGACAAGCCGCTGAAGGCGACCGTCACCCTCGCCGACCCCCGGCGGGTGAACGGCACGAAAGTGTTCTCCTCGTTCGTTCTGGAACTCACCGACGCATCCGGAGCGTACGATTCCGATGACCTCCGGGGGAAGCGTCCGCTCGCCACCCGCTGACCGGAAAGGCCCCGATGCCCAAGCCCGCGGCCGCGGCCGCCCTCCTGGCACTCGCACTGGCGCTTGCGCCGGCGGTCGCGGGCACCACCGGGTGCGGCGGGCCCGACCGGCCGCACGTCGAGGGACCCGCCCCCCGCCCCGGCCGGGCCGCCGGCCCGGTCTACGTCTCCGACGTGCTGGGCCACCCGCTGCGCCGCCCCACCGAACTCGCGGTCACCGAACACACCTCGCTCTCCGGCCTCGGCTGGCGGTCCTGGGGGCGGAGCAGGGCAGTCGCCACCGGACGGGTGTACGGAACCTGGTGCATGCCCGGCTGCCCGTCGTCCGGCTACCGGGCCACCGTCGAACTCACCGGACTGCGGCGGCAGGAGAACGTCTCCTACTACACCCGCGCCACCGTCCGCTCCGCCCACCTGCCCGCCGAACAGGCAGCCGGGCTGCGCCGGTTGGCGCTGCCCGCCCCCGCCCCCTGAGGAAGCCGGAAGCCATGACCGAGGTGTTGCTCGTGGAGGACGACGCACTGCTGCGGGAGGCCACCCAGCTCTCCCTGGAGCGCTACGGCTACCGGGTGCGGACGGCCTCCGACGGGCTCGCCGGGCTCGACCGGTTCCGCGACCGCACGCCCGACGTCGCCGTACTGGACGTCATGCTGCCCTCGCTGGACGGCGTCAGCCTGGTCCGCCGCATCCGGGAGGAGAGCCGGGTACCGGTGCTGATGATCTCCGCCCGTACCGACCCGGTGGACGTCGTGCTCGGCCTCGAGGCGGGCGCCGACGACTACCTCACCAAGCCCTACGACATCCCGGTGCTCGTCGCCCGCATCCGCTCCGCACTGCGCCGCGCCGCGGACGGTGCCCGGCCCACCGCGCCGGAGGGGGCGCCGCCGCTGAGGTTCGGCGACCTCACGGTGGACACCGCCGCCATGGAGGTGCGCCGCGGGGGCCGCCCGCTCGAACTGACCCCCACCGAACGCAGACTGGTGCTGGAGTTCGCCGCCCACCCCGGGGCGGTGCTCTCCCGGGCCACCCTGCTGGAGCGGGTGTGGGACTACGCCTGGGGCGGCGACACCCGCGTCGTCGACGTCCATGTGCAACGACTGCGGGCCAAGATCGGCCGCGACCGCATCGAGACCGTCCGCGGCTTCGGCTACCGGCTCGCCCGCTGACCGCCGATGGGACTGCGCACCCGGATCGCACTGGTCATCGCCGGGACCGCGGCCGTCGTCGCCACGCTCATCGGGTTCCTGGTGCACCAGCGCACCGCCGGGGACCACCGGCGGAACGCGGCCGACGCGGCCGACGCCCGGCTGCTGGCGGCGCTGGAGGAGCACGCCGCCGGCACCGACGGCGGCGCCCTGACCGACCCGTCCGAACTGCCCGCGGTGCTGCGCGAGACCATCACCCGCCGCCCGGTGCGCGCCACCTACCTCCAGCGGCCCGCCGGCCGGGCTCCGGTGATGTGGGCGGCCGCCCGCAGCGGCGGCGACGTCCTCGTGGTCCGGCGCTCCTACGCCCCGCAGGCCCGCGCACTCGCCGATCTGGACCGGGTGCTGTTCGGCTCGGGGCTGGCCGCCACCGCCGTCGGCTGCGTCCTGGGCGCCGCCGTGGCCGCCGGTACCGGCCGGCGCATCGGCGCCTCGGCACGCACCGCCCAGCGGATCGCGGACGGTGACCTGACGGCCCGGGTCCGCCCCCGGGGCCGGGACGAGATCGCCCGGCTCGGCGCCGCCGTCAACACCATGGCGGACGCGCTCGGCGCCCGGCTGGAGGCCGAACGGCGGGTGACCGCCGACATCGCCCACGAACTGCGCACCCCGGTGGCCGGGCTGGTCACGGCCGTCGGTCTGCTCCCGCCCGGCCGCCCCACGGAACTGGTGAAGGGGGGCGTGGAGGTGCTGCGCCGGCTGGTGGAGGACGTGCTGGAGGTGGCCCGGCTGGACGTGCCCGGCGTCGAGCGGGCCCGGTGTGAGCAGGCCGCGCTGAGCGCGCTCGCCCACCGGGCCGCGGCGTCGGCGGGCGCGGACGCCGCGGTGCGGGTGCGCCGGGACGCGGTGGTGGACACCGATCCCCGCCGGGTCGAGCGGATCCTGGTCAATCTGGTCACCAACGCCCAGCGGCACGGGGCCCCGCCGGTGGTGCTGGAGGTCGACGGGACCGTGGTGCGGGTACGCGACCACGGCCCCGGCTTCCCCGCCGAACTGCTCGCCCAGGGCCCGCGCCGGTTCCGCACCCAGGCGCGCGAGCGGGGTGGCGGCATCGGGCTGGGGCTGACCATCGTCGCCGGGCAGGCCCGGGTGCTGGGCGCCGGACTGCGCTTCGAGAACGCCCTCGGGGGCGGCGCCCGGGCCGTCCTCGACCTCGCGCCCGGCCCCGGCGCGCGGCCGGGACCTGAGGTGTGACGCGTGGGCGGTGGCCGGAGGTGTGACGCCTGACCGGTGGCTGGCGGTGTGACGCGTGGGCGGGACCGGAGGTGTGACGCGTGGGCGGTGTCCGCACCGGCCGCATCCGCCCGCCGGTATCCGGGGCCTGAGGGGTCGACAGCCAGAGGGATCCGCAGCCTGAGGGATCCGCAGCCCGAGGGATCCGGAGCCGCCTCGGCCCCCGGGCCCCCGTCCCAGGCCCCGGGCCCCGGATCCCGGAGCCGCCCGGCCTTCCGCCGCCGGCCACGGTCCGTCCCGCGCGCATTCTCGCCATTGGCAAGCACATGACATGCCGGTGCCGCGCTCCCCGGTAGAACCGAGGTCGCTTCCCCTCGCAAGACGGCTCGTGCGACGGCGGGTACGGCGACCGCCGCGCCCGGACCGGGCCCGGGCGCCGGATCCCCCACCCCGCCGGAGGAGCGGTCATGCCACGAACCCGCGCGCGACCACGGCGCCGGCCCGCCCCGCGGCCGTGGCGCACGGACCGGTCCCGGCCCGCAGGCCGTCCGCACCCCCGTCCCCGGACCCGCTGAGCGCCCTGCCGCCGGATACCGACCGGCGGCACCGGGCCGCCCGCCCCCGACCCCCGACCGCCCGCCACCCGCCGGAGCGTCACCGATGTATCTGTCACATGCCCGGGCCGCCGACACCCGACGCGATACGGCGGCCGCTCCCAGGAACCGCACCGGGAAACCGCCCGGAGGGCCGGCCGAGGGGCCGGGCGCCGGACGGGCGAAGGTACCCGCGACGGTGCTGGCCCTGGGCATGGTCAGCCTGGTCACCGACGCCTCGGCGGAGATGGTCACGGCCGTCCTGCCGATGTACCTGATGTACGGCCTGGGCATCGGATACCTCCAGCTCGGTGCCCTCGACGGGCTCTACACCGGCGCCACCGCCGCGTTCCGGCTCGGCGGCGGGTACGCCGCCGACCGGTTCGGCCGGCCCAGGGCCGTCGCCACCGCCGGCTACGGGCTCTCCGCACTGACCAAGCTGGGGCTGCCCGCCGTCGGCGCGTCGGTCACCGGCATCGGTGCCCTGGTGGCCGCCGACCGCACCGGCAAGGGACTGCGGACCGCGCCGCGGGACGCGCTGATCACCGCCGCGACCCCCGAACGGGACCTGGGCCGGGCCTTCGGCGTCCACCGGGCGCTGGACACCTGCGGCGCGCTGCTCGGGCCGCTGCTGGCCTTCGCGGTCCTGCTCGCGGTCCCGGGCGGCTACGACACGGCGTTCCTGGTCAGCTTCTGCCTCGCCGCCGTCGGCGTCGTGGTCCTGGTGACCTTCGTCCGGTCCGGCACCGCCGCCCCGCCGGGCGGCACCGCCCTCGGACCGCGGAAGTGCCTCGCCGCCCTGACGGCGCCGGACATCCGTCGCTGCACCCTGGCGACCGCACTGCTCGGGCTGGTCACCGTCGGCGACATGTCCTTCTACATCGGCGTGCAGCGCCGGCTGGACGCACCGCTCGAAGCGCTGCCGCTGCTGCCCGTCGGCACCGCGCTCGTCTTCATGGCCGCGGCGGTGCCGATGGGACGGCTCGCCGACCGGGTCGGCCGGTGGCGCCTCTTCCTCGGCGGCCATCTGGTGCTGCTCGGCGCCTACGCGTTGCTGTTCCTCGCGCCGGTGTCCGGATGGCCCCCCACCGTCGCCCTCCTCACCCTGCACGGACTGTTCTACGCCGCGACCGACGGCGTGCTGATGGCCCACATCGCACCGGCCGTCCCGGCGGCGGCGCGCACCACCGGGCTCGCCGTCGTACAGACCGCGCAGGCCCTCAGCCGGGCCGGCGGCGCGCTGCTCTTCGGGGCGCTCGCCGCCCTCGGCGGGCTCGGCACGGCCTTCGGCGTGCTGCTGTGCGCGCTGCCCGTCGCCGTCATCGCCGCCGGCCGTCTCCACCAGCCAGGGAGCTCCGCATGAACCGCAGCGACCGCCGCCGCGCCGCCACCGGGATCGCCCTCGTCACCGCCCTGCTGGGCACCGCCGCGACAGCCGTCGCCTGGCGCGGCGCCGACCGCGAGCCGACCACCGACTCGCTGCACCTCCGGCGGGCCGGCACCGTCGTCTCGGTGGACTCCGGCCGGGTCCGGCAGACCACCCGGGCAGGGGAACCGCTCGGTTCCGGCCCGTCCTGCGAGCGGGCCGCCGTGGCCGCCGGGACCCTGGTCTGCCTGCGCGGCCTGCCCGGCCCGATGTCGTCGGAGGTCCGGGTCTACCGGGCGGGGGACTCCTCGCCCCGGGTCACCCTGCCGGTCTGGGGACAGCCGAGCAGGGCACGGGTCTCGCCGTCCGGCCGGCTGGTCGCCTGGACGGTCTTCCGCACCGGCGACTCCTACGTCCAGCAGGGCCGGTTCTCCACCACCGCGGGCATCTACGACCTGGAGACCGGCGCCCACCACGGTTCACTGGAGGACTTCACGCCGGTGGTGGACGGCAAGCCCTACCGGAAGGACGACCGGAACTTCTGGGGCGTCACCTTCGCCCGCGACGACCGGACCTTCTACGTGACCATGGCGTCGCGGGGGCAGACCTGGCTGATGCGCGGTGATCTCGGCACCCGCCGGCTCACCGCCGTGCGGCAGAACGTCGAGTGCCCCTCGCTGTCGCCCGACGGCACCCGTATCGCGTACAAGAAGCGGGTGGGCGACCGCTGGCGGCTGCACGTCCTCCACCTGGGGTCCGGCGAGGACGTCCCGCTCGCCGAGACCGCGGACATCGACGACCAGGCGGCGTGGCTGGACGACCGGACCGTGGCCTACGCGAAACCGAGCGGTGGCGGACCGCATGTCTTCACGGTGCCCGCCGACGGCTCCGGAACGCCCCGGGAGGCGTTCCGGGGCAGCTCGCCGACGCCCACCACCGGTCCGGAACGGCCGTCAGCCGGCGGCCGCAGCACGCCCGTTCACACCCCGGCCACGCGCGCCTGACCGGCCACGCGCGCCTGACCGACCACGCGCGCCTGACCGGCCCGGACCGGGTGACGCCCGGTCGCTACGGGGAACAGGGCCGGCGCGCCTCCCGCCGCGACCCCCGGCCGCCGTCCGGCGCGGGCGGTGGGCATGCCGGCGGGCCACCCCGGCATGCCCACCGCGCGCCCGGGCGGCGTCGTGCCCCGGGGGAGCCACCGCGCCTCGACCCGCCGGGACGGGGTGGCACCCCGTCCCGGCGGGTCGAGGCGGACCCGGACCGGGGCGGGTCCGGTGTACTGCCTTGCCTTGCCTTGCCTTGCCTTGCCTTGCCTTGGCGGGGGCCGGGGGCAGAGGGCGCGGGCCGGCGTCCGTCCCGGTCGGGGGCCCGGATTCCGGTCCGGCTGCCGGGCACCCCCGTCCGGGGCGGCCACGCGCCCCGCGCCGCGCCCTGCCGCCCCGTGCCGTACGTCCCACCCCGCTCCGTGCCCCGGGCCCCACCGCACTCCCGCCGCCCCGTGCCGTACGTCGCACCCGGCACCTCGGCCCGGTGCCCGACCCGGCGCCGCGGCCCCCGGCTGTCCGGGGCGGGCCGGCCGGACGCCGCCGTCCGGCCGCGCACCCGGGTTGCGGCGCGGGGTGCGTGGGGTAGGCACCCACTGCGCCACACCCGCCCCACGGACCGTTCCGTTCCCGGCCCTCACGTCCGCCCGGCCTTTGCCCACCAGGCCCGGCCGCGCGCCCGTCGGCCTGCCCGCGCCCCCTCGTGCCCCAGGAGAACCGTTGGAGCCCACCGGCACCCCGTCAGCAGACCCCCACCGCCCCGGCACCGTCCCGGCCGTCTCCCGCCGCCGGTTCCTCCAGGTGACCGCCGGCACCGCCGCCGTGGCGGGCACGGCCGCCCTGCCCCTGGACGCGGCGGTCGCCGCCCCGCGCCGCCGCGGCACGCTGTCCTTCACCGCCGCCACCAACGGCGCCGCCACCCTCGCCCCCTCGGGCGACCGGCTGGTCGCCGAGGTGCAGAACGTGCTCTGGTCGGTCCCCCGCGAGGGCGGCGACGCCACCGCCCTCACCCCGCCCGGTCTGGAACCCGCCCGCCCGGTCTTCGCACCCGACGGCGCACTCATCGCGCTCTGCGCGTACCGGGGCGGCGGCTTCCACCTGTGGACGGTGCGGCCGGACGGATCGGACCTCCGGCAGCGCACGGACGGCCCCTGGGACGACCGGGGCCCGGCCTGGTCACCGGACGGCACCCGGATCGCCTTCTCCTCGGAACGCGGCGGCGACCCGGTGGCCGGCAGCCCCTACCGGATCTGGGTGCTGGACCTGGCCGGCGGCGGGCTCACCCGGCTCACCGGGCTGCCCGGCCAGGAGGGACCGCTGCAGGACGGCGCCTGGGAGGACTTCGACCCGGTGTGGTCGCCGGACGGCGAGCGGGTGCTGTTCGTCCGGGCCGCGCCGGCCGGGACCGCGCTGGAGGCCCGGACCATCGCCTCGGTGGCCGCCGACGGCAGCGGGCCGGTACGGGTCGAGCACACCGAGACGGCGGCCGCGCAGGTCATGGTGCCGGCCGTGTCGCCCGCCGGCCGGCTCGCCTATCTGCGCACCACTCCGGCGCCCGCGGCCGGTTGCACCCTCGTGGTGGACGGCGCCGCGGTCCCGGTGCCGGGGGACGTACTACCGGTGCCGCCGCGCTGGATCTCCCCGGACGAGCTGCTGCTGACGGTGGACGGGAAGTTCCGCATCGTCCGGCCGGCAGCCCCCGGCACCGCGGAGGAGATCCCGTTCCGGGCGGTCCTCCCGGTCGACCGCCCGCGCTACCCCTGCAAGCGGTACGACACCGGCATCGGCGGCGTACGGCCGGTCCGCGCGATCCACCTCCCCGCCCTCTCACCGGACGGCCGGCGGGTGGCCTTCGCCGCGCTCAACTCCCTGTGGGTCGCGGACACCGCGGGCGGCGCCGCGCCGCGCCGGGTGGTACGCGCCGACCCCACGCGCTATCTACTCGCGCCGAGCTGGACACCGGACGGAACGGGCCTGGTGTACGCCGACGACCGCGACGGGCTGCTCGCGGTGCGCCGACACGACCTGGACTCCGGCACGGAGACCGTGCTGGCCGCCGGCGGCCGGGTGCACCCGGCGCTCTCCCCGGACGGCACCGTCCTCGCCTGCCTGGACGTCTCCGGCAACCTGCTGGTCCGGGAGCTCGCCACCGGCCGCGAACGGGTACTCGCGGCGCCGCTGGCCGGCGGCGGACTGCCCGGTCGGCCGAGCTGGTCACCGGACGGCCGCCACCTCGCGCTGTGCGACCGCAACCGGCTCAACCAGCGCTTCCGCGAGGGGTACAACCTGATCCGGGTGGTGGACGCCGCCGACGGCACGGACCGGCTGCACGCGCTCGCCCCGCACCTGTCCCTCTCGGAGCGCTACGACTGCGGGCCGGTGTGGTCGCCCGACGGCCGGCACCTGGCGGTGGTCGCGGAGTCGGCGCTGTGGCTGCTGCCGGTGCGGCCGGACGGCACACCGGACGGCGCACCGCGCCGGCTGACCGACGAGGCCGCCGACCACCCCTCCTGGTCCGGGGACTCCCGCCACCTGCTGTACCTGTCGGCGGGCCGGCTGCGGCTGCTGGACGTCGCGGCCGGCACGGCCCGCACCGTACGCGTCCCGCTCGACGTCCGGCGGCCGACCCCGCCGGACACCGTCGTGCACGCCGGGAAGTTCTGGGACGGCACCGGCGACCGGGCCCGCGAGGACGTGGACGTCCTGGTGCGCGGCGGCCGGGTCGCCGCCGTCGAGCCGCACCGGGCCGGGCGGTCCGCGGCCCGCCGGATCGACGCCGCGGACCGCACCGTGCTGCCGGGCCTGTGGGACGCGCACACCCACCCCTGGCAGTACACCTACGGCGGCCGGCAGACGGCGCTCCAGCTCGCCTACGGCATCACCACCGCGGTCTCCCTCGGCGGCTTCTCCTACGAGCAGGCCCGGATCCGGGAAGCGGTCGCGGCCGGAGCGCTCGCCGGCCCCCGCCTGCTGACCAGCGGCGAACTGCTGGACGGACCACGCGTCGCCTACAGCATGGGCCGGGCGCACCGGACCCGCGCCGGACTGCGCCGCTCCCTGGCCCGCGGCGCCGCGCTGGACTGGGACTTCGTCAAGACGTACGTCCGCGCGCCCGGCTGGGTGATGGAGGAGGCGGCCCGCTTCGCCCACGAGCGGCTCGGTGTGCGCAGCGGCGGCCACCTGTGCTCGCCGGGCGTCCAGCTGGGCCAGGACCTGACCACGCATCTGCAGGCCACCCAGCGACTGGAGTACGGGCACGCGACCTCCGCGGCCGGCCACGCCTACCAGGACCTGACCGAGATCTACACCGGCACCGGCGGGCCCGGCGGCCCGGCCACCGACTTCCACCTGATCGCCACGCCGTTCACGGCGCTGCCGCTGCTCGGGGCCGACCCGGCGCTGGCGCGGGACGAGCGGGTCACCCGGCTGATGCCGCCGTGGGACGCGGAGTTCGTCCGCCGGACCGCCGGAACGCCGCCCACCGACGCACAGCTGGCCACGGTGCGCCGGGAGATCGGCGTCTACCGGCGGATCCTGGCGGGCGGGGGACTGGTGGCCCTGGGGACCGACGCCCCGCTGGTCCCGGTCGGCCTCCACCTCCACCTGGCGCTGCGGGCGCTGCACCGGTACGGGCTGACCGCGGCCGAGGCGCTGCGCACCGCGACGGTGCTCCCGGCGCGGGTGTTCGGCGCCGACCGCGACCTGGGCACCCTGGAGGTGGGCAAGGTCGCGGACCTGGTGGTGGTGGACGGCGACCCGTTCGAGGACTTCGACACGCTGGTGCGGACCGATACCGTGCTGCGCGCCGGGACCCGGTACGAGCGGCGGGAGCTGGTCGGGGCGTTCCCGGGCGGTGGCGCGGTACGCGGTGCGGCGGCGCGGCGGTGGCTGGAGGTGGGCCGGACGCTGCGCCGGGACAGCTGCTGCGAGACCGGCGGCTGAACCGCCCCGGGCCGGTCCGCCGCCGGCCCGCTGTCGCCGGCCGGCCGGCGCCGGGCCGGGGCGCGGGGCGCCGGCGGAACCGCGCGGGCCGGGAGCCCTCCCGGTGTCCCGCGGCCGGCGACCCGGGCGGGCCCGCGGCCGGGCGGTGCGGACCGGCCGGGCGGACCCCGGCGCGGCCCGCCCGCCGCGCGGCCCGCCCGCCGCGCGGGCCGCGCCGGGCTGCGGGCGCCCGCTCAGCCGAGTGGTGCCGGCAGCGGGTCCCGGGCCCGGCGCAGCAGGTGCTCCGCCGCCGGGCACGCCTGGAGCGCCGGGAGGAGCAGCAGCCACAGATCGGCGAGCCGGTCCTCGATCAACAGCCGGCTGTCCAGGGCGTCGGAGACGGTGTGCAGGCCGAAGAACGCCGCGACCAGGCTGCGCGCGTCCCTCGCGGGATCGGTGTGGGCGGCGAGCTCGCCGGCGGCGCTCGCCCGGGTCAGCATCCGCTCGACGGTGTCGATCCAGTCGATGAACGGGGTCGGCATGGTCACCGCGATGGCCTTGCGCTCGGTCCACAGCCGGGCCCCGGCCCGGACCAGGATGTCGTCACGGAACTGGCGCGCCACCGCGAAACTCAGCCGGACGAGTCGTTCGAGCGCCGGCACCGGAGCCGAATCGTGCCGCGCGATCACCTCGGGCCAGGCCGCGAAATGCGCCTGGACGACCGCCAGGGCGAGCTGTTCCTTGTTGCCGTAATGGAAATAGATGGCTCCACTGGTGCGGCCCGACAGCTCGGTGATGTCGCTGATACTGGTCGCTACGTACCCCCGTTCGAAGAACAGTTGAGCTGCCGCTTCCAGAAGGGCTCTCCGCGTCGCTTCTGCCCGCTCCTGCACGTACGTTCCCTCGCCTTTCGCGTGTGGGCTGTCGGGGGGAATCTACTGGTGTCGCCGCCCGGTCGTGATGCTCAGGCATGCGCGCTCGGCAATAGTGCTATTGCCTTTCTTTCATGAATGATGTCGTGGAGGCGTGCGCCGCGGACGAACCGCGGTCGGGTTCGCTGAGCTGGTCCCGCACCGTCGACCGGGAACTGGTGCACCGCGCCTCGGTGGCCGAGGTCCTGCTGACGGACGTGTGCCGTCGTGGCCCCGGGCACTTCCTCGCCGCGGCCTCCTGGGCGCGCTCGCACCCCACCTTCCCGCGCGGCCGGGACGACCGGCACAGCCCCTGGATGGTCGCCGAGACCATGCGCCAGCTCGGCATCTACATCCCGCTGCGGTACTACGCGGTGCCGCCCACCGCGCGCTTCCTCATCACCGATCTGGCGTTCACGCTGGACCCGGTGGCGGAGCCCAGGGTGCGGTACGGGGCGAGCGAGATCACCTGTCAGGCGTGGGTCCAGGACGTCCGTACCTCGCGCGAGTCGGGCCTGGTGTCCGGGTTGCGGATGCGGGTCCGGTACCTGGCCGGCGAGGCCGTCTTCGCGTCCGGTGCGGGCGGGGCGCGGTTCCTCGGCGCGGAGCCGTACGCCGCGCTGCGGGCGGGGACCCGGACGGTGGTCCGCCCGCCGGGGCGGCTGGCCCGGCCCGAACCGGCCCTGCTGGGGCTGGAGTCGGCCGCCGACGTGGTGCTGGCGCTGGGCGGCGCGGGGCCGGTGGTCGACCCCGCCGACCACCGGCACCCCTTCCTGTTCGACCACGGGACGGACCATGTGTCGGGTATGGCGCTGCTGGAGGCGGCCCGGCAGGCGGTGGCACTGGAGAGCGGCGGCCGTCATACCCGTCCGACGTATTGTCATATGAAAGCGCTGCGGTTTACCGAACATTCTCCGCCCGCGCGCGTCGAATGTCTGTTGCACGGTCGTACCGGAGTCTTCAGATTCCGCCAGGGCGATACGCACACGGCCGTCGGGGTGCTGCGATACAGCTGAGTTGTCACCCACATGTACGCATTGCAGAGGAAAAGTCACACGGGACCCGCGGGCTGACGTAACGTTCATTATGTTTCGCTCCGGGACGGTCGAAGAATCTCCGTCCGGAGCCGAACCTGCCCCTGCCCGGACCCGACCGGAGATGTCGGATGCCGTGACGTGCGGACGCTCCGCGCCGGGACGTTCTCCCCGAGTGCGCCGGACGCCGTGAGTCGATGGAAACGCGGGTTCCGAGGCATTCGCCCCAGCGACCAGAATGGTGGGTACATGACACATCACCGTATTCTCGACTGGACCCCTGAAGCCATCGTCTTCGACTGCGACGGAACCCTGGTGGACACCGAGCGGCACTGGGAGCAGGCGAGGGAAATGGTCCTCCAGGACCACGGCGTGACGCCCGACGCCCGCTTCGCGGCCGCCTCCAAGGGCCTGCACTACACCGAATGCGGGGCGCTCATGGCGCGCGTCGCGAACCGGACCGAACTCACCGAGATGATGACGCGCCAACTGCTGGAAGCCTTCCGCGACCTGGTGGCCCAGCAGCCGACCGCCACCCCCGGGGCGGTGGCGCTGGTGACCGAGGCCGGCAGGTTCGCCCCGCTCGCCGTGGCCAGCAACTGCCCTGCCGACGTGGTGGAGTTCTGCCTGGAGTCCATCGGCGTCAGACGCCACTTCCGGCACGTGGTGGTGCCGGACCAGGGCATCTCGCCCAAGCCCCATCCCGACGTGTACGCGGAGGCCGCCCGGCGGCTGGGGGCCGACCCCGGGCACACCCTCGCCGTGGAGGACACCGCCTGCGGGCTCACCTCCGCGGGCCGGGCGGGCCTGCGCACCCTGGGCGTCGGCAGGAGCCCGGGCGAGGAGGAGATCGCGCTGGCCGACCTGTGGGTCGGCGCACTGGACGACCCCAGACTGGTCGCCTGGGCGCGGAGCCGGGGAGCACCCCGGGGCGCGCTCGTGGACGCGGCGGACGGCGGCGCACCCCGGCCGAACGGCCGGCGCACCGCCCCGGAGGGGGCCCAGGTGCCCGCCCCCGGCGGGCCGTCACCGTCCGAGAACCGGCCCGCGCCGGATCACAACGGGGCCTGCTCCCGGCCCGGATCGCTGTCCGGACCCGCCAACCGCGAGCTGAGGGAGGACACGTGAGCGTTGGCCGTGGTGAACAGCAGCGCCACGCCCACCGCTCCGGGGTCCGGCACCCCTGACGCCCGCTCACCCAGGTAGCTGGCCCGGCCCCGGTGCGCCCGCAGCAAGGTGGTGCTCTGCACCCCCTGCCAGCTGCCCCGGGCGGCCGCGGCCAGGGCCCGGTCCGGCCGCCCGGCCGGCGCGAAGCGCTGGAGCTCCCGGGCGGCCGGGGCGAGCGCGTCGACGAGCGTCTTGTCGCCCGGCACGGCCTCGCCGACCCGCTGTACGGCGGCCAGCCCCGCGGCGGTTCCGGCGGACAGGGCGGTGACCCGCAGGACCGGTCCGGCTTCCGCGACGGCCGCGGAGAGTTCCTGGAACAGCAGCCCGAACAACGGGCCGCTGGTGCCGCCCACCCCGTCGAGGAAGGCCCGGGCGGTGGCCTCCAGTGGCGCGGCCGCGGGCAGCGGGCCGGTCGGCAGGGAGTGCAACTCCTTGACGGCCAGGGTGAGTCCGGTGCGGAGGTTGGTGCCGAAGTCACCGTCCCCCGCGCGCTGGTCCAGCGCGGTCAGCTCGGGCTCAGTGGCGGAAACAGAGTCCGCGAAGCGCTGTATCCAGCCGCGGGTGAACGTCCCGTCGAACTCCATGGTGGCAGCTCCTGTCGCCGGTCTCCTCGCCCCGGCCAGGCCGGCGCGGCGGCGGGCGCGTCGAACAGCTCGACCACCTCGGGGTCGGCCGCGAGGAGAGAGATGGAGAAACCTCGCATGTCCAAAGACGTGGCGAAGTCGCCGACGAGGCTGCGGACCAGCACCACGCCGTACCGCTCCAGTGCCTCGGTCAGTTCGTGGAGGATCGCGTACAGCTCCAGCCGGGTGGTCGAACCCAGGCCGTTGACCAGGGCGATCAGCCAGGTGCCGCGGACCAGCCCGGCGGAGGCGCCGATCGCGTCGGTCATCCGCGTCACCAGGTCGGCCAGCGGCTGCTGCCGCACCGACCGGTCGGCCCGCTCGCCGTGCAGCCCCACGCCGAACTCCAGCAGGCCGGGGGACAGGTCGAAGGCGGGCCGGCCGGTGGCCGGCACGGTGTGCGCCCCGGAGGCCACGGCGATGCTGCGGGACCGCTCGGCGAGGGACGCCCCCAGGGCGGCGAGGCTGTCCAGATCGCGTCCGCGGTCCGCGGCCGCGCCGAGGACCTTCTCGACGAGTACCGTCGCCCCGGTGCCGCGCCGGCCCACCGCGACCGTGTCGGACTCCGACGCGAGGTCGTCGTCGACCAGCACCCGCGCGCAGCGGATGCCCCGGTGGGCGAGCCGCTCCGCGGCGATGCCGAAGTTGATTTTGTCGCCGGTGTAGTTCTTGACGATGTGCAGCACGCCCTCTTCGCGGGCGACGGCGCAGGACGCCTCGAAGACCTGCCGGTTGTGCGGGGAGGCGAACACCAGCCCGGGGCAGGCCGCGTCGAGCATGCCCTCGCCGACGAATCCGATGTGCAGCGGCTCATGGCCGGAACCGCCCCCGGAGAGCAGGCCGACCCGGCGCGCCGGGGAACTCCGCGCGGTCCGGACGAAGCCGTGTTCCGCGTCGTAGATGACCGCGCCCCGATGGGCCTGGGCGAATCCGGCGAGCGCATCCGGGACCAGCGAATCCGGTGCGTTGGCGAAGTAGAAGGCCATGGTCGCTCCTGAGTCCATCGGTACCGCAGAGCTCGTGAGACCGGTGCCGTCGTAACGCCATCGTGGGCTCGGCCCCGGCGCACGGCAACTCAGGGGCGTCCGGCGCGACCGCCCTTCGGGCCGTGCCCGCTCCCGGGCCGGGCCGGCCCCGCGGCCGTGGCCGAAGGCCGGCCGGACCACCGGCGGCCGTGGCGCGGCCCGCCGGAAAGCGCGCGATCCGCACCGCGGGGGCCGCCACCCGGCGACCGGTGCGATGCGGATCGCGTGCAGACGAGCGGAGCTCAGACCCGCTGCGCCGAGACGATGACGACCGGCTCGACCGGCACGTCCTGCATGCCGCGGCTGGTGGAGGTCTTCACGGCGACGATCTTGTCGACGACGTCCATGCCCTGGACGACCTTGCCGAAGACGGCGTAGCCGAAGTCCCGGGAGCCGTGGTTGAGGAAGTCGTTGTCCGACACGTTGACGAAGAACTGCGCGGTGGCGGAGTGCACCGCGGCGGTGCGGGCCATGGCCAGCGTGCCGCGGGTGTTGAGCAGGCCGTTGTCGGCCTCGTTGCGGATCGGCTCGTTGGTCTTCTTCTGCTGCATGTCCTCGGTGAAGCCGCCGCACTGCGCCATGAAGCCGGGGATCACACGGTGGAAGATCGTGCCGTTGTAGAAGCCGCTGTCCACGTAGGAGAGGAAGTTCCGCACCGTGATGGGGGCCTTGTCCTCGTCGAGGCTCACCTGGATCTCGCCGAGGCTGGTCGTCAGCAGGACATCTACCATCTGTGCTCTCCCAAGAGGATTACTGATCGTGATCGTGTCGCGGCCTGTCCGGTCCACGCCCTGTCGGCACGACACGGCGAGACGCCCGGCACCGGGCCGACCTCGGATCCTACTACCCATGGAGATCGACACCGGTCAGCCGCCGGGGACGGCCCCGCCCGGGTGTCGTGCGGCGGCTGGCCGCCGGGGCGTCGCCGGCCGTGGCCGCGCCGTCGCGACCGGTGCTTGCGCGGGACCGGGCGGGGACCGGTCCGGGCCGCTCCGGTGCCCGGCGGCCGGCGGTGGCGGGGGAGTGCCGCCGCTGACTCCGCGTAGTCGGAAGGAAGCCGACTCATCGGGCTGATTCCGGCATATCGCCTTATAGTGAGCATGCATCCGGGCGCGTTCGCGCTCCGCTCCGGGCCGCCCGCCGCGGCCCGCCCGTACCGAACCCGAGGAGCGCCATGCCACGTTTCAGCGTCGTCATCGCCGCCTACCGGGTGCAGGGCTACCTCCGCGCCTGTCTGGACTCCGCGCTCACCCAGTCGTTCCACGACATCGAGGTGGTGGCCGTCGACGACTGCTCGCCCGACCACTGCGGCGCGATCATCGACGAGTACGCGGCCCGCGACCCCCGGGTCGTCCCCGTCCACCAGCCGGTCAACTCCGGCCCCGGTCGGGCCCGCAACGCGGGCGTCGCCCACGCCACCGGCGACTACCTGCTCTTCCTGGACGGCGACGACACCCTCGCCCCCGGCGCCCTGCGGGGACTCGCCGACCGGCTGGACCTCAATCACGACCCGGACATCCTCTACTTCGACCATGTGCGCACCTACTGGTGGGAGCGCGCCGAACCCAGCGTGTTCGGCGACCTGCTGCGGTCCGCCGGCACCGACGTCTTCTCCGTGCTCGACCGGCCGGAGTTCCTCCGCCTCTTCGCGATGTCGTCCAACCGCGTGTACCGGCGCGACTTCTACACCGGCCACGGGTTCGCCTTCACCGACGGCATCTACGAGGACGCCCTGATCTCCTACACCACCATGCTGACCGCCAGGCGAATAGCCTGCGTGGACCTGGTCGGCCTGGAGTACCGGCAGCGGCGCACCGGCGCCAGCACCGGCAGCCCCGGCGAGAAGCACTTCCGCATCTTCGACCAGTACACCCGGCTCTTCGCCTTCCTGGACGACAAGCCGCACCTGGAACCCCTGCGGCCGCTGCTCTTCGAACGCGCCGTCCACCATTTCCTGTTCTGCCTCAAACGCCGGTCCCGGGTCGCCGCGGCGGACCGGCGCCGGTACTTCGCCAAGGCCGCCGCCTGGTACCGGACGCACGTACCGGACGGGTTCACCCCGCCCGCCGAGGAACGGTCCGGCTTCGAGGCGCTCGCCCGCGGGGGGTTCGCACGCCACCGCGCACACGAGACCGTCACCCGGGCCCGCGCCGCGGCCCGCAGGCTCAAGCGGACGGTCCGGCGGCGCCTGGCCGCACGGGCCAAGCGGCTGCTGTACCGGTTCCACCTCCGGCGGCCGATCGACCCCGGCCTGGCCGTCTACTCCGCCTACTGGGACCGCGGGGTGCTGTGCAACCCCGGCGCGATCTACCACAAGGCGCGGGAGCTGGCACCGCACATCCGCGGGGTCTGGGTGGTGCGCAAGTCCCAGCTCGACTCCCTGCCCGACGGCGTGGCGTACGTCCACCCGGGCACCCGGAAGTTCTACCGGACCGTCGCCCGGGCCAAGTACCTCGTCAACAACGCCAACTTCCCCAACGACGTCGTCAAACGGCCGGGCACCGTGCACCTGCAGACCCTGCACGGCACCCCGCTCAAGTGCATGGGCCTGGACCAGCAGCGCTACCCGGCCGCCGCCAACGGCATGAGCTTCCGCAACCTCCTCAAACGCGTGGACCGCTGGGACTACGTGCTCTCCACCAACCAGCACTCCAGCGAGGTGTGGGAGCGGGTCTACCCCGGCTCGTACCGGATCCTGGAGTACGGCTACCCGCGCAACGACGTGTTCTTCTCCGCGACCCCCGAGGACGTCGCCGCGATCCGCGGCGAACTGGGCATCCCCGAGGGGCACACCGCGATCCTGTACGCCCCCACCATCCGCGACTACCGCAAGGGCTTCCTGCCCCAACCGGACCTGGAGCGGCTCAGCCGCGCCCTCGGCCCGCGGACCGTGCTGCTGGTGCGGGCCCACTACTCCTACGGCCGGTGCCCGGGGCTCGAACGGCTCCAGGACGCCGGCGCGGTGGTCGACGTGTCCGGCCACCCGTCGGTGGAGCGGCTGTGCCTGGCCGCCGACGCGTTGC
This sequence comes from Streptomyces sp. NPDC018031, assembly GCF_044327625.1. NCBI lineage: Bacteria > Bacillati > Actinomycetota > Actinomycetes > Kitasatosporales > Streptomycetaceae > Streptomyces > Streptomyces sp. NPDC018031. Next base: position 99,967 of record NZ_JBIRFT010000009.1, read on the forward strand.
TCACCGACTATTCGTCGATCATGTTCGACTACGCGCTGCTGGACCGGCCGATCGTCGTCTACGCCGACGACTGGGAGGCCTACCGGGCCAGCCGCGGCGTCTACTTCGACCTGCTCTCCGGCCGCCCCGGCGACACCCCCGGCGCCGTCGCGACCACCGAGGACGAACTGATCACCGTCTTCCGCGACGGCAGCTGGTGCGGGCCCGAGGCCACCGCCGCGCGCGCCGCCTTCCGGGAGCGCTTCTGCCGCTTCGACGACGGGCACGCCGCCGAGCGGGTGGTGCGCACCCTGATGCTCGGGCAGGACCCGGAGCCGGCCGCCGAACCCCGCCCCGGACCACGGCGGGACGGCAGGGAACCGGTGGCCCTGTAGATCCTCAGCTCCACCCGTCCGGCCCGTCCGGCCCGTCCGGCCTGCCCGTCCGCACCGAAGGACATCCGCCCGCAGTACCCGTTCCCGCGACCCGGAGCCGCCATGACCGCCACCCCCGGCGCGCCGACCCCGCACCCGGCGCCCGCCCCCGGCCCCGCCGCTGACGCCACCGCCGGCCGCCCGCCCCGGGTGAGCGTGATCGTCCCCGCCTACAACGCGATGCCGGAGCTGACCCGGTGCATCACCTCCGCGACGGAACAGACCCTCGGGCTGGACCGGATCGAGATCATCGCGGTCGACGACGGGTCGACCGACGGCACCGGAGCGGAACTGGACCGGCTCGCGGCCGGATGCCCGGCGCTCCGCGTCGTCCACCAGGCCAACTCCGGCGGCGCCGGCGGGCCCCGCAACACCGGACTGGACCTGGCCCGCGGCGACTTCGTCTTCTTCCTCGACTCCGACGACTACCTCGGCCCGGACGCGCTGCGCCGCATGGTGGCGATGGCCGACGACAACGGCACCGACATCGTGCTGGGCAGGATGGTCTCGGTCGGCGGACGGGCCGTACCCACCGCGGTGTTCCGGCACAACCAGCCCCGTACCGACATCTTCTCCTCCGCGGCCTACCGGACCCTGGGACCGTGGAAGATGTTCCGCCGCTCCCTCGTCGAACGGCTCCGGCTGCGCTTCCCGCCCTACCGCAACTGCGAGGACAAGCCCTTCACCGCCGCCGCCTACCTCAACGCCGACGGCATATCCGTCGTCGCCGACTACGACTGCTACTACGTCCGCAACCGCGAGAACGGCAACAACCTCACCCTGGTCGCCGCCGATCTGGCGCACCGGATGGACGGCAGCCGCCTGTGCTTCGAGACCGTCGCCCGCTACCTGGAGCCCGGGCCGCGCCGGGACCAGATCATGCGCCGCCACGTCGAGTGGGAGCTGTGCGGCCCGCTGCGCGCCCTGCTGCCGCGCGAGAGCGAACAGGACGCCCGGGACCGCTTCTACCCCGAGTTCCGGTACTGGGCCCGCACCTGGGCCACCGACGGGGTCCGCCGGCAGCTGGAGGCCCGGGACCGCCTGCTGATCCACCTGCTCCGCGCCGACCGCTTCGAGGACCTGATGACCGTGGTGCGCAACGCCCGGGAGGACGAGCGGCGCGGGCGCCTGGTCGACAAGGGACGCGTCTACTGGCTGCACCCGTTCTTCCGCGACCCGGCGGCCGGCATCCCCGACGACTGCTTCGACGTCACCGACCGGGTCCCCGTGCACCACGGCTTCGGCACCGCCCGGTGGCACCGGGACGGGGTGCTGCGGGTGACCGGCCACGGGTACCTCGAGCACGTGGCGACCGTCGATCCCGGCACCGAGATGATCCTGCGCCTGCGGGACGCCGACCGCCCCGACATACGGGTGCGCACCACGCCCGGCCCCGCCCCGGGGGACCTGCGCGACGGCGACCATGCCGACGCGGGCTTCACCGTCGACCTCGACCTCCGTACCGCAGACGGCGGCGCGCCCCCGGAGGCGGGCATCTGGGACCTCTTCCTCGACGTGCGGGCCCAGGGGGTCAGCCGCACCGTCCGCTTCCGGCAGGCGGCCACCGGCCCCGACGGGAAGCGCACCCCACCGCCGCCGGCCGCCCTGGACCCCGGCCCGGACACCCGCCCCACCACCGTGACCCCGTTCTTCACCCCCTACGGGAACTTCTCCCTCCGCGTCGGCGGCCCGCCGCCCGCCCCACCGGCCGCCCCCTGCCGGGTGACCGGCGTCCGCTGGGACCGCGAGGCGCGCGGCACCCTGGTGGTCGCCGGACGGCTCACCGGCCCGGCGCGGCCCCGGCCCGCCGACGGCACCCCGGAGGACGGCGGGAACCTGCTGCTGCGCGCCGTCGAGGACGGCTCAGGCGCCACCCACGAGGTACCGGTCCGGCCCGCGCCGGACGGTCCGGCCGCGTTCACCGCCCGGCTGCCGCTGCCGGCCCTGCGCCCGGGGCGCTGGACGGTGACCCTGGCCCTGCCGGGCGCGGACGGGTCCTGCCGCGGCGCCCCGGTGCCGCGCCCGGACGGACTGCCGGGCACCCGGTGGTTCCGCCTCGGCCGCCCGTACTGCGCCCGCCCGCTGACCCGCGGTCGGCCCGGCACGCTGGTGTTCGAGGTGGCCCCGATCGACCTGGTCAAGGGCGTCCGGCGGCGGTGGGCGCGGGTGCGCCGAGCGGCGGCCGGCTGACCCGCCGCCCCGCCCCGCCGCGGTGCGGCGGTCCCGGTCAGGCGTCCGGACGGCGCCCCGGCCCGGTTTCCGGGGCGGGCGGGGCGGGCGCCCGGCCGGGCGGGAACGGGATGGCGGACAGCACCGGCAGCAGCCATTCCTCCTCCCGGTCGAGGTGCTCCGTCAGCCGCTCCGCCATCCGGTCCAGCGCGGCACGGAACCGGACCGGCTCCACGGTGTCGATCCCGGCGAGCAGGGCGACCAGCTCGTCCTTGAGCCGCGCCACCGCCCGGTGCTCCGTGCCGAGCCGCTCCAGGGCGTCCCGCAGCTCCGGGTGACGGGCCGCCAGTGCGGGGAAGACATGGGCGTCCTCGCCGGTGTGGTGGAACGCCAGGGTGTCGCAGAAGGCCAGACAGTGCTGCCGGATCTGGAACCCGAGGCCGGCCGCCGGAGGTTCTCCCGGACCCCGGTGGGCCGCCCGCGCGGCGAGATGGGCGTCCGCCTCGGCCCGGACCTGGCGCAGCTGCGCCCGCAGCCAGCCGTGGACCTCCAGCAGCTTGCCGGCCAGGGTGCCCGCCGCGGCCGGGGTCACCGCGGCCCGGGCCTCCGCCTCGGCGGCGGGGCGCTCCAGCACCACGACCGGCAGGGTGCGGCTGGTCCGGCTCTGGTACTCGCCGTAGCCCGGCTCGGCGCGCACCACGCGGGCGAACAGCTCGTCCCGGCGGGCGCCCTCCGCGGGGACCGCGACCGCCTCGTGGGACCCGGCGCCCAGCTCCACCCGGACCAGGGGGTGGGCGAGCAGGTTGTGGAACCAGGCGGGGTGGCGCGGGGCACCGAGATTGGACGCGACGACCAGCAGCAGACCGCCGTCGCGGACGTAGCCGAGCGGAGTGGTGTGCTCCCGGCCGGACTTCGCGCCGGTGGTGGTCAACAGGAGGAGGTCGCCGCCCTCGAAGGGCCCGCCGACCTTTCCCGCGCGGGCTCGGAACTCGTCGATGACCTGGCGGTTGAAGGATATGGACATACGGTGTCGGATCTCCAGGGGGAACGGCGTGCCGCGACCCGTCACGCAGGGCAGCGGACACGCGGGGAAGCGGAAGCAAGGGGGCGCGCCACGGCGCACGGCGACCGGTCCCGTCCGGCAGGCGCGATGCCGCGGCGTGCGGACGCGGGGACGGCGCGGGAGGGCCGCGCCGCGGAACCGCGCCGCACACAGGGGCGGAGCACCACGCGCGGGCCGGGCGGTGCCGGACGCGGGCGCGCGGACGTCAGGCGCGCAGTGCGGAGGAATCGCTCACGGCAGGTCCTTGGGTGAAGGGTGCTCGCCCGGTCACCGGCCCGCCCACTGCTCTTCGGCCGGTGCCACGCGGCACGCGGTCCCATTAGAGCCGTGGTGATCACGACTGTCAACGCCGGGTGAGCGAGGCGACCGGGCGGGCGGCGCGCCCGGACCGCGCTCCCGCCCCGGCGAATCCCCGGCCGCCGCGGGGCTCCCGCCGCCCCGACCGCGGTCGGCGGGCGGCGCCTAGGATGGGCCGGGTGACCGACGAGGATGCCGGGGGGCCGGAGGAGGTGTGGCGGGCGCCCGCCGCGGGACCACCGGACCTGAACCTGCTCCGCACGTTCCTCGCCGTCCACCGGTCCGGCTCCTTCACCGCCGCCGCACACCTCCTCGGAGTGTCGCAGCCGACGGTGACCACCCAGATCAGGGTGCTGGAGCGGCAGTTGGGGAGGGAGTTGTTCCAGCGGCTGCCGCGCGGCGTCGCGCCCGTCCCGTACGCCGACGAGCTGGCGGCCCGGGTGGCCGCCCCGCTGGACGCCCTGGCGGGTGTCACCAGGGCGGGTGATCCGGGCGCGGACCCCGACGAGCCGGTGCACCTGGCGGGCCCGGCCGAGCTGCTGTGCGCGCGGGCGCTGCCCGCGCTGGCACCCCTGGTGCGGAGCGGAGTGCGGCTGCGCGTCGCCACCGGTCTCACCGACCGGCTGCTGGCGGAACTGCGTGCCGGCCGCCATGACCTGGTCATCGCCACCACCCGGCCCCGGGGCCGGGCGCTGACCGCGGTGCCGCTGATGGACGAGGAGTTCGTGCTGGTCGCCGCCCCCGGCTGGGCCGAGCGGATCGGCGGAGCGGAGCGGCTGCGCTCCACGGGTCCCGCCGTGCTGCACGGCGTCCCGCTCGTCAGCTACGCCGAGGACCTGCCGATCGCCCGCCGTTACTGGCGGCACGTCTTCGGCCGGCGCCTGACCGGGCAGGCCGCCCTCACCGTCCCGGACCTGCGCGGGGTGCTTGCGGCGGTCGTCGGGGGCGCCGGGTTCACCGTGCTGCCCCGCTACCTGTGCCAGGACGAACTCGCCTCCGGCGCGCTGGTGCCGCTCCATGAGCCGGAGGACCCCCCGATCAACACCGGCTACCTCGTCCAGCGCCCCGGCTCCCCGGCCGGGACACACCTCACCCGGGTCCGGGACCGCCTGCTGGAGGCCGCGCGCGACTGGTAGCGGGCGGCGGGTCGTCCGGCCGCGCGCCGGGGCCCGCCGTCCGGTTCCCTCAGGCGAGCTGCTTGTAGTAGAAGCTGCCGTCCCGCAGCGTCCCCGCCGGGTCGGCGGCGTACTCGGGGACGATGCCGTAGCGGGTCCAGCCGGACGCCTGGTAGAGGTTCTCCGCGGTGCTTCCGGTCTCGGTGTCGAGGAGCAGCAGGGTCGCCCCGGCGCGGGCGGCGGCCTGCTCGGCGGTGCTCAGCAGCGCCCGGCCCAGCCCCTGCCCGCGGGCGTCGCGGTGGACCATGAGCTTCACCACCTCGGCACGGTGCCGGCCGTTGGGCTTGTACTCCAGGGTGAGACTGACGGTGCCCGCCACGCCGCCGGGGCCGTGGGCCGCCCAGACGCACAGGCTGCCGTCGGCGACGGCGGACTGCCGGGCGTGCCACCAGGCGGCCGCCGCCTGCCGGTCGAAGGGGGTGACGAAGCCGAGCGAGGAGCCGTCGGCGACGGTGTCGGAGAGCAGGCCGGCCAGGCCCGGCACGCTGCCGGGGAAGTCGTCGGCGGACAGGCGGGTGATGGTGTGCACGGGTGTCTTCCTTCTTGGTGCCGCTTTCGGGATGAGTCCGCCGCTCGTCGTCGGGCCGCGGACCGTCGACCGGCAGTGCGGGCCGTCGAGTCGCTCAGGGCAGGACGATCAGCAGGGCGTAACGGACCGGATCGGGTTCCGGGCAGCGGAACCGGGACCGGCCCCAGAGGCGGAACCGCAGGCAGTCCCCGGCCCCGATCCGGTGGACGGCACCGCCCACGGCGACCTCCAGGACCCCCTCCAGCACCCAGATGTGCTGTTCCAGGCCGGGCACCGGGGGCCCGTCGTAGGAGATGTCCGCGCCGGGCCGCAGGATGCCCTCGACGACCTCGCCGCGGAGCCCGGGGTGGGGCGGGGACACCGACCTGCGGTCGAACCCGGAGGTCTCGTCCCGCCACACCGCCTGCCGCTCGGCCCGCACCAACTGCGGCGGCTCGGACTCCACCTCGGCCAGCAGCTGGGACATCGTCCGTTCGTACGCCGCGCACAGCCTGCCCAGCAGCGTCGCCGTCGGGCTGATCTCCGCCCGCTCCAGACGGGACAGCGTCGAGCGGCTGATGTCCGTGCGGCGCCCCAGCTCGTCCAGCGACCAGCCGCGAGCCGCCCGCAGTTCGGCGAGCCGGTTCGCGAGCCGGGCGTCCATGCCGGCCAGGTCCTCGGCGCGGTGCTGCGGGGGCTGTCCCTCCCCGGTCGTTCTCATATTCGAGATGCTATCCCACATATGGGAGACGGCTGGAAGCGGGTGGCCGCGCGGTGGCGGCCGGGACGAAGCCGGACGGCCGGGCGGCCGGGCGGAGGAGCAATGGGCGGCCGGGTGGAGAAAAGCGGGTGGCCGGGTGGGAGAAAGGCAGGTGGCCGGGTGGGAGGGCAATGGGCGGCCGAGCGGGACTGGAGCCGGCGGCCGGGCGGGAGAGCAATGGGCGGTCGGGTGGGAGAGCAATGGGCGGTCGGGTGGGAGAGCAATGGGCGGTCGGGTGGGAGAGCAATGGGCGGTCGGGTGGGAGAAAAGCGGACGGGAAAAGCGGTCCGGCGCGTCAGACGGGCGGGACGAGGGTGAAGTAGTGGTCGAGTGCGGCCCGGTCCCCGCGCAGCGACGCACACCGGTCGGCCGGAATCCGGTTCCACAGGAAGAGCATGAGGTCGGACGCGGTGCCGGCCAGCTCCACGGCGCAGGGGCCGGTGCTGTCGTCCGACCGGACCTCATCGCCGTCGAACCGCACGGTCCAGACGTCCGGGCCGTCCGTGCGGCGGAACCGGAACCGCTCGCCGGAGCCGGGCGGGGCCTGGGTCCACGCCCGCCGGGCGGGTGCCATCACCTCGAAGGTGTGGGTGACGGCGTCGGCGGCCAGGCCGGTGTCGATCGGCCGGGGGGTGCCGGTCGCGGCCTCGGCGTCCCAGCGGTGCACGGCCGCCTCGATGGCCTGGACGCGCAGCCAGAAGCCGACGGTCTGCTCCCGCGACCAGGTCCACACCGTCTCGTCCGGCGGGCGGCTGCGGAACAGCGCCTCCAGTGCGGCGGCCCCGTCGCGGAACCAGTCGATGAGCCCGGCCGGTACCGGCCCCCGGTGGGGAGCCAGTTCCGGGCTCGGCCAGCCCTCGGTGTCGGCCGGCAGCCCCAGGAAGGTGAGGTCCAGGTCCTGGGAGGGTGTCCGGGCGACCAGGTTGGCCACGGTGTCCGGTGGTGTGGTCATCCGCTCGCGGATGACGTGGGCGACGAACCGGTGCACCCCGCCCAGGTGCCCGATCAGATCGGCCACCGACCAGCCGGGGCACGACGGGACGAGGGGCGCCCCGCCGGTGGGCGCCTCGGCGGCGGTTCGGGCCGCGGCTTCGAAGGCCAGGATCTCGCGGCGGAAGTCCGGGAGGTGGTCCATGCCCCCACTCTTCCCGTGCGGTCCCGCCGCCATGTGCCGCGGACGGGTCTGCCCGGCCCGCCCGCGGCGGCCCCGGCGAAGGGGTGACGCACCGTCGGACAGGGCGTGATCTCCGGCACACCGGACTCCGCCGAGGCCCCCGATCGGGCCGCCGCGGCGCCCGGGGGCCCGGAACCCGGCGCAGCGGCCGGTCGAAGGCCTGATGCCGACGCGCGCCGCGCGGTCCTGCCCCGTACACTCGCTCACCGTTTCCGGCCTCGGCGGGAAACCGTGAGCAGCCGATACGGGAAGGACCCTGACATGCATTCCACCGAGCAGACCGACGCGCCGATCTACGCCAGGCTCGTGGCGGAGCGCGGCGACGTACCCGCCGATGTGCGGCAGACGGCGGAGAAGACCCTGAGGGAGGTCGAACGGGCGATGGACTTCCGTGCCCCGAGCCCGTTCACAACATAGGGCCGCCGGGGAGGGAGAGGTACCACGAGCGCGGCTGCCGCCCGGACGGCCGACCGTCCGGGCCGCCGGGAGGGCGGCCCGCCCCGGCGCGCTGCGCCCCCCGCGCCCCGGCCCCGTCGGCCGGGGGCCTCAGGCCGGCCGGGCGCCGTGCCGTACCCAGACGTTGGGCTCCACGTAGACCGCGTGGTCGTGTGCGGTGTCGCAGTGCACCGGCACCAGGGCGCCGGGTACCTCCACATCGCCGTCCCGGTCGAAGGGCAGGCCGGTCCACCGCCGCCACTGCGCCAGGGAGCCGCTGACCGTCATCGACGCCGGGGCGACCTTCTCGATGGTTCCGCCGCTCCTGACGTGCACCCGCAGCCAGGGGTCGGCCGGCAGCCCGTCGGCGCGCCGTTCGCGCACGTAGTGGTCCATCGGGACGCGGGGCCGCAGATGCTTGGCCGTCGGGCGCACCGGGGCCAGCAGCACCGGGTGGCCCTGCCGGGCGACGGCGTCGCGCATCGCCGCCAGCATGCGGTGGGACAGGCCGCGGCCGAGGTGCCCGCTGTCGACCGTGATCTCCAGCGCGCTGGCGACCGTCGTCGGACGTCCGCGGTGGCGGTCCTGGAAGGCCCACCCCAGCACGCGGTCCCAGCCCTGGTCGGGCATCTCCTCACGGCCGTCGAGCCCGGCGTCGAAGGGCACGCTGAACCCCCGCGCCACCACGCGGTCTCCCTCGGTGGCCACCACGCAGAACTCGGGGAACTCCGCCGGCACCCGGCTCAGCAGGGCGTTCGCGACCGGTTCGGCGGCGATGAAGGCGGGCCAGGTGTCGGCGATCTCGTACACCCGCCCGGTCAGCCCCGGGCGGTCGGCGAGCGAGGTGATCTCGATGGTGTCGATGTCTGTCACGGTGGCGCACGCTGCCACACCCGGCGTGATCAAGCCAAATGTTTCCCGTGCACCCGTGCGATCCGCGGGGGTGCGCGCCCGCCCCGCGGGGCGCACCGGGACCGGGCGGCGCACGTCGGGGACGGCCCGCCCGTCCTCGGCGGTGCGGTGCGGCCGGCGGGGCGTCACCGGCCGAACAGCTGTGTCCAGTACGTCCCGGCGGCGGCGCCGACCGCATAGCCGATCCCGATGTGGGTGAAGTCCGGGGTGAGGATGTTGGCGCGGTGTCCGGGGCTGTCCATCCAGCCCCGCACCACTTCGGCGGCGGTGCGCTGGCCGCAGGCGATGTTCTCCCCGATGCCCCGGAACGCGCACCCCGCGGCCGCGGCCCGGTCCCAGGGCTCGCTCCCCTCCGGACTGGTGTGCGCGTAGAACCTCCGGCCGACCATGTCCGCGCTGTGCGCCTGCGCCGCGGCGGTCAGCCCGGCGTCGGGCGCGAGCGGGGCGAGCCGGGCGGCGGCCCGGTGCTCGTTGGTGAGCCGGACCACCTCCGCGGCCGTCCGGGCCAGCCCCGCCGCCGAGAACGGCGCGGCCCACAGCGCCGTCCAGTAGAGGTCGCCCGAGCCGTCCCGGACCGCCCGGCCGATGCCCGCGTGGACCACCCCGTGGTCCCGGAACGGGTCGCCCCGCCCCTCCTCGGCCAGGCAGAACTCCACCAGTTCGGCGGCCGTCCGCGGCCCGGACACCAGGTGCTCGGCTATGCCCAGGCAGCCGTACCCGGCGGCGGCGATCCGGTCGTGCACCGACGTGCCGTCCGGACCCACGGCACCGAGCGTGCCGCGCCGCGCCATCGCCTCGGCATGGGCCTGGGCCGCGGCGATGAGCCGTGCGTCGAGCGCCACCGGCGGTGTGCCGAAGCGCAGGCGCGCCGCGTTGACCGCGCCGAGGAAGCCGTCCTGGGCCGCCCCCGCGGCCGGCCCGGCGGCGCCGGGCGCCGCGCCCCGCCCCCGCGGCCCGCCGCCCGGGGCTCCGCCGTCGTCCACGACGTCGACCCCGAAGTCGCGGGCCACGCCCGCCAGACCGTCGGCGTAGCCCTGACCGAGCGCCCGCAGCTTCCACCGGTCGCCGCGCCGGTAGATCTCGGCCAGCAGCAGCGCCGTCTCCCGGGCGGGCCGCGGCGGGGCGAAGCGGGCGACCAGCGTCCCGTCGGCGCGTCGCACGCTCAGCGCGGGCACCGGCAGCCGGCCCAGCGCGACCCCGGGCTCGGCGGGGGAGGCCACCACGGTGACCCGGGTCGCGCCGGGGCGCAGCCGCGCCGGCCGCACGGTCACGGTGTCGCCCCGCAGTTGTGCGCCGGGCGCCACCGGCTGGTTGAAGAACACGAAGTCGCCGTCGCCCGCCACCCGGCCGTCGTCGCCGGTGACGAGGACCGACAGGTCGAAGGGGCCCGGCACCCGGAGGGACAGCTCACCGTCCGGCAGCACCGTGTTGCCGCCCGCCACCAGCTCCGTCACGTCCACCACCTTCGTCGTCCCCCCCCGCTCGCCCGGCGAGCCTCGGGAAGCAGTCGCCCGACCCGGCCGCCGCCCGTCCGGCGCCGCCGGAGGCCGGCCGGCGGCCGGCCCACCGGGGCAACGCTCCGGCGGCGCGCGGGGTTCCGCCGTGCCGGCGCCCCGCCGGGCGCACGTCCGCCCCCGCCGCGGTGTCGCGGCGGGGGCGGACGGTGGCCCGTGACGGTCACCGCCGGGCCGGGCCGGTCACCGAGGACCGGTCGCCGGCGGACCGGGGTGCCGGCGGGGTGGGACGCGCGGTCAGAAGGTGAGCTTCCAGCTGGTGAGCGTTCCGCTGTCCTGCGCGGCCACGTCCCGGACCCGGAGCTTCCAGGTGCCGTTGGCGACCTCGGTGGAGGCGTCGACGGTGTACGTGGTGTCCACGTTGTCGGCCGAGTCCGAGGAACTGGAGTTCTTCAGCCGGTAGGCCGAGCCGTCCGGGGCGACGAGGTCGATGACCAGGTCACCGCGGTAGGAGTGGGTGATGCTGACGCCGACCCGCAGCGCCGAGGGGGCGTTGCCGCTGACGCCGGTCACCGTGACCGGGGACTCGACGGCGGAGCCGGCGTCCGGGATGGCCACCGAGGCGCCGCTGGTGAAGGTGGTGCCACCGGTGGAGCCGCCCGCGACCGCCTGGACGGTCCGGGTGGCGTCGGCCAGCCCCGCGCCGCAGCCACCGGAGCAGGTGCCCGGGATCGTGCGGGCGTTGGACTTGATGGCGGACTCGATCTGCGCCGGGGTCAGCGTGGACTTGGCGGACTTCATCAGTGCCGCCAGCGCCGCGACGTGCGGGGCGGCCATGCTGGTGCCCTGGTAGTACGCGTAGGACTCGGCGGACGGGCTGGTGGTGCCGCTGTTCAGGGTGGACAGGATGCCGTCGGCGGCGGTGGGGCTGGTCTCCCCGCCGGGGGCCGCGATGTCGATGGTCGAGCCGTAGTTGGAGTACCAGGCACGGTTGCCGGCCCGGTCCAGCGCGGCCACCGAGATGACGTTGCCGCAGTTGCCCGGCGAGTAGCCGGCCACGTTGTCGTTGTCGTTGCCCGCGGCCACGACGACGGTGGTGCCGCGGCCCACGGCGCCGTTGATGGCGCTCTGGGTGGCCGCGGAGCAGGAACCGGCCCCGCCGAGGCTCATGTTGATGACCTTGGCCGGGGTGGCGTTGGCCGGGACACCGGAGACGGTGCCGCCGGAGGCCCAGGTGATGGCGTCGATGATGTCGGAGTCGTAGCCGCCGCACTTGCCCAGCACCCGCACCGGCTGCACCTTGGCACCGTAGGCGATGCCCGCGACGCCCTTGCCGTTGTTCGCGGTGGCGGCGATGGTGCCGGCCACGTGCGTGCCGTGCCAGGACGAGTCGCTGCCCGGCACGTTCGCGCCGCACTCGTTGTCCCGGTACCAGTCGCCCGGGTCCGCCGGGTTGCTGTCCCGGCCGTTGCCGTCGTTGGAGACGAAGGTGTCGGAGATGAAGTCGTAGCCCGGCACGATGTTGGCGGCCAGGTCGGAGTGGGCGACATAGCCGGTGTCGATCACCGCGACGGTCACGCCGCTGCCCGTGGTGGTGTTCCAGGCACCGGGGACGTTCATGCCCGCGGTGGTCTCGAACAGGTCCCACTGCTTGGCGTAGTCGGTGTCGTTGGGGGCCGCCTGGATGGTGTTGCGGCGGTCCGGCACGACGTAGGCGACCTCGGGGTCGGCCTGGTACTCGGCGATGACCTCGGCGGTCTCGCTCTTGCTGAGTTCACCACCGGTCTCGACCAGGGCGGCGCCGGTGCCGAGCCGGCGTTCGAACTCCAGGGCCTCGCCGGTCCGGCGGCCCTTGGCCTCGGCGTCGGCGGACGCCGCGGAGTTGGACTTGGCCTCGGAGGCCGATGCCTTGTAGCCGACGATCAGGCGCTCCACCGCGGCGGCCGGGGCCTCGGCGCGGGTGGGAGCGGCGGTGGGGGCGGTCGGCGAACCGGCGCTGGCCGGCCCGGCGGTGGCCACCGTCAGAGCGGTGCCCGACAGCAGCGTCGCCGATATCGCGGCGATGGATATGGCGGTGCGTCGTGGGGATCGTGATGTGCGCAAAGTGTGTGCCTTTCGCGGCCGTTTCCGCGCAGGGGGAACGGCTGTGAGCGCTTCTTCGTCGAAGCGGTGGGGGAGTGGGGAGTGGTACGAAAGGAACGCAGAGGGCCGGCCGTACGTTGGCTTCCCCGGGGATCTTCCCGGTTCAGCTGAATGCGGACAGTAGACAACGCGCAGCCGGACCGGCTACCGGGAAAACCCTTGTGACCAGTAGGGTTTCCCCGTAGCGGGGTGCGGGGCACGGCCTGCGCGGACGCCCTCCGGCACCCCTCGCACACGGTCCGCCGAAGCGCCCCGGCAAGGTCCGCCGGCGCCCATCGGCACGGTCCGCCGAAGCGCCCGGGCATGGCCCGCGGTAGCGCCCGGGCGGATCGGCCGTCAACGCCACCGACCCACCGCGGCACGGCAGTTCGGCCGCGCGCGGCATGGTGGGGACGCGCCGTGCGACGGGTGGCTGACACCCGTGGCGGGCTGCCGCCCGCGGGGCTTCAGGGCCGGAGCACCGAGCAGCCGAGCGTGCCGTCCTGCCGGTCGTCGACACAGGCGCCGAACGGCCGGCTGATGCGGGCCAGGACCGCGGCCAGCCAGGCCCGGTCCTCCGGTGAGGCGTGCCACAGTCGCATCCGCCGGGCCTGCAGGGGCACGATCCGCAGGCCGTGGAGCCTGCCGGTGCCCGCCTCCAGCACCACCAGGTACAGCGGCCGCAGGTCGTCCCGGTACCGCTCGTAGCCGGCGATCCCCTCGTAGTCGTCGATCAGATCACCGCAGCCGTGCAGGATCAGCCGCTCCCGGTACACCTCCACCGGGCGGGGGTGGTGCGAGGAGTGCCCGTGGACCACGTCCACCCCGGCGTCGACCAGGGCGTGCGCGAAACCGTCGTCCTCGGGGGAGACGCCGTAGCCCCAGTTGGAGCCCCAGTGGACCGACACCACGGTCACGTCGCCGGGCCGCCGCACCTGGCCCACCCGTCCCGCCACCTCGGCCGCGGCGGTCGCCGAGGGCCGCTCCACCAGGGCCACCCCGCTGCGGTCGGCGGTCGCCGCCCAGTGCGGGGGAATGCCGCTCGACGGCATGCCGACCGACAGGACCAGGACCCGCCGGCCACCCCCGACCGGGACGGCCGCGGGCCGCCACGCCTCGGCCGCGTCCCGCCCCGCACCGGCCGTACGCAGCCCCGCGGTGCCCAGGGTGCCCAGGGTCTCGGCGAGTCCGGGGCGACCGAAGTCCAGCACGTGGTTGTTGGCCAGCACGCAGACGTCGGGCCGGACGGCCGCCAGGCAGGGGGTGTTGGCCGGGTTCATCCGGTAGTGGATGCCCTTGTCCGCCGCGTAGCCGTCATGGCGCGTGACGCTGGTCTCCAGATTGATCACCCGCACGTCGGGCGCGGCCTCGTCGAGCGCCTCCAGCGCCTCGCCCCACGGCCAGGTGTGGTCGACCGGCAGGGGGATCGGGCCGTTCGCCGCTTCCGCCAGCTCCACGTAGCCGCGGGCGTCCCGGATGTACGCCTCCCGCAGCGCCGGGTCACCCGGGTGCGGCAGGATCTGGTCGACACCGCGGCCGAGCATCACGTCACCGCAGAGGAACAGGGTGACCAGGTCACCGCTCACCCCTCCAGGCTAGGCCGCGGGGCCGGGGTCCGGCGCGGCCGGGGCGGTGGCGGCCGGGCCGCCGGGACCGGCCGGGGCGGCTGGGGCGGTCCCGCCGGAGCCGGCCGTCTCGGACCGGAAACTGTGGCCGATCTCCGGGGCCAGGCCGTGGTAGTGCCGGAAGTTGTAGATGAGCGGGCTCCACGCGGCCGGGTCGATGTGCTGGGTTCCCGGCACCACGATGTGCTCCGCGGCGTGCACCCGCACCACCTCGCACTCGACGGTGAGGAAGCTGCCCCCGCCGCCCGGGGGCGCCGCCGTCACCCGGGCCTCCAGCTGCAGCGCGCATTCGGCGACCCGGGCCGGCCGGACCAGCTCGGACGGCTGCGGTGAGAGACCGGCGGCGGAGAACTTGTCGGGCTCGTACCGGAACTTCGCGCGCTTCGCCTCCGGGACCGGATAGGCGCCGGTGAGCGGGGCGAGGCGCTCCACCGACTCCCACAGCCCGGGCGAGGGCAGATTGATCACCACTTCCGGCCGGGCGGCCAGGTTCCGCGCGGTCCGGCTCGCGCACCCCACGCCCAGGACCACGTGCGGGCCCAGCGCCCAGACGGAGGAGACGGGCGCGAGATTCCCGGAGCCGTCTTCGTTCTCGGTGCTCAGCAGGGCGACCGGGGTCCCGAAGTAGAGGATGCTCGGCCGGATGACCAGGTGCTTGTCGTTCGTCACGCCGGGAACGCTAGGGCCGGGACGTTTCGGCGCCCGCCGAAGCGAGGCCGTGCGGCCGGCGTGGGCCGGGGGCCGGAGCGGCCCCGCCGGACCCGGGCCCGCCCCGCCGCGCCTGCCCCGGGCCGCGACCGCCGCTGTGCGACGATCGACGCGTGGTGGAGGAGGCACCGGTGGCGAGCGGCGATGAGGTGGACGCGGTCCTGCAGCAGGCGCTGCAGCGTCTCGCGCTCCTGGCCGAGGCCACCACCGCCCTGTCCAGCACCCTGGAGGTCGAGGAGGGCCTGCGCCGGCTGTGCCGCACACTGCTGCCGCAGCTCGGCGACTGGTGCGCCGTGGACCTGCTGGACGAACACGGCCACCCGCACCGGCGCGTGGTGGCCCACTACGAGCCGGACCGGCTGCCCACCGGGCACCTGGAGGGTCCGCTCCCGGACGTGCCGGAGACCTCGGCCGACCCGCTCGCCCGGGTGCTGCGCGGCGCCGGCCCGCTGCTGCTGGACGGGCGTTCCGCCCTGGCCTCTGACGGCGGCCCGACGCTCGGCGCCCAGCGGGAGCTGTTCGAACTGCTGGGCGCCCGGACGGTGATCATCGCGCCGCTGCGGGCCCGGCGGCAGGTGCTCGGCGCCCTGACCCTCGCCCGCACCCGGGACGGCGCCCCGCTCACCCCGGCCGACCTGCCGCTCGTCGAGGACCTGGCCCAGCGCACCGCCCTCGCGGTCGACAACAACGCGCTCCACGCGTCGGTGCAGCGCATCGCCGAACGGCTGCAACGGTCACTGCTGCCGCCGCTGCCGGACATCCGGCCGCTGGAGCTCGCCGCCCGCTACCTGCCCGCCCGGGCGGCCGCCGAGGTCGGCGGGGACTGGTACGACTGCTTCGTGCTGCCGGACGGCGTCCCCGCTCTGATCATCGGCGACGTCACCGGACACGACCTGCCGTCCGCCGTCACCATGAGCCAGCTGCGGAACATGCTCCGCGCCCTGGCCTGCGACCGCCGGGAGCCGCCCGGCGACGTGCTGCGCCGCCTCGACGCCATCACCGAGATCCTGTACGGCGGACACACGGCCACCTGCGTCTTCGCCCGGCTGGAGACCGGGCCGGCGGGTGCCTGGCGGCTGCGTTACGCCAATGCCGGCCACCCGCCGCCGCTGCTGATCACCCAGGCCGGTGACACCCGGTTCCTGGAGGCCGGCCACGGCGTGCTGCTGGGCGTCGAACCGCACCGGGTACGTCCCGACGGCGTCGAGCCGATGCCTGCCGACTCCACCCTGCTGCTCTACACCGACGGCCTGATCGAACGGCCCGGGGAGAGCCTGGAGGAGGGCCTCGCCCGGCTGCGTCAGCACGCCGCCGCGCTCGCCCGGGAACCGCTCGACACGTTCTGCGACGAACTGCTGTCGGGCCTGGGGGACAGCGCCGACGACATCGCCGTGCTCGCCGCCCGGATGCCGTCCGCCGCACCGGCGGACGCCCCGGGCGCCGCGCTCTGACCCGGGCCCGGGGGTCGAGGAACATCGGAACGGAAGCCGGCGCCAAGCGGTGAGGGGAAAGCGGTGCCCATGATCGTCCAGTTGTCGACCGGGAAGGCGGTGACCGTCCGGACGCCGGCCGACCTGTTCCTCGCTGGCGCCAGGTGACGTGCGGCGCTGACTGCCGGAACCGGGAAGGGGCAGTTTGTCGTTGGTATCGACATGCCCGCACCCTCACACGCCCCAATCCGGCCGGACTGGCAGCACTGCGGTCTCGAAGTCACGCCGGGCAGTCCCGGTGGCTGCACAGGCATACGGCTACGCGGCCATGCGGCGTGCCTTGCGCACATCGAGCCGGCGCACCGGGACACATACATACAGGGGTTGGCGCCAGGGGCCGACGTCGACCTGCGTGGCACTCGTATTGATGAACCTCTCTTGGCACAGCTCCTGGATGCTGTTCGGGACGCTTCCGGACAGCCATCATTCAGATCGGCAAATTTCCTTGGAGCAACCTTCCCCAGTGGTGCCGACTTCAATGGCTCAAGCTTTGTCTCCGCCTGTTTCAATAACGCCCACTTCGGAGGGTTCACGCAGTTCAAGAGAGCGAGCTTCTCGGATGCCGCCTACCTTTTCGATGTGACCTGTGAAGCGACCATGACGTTCGCTGGAGCAACTTTTAGTGGTCATGCGTTGAACATTGACGGCTCCTTCGAGGGCGCATATTTTCCGGGGGTGCGATTCGAATCTACCGATATTCACATAGGGCCGCTGATCTGTGCAGATCGGGCAGTCTTCACCAATGCGCAGTTCCAGTCGCCAGCCACGATCGAGGTAGCTGCCCCTCACGTGGAATGCCGTAACAGTCAATGGTCGTCGATCGCAACCCTACGTCTGAGGTACGCCTCGGCCGACTTCACTAATGCCTGGTTCGAATATCCTGTCTCAGTCTCCGCCAATGCGGAGCCTTTCGTTGCCACATTCGATCGACCTGCAGATGAGGCAGGTTTTTCCGGCGATCCGGGCGTCCGGTTGAAGTCGCTGCGGGGAGTCGACGCAGCCCACCTCCTGCTGACAGATATCGACCTGTCCACTTGCACATTCGCGGGTGCCATCCATCTGGACCAATTGAGGATGCATGGAAACTGCTCCTTCGCGTCCGCGTCTACGAGCTTTCGCCTTTTTCCAGTACCCCGCCACTGGACAGCTCGCCGGGTACTGGCCGAGGAGCACAACTGGCGGGCGCATCGACAGGGCGCTGCGGCGGATGGTTGGCAGCCGCTCTCGGATTCAGACGGGATAAGGCGAACCCCCGGCCCCCAGCACATCGCCATCCTGTATCGGGAGTTGCGTAAATCTTTTGAGGACGCCAAGAATGAACCGGGTGCCGCGGATTTCTACTACGGCGAAATGGAAATGCGCCGTCACAGTCACCGCTGGCGCGAGGCTGAGCGGTGGCTGCTGCAGACGTACTGGCTGCTCTCAGGCTATGGCTTGCGTGCCTCCAGAGCCATTTGTTGGTTGCTTGTGGCGATGACGATCACCGTCCTGCTCATGATGGGTTTCGGCTTGCCGGCCGAACCACCCAAGCAGACCGCGACGGGCGCCCTGCCTTCTCAGGGTGGGCAGGTCACATTCAAGATCGACAAAGAGGACCCCAAGAACCCAGCCGATAACCGCTTCACAGGGAAGCGGTTCGAGAAGGCGCTGAACGTGACCCTGAACTCTGTGGTATTCCGCTCCAGCGGCCAGGACCTGACGACGGCTGGTGGCTATATCGAGATGGCATCACGACTTTCCGAGCCAGTACTGCTTGCCCTCGGGATCCTGGCAATCAGGAGCCGCGTCAAACGATGACACGCCAGGGATGCAACCCCTCTCGGGGTTCGCTGCTATCGCTTGGTGGAGGGTTTCAATGATTACTCGCCGTCCCCAGTGCCTGGTGCACGCACGCAGGGGCCGCATTCCGCCGGGCAGGTCCAGGAGCTGGAAGGAGTACGGGCCGAGCAGTTGACGTGGTGCCGCACGAACGGGGAGAGGCGGGCGACGTCCTCGTCCCGGACGGCGAAGCCGCGGGCGCGGAGCTGGGCGACGGCGGCGTCCATGTAGCGGGTGCTGAAGAGGGCCAGGGCGTTGAGGGCGAGTCCGAGGGCGCCGATCTGGTCTTATCCGAACTAGCGCAGCATGGCCTTGAGGTAGCGGAATCACTCTCTCCACCACGGCAAGTAGTGGTGGAGAAGTCGGAGAACTGGGTGTCGCCGGGCGCGTCGGCACTACCCTCCCGAAGCGGCCACGATCTACGGATAGCGATGTACCTGAAGCGCCGTCACTGGCACCGTTCGGCTCTTAACCTGACTCGATGGACACAGCTCTCGAGACCGTCAGCGCCCGGACGCGCCGGCTCTTCTGGGCGCTCAGCTCCGGCATCGAGGTGAATCCCCTGCAAGCGTGCTGGGGGCGGGGGCGGGATTCTCCCCAGTGGAGTTCTCGCAGGTTCGCTCGGGTGGGGTCCGCAAACAGGTACTTGATAGCCGTCCCGGGCCAGTGAGGAGCGGTTGCGAGACGTGCTGCTCATCGCCCTCAACGCCTACGAATCGACCTCACTTCGCCGACCACCGTCTTCATGAAGTGAACCCAACCGGGCGCGGTGGGCCGATGGAGTCGCTGCCGCGACCGTGCCGGTTTGAAGTCTTGACGACACGTCAGGGCGCAAGTTCACTCACGCGGTGAGGTAAGTCGTCCTGTCGTCATGCGTCGAAGGGAGTCCCCATGCGCAAGGTGAGACCCGGACACGGACGGACCGCCCTGCTCGCCGCCGCGGCGCTGCTCGCCGGAGCGCTGCCCTACGCCTCGGCCGGGCCGTCCGCCGCGGCCGACGGCCCCGCCCCCGCGGTCGTCACCGGCCCCGCGGTGCACCCGGTCCGGGAGGGCCGGACCGCCACCGTGCCCCTGGTGGTGACCACCCCGGACGGGGCGCCGCTGAGCCGGCCGGTCACCGTCGGCTACGCCACCGGCGACGGTACCGCCACCGCCGACCGGGACTTCACGCCCGCCACCGGCACCGTCACCTTCCCGGCGGGCACCGCCTCCGGCACCTCCCGCGCCGTCCGGGTCCGCACCCTGCCGGACGCGGCGGCCGAGACCGCCGAGACCGTCCCGCTGACGCTCGACGTCGACGGCGCCACCGCGCCCGCACCGCACCCCCGGGTGGTGATCGACGCCCACGGCCTGCCGTACCTCGACGCCCGGCTCCCGGTGCACCGGCGGGTGAAGGACCTGCTGGGCCGGATGACACTCGCCGAGAAGGTCGGCCAGATGACCCAGGCGGAGCGGGGCGCGCTGCGGACCCCGGACGACATCGCCTCGTACGGCCTCGGATCGCTGCTCTCCGGTGGTGGCTCGGTGCCGACGCCGAACACGCCCGAGGCATGGGTGCGGATGGTGGACGGCTACCAGCTGCACACCCGGGCCACCCGGCTGCAGATCCCGCTGATCTACGGGGTGGACGCGGTGCACGGTCACAACAACGTGGTCGGCGCGACGATCATGCCGCACAACATCGGCCTCGGCGCGAGCCGCGACCCCCGGCTCGCCGAGCGCACCGCGGCGGTCACCGCCGCCGAGGTGCGGGCCACCGGCGTCCCCTGGGACTTCGCCCCCTGC
The DNA here is from genome assembly GCF_044327625.1 of Streptomyces sp. NPDC018031. Classification (NCBI taxonomy): domain Bacteria; kingdom Bacillati; phylum Actinomycetota; class Actinomycetes; order Kitasatosporales; family Streptomycetaceae; genus Streptomyces; species Streptomyces sp. NPDC018031. The sequence continues at coordinate 119,874 of NZ_JBIRFT010000009.1, forward strand.
CTGTGCGTCACCCGCGACGAACGCTGGGGACGCTCCTACGAGGCGTTCGGTGAGGACCCGGCCCTGGTGACCGCCATGGAGACGGTGATCCGGGGCATGCAGGGCGCACCCGACGGCACCGACCTGGACCGCCCGGACAAGGTGCTCGCCACCGCCAAGCACTACGTGGCCGACGGGGGTACGGAGTTCGGTTCCTCCACCACCGGCAGCTACACCATCGACCAGGGCGTCACCACGGTCGACCGGGCCGAGCTGGAGGCGGTCCACCTGTCGCCGTACCGGGAGGCGGTGGACCGGGGCATCGGCGCGGTCATGCCCTCCTTCTCCTCGGTCGACCTGCTCGGCGACGCGGCCGGCCCGGTGAAGATGCACGCCCACGCCGAGCTGATCGACCAGGTGCTCAAGGGCCGGATGGGCTTCCGGGGCTTCGTCATCAGCGACTGGCAGGCCATCGACCAGCTCCCCGGCGACCACGCCGAGGACGTGCGCACCTCGGTCAACGCCGGCCTGGACATGATCATGGTGCCGTACGCCTACCAGGACTTCCAGCGGACGCTGAACGCCGAGGTCGCGGCCGGCCGGGTGACCACCGCCCGGATCGACGACGCCGTCTCCCGCATCCTCACCCAGAAGTTCCGGCTCGGACTCTTCGAGAAGCCGTACGCCGACCCGGCGCACCTCTCCGACGTCGGCTCGGCGGCACACCGGGCGGTGGCCCGGGAGGCGGCCGCCGCGTCGCAGGTGCTGCTGAAGAACGCGGGCGGGGTGCTGCCGCTGAAACCGGGCCAGAGGGTGTACGTGGCCGGCTCCAACGCCGATGACCTGGGAAACCAGGCCGGTGGCTGGACCATCACCTGGCAGGGTTCCCCGGGTGACATCACCCGGGGGACCACCGTGCTCCAGGGCATGCGCAAGGCCGCCCCCGGGGCGGCGATCACCTACTCCGCGGACGCCTCCGCGCCCACCGGCGGCCATGACGTGGGGGTGGTCGTGGTCGGCGAGACCCCGTACGCCGAAGGCGTGGGCGACGTCGGCAACGGGCACGACCTGGAACTCTCCACCGCCGACCGGGCCGCGGTCGACCGGGTGTGCTCCGCGATGGCCTGCGCCGTGCTCATCGTCTCCGGCCGGCCCCAGCTCATCGGCGACCGGCTGGCCGGCATCGACGCCCTGGTCGCCTCCTGGCTGCCGGGTACCGAGGGCGACGGCGTGGCCGACGTGCTCTACGGCAAGCGGCCGTTCACCGGCCGGCTGCCGGTGAGCTGGCCCCGCGCGGAGTCGCAGCTGCCGATCAACGTCGGCGACCGGGACTACGACCCGCAGTTCCCGTACGGCTGGGGACTCACCACCCTGCGGCCGGTCCCCGGCGGCGACGGAGCCGCGCGGCTGACCGCGCTCACCGCCGCGGCGGCGAGCGCGGAGCGGGCGGGCGACGCCCGGACCGAGCGCGGCCGGCGGATCGCCGGCGAGGCCCGGGTGGTGGTCCAGGACCGGATCGGCACCCGGATCACCCCGGCGGTGGCCCGGCCGTTCGCCCGGGCCGACCACCTGCTGCTCACCGGCGACCTGACGGGCGCGCTCGCCGAACTCACCGCCGCCTACCGCGCGGCCGGCTGACCCGGCGGCCGCCGGTACGGACAGCACCCGGGCCGGGGATGCCGCCCACCCGTGGGGCATCCCCGGCCACTCCCACCCGACCGCCCACCGGGCCCGTCCTGCCGGTCGGGCCGGGCCCGCCGGGCCAGGCCGGTGGCTCCCGGCCGGGCCCGCCCCGGACCGCTGCCCGCTCGGTGCCCTCCGCTACTCTCGGCCCCCGGGAACGGCGCGCCCGCGCCGCGGAGTCGGGGAGAGGCCATGCCGGACGGGGAGAACGGGAGCCGGGGCGACCGGACCGCTGTCGCGCGGTACTTCCCGGACCGAGGGGGCGTGGAGCTACCGGAGTCGATCTTCCGGTTCCAGGCGTTCCTCGACGCGCTGGGCCCCGTCGAACAGCGGGCCCTGGCGGATCTGTCGGTGAGCCCGATGGGCATCATGGACCTGCTCACCGATGACGCACCGGCCCCGCGCGACGGCATCGACATCCGGGTCCACGGCCGCTACTACCGCGACCCGCCCGAATTCCTGACGTTCATGCACGCCGGCTCCGACGGCCTGCACCACGGACTGTGGTTCGACGACGGCCGCACCTGCGCCGGGGTCGCCTCGTACCACACCCACGACGGCGGCACCATCGACCGTTCCGCGCGGACCCCGCTGGAGGCGCTCCGCCGGCACCTCGAACGGTGCGGGCGCGACCTGGACGACGACGATCCCGGGGACGAGGAGGTGGCCCGGCGGCGCGCGGACCACGGGCGGCTGCGCACGGTCCTGGCCCGCTTCGAGACCGGCGACCGGCCCGAGACCGGGCTCGCCTACCTCCGGGCGTACCCGTCGTCCCGGGCCCCGGTGGACCACGGCCGGGTCACCACGCTGGACGGCGCCGGGGCGCTGGTGCCGGGCCGCACCGCGCTGGACCGCCCGCCGCACAACGGGGCGGACGAGTACGCCTTCGCCGAGTACCTGTACGCCCTCTTCGAGGACCCGGTGGCGGTGCGGCGCAGTGTGGCGGAGGCCCGCCGCCGGTGCGCGGCCGGTGATCCGGCCGAGGCCCTGGTGCTCGGCCGCGACCTGCACTGGGCGTCCGGCGGCGACCCGGTGCTGGAGGAGTCCGCCGCGGAACTCCTGGGGAGCGCCTACCGGGCGCTGGGCCGTGACGCGCTCGCGGCCACGGCGGCGGCCCACCACCGGCACCGGGACCTGCCGCACGTGGACGTCCTGGCCCGGTAGCCGGGGCCGGGCGCCGCGCCGGGCCCGGCCCGGCGCCCTCGGACGGTCCGGGGCCCTCCGGCGGTTCGGTGCCCTCCAGCGGCCCGGCGCCCTCGGACGGCCCGGTGCTCTCCGGCGGTCCGGCGCCCGGGACCCCGTGCCGACGTCCGGTGGCGCGGTGCGGCCACGTCCTTCACCCGGACGCGCGGAAGGACAGTTCGTCCGCTCCCAGCGGGGCGAAGAAACGGGCGACGTCCTCCTCGGAGACCTCGGCCGGCGCGGCCGGAGACCAGCGCGGCCGGCGGTCCTTGTCGACCACCTGAGCGCGGATGCCTTCCACCAGGTCCGGGGCGGACAGCGCCGCACAGGAGACGCGGTACTCCTGCTCCAGCACCTGCTCCAGCGACCCGAGCGCCCGGGCGCGGCGCAGCGCGGCGAGCGTCACCTTGACCGAGGTCGGGGACTTGGCCAGGACGGACTCCGCGGCCTCCTTGGCCGCCGGTTCACCGCAGTCGAGCAGCCGCGCGACGATCTCCTCGACCGTGTCCGCCGCGTAGGCGTGGTCGATCCACCCGCGCTGCCCGGCGAGTTCACCCGCCGGGGCCTCCCCGGCGTACCGGGCGAGCACCTCGTGCGGCGGGTCGACGGCCAGTGCGGCGGTCAGTTCCGGCAGCCGCGCGGCCGGCACGTAGTGGTCGGCGAGCCCGCACAGCACCGCGTCCGCCGCGCCCACCGCGCCGGCGGTGAGCGCCAGGTGGGTGCCGAGTTCGCCCGGCGCCCGGGAGAGCAGGTACGTGCCGCCCACGTCGGGCACGAATCCGATGCCGGTCTCGGGCATGGCGATCCGGGAGCGCTCGGTGGCGATCCGCACGCCGCCGTGCGCCGAGATCCCCACCCCGCCGCCCATCACGATGCCGTCCATCACCGCGACGTACGGCTTGGGGTAGCGGGCGATCCGCGCGTTGAGCCGGTACTCGTCCCGCCAGAACTCCGCGGAGGCCCGCCCGCCACCGGCCCGGACGTCGTCGTGGATGGCCCGGATGTCGCCCCCGGCGCACAGGCCGCGCTCCCCGGCCCCGGTGACCACCACCGTGGCGACCCGGTCGTCCCGCTCCCAGGCGTCCAGCGCCCGGCCCATGGCGAGCACCATGCCGTGGGTGAGGGCGTTGAGGGCACGCGGACGGTTCAGGGTGAGGTGGCCGGCGCGCCCCTCGATGCGCACGAGTACGGATCGGTCTTCGCTCACCGGGCGGCTCCGGTCGGTTCCTGGGCCACGATGTCACGCATGATCTCGTCGGTTCCTTCCCTGTCCGGTGGCGGACTGTGCGGGCCCAGCTTGCCGTAGCCGCCGCCCGGGGCGGACGGCGGCCTCCCCGCCCGGGGCCGGGCGGGGGCGGGTACCGGGGCCGAGCCCGCCGGCGTCACCCGGTGGGCAGCCGGGTGGGCGCGGGCTCCCCCGCCGCGGACTCCGCGACGGGGGAGGCGGCACGGGGCTGGCGCCGGGACACCGCGACCCCGGCCAGGCACAGGGCGCCGCCGGCCAGCGCGAGGGGTTCGGGGACCTCGTCCAGCAGCGCCCAGGACATCAGCACCACCAGCGCCGGCACCACGTAGGTGGTGGCGCCCATCCGGCCCGCGGTGGTGCGCGCCAGCGCGAACGCCCAGGTGGTGAAGGCCAGGGCGGTGGGGAAGAGGCCGAGGTAGACCATGTTGAGCGTCGCCGCGGCCGGGGCGTGCGCGGCCTCGTCGATCAGCACCCCGCTGAACGGCAGGCACGCCACCGTCCCGACCAGGCAGCCGAAGGTCGTCACCTGGAGCGCGCCGGCGTGCCGCAGGGCCGGTTTCTGGGCCACCACGCCGCCCGCGTACGAGACGGCGGCGAGCAGGCAGAGCAGCACCCCGAGCCCCGAGGCGTCGCCGGACCCGGACATCGACAGGCCCACCACCACGGCCCCGGCGAAGGACACCGCCATGCCGGCGAGCAGCGGGCGCGGCAGCCCCTCGCCGAGGAGCCGGCCGCCGAGCAGCGCGATCAGCAGCGGGCCGATGTTGACGACCATCGCCGCCGTGCCCGCGTCGACCTCCTGCTCGCCCCAGTTGAGCACCACCATGTAGAGGCCGAACCACAGCAGTCCGGAGCAGACGATGCCGGGCCAGGCGGCCCGGGGCGGCAATCCGGTGCGGCGGATCACGCTGATCGCCGCCAGGGCCAGGGTTCCGGTGAGCAGCCGGCCGAGGGCGAGCGCCCCTGGTGAGTAGGCGGATCCGGCGCTGCGGATCGAGACGAAGGCCGAGGCCCAGAGCAGCACGGTGACGGCGGCCGCGGCGAGCGCGGGCCAGGCCTGGGAGCGGCCGGTGATCGGCGGGGTTGTCATGAACCAGACGTTAGGTCGTCAACGGTTCGGCGCTCAACGAACTATTGCCACCGGCCTCCCGGGACCTCGCCTCCGGTCTCCCGGGACCTCGCCTCCGGCCTCCCGGGACCTCGCCTCCGGTCTCCCGGGACCTCGCCCCCGGCCCGCGCGGGCCGGCGGCCATCGCCCGGCACCGCCGACCGTGCCGACGGGGGTCGACCCGTCGCCCGCGGGGTACCCGCCAGAACCGGTGACTCCGTGCCGCGGGTGCCGGGGCTGGTTCGGAAGGAGGCGGCCATGTGGGAGCAGACGCCCTCCCAGGCCGAGGGAGAACGGGACGAGGACGAGCAGGACGCGACGACACCGCACCGGCGGCTGCCCGCGGACGAGAAGCATCCGGACGTGCCCCGCACCACGCCGTCGCAGGCCGAGGGCGAGCGCGGCGACGAGGAGTGAACGACGGGCGGCGCGGCTCGCCGCCGGTCGTTCCTCGCGTCCCCGCCACCGATGCGTGGCGGGTGCTTGATGTGCCCGCCGCCGCGCGATCTCTCGCGTCTCCGGCCCAGCCCCTCGCGGGGTCCGGCCGCTCCGCCGATGGGGGGACAGGGCGGCCCTGCGGGGTGTGCGGTGCACGCCGTGGCGGGGGCCGGGCGGTTAGCGTCCGTCGCACGGCGAGCGTGCCGAGCGGACGCGGGGCGTGCCGGCCGGGACACGGGAGAGGAGGCCGGTAGGGGCGTGGCTGCGGCGGACACGACCGGAGGCGGGGTGCCGTGCGGTGCCGCGCACCCGACGGCCGGTGGCGGGACGGGGCCGGCCGGGCCGTACCGGCGCAGATGGCGCGCCGTCCCCGTGGCGGCGGCCGCCGCGGCCCTGGTCCTGGGCTGCGGCACCGGCTGCGCGAGCCTGGCCGAACGGCGCTCCGGCGCCCGGGCGGCCGCCGTGGACTTCGAGCGGGCGCTGCGGGCCGGCGACGGCACCGCGCTGTGCGCGGCGCTGGCTCCGCGCACCCGGGAGGAGGTGGCCCCGCCGATGGGGGCGGGCTGCCCCGAGACGGTCCTGACGGAGGACCTGCCGCCCGCGGACCGGGTGCGCCGGGTGGATGTGTACGGTCGCCAGGCCCGCGTCGTGCTGACCGGCGACACCCTGTTCCTCGCGCGCTTCTCCTCGGCGTGGAAGGTGGTCGCGGCCGGCTGCACCCGGTCCTCGGACCAGCCCTACCGATGCACCGTGCGGGGCGGGTGAGGCCGGGATGCGGATCATGTTCACGTTGTGCCTGCTGATCATCGTCACCGGGCTGGCGTACAGCGTCGTGCTGGGGGTGACCCACCGGTGAACCTGCCGCGCTTCGTCCGGGACAACGGCCTCGGTCTCGTCTTCGGCACCGCCTTCCTCTGCGCCCTGGCGGGGCAGGCCGTCGCCGGACGGGCCGAGTTCAACGAGGAACTCACCACCGAGGGGTTCCAGCCGGTCGGCTTCGGCGCCTACCTCACCTCGTCCGACTTCGCCGTGGACACCATGGAGAACTGGCAGTCGGAGTACCTGCAGTTCTTCCTCTACCTCTACCTCACGGTGTGGCTGGTGCAGCGCGGCTCGCCCGAGTCCAAGGAACCGGGCAGGGAAGGCCACGAGAGCGACGAGGAGCAGCGGGTGGGCCGCCACGCCACCGCCGACTCGCCGCGCTGGGCCGGCGCCGGAGGGTTCCGGCAGAACCTCTACGCCACCTCGCTCGGCCTGGTGATGGGCGCCGTCTTCGTGCTGTCCTGGCTGGCCCAGTCCATCAGCGGGGCAGCGGCGTACAACGAACGGCAGCTGCGCCGGCTGGAGCCGCCGGTGAGCTGGGGCGACTACCTGGGTTCGGCCGACTTCTGGAGCCGTACGCTGCAGAACTGGCAGTCGGAGTTCCTGGCCATCGCGTCGATGGCGGTGCTCTCGATCTACCTGCGCCAGCGAGGCTCGCCGGAGTCCAAGCCGGTGGGCGCCGCACACACCGCCACCGGCGTCGAGGGGTGAGGCGGCCGCAGGGTGACGCCGTCGAGGGGTGAGCCGCGGCCGCCCGCCGCCCGGCCCCGGGGGCGGCCGGAGCCGGGTCGGCGGGCGGGGTCCGGTCAGCGGCCGAGGGCGTTCTTCAACTGCTCCTTGTTCATCTGCGAACGCCCCTCGATGTTGCGCTTCTTCGCCTCCGCGTAGAGCTGGTCCCGGGTCGGCCCCTGCGCCCCCGAACCGGACCGCAGGCCGCCGCGGCGCGAGGACGACATGTCCTCGGTGGAGGTCCGGCTCGCGCTGCGGGACTCCCCGGACCGGGCCCGCTCCTTGTTCACCGTCCGGGCGGCGATCTCCTTGGCGCGCCGCTCGCTCTCACCGCGCTGCTCGGCGCTCTCCTTGATGTGCTCGTACTGGCGCTCACGCTTGGGACTCGATCCCCTGGGCACAGCTGACACCTCCCGGTCTTCGGCCCCGCCCCGGCCCGCGTCCACGGAACCGGGGCAGGGACACATGGTGACGAACACCTTCCTGTCTACCCAGAACATGCCTATCCACGTACAACCTCCATCCAACCGCAGGATCGCTGGTTCCGCCGGGGGACCGGACCGGGCGGCTCCGCCGGAGCCGCCCCTGCCGGAGCACCCGTCCGAAGCCCGGCGTCGGGCGGCAGCCGGCCGGGCGCGGCGGGGCCAGGTTTCCCGGCGCGGCGCACGGGAACCCGCCGCAGCATGGTGCAGATCGGGTACACGATGATGACCGAGCAGGCCGGGCCGCGTGAGCTCGTGGACCACGTCGTGCGGGCCGAGGAAGCCGGGTTCGACTTCTCGGTCACCTCCGACCACTACTCGCCCTGGCTGGCCTCCCAGGGGCACGCCCCGCACGCCTGGAGCGTGCTGGGCGCCGCCGCGCAGGCCACCACACGTATCCCGCTGATGTCCTACGTCACCTGCCCCACCACCCGCTACCACCCCGCGGTGGTCGCCCAGCAGGCGGCGACCGTGCAACTGCTCTCCGAGGGCCGGTTCCGGCTCGGCCTCGGCTCCGGGGAGAACCTCAACGAACACGTGGTCGGCGGCGGCTGGCCCGGCGTCGCCGAACGGCACGAGAAGCTCGCCGAGGCCGTGGAGATCATCCGCGCGCTCTTCGACGGCGGCACCGTGGAGTACCACGGCACGCACTTCGACGTCGAGGCCGCCAAGCTCTGGGACCTGCCCGACCGGCCCCCGCCGATCGGGGTCGCCGTCTCCGGCGACAAGTCCTGCGCCCTGGCCGGCCGGCTGGCCGACCTGGTGATCGCGGTCGAGCCCCGGGCCGAGCTGCTCGACTCCTTCGACCGCCACGGCGGCGCCGGCAAGCCCCGGGTGGGCCAGCTGCCGATCTGCTTCGACCGGGACCGGGACGCCGCGGTGCGGCGCGCCCACGACCAGTTCCGCTGGTTCGGGGGCGGTTGGAAGGTCAACTCCGAACTGCCCGGCACCGCCGCCTTCGCCGACGCGACGCAGTTCGTCCGCCCCGAGGACGTCGCCGGGTCGATCCCGTGCGGTGACGACGTCCCGGCCTTCGTCGAGGCGGTGCGGCCGTACGCGGAGGCGGGCTTCACGGAGATCGCCCTCGTCCAGATCGGCGGCGACACCCAGCTGACGTTCCTGGAGTGGGCCGCCGACAAGCTGCTGCCCGCGCTGCGCGAACTCTGACCGGCGGACGAACGCACCCGAAGGCGAAGGGAGCCGGCATGACCAGCCTGAGGCCACCGGTGGAGGACGGGGCGCTGCGCGTCGCCGTCGTCGGGGCCACCGGCAACGTCGGCACCGGACTGCTCCGGGCACTGGCCGACGACCCGCTGATCGGGTCCGTGACGGGCATCGCCCGGCGGATCCCCCGGGACCCGATGCCGAAGACCGAGTGGGCCGCGGCCGACATCTCCGACGAACGGTCCGACCTGGTGGGCCTGTTCGCCGGGGCCGACGCGGTGGTGCATCTGGCGTGGCTGTTCCAGCCCGCCAGGGACCCGGCCGTCACCTGGCGCACCAACGTCCTGGGCAGCATCAGGGTGTTCGACGCGGTGGCGACCGCCGGGGTGCCGGTACTGGTGCACGCCTCGTCGGTGGGCGCCTACTCACCCGGGCCCAAGGACCGGGCGGTGGACGAGAGCTGGCCGACGCACGGCTGGCCGGAGGCCGCCTACCCGCGCGAGAAGGCGTACGTGGAGCGGGTGCTGGACGCGTTCGAACCGCGGCACCCCGGGATACGGGTGGTGCGGCTGCGGCCGGGCTTCATCTTCCAGCGGGAGGCGGCCGCCGAGCAGCACCGGCTGTTCGCCGGCCCGCTGGTCCCCGGCCGGCTGGTCCGCCCGGGCCTGGTCCCGGTGGTGCCGGACCTGCCCGGGCTGCGGTTCCAGGTGCTGCACGCCGACGACGCCGCGCAGGCCTACCGGCTCGCGGTGCACCGGCCGGTCCGCGGGGCGTTCAACATCGCCGCCGACCCGGTCGTCGACCCCCGGCTGCTGGCCGAGACGCTCCAGGCGCGCGCGGTGCGGCTGCCCGACGCGGCGGCCACCGCCGCGCTCAGGGCCCTGTGGCAACTGCATGCCGTGCCGGTACCCCCGGGGCTGTTCCGTACCGTGCTGCGCCTGCCGGTCATGGACACCGGCCGCGCGGCACGCGAACTGGGCTGGCAGCCCCGGTCCAGCGCGCGGGAAGCGATCGGCGCGTTCCTGAGCGGCCTGCGCGACGCGGCGGCCGGCCCCACGCCGCCGCTGGCGGCCTCAGCGCGCTGACCACATCCCACGCCGGGCCCGCGCGGCGGCGCGGGTCCGGCGTGCACCCACCACGCCTCGGAGTTCCCCACACCGCGCCCGCGCCGCGGCGCCGTCCGAACCCGCCCCTCGCCCCGGACCGCCGGCCTGCCACCCGCCCCCGCCCGCTCCGTCTCGCCGCCCCGGACCGCCCCGCCGTCCTGCCACCCGGACCGCCCCCGCCGCCCCGCCGCCCGCCGGGGGCGGCAGGCCCACCACGTCCTGTGGTCCCGGTCCACGACGACGGCCGGCCACCGGCCGCCACACGACCCCGGCGGTGGCCCAAGTGTTGCGAAGCGGCAAACAAATCGCATCCGGGAGGTTGCCGTGCAGTGGAGCCGTGGCACCATGGCGCGGCCGGGCGAGGCGAGCGATGGAGGCCGTCATGAGCGACGAGCACCTACCGGAGCAACTGCGGCGGCTCGGACTGGCCGAACCCGAGGCCCGCGCCTACGCCGCGATGCTCGGCACCGGGCCCACCGGCATCGCCGAACTGGCCGGACGGCTCGGGCTGTCCAGCGGCGAGGCGTCGCGCACCGTCGCTCGTCTGGTCGCCCTGGGGCTGGCCGCGGAGAGCGGCCCCGACCGCTCGGCGGTCACCGTCGTGGAGCCCACCGTCGGCCTGGAACAGCTCGCCCACGCCCGCTCGGCGGAGCTCCGGCAGGCGCACGTCGCGGCGCTCAACGCCTACCGCGGCTACCGCCGCTCGGTGCACCCGCAGGCCACCGAGGACCTGGTCGAGGTGGTCACCGGACCGCAGATCATCGAGCGCATCTGGCACTTCGAGCGGAGCGCCGAGTCCGGTGTGCTGCGCTTCGACTCCCCGCCCTACCACACCCACGGCGGACCGAACCCGGTCGAGGCGCGCAACCTCGCCCGCGGGGTGGAGTACCGGGTGGTGTACTCCAAGTCCGCGGTACAGGACTGCGCCTACTACAGCTGCAACATCAAGCCGTGCATAGCGGCCGGCGAACAGGCCCGGGTGCTGCCCACCGTCCCGGTCAAGCTCACCATCTTCGACCGCCGCCTGGCCATCGTCTCCATGTCCTTCGTCGAGGCCGAGGTCAACGACTCCCTGCTCCTGGTCCGCCCCTCCAGCCTGCTGTCGGCGCTCACCGGCCTCTTCGAGATCTGCTGGAACACCGCCCTCCCGCTGCACGTCGGCGACCGGGCGCCCTCCCCGCTGCGGCCGGTGCAGCGCCGCCTGCTGGAACTCCTCGGCAGCGGACTCACCGACGAGACCATCGCCGAACTGCTCGGCGTGAGCCGGCGGACGCTCTCCCGCAACCTGGAGCAGCTGAACCACCTCGCCGGCACCACCACCCGCTTCCAGCTGGCGCTGCACGCCTCCCGGAAGGGCTGGATCTGACCCGCCGGAGACCCCGCGTCCCGCCCCGGCGGACCGGGCGTCAGCGGTCGACCGTGCCGTCGCAGCCGTCCGGCAGCCGCAGCCGCCCCGAGTAACCCGGCGCCACGGTCACCTCCCGGTCGGCCAGCACCACCCGGATCGGTTCCGGGTCGGAGGCCGGGACGGTGATCCCCACCTCCCCGGAGCGCATGTGCACCCCCACCCCCCAGTCGGCGCGGTACCGCAGTGAGAACCCGTACTCCGACAGCTCCGGCAGCGGCACCGGGTCCAGCCAGAGCGCGTCCCGGCGTGTCTCCAGCCCGGTCAGACCGCGTTGCACCAGGTCCAGCGTGCCCGCCATGGCGCCCAGATGGATGCCCTCGGCGGTGGTGCCGCCCTGCACGTCGGCCACGTCGCCGACCAGCGCCTCCTGGCAGTACTGCCACGCCTCGGTGCGCCGCACCCGGGCCAGCACCCAGCCGTGCACGAGCCCGCTCAGCGTCGAGCCGTGGCTGGTGCGGCGCAGGTAGTACTCCACCGTGGCCTGCCACACCTCGTCGTCCAGCCGGTAGCCCAGCCGCCCGAACAGACCGGCGAGTTCGGCGGGTGAGAAGAGGTAGCCCAGCATCAGGGCGTCCGCCTGCTTGGACGCCTGGTAGCGGTTGACGGTGTCCCCTTCCGCCTCCAGGATGCGGTCCAGCCGCCGGATGTCGCCGTACCGGTTCCGGTACGCCCCCCAGTCCAGCTCCGCCAGGTCGCCGTAGCCCTCGAACTGGCTGATCACACCGTGGTGGAACGGCACCCGCAGCCGCCGGGACACCTCGTTCCACCGGTCCAGTTCGTCCTCCTCCAGCGCGATCCGCTCGAAGAGCTCCCGGCGGCGCGGCCGGGGGAGGTCCCGGGCCAGCCCCAGCGCCCGGGTCAGCACCCAGGCCGCGGTGACGTTGGTGTACGTGTTGTCGTCCAGCCCCGGCGCGTCGGAGTCCGGATACGCCTCGTGGTACTCGTCGGGCCCCATCACACCGCGGATCCGGTAGCGCTCCCGGTCCGGGTCCCAGACGGCCGCGTCCGCCCAGAAACGGGCGATCTGCAGCAGCATCTCGGCGCCCTTGGTGTGCAGGAAGTCGGTGTCCCCGCTGGCCTGGCAGTACTGCCAGACGTTGTAGGCCACGGCCGAGCCCACGTGCTGCTGCAACCGCGAGTGGTCGGGCACCCAGCGTCCGGAGCGCGGATTGAGATGCAGGGTCTGGGTCTCCTCCCGGCCGTCGCTGCCGCTCTGCCACGGGTAACGGGCCCCGGCCCGCCCGGCGTCCGCCGCGGCCCGGCACGCCTGCGGCAGCCGCCGGTGCCGGTAGGTGAGCAGTGCCCGGGACACCTCGGGGAAGTGCAGGTTCAGGAACGGCAGGACGAACAGCTCGTCCCAGAAGACGTGACCCCGGTACGCCTCACCGTGCAGACCGCGTGCCGGGACCCCCACGTCGAGCTCGGCGGTGTGCGGCGAGAGGCTCTGCAGCACGTGGAAGAGGTGCAGCCGCAGGATCCGGCCCGCCTCGCCCGGCACGTCCAGCTCCGTCCGCCGCCACAGGTGCTCCCACGCGGTGCGGTGGGTGGCGAGCACCTGGGCGAACGCCGGGGCGCGCACCACCCGGTCCACCGCGGCCCGCTGCGGATCGCTGATCGCGGCGTCCCGCGAGGTGTGCAGGGCCACGGTCTTCTCCACGGCCACCGGCGCCCGCGGGCCGACCGGCAGGGTCAGGTGCCAGGCGGCGGTCCGCTCACCGGGCGCGGCCCGGGAGGAGACCGCCGCGCCGGGGGTGTGCGCGGTGCGGGCGGCCAGCGCGATCCGGATGTCGGACTGGGTGGTGCGGCCGGACAGCCACACCACCCCGGGGTCCTCCGCCCCGGTGTGCACCTGGTCGAGGTGGTGGCCGTCCAGCTCCCGGTACCGGGCCACCCCGTCGTTGGTGACCCGCCCGTCCAGCTCGGAGACCACGTCGAGCGTCCCCGACCAGTTCTCCGCCGAGAAGACGGTGCGCAGCGCGGCCAGGTGGGGATCTCCCATGTGGACCAGCCGGCACTGCTCCACATGGAGCCGGCGTCCGTCGGCGTCCTCGTACCGCGTCCGCCGGGTCAGCGTGCCGTGGCGCAGGTCGAGCAGCTGGCGGTGGGCGCGCAGCCGTGGATCGTCGGGGGAGAGCCACGGGCCCACCGGGGCGTCCGCGGGGCGGATCCGGTACCGCAGCGGCAGCCAGTCGGGGAGGTTGACCAGGTCCTCGTTCTCCACCTGGCGGCCCGCGACGACCGAGACCTTGCGGTTGTAGCACCCCGCGGCGTACGTCCCCGGATAGTGGACGCCGTCCGCCGGGCACTCGGCGGCGGCACCACGGGTGGCGAAGTATCCGTTGCCGAGCGTGCACAGGGACTCGCGGAGCCGCTCGGTGCCGGGGTCGTAGCCCTCGTACAACCACGTCCAGTCCCGCATCGGCTCACCCCTCGCTCCCCTCGGCGCCGCGGCCCGGCGGCGGTGCGGCCACTCCACCAGTGTGGGCCGAACGGCGGACCGGCGCCGATCGGCCGCCGGCCCCGCGCGGACCCGGCACCGGCCGGCATGTCCGGCATCTCCGGTGTGTCCCGGGGGGCTGCCCCAGGAGACACCGACCGGGTGGCCGGATGTCCGCGGCGCGCCCCGGCTCCTAACGTCTCCTTCCGGACACCGAGACTTCGGCACCCGACCCCGAGGAGCACCATGCGCACCGCATCCACGGTCGCGGCCGGCCTGGGCCTGACCGCGTTACTCGCGGCCGGCCTGCCGGCCGCGGCCCAGCCGCACCGGCCGTCGCCGCCGCCCGCCCACGGGCAGCAGCGGCTCGACTGGGGGCCCTGCCCGGCCGACCAGGCCGAGCTGCGCCGGGCGGGCGCGGAGTGCGCGAAGGTGACCGTGCCGCTGGACCACGCCGCCCCGGACGGCCCGGCCATCCGGATCGCGATCTCCCGCATCAAGGCGCGGCCCGGAGTGCGCCGGGAAGGCGTTCTGCTGACCAACCCGGGCGGGCCCGGCGGCACCGGGCTGGCCACCACCCTCGCGCTGCGCCCCGCCCTGAAGGACGTAGCGGACCGCTACGACCTCATCGGCTTCGATCCCCGGTTCCTCGGCCACTCCACCCCGATCGGCTGCGGCCCGGCCGCGCCGCCGGCCCCGCCGGGCACCTCGACCTCGCCCCGGCGGGACTTCGAGGACTCGGTGCGGTCCGCGCGCGAGACCGCACGGCGCTGTGCGGAGCACGGCGACAACGCGCGGCTGCTGCCGCACGCGTCGACCCGCAACGTGGCCCGGGACATGGACGTGATCCGGGCCGCCCTCGGCGAACGCCGGCTCTCCTACTACGGCGTCTCCTACGGGGCCGACCTGGGCGCGGTGTACACCCAGCTGTTCCCCCGCCGGGCCGGACGCGTCGTCATCGACTCCGGCACCGACCCGGCGGCCACCCAGTACGAGCTGTTCCAGCGCACCGGGGAGCCGCTGGAGGAGGCCCTGGACGAGTGGGCCGCGGAGATCGCCCGGGAGCCGGAGACCCACCGGCTGGGCAGCACCGGCGCCGAGGTCCGGGCCCAGGTCCGGCGGATCCTGGACCGGGCCGAGCACAGCCCGGTCGACGTCGGCGGGCAGCGGCTGACCGCCCCCCTGCTCCGGCTGCTGCTGCGCCAGCTGATCCAGCACCGGGAGCAGGACCCGGCGCTGGCCCGGATGGTCCGCGACCTGGCCGACGCGGCGGCGGGCCGGCCGGTCGAGCCGGGCCCCGAACTCGCCGCGCTGCTGGAACTGCTCTCCTCGCCCGACCTGGGGGACAGCATGCTGGGCGGCGCGCTGTTCATGTGCGGTGACGGCGGCTGGCCGGCCGGCGGCTGGCCCGAGGACCCCGCCACCTACTGGCGGAACATGGAACGCAGCCGCGCGACCCAGCCGGTGTTCGGGCCGTTCGCCAACGGGATGACCGCGCCCTGCGCGTTCTGGGGGACCGAGCCCCGGGAACCGGGCACCGCCATCGGCAACGACGTCCCGGTGCTGATGCTCCACGCCCGCCGGGACAACAACGTCCCCTACGAAGGGGCGCTGGCCCTGCACCGCAGGCTCACCGGCTCACGTCTGGTGACCGCGGACATCCGGTCGCACGGCGTGTACGGGCGCGGCGTCGACGGCCTGCGGCCGGTGCCCTGCGCCGACCGGGCCGTCAACGACTACCTGCGGGACGGCACCCTGCCCGCCGGCGACCTCAGCTGCCCCACCGCCGGCCCGCCCCGGTGAACCGGCCGGTGGCCCGGGGCCATGGGCCCCGGCCACCGGGGTAGCAGAGCGCGGCCGGGTGGGTGAGCCTTGAGGGAGGACCGCCGTCCCGGACCAGGGAAACCGACGAGAGGACGTCAGCGATGTCGGACGGAACAGGCGGCCCGGGACCGGCCGGGGCCTCCCGGCAGGGCGGTGCCGGCGGCCGGGAAGCCGATCGGCTGGAGCGCGGCCGCGGCCGGCACGAGACCGCGGAGGAGCGGGCCGACCGGCGCTGGGCGGATCTGCTCCAGGAGCTCCGGGTGGCGCAGACCGGGGTCCAGATCCTCTTCGGGTTCCTGCTCACCGTCGTCTTCCAGCCGCGCTTCACCGACCTGTCCGACACCGATCGCGACATCTACGTGGCCACCGTCATGCTCGGGGCGGCGACCACCGGCGCGCTGATCGGCCCGGTCTGCTTCCACCGCCTGCTCACCGGGCAGCGGCTCAAACCCCAGACGGTGGTCTGGGCCTCCCGGCTCACCATGGCCGGGCTGGTGCTGCTGCTGTGCACCATGGCAGCGGCGCTGCTGCTCATCCTGCGCCTCGCGGTACACGACACCACCGCGGTCTGGCTGGTGGCGGTCATGGTCGTGTGGTTCGTGGTGTGCTGGTTCGTCCTCCCGGTCTGGGCCAGGCACAAGACCCTCGGCGGCCGCGGCGACCGGTGACCTCAGCCGACCGTGCCACCGGTGGGCTCCGTGCGCAGCACCCGGACGGTGCGCAGGGCCGGGTCGGCGGAGTCCGGCAGGTGCATGCCCGCCGCCACCCCCGAGCGCAGGTACCGGAGCACCGGCTCGGTCAGCCGTTCGCCGGGCAGCACGGCGGGGATGCCCGGGGGATAGGGGGTCACCGTCTCCGCGGCGACCCGGCCGGCCGCCTCGGCCACCGGCACCTCCTCCACCGGCCCGAAGTAGGCGTCCCGGGGGAGGTGGCTCTGTTCCATCCGCAGCTCGGCGGGGGCGGGAACGGCCACCTCCGGGGCGGCGGGAAGGTCACCGGCGTGGTCGGCGAAGTCCTCCAGGGCGCTGACCAGGGCGCCCGCGGTCGCGGTGTCGTCGGCGTGGGTGAGCTGGGCGTTGATCCGGCGGTGGTCGGCCAGGTGCACGGCGATGTGCCGGTGCTCCCGCAGCCAGTCGGCCGCCAGATAGCCCGTCGTGCCCAGGCCGCTGACGTCGACGACCAGCGGCAGCGGGTCGAAGTCGTGCGCCAGCCGGTCGCCGACGAAGTCCTCCCGGTCGTTGACGTGCAGGCCGTCGATGCCCTCGACGGCGGTGCGGGTCTTCGCGGCCAGCTCCAGCGCGTGGCTCAGCAGCTCGTGGCCGTGCTGGACCATCTGCCGGCGCCAGCCGTCCATCCCCGCGTAGACCAGCACCGACGGGCTGGTGGTCCCGAACAGGTCGGCGCGGGACCGCAGGACGACCGGGTCGACCAGGTCCCCGCCCAGATGGAAGACCGAGCCCTGCTCCAGGCCGCTGCCCATCTTGTGGATGCTGGTGACGCAGACGTCGGCGCCCGCGTCCATCGCCCAGGTGGGCAGTTCGGGATGGAAGGGCAGATGGGCGCCCCACGCCTCGTCCACGATCAGCGGCCGGGACCGCCGGTGGCACACCTCCGCGATGCCCCGCAGATCCGCGCAGCCGCCGTACGGGGTGGGGCTGACCACCAGCGCGCCGCGCGCGTCCGGATGCTCCTCGAAGGCGGCTTCGAAAGCGGCCGGGGACGGCGGATGGGCCAGGCCCCGTTCCGGGTCCCACTGCGGGTCCACCCACACCGGCCGCACCCCGGACAGGATCAGCCCGGCCACCACCGACTTGTGCGCGTCCCGGCCGAGCAACAGCTTCTCGTGCGGGCCCGCCACCGCCAGCATCGCGGCCTTGACGGACAGGGAGCTGCCGCAGGTGGTGAAGAAGGTGTGGGAGGCGTGCACGGCGTCGGCCATGAGCGCCTCCGCGCGTTCCAGCACCCGGCCGCGGGTGCACCGGTCGTCCAGTGCCCCCGAGGCCAGCAGGTCGCTCCGGAAGACCGAGTCGCCGAGCACCCGGCGCACCGCCGGATCGGCGCCTCGGCCCTGCTTGTGACCGGGCGGGGCGAACGACAGCGCGCCCGACTGGCGGAAGCGGGACAGCGCGTCCAGAACCGGAGCCTGTGTGTGATCGTGACTCATGCCCTACGGCTTCCCGGGACATCTCGGTGGCAATCGCCCGGACTCGCGGGCCGTCCCGGCGGGCGCGGACCGCCCCGGCACGTCCTGCCGGGCCGTCCCGCGGGCCCGGCCCGCCCGGCGGTTCCGACCGGGTACGGGCCCCCGGTACGTCCGGTACATCCGGGACGTCCGGGTCCGGATGGCCCGGCACGTCCGGTGGGGCCGGCGCGGTCACGGCCGCGGTCCGGGCCGGCCGCCGGTCCGGACCCCGGCGCGGTCACGGCCGCGGTCCGGGCCGGCCGCCGGTCCGCGGCGCGGGGGAGCGCCGCGGGTCACCCGCCGGCGCCGGCGGCCGCGGTGACCTCGCCGGCGAGGTCCCGGTCGAGGGCGACCCGTACCAGCGCGGCCGCCAGCACCGCCGGGTCCCGCCCCGCGGCCAGCCGCGCGAGCGCCCCGGCGCTGCCGGGCAGGCCGATCCGCTCCGCTCCCTGGACCGCCTTCCGGTCGATGTACGGTGCCACGTCGGGCCAGACGCCCTGCACCTCGCGGAGGAAGATGTCCGCCCCGGTCGGGCCCAGGCCGGGTACCTCCTGGAGGAGCCCGCTCAGCGCCCCGGCACCCTCCCCGGGGCCTTTCCCGGCCGCCTCCCGCAGCCGGCGCAGATCGCCCCGGTAGGTGTCGAGCAGGAACCGGGCGCCGTCGCCGAGCTGGGTCGCGGTGCGCTCGTCGTAGCGGCGGTAGTGCCCCCGGCCGAGCGCGTCCACCCGCCGCTGCCAGTCGGCGTCGGCCATCCGCCGGGGACTGCGCAGCCCGTCGTCGAACAGGGCGCGGGCGGCGTCCACCGCGGTGGACGCGCGGATGCGCGCGCTGAGCAGCAGCGCCAGCACCAGGAGTTGGTACAGCGGCTGCGGGGTGTCCCTGACGCGGATGCCCGCGTCGGCGGCGTACGTCCGGCCGCACCGGTCGAGCAGGGCGTCGACCGTCCGCCGCCGGCGGCCGGAATCCGTGGAGCGTGTGTCACTGGCCATGCCCTACGCACTCCCGGGCGGGACGGTCCGGCAAACCACCGGGACAGCGGGTTTCCCGGCCCGGCGCCGGTGCCGGGCGGCCGGATCCGCGGCGGACCACGGAGTGGACGGGGCCGGTGGCTGTGCGAAGCAGTTTGCGATCGTGTATGCGCCCGCGCGCGACTTCTCGGAGGGTGCATGCGCCCGCGCACATTCTGTGATCGTGCGCCCCTGTGCGCTCTCTCGGAGGGGCCACTGCCCCCGCTGCCCTCTCCACGGGGACGATCCGCATCCGGCCCCGCTGGCCGACATGTTCCGCCGGATGGCCGGAACCTGACGAGCCGCCGTGCGGCGAACGGCTGCCCGGCACCCCGGTGACGGCCACTCCCAAGGCGTAGACGCTGGTGAGGGCCGTGATGTCGGGTGCCGGGCAGATGTGGCGGCGCGACTTCGCGGGTCAGGCGTTTGCCGGGGTCGCGGTGGGGCACACGCACCGGCGGCAATCCGGCCAGGACGACATCGGTGAGTCAGGCCCCCTGAAGCTACTCCTCAGTCACAGTTGGAGAGGGAGAAAATTACTCTCCGTTAAACCTCAGGGGGTTGCTATTCGAGTGACCCACCATGAAGACTGTGGCCGAGTTCGACCGGGACGAAGGTGTCTGGAGAGCGCATTGTGCCCATGCTCGGACAGTGCACGCCAGGTGTGCGTTCTCTCCCCTCTCGTCTCCGGAAAGTCCGGCCTCTTCGGGCCTGCCACCTGTTCATGAGGGCACGGGTACGTCCGCGCAACGGTTGCGCGGGCGATTTCGCAGGGGGGTTTGCGATGTCGGCTTGTTCCGCGAGGCAGGTGCCACCACCCGGTCACGGACCGGCGAAACACCCGGGTGCCGTACGGCGGGCGTGTTGACCCGCCCCGGAACCGTTCGATGACACACGGCTGACCGCCGTACGGCCGGCGGCCGGCCCACGGACCACCGCGAGCCGTGCCGTCCACGGCGCGCGACGGACCGGCGTGCGGCGCCGGCGGTCCGGCGCGCGGGCGGAACGTCCGCCGCGGCTCCACCGCGCCCCGGCCCCGTGCGGTGGCCGCCGGCCGGCGTGCCGTCGCGCCGTGCTGCCCAGGCCCCGTCCCCCGGTGGTTCCGCCGCGCCCGCACGCCTCCTATCGAGGGAGAAAAGAAAAGGGTGACCAGCAATCAACCGATACCGACGCCCTGGGCCTTCGACGCGCAGGCCGACCGATGGCGTGCGCTGCGCGCGGCCGGGCCCGTGCGGTACGACGAGGAGCAGGGACTCTGGCAGGTCGTGGACCACCAGAGCGTGGCCGCCGTACTCGCCGATCCGGCGACCTTCTCCTCGGACCTGTCCTCCCTCACCCCGAGCCACCCCGACTTCGACACCTTCCGGCAGGGCAACTTCGTCGGGATGGACCCGCCGCAGCACCGCAAACTCCGCACCCTGGTGAGTCAGGCGTTCACCCCGCGGACGGTGCGGGAGCTGGAACCGCGCATCGAGGCGGTGTGCACCCGGCTGCTGGACGCCGTGGCGGACCGCGACCGGTTCGACCTGGTCGACGAACTCGCCTACCCGTTCCCCATCATCGTGATCGCCGAACTGCTCGGCATACCCGCCGGCGACCACAAACTGTTCCAGGACTGGGCGGCCACCCTGTTCGGCGGCGACCAGCTCGGTGAGACGCTCGACATGGCCGATCTGGAGCGGGCCCTGGAGGCCATCGCCCCCACCGTGCGCGAGATGAACGCGTACATGCTGGACCACATCCGCCACCGCCGCGCCCACCCCGGCCCGGACCTCACCAGCCGGCTCATCGACGCCGAGGTGGACGGCGTCCGGCTGGCGGACCAGGAGATGGTGGGGTTCGTGGCCCTGCTGCTGGTCGCCGGGCACATCACCACCACGGCGCTGCTGGGCAACGCGATGGTGAGCTTCGAGCGGCACCCCGGCACCGTCACCGCGCTGCGCGCCGATCCGGGACGGCTGCCGGACGCGGTGGAGGAGGTGCTGCGCTGGCTGCCGCCCTTCCCCGAACTGGGACGCCGCACCACGCGGCCGGTGGAGCTCGGCGGCCACCGGCTGCCCGCGGACACGTTGCTGATGGCCCATCTGGGCGCCGCCAACCGCGATCCGGCCCGCTTCACCGCGCCGGACGCCTTCGAGGTGACCCGAAGTCCCAACCCGCACCTGACCTTCGGGCACGGCATCCACTTCTGCTTCGGCGCGCCCCTGGCCCGGCTGGAGGCGCGGATCGCGCTGCGCATGCTGTTCGAACGTTTCCACGACATCGCCGTCCCCTCGCCGGAGGCCGTCACGTACCAGAACCCGGCGGTCATCGTCGGCGTGCGCCGGCTGCCGGTCGAGGTCGCCCGGGCGTAACACCGCGCCCGTCCGCCCGCGGGCGCGGACCCGCGCCGCGCGGGCCGGCCCGCACACCAACCCTGAGCCCCAGCTACCGGGAGTCCCGTTCTCATGCCCTACCGCACCGGCGCTCCGGTCATCGACCGGCGGCCGACCCAGTTACGCCAGGCGTTACAGGACCGCTTGGACGCCCTCGCCCTCGCCCACCGGGTGCCCGGCGCACAACTGGCCGTCGACACCGGGACACAGGTCCTGAGCGTGCACACCGGCACCGCCGACGCCGCCACCGGCGCCGCCTTCACCCCCGACACGGCCGTTCCGCTCGGATCGGTCACCAAGGTCTACACGGCCGCCGCCGTGATGCTCCTGGCCGACGACGGCGACCTCGACCCGGACGATCCCGTCCACCTCTTCCTCCCGGAGCTGCGCGAGCTGCCCACGGTGACGGTGCGGCAGCTGCTCGGCCACACCGCCGGCCTGCCCACCGGGCCCGACTCCGACACCGCCGCCGGCACCACGGCCGCCCGCTACCTGTCGGCGGTCTGCACCCGGCGCGACGCGCTCTTCCCGCCCGGGGCCGGCTTCTCCTACTCCAACGCCGGCTACATCGCCGCCGGACGGCTGATCGAGGTCGTGACCGGCATGAGCTGGCGGGAGGCGATCCGGGCGCTGCTGCTGGAGCCGCTGGGCACCGCGCCCGCCTTCCTCGGCGACCCGCCCGGGCGCCCGGCCGCCGCCGGCCACACCCTGAACACGGCCTCCGGCCGGGTGCGCCCGGTCCACCAGAACCTGGCCCCGGTGGAGGCCCCGGCCGGCGCCCTGCTGGCCAGTGCCGCGGACCTGGTGGCGCTCGGCGGCGCCCTGGCCGGCCGGTCCACCGTGCTGCCGCCGGCCGCCGCCGCGCGGATGCGCCGCCCCGAACCGGGGGCCGATCCGGACGTCCTGGCCGACGCCTGGGGGCCGGGCCTGGCCCTGTACCGGGAGGACGGCCGGTGGTGGTGCGGCCACGACGGCAACGCCCAGGGCACCTCCTGCCACCTGCGGGTGGAACCGGAGAGCGGGGTGGTCGTCGCCTTCACCGGCAACGCGGGCGGCGCCACCGCCCTGTGGCACGACCTGGCCGACGACATCACCCGGATCACCGGTCTGCGGGTCCCCACCGCTCCGGATCCCGCGCACCGGGGCGACCCGGTCCACCTCCCCGAATGCGCCGGCGTCTACCGCAACGGCCGGACCGAGTACCGGATCACCGTCGACGCGAACGGCTCACCGGCGCTCTCCGTGGACGGCGACACCCCGGCGCCGCTGATCTGCTACCCGGACCTCTCCTGCGACCTGGTCGACCCGGCCACCGGCCGGCGCGCGCCCGGCGGGCGGTTCCACCGCGACCCCGCCACCGGCGCCGTCGACCGGGTCCAGATCACCGGACGCACCGCCCGCCGCACCGCCGCCTGACCCGCCGTCCGCCCGGTACCGCCCGGTCCACCACCCCGCTCCGGTGGACCCCGCGGGCCGCCGCCCAGGCCGGCCGGGCCCGCGCGCACCGCACCGTCCCCGCCCCAGAAGGACTTCTCCCATGACGGACCCGCACCACACTCCCCAACCGGCGGCCGCCCTGCCGCAGGCCGACGACGCCGCGTCCGCCCGGACCGGCCGGGCGGCCCGCCCGGGGCCGCCCCCGCCGATCGGCGAGCTGTTCTCCGCGTGGGTGGCCCGCACCCCGCAGGCCCCCGCGGTCACCGACGGCCGGCGGACCTGGAGCTACCGGGAGCTGGCGGACCGGGTCGACCGGCTCGCCGACGACCTCGTGCGGCGCGGCGCCGGCCCGGACCGGGTGGTGGCGCTGGTGCTGCCGCGCTCCATGGAACTGGTCGCCGCGGAGCTGGCCGTGGTCCGGGCCGGCGCGGCCTTCCTGCCGGTGGACCCCGCGTACCCCGCCGAGCGCCGCGCGCTGATGCTGGCCGACGCCACCCCGGCCGTGGTCCTGGACGACCCGGCCGGACCCGGCCGCCCTCCGGCCGGGGACCCCGCCACACCGGCCGGGAAGCGGCGGCCGGTGCCGGACCCCGACCACGCGGCGTACGTCATCTACACCTCCGGCTCGACCGGGACCCCCAAGGGCGTGACCGTCACCCACCGGGGCATCGCCCACTTCGCCGCGGCCGCCGCCGAACGGTACGCCGTCGGCCCCGGCGACCGGGTGCTGCAGTTCTCCTCACCCAGCTTCGACGCCTCGGTGCTGGAACTGTGCGCCTCCGTGCTGGCCGGCGCGACCCTCGTGGTGCCGCCGGACGGACCGTGGCTGGGCGACGAACTCGCCGCCGTCCTGGAGGAGCACCGCATCTCCCACGCCCTCATCCCACCGGCCGCCCTGGCCACCCTCCCGGATCCCGGGCCCGGCGGGGCGCCCCATCTGCGCACGCTGATCGTGGGGGCCGAAGCCTGCCCGGCGGCACTCGTCGACCGGTGGGCCCCCGGCCGCCGCATGATCAACTCCTATGGGCCCACCGAGGCCACGATCGTGGCCTCCTGGACCGGTCCGCTGTCCGCGGGCGGCGGCACCCCGACGATCGGCGGCCCGCTGCCCGCCACCCGGGCCCACGTGCTGGACGCGGCGATGCGGCCGGTGGCGCCCGGCGCGGAGGGCGAACTGTACGTGGGCGGGGCCGGGGTGGCCCGCGGCTACCTCGGCCGGCCGGGCCTGACCGCCGCCCGCTTCCCCGCCGACCCCTTCGGACCGCCCGGCGCCCGGCTCTACCGCACCGGGGACCGGGCGCGCTGGACCGCCGGCGGCGAACTGGAGTACCTCGGACGGGCCGACCGCCAGCTGAAGGTCCGCGGCTTCCGCATCGAACCCGGGGAGATCGAGGCGGCCCTGCTGCGGCAGCCCGGCGTCCGCGAGGCCGTCGTCGTGGCCCGCGAGGACGAGCCCGGGCGGCAGCGGCTCGTCGGCTACGTCACCCGCGGCGACACCGAACGCGCCCCGGACCCCGGACAGCTGCGGGCCGCGGTCGCCGCCACCCTGCCCGCGCACATGGTCCCCTCCGCCGTCGTCGTGCTGGACGAGTTCCCGCTCACCCCCCAGCACAAGATCGACCGGCGCGCGCTGCCGGTGCCCGCCCACCTGCCCGCGGTGGGCCACGTCCCGCCGCGCACCCCGGGCGAGCGGGCCCTGGCCGGCATCTGGGCGGACGTGCTGGCGGTCGGCACGGTCGGCGCGACGGACGACTTCTTCGACCTGGGCGGCGACTCGATCCTCGCCGCGCGGACCCTGTCCCGGGTCCGGGAGGAACTGGGCGCCCGGCTCTCGGTACGCGACGTGTTCACCCAGCGCACCGTGGCCGCCCTCGCCCCGCTGCTCGGCGACCCGGCGGCCGCCGCACCCCCGGAGCCGATCCGGCCCGCCCCGCGGGACCGGCCGCTCCCGCTGTCCGGCGCGCAGCGGCGGCTGTGGTTCCTCGACGACCTCACCGCGGGCTCCACCGAGTACAACACCGGCGTGGCGGTACGGCTGCGCGGACCGCTGGAACACGGCGCGCTGCGCCGTGCCCTCACCCGCCTCGCCGCCCGCCACGCGTCGCTGCGCACCACCTTCGGCACCGTGGCCGGGCAGGGCGTCCAGCAGGTGGCTCCCGAGCCCCGGCTCCCGCTGCGCACCGCCGACACCGGCAGCCTGCCGCCCGACCGGCGCGCCGCGGCCGCCGAACGCCTGCTCACCGAGGAACTGGGCCGCCCCTACGACCTGGCGGCCGGTCCGCTGACCCGCGCGCTGCTCGTGCGGCAGGCCGACGACGACCACCTGCTGCTGCTGGCCCAGCACCACATCGTCACCGACGGCTGGTCGGTGGGCATCCTCGTCCGCGACCTCGCCGCCCTCTACGACGCCGAGGTCCGCGGCGGCCCGGACGGACTGCCCGCACCCGGCGTGCAGTACCCGGACTTCGCG
The DNA here is from genome assembly GCF_044327625.1 of Streptomyces sp. NPDC018031. Taxonomy (NCBI): domain Bacteria; kingdom Bacillati; phylum Actinomycetota; class Actinomycetes; order Kitasatosporales; family Streptomycetaceae; genus Streptomyces; species Streptomyces sp. NPDC018031. The sequence goes on from NZ_JBIRFT010000009.1 coordinate 144,953, forward strand.
GTGTGGGAGCGGGAGCGCCGGCCGGCCGCCGAGGACGCCGAGGACCTCGCGTACTGGAGACGGCACCTGACCGGACTGCAGGAACTGGAACTGCCCACCGACCGGCCCCGGCCACCGGTGCGCACCACCACCGGCGCCGCGCACCGGCACCGGCTGCCGGCGGACCTGGTCGCCCGGCTGCGGCACCAGGCCGGGGGCCGGGGCACCACCGTCTTCACCCTGTTCGCCGCCGCGGCGGCGCTGCTGTTCTCCCGGTACTCCGGACAGCGGGACGTGGCGTTCGGCACCGTCACCAACGGGCGGGGCCGCCGGGACCTGGAGGACGTCACCGGCTTCTTCGCCAACACCGTGGTGCTGCGCGGCGAGGTGGACGACACCGTCACCGTCGACCGGTTCACCGACACCATGCGCGCCACCCTGCTGGACGCCTTCGCCCACGACGGGGTGCCGTTCGACCGCGTGGTGGAGGAGCTGGCCCCGCCCCGGGACCCCAGCCGCACCCCGCTGGTGCAGGTGCTCGTGGTCCAGCAGACCGCGCCCGTCCTCCCGCCGCGGTCCGGCGGGGTGCGCATCGAGGACCACCCGCTGCCGCGTCCGGCCGCCCGCTTCGACCTGGTGCTGGAGTTCACGCCGTGCCCGGACGGCGGCCACCGGCTGACCGTCGAGTACAACACGGACCTGTTCGAGGCGCGCACCGTGGCCCGGATGAGCCGTCATCTGCACCGCCTGCTGGAGGGCATGGCGGACGGCCCGCACCGGACCCTGGCCGAACTGCCGCTGCTCTCGGCCGGCGAGCGGCGCGCGCTGCTGCAGTCCTGGAACCCGCCCGCCGGCACCGGGCGGGACACCCCGGACCCGACCCTGCCGGCGCTGTTCGAGGCGCGGGTGGCGCGGACCCCGGACCGGACGGCCGTGGTCTGCGGACCCGTCCGGCTGGACTACGCCGAGCTGAACCGGCGCGCCAACCGGCTCGCCCGGCTGCTGGTGGCCCGCGGCGCGGGGCCGGAGACCCTGGTGGCGCTCTGCCTGCCGCGCACCGCCGACCTGGTGCCGGTGCTGTGGGCGGTGCTCAAGTCGGGGGCGGGGTACCTCCCGGTGGACCCGGGCTACCCGGCCGAGCGGATCCGCTTCATGCTCGCCGACGCCTCCCCGGCCCTGGTGCTCGCCGACCGGGAGACGGCGGGCGCGCTGCCCGAGGAGTGCGAGCCGCTGATCCTGGAGGACTGCGCGGCCGGCCCCGGCGACCCCGGTGAGGACGGCACCGACCTGTCCGACGCGGACCGGATCCGGCCGCTGCGCCCCGCCCACCCGGCGTACGTCATCTACACCTCGGGATCGACCGGGACCCCCAAGGGGGTCGTGGTCACCCACCGCAGCGTGGCGGCGCTGGCCGCCTGGGCCGAGGAGCGGTTCGGCCCCCGGCTGGCGCACGTGGTGGCCGCCACCTCGCTCAACTTCGACGTCTCGGTCTTCGAGACGCTCTGCCCGCTGCTGGCCGGCGGCGGGGTCGAGGTGGTCGCCGACCTGGCCGCCTACGCCGAGGCGGCCGACCGGGGACCGGCCGGCCTGCTCAGCGGCGTGCCGTCGGTGATCTCCCGGATGCTCACCGCGGACGCCCGTGCCGTCGCGGCGGACACGGTCGTGCTGGCCGGCGAGGCGCTGCCCGCCGAGACCGTGCGGGACCTGCGGCGGGCCATGCCCGGCTGCGAGGTCGCCAACATCTACGGCCCGACCGAGGCCACCGTCTACGCCACCGCCTGGTTCGCCGGGGACGACGTGCCGGACCGGACACCGCCCATCGGCCGGCCCGTGGCCCGCACCCGGGCCTATGTGCTGGACCGGATGCTGCGCCCGCAGCCCGCCGGGGTGATCGGGGAGCTCTACCTCGGTGGCGGCGGCCTGGCGCGCGGCTACCTGCGCCGCCCCGGGCTGACCGCGGCCCGGTTCCTCGCCGACCCCTACGGCGCGCCCGGGGACCGCATGTACCGCACCGGGGACCTGGTGCGCTACACCGCGGACGGGCAGCTGGAGTACGTCGGCCGGACCGACCAGCAGGTCAAGGTGCGCGGCTTCCGCATCGAACTGGGCGAGGTCGAGGAGGCGCTGCGGCGCTGCCCGGGGGTCGCCGAGGCGGCCGCCGCGGTGCACGTCGGCGGCGGCCACCGGCGGCTGGTCGGCTACGTGGTCCCGGCCCCGGGGGCGCGGGTGGAGCCGGACGGAGTGCGCCGGACGCTCGGCCGCACCCTGCCCGACTACATGGTGCCCGCGACCGTCGTGGTGCTCGCCGCACTGCCGCTCAACCCGAACGGCAAGCTGGACCGCGGCCGGCTCCCCGACCCCGGCCCCGCCGGGCACACCGCGCGCCACGTCGCCCCGCGCACCCCCACCGAACGGAGCCTGGCCGCCATCTGGGCGGACGTCCTGCGCACCGAACGGGTCGGGGCGGACGACAACTTCTTCGCGCTGGGCGGCGACTCGATCCTCAGCATCCAGGTGGTGGCCCAGGCCCGGGAGGCGGGCCTCACGGTGACCTCCCGCGACGTCTACCGGCACCAGACGGTCGCCGCCCTCGCCCGGTGCGCGGACGCCGCGGGCGGCCGGCGGACCGCGCCGTCCCCGGCCCCGGTCCCGGCCGCCGGCCCGGCGCCGCTGACGCCCATCCAGCACTGGCTGTTCGACAGCGCCGGCGAGCGGGCCGGCCACTTCGCCCAGACGCTGTCGATGGAACTCACCGAACCGGTCGACGCCACGGCGCTGGAGGACGCCCTGAACGACCTGGTCGCCCACCACGACGCGCTGCGCTCCCGCTTCCTCCGCGCCGGCGACACCGACACCCCCGACATCCCCGACACCCCCGCCGACGGTGATGCCGCCGACGACGATGATGCCGCCGACGCCGCCGACGGCGTCGCGGCCGCGGGGGAGGACGGGGGCGACGGCGAGGCGGGCGTCCGGTGGCGGATCGACCGGACCGCCGACCGCTGCCGGCTGCTGCGGCACACCGGCCCGGACGGCGACACGCCGCACCAGGGCCCCTTCGACCTCGCGCGCGGGCCGCTGCTCCGCGCGGTGCTGCACGACCGGGGCGCCGGCCGGGCCCGGGTACTCCACCTGGCCGTCCACCACCTGGTGGTCGACGGGGTCTCCTGGCGGGTCCTGCTGGACGACCTCGACCGGGCCTACCGTGCCCGCCGCGCCGGCCGCGACGGGGCGGCGGCGCTGCCGCCCCGGTCCGCGCCGGTGCGCCAGTGGGCCCGGCGGCTCGCCGGGCACGCCGCCGCCGGCGGTTTCGCCGACGAGACGGCCCACTGGGCGCGGACACCGGCCGGCGCCGAGGCCGCCCTGCCGACCGACGAGGCGGGTGCCGACACCTACGCCTCGGCCCGCTCGGTGACCGTGCGGCTGACCCCGGAGAGCACCGCCGCCCTGCTCCGCACCCTGCCGGAGACCTACCGCACCCAGGCCAACGACGTGCTGCTGGCCGCTCTGGGCCGGGTGCTGTGCGCCTGGACCGGGCGCGACCGGGTGGCGGTGGACGTCGAAGGGCACGGCCGCGAGGAACTCTTCGCCGACCTCGACATCAGCCGCACCGTCGGCTGGTTCACCACCCGCCACCCGGTGGCCCTCGCCGTCCCGCCGGACGCCGACTGGGACACCGTGCTCAAGCGGGTCAAGGAGGACCTCCGGGCGGTGCCCCGGCACGGTCTGGGACACGGCGCCCTGCAGTACCTGTCCGGGACCGGCGCGCCGCCCCGGACGAGAGCGGCGGACATCAGCTTCAACTACCTGGGGCGGTTCGCGCTGCCGGACCGGCCGGACGGCCTCTACCAGGGCCCCTTCCGCCCGCTGGAACTGGACGCCGACCCGCTGGCCGAGCGCCCGCACCCGCTGGAGGTGGTGGGCCGGCTGGACGGCGACGCCCTGGAGTTCACCTGGTTCTACTCCGCGCGGCTGCACCACGAGGAGACCGTCGCCGGGCTGGCCGCACGCTACGCCGACGCGCTGACCGGCCTCGCCCGGCACGCCGCCGCGCCCGGCACCGGCGGTCGCACCCCGTCCGACTTCCCGCTCGCCCGGCTCGACCAGGCGGCCGTCGACCGGCTGGTGGGCGACGACCCCGGCGCGGTGGAGGACATCCACCCGCTCACCCCCACCCAGGCCGGCATGCTCTTCCACGGGCTCTCCCAGGACGACCGGAGCGTCTACTTCCAGCAGCTGACGTTCGTGCTGCGCGGCGTTCCCGACCCCGCCGTACTGGCGGCGGCCTGGCAGCGGGTGGCGGACCGCACCCCGGTGCTGCGCGGCCGGGCCGTGTGGCAGGACGTCCCCGAGCCCCTGCTGCTGGTGGAGCGGCACACCCCGGTCCCGGTCAGCCACCTGGACTGGCGCGAGCTCTCCGAGGAGGAGCGGGACGGCCGGCTGGCCGAACTGCTGGACCGCGACCGCGAACGCGGCATCGACCTGGCGCGCGCCCCGCTCCAGCGCCTGGTGCTCGCCCGCCTCCCCGGCGACGGCGTGCGCGTGGTGTGGTCCTTCCACCATCTGGTCTTGGACGGCTGGAGCCTGTTCCAGGTGCTCTCCGACGTCTTCGCCTGCCACACCGTGCTCTCCGGCCCGGCCGGCGCCGACGGCACCGCCGTGGACGACGCGCTGCCCGTCCGCCGGCCGTTCCGGGACTACGTGGCCTGGCTGCTCGGCCGGGACCGGGCGGAGGCCGAGCGGCACTGGCGCACCCGCCTCGCCGGCCTGGCCGGCCCCACCCCGCTGCCCTACGACCGCGAGCCGCGCGAGACCCACCGCGCCGAGTCCACCGGGGCCGTCCGGGTCACCGTGCCGGCCGCCACCACCCGGGCGCTGCGGGAGCTGGCCAGGACCGCGGGCCTGACCGTCAACACCCTCGTACAGGGCGCGTGGGCGCTGCTGCTGAGCCGCCACGCGGGCCGCCCGGAGGTGGTCTTCGGCACCACCGTCTCCGGGCGGCCCCCCGAGCTGCCCGGCGCCGAGGCCATGACCGGACTGTTCATCACCACCCTGCCCACCCGCGTCACGGTGCCGAGCGAGGGCGGCCTGTCGGACTGGCTCCGCAGGATCCAGCAGGACCAGAGCGAGGACCGGCGCTTCGACCACGTGCCGCTCACCCGGATGACGGCGTTCACCGGCCTGCCCGAGCGCACCGCCCTGTTCGACAGCATCGTCGTCTTCGAGAACTACCCCGCCGACGACGGCCTCGCCGCCGCCCACGGCCTGCGGCTGAGCGACCTGGACGGCATCGAGACCACCAACTACCCGCTCAGCCTGGTCGCCTACCCGGGCCCCGAACTCGCCCTGCGCCTCGGCTACGACCCGCGGCTGTTCGACGCCGCCACCGTGGCCCGGCTGGCCGAGTACCTCACCGTGCTGCTCGCGGGGATGGCCGCCGGACCGGAACGGCCCCCCGCGCGGCTGCCGATGCTCACCGCCGCCCGCCGCGACCAGGTGCTGCGGGAGTGGAACGACACGGCCACCGGCACGCCCGGGGCCACGGTGGCGGAGCTGTTCGCCGCCCAGGTGCGGCGCACCCCCGCCGCCACCGCGCTGGAGGCGGGCGACGAACACCTCACCTACCGGGACCTGGACGCCCGCGCCGGGACGCTGGCCGCCCGGCTGGCCGCGCTCGGGGTGCGCGCCGAACGCCCGGTGGGCGTGCTGATGGACCGCTCGGTCGACCTCGTCCTGGTACAGCTCGCCCTCGCCCGCACCGGCGGGGTGTACGTGCCGCTGGACGGCCGGGCCCCCGGCGAGCGGCTGCGGCGCATGCTGGCCGAGGCCGGCGCTGACCTGCTGCTCACCGACGGCGCCTGGGAGGAGACCGCCCGCGCCGCACTGCCCGGCGGCGCCGTCCGGCGGGTGGACGGCCTCCGGGCCCCCGCCGGGCCCGGCCCGGACCGCCCCGAGCCGTCCGCGGTGCACCCGGACAACGTCCAGTACCTGATGTTCACCTCCGGCTCCACCGGCAACCCCAAGGGCGTCGCGGTGCGTCACCGGGACGTGGCCGCGCTCGCCCGGGACCGCGCCTTCACCGGCCACGACCGGGTGCTGGTGCACTCCCCGCACGCCTTCGACGCCGCCACCTACGAACTGTGGGTGCCGCTGCTGCGCGGCGGCACCGCGGTGCTCGCCCCGCCGTCGGAGGTGGACACCGCCGCCGTCCGCCGGGCCATCACCGAACAGGGGGTGCGCTGCCTGTGGCTGACCGCCGGTCTGTTCCGGCTGCTCGCCCAGGAGGACCCCGCCTGCCTGCGCGGCGCCCGCGAAGTCTGGACCGGGGGCGAGGCGGTGCCCGGCGCGGTGGTGCGCCGGGTCCTGGACGCCTGCCCCGGTCTCACCGTCGTCGACGGTTACGGCCCCACCGAGACCACCACGTTCGCGACCCGGCGGGTCTTCCGCGCCGGCGACCCGCTGCCCGCCGTGCTGCCCATCGGCCGCCCGCTGGACGACACCCGGGTGTACGTGCTCGACGACGCGCTCCAGCCGCAGCCGCCGGGCGTCCCCGGCGAGCTGTACATCGCCGGCGCCGGAGTGGCCCGCGGCTACGCCGGACGGCCCGGTGCCACCGCCGCCCACTACCCGGCCGACCCGTTCGGCCCGCCCGGTGGCCGGATGTACCGCACCGGCGACATCGTGCGGTGGAGCGGCGACGGCGAACTGCACTTCGTGGGACGCGCCGACGACCAGGTCAAGATCCGCGGATTCCGCGTCGAACCCGCCGAGACCGAGGCCCGGCTCACCGCCCACCCGCACGTCGCCGAGGCCGTCGTGTCGGTGTACGAGCACGCCGGACGGAAGCGCCTGGCCGCCCATCTGGTGCCCGCCCAGGGCGCCGCCGTACCGTCCGCCACCGAACTGCGCGCCCATGTGTCGGCCGAGCTGCCCGACTACATGGTGCCCGCCGCGTTCGTCCCGGTGGCCGCGCTGCCGCTGACCGCCAACGGCAAGGTGGACCGGCGCCGGCTGCCGGCCCCCGACTGGTCGGCGGCCGGCGACGCCGCCTACCGCGCACCGCGCACCGGCCCCGAGCAGGTCCTCGCCGGGATCTGGGCGGAGCTGCTGGGGGTGGCACGGGTCGGCGCCGACGACAACTTCTTCATGCTGGGCGGCGACTCGATCCTCAGCATCCAGGTCGTCTCCCGCGCCCGCGCCGCCGGACTCGCGCTGACCCCCCGCGACCTGTTCCGGCACCCCACCGTCGCCGCGCTGGCCGCCGCCACCGGCACCGCCGCGCCGGTCGCCGGGACCTCCCCGGTGACCGGACCGGTCGAACTCGCCCCCATCCAGCACTGGTTCCTCGACCAGCGGCCGAAGCGTCCGGAGTTCTTCGACCAGTCCGTCGTGGTCGAGACCGGCCCCGACCCCGACCCGGCCGCGCTGCGCCGCGCCCTGGCCGCCCTGTGGGCCCAGCACGACGCCCTGCGGTCCCGCTTCACCACCGGCCCCGGCGCGGCCTGGCGCCAGGACTGCCCGCCCCCCGGCAGCGCCGCGCCGGCGGAGCTGCTGACCGTCCACGACCTGTCCGGGCAGGACCCGGCGGCGGCCGAGGAGAGCGAGGCCCGCGAGACGGCGGCGGCGCACGCCGGCTTCCGGCTGGACACCGGCCCGCTGTTCACCGCACGGCTGTTCACCCGCGCCGACCGCCCCGCCCGGCTGCTGCTGACCGCCCACCACCTGGTCGTCGACGGCGTCTCCTGGCGCATCCTGCTGGAGGACCTGGAGACCGCCTACCGCCAGGCCCGGGGCGGCGAGCCGGTGCGCCTGCCGGCCCGCACCACCTCCGTCCAGGAGTGGACGCGGCGGCTGCGCGCCCACACGGCGGCCGGCGGCTTCGCGCCCGAACGCGACCACTGGCACACCGCGGCCCGGCACGGCGCGGTGCCGCTGCCGGAGGACCTCGACGGCGGAAACACCGTGGCGGACCTGCGCGCGGTGACCGTCCGGCTGGACCCGGAACGCACCGGCGCACTGCTGCGGGAGGTGCCCGGTGTCTACCGCACCCGCGTCGACGACGTGCTGCTGACCGCCCTCGGCCGGGTGCTGGCCGACTGGACCGGGCGGCGCACCGTCGCCGTCGGCCTGGAGGGCCACGGCCGCGAGGACCACCTGTTCGACGACGTGGACCTGTCCCGCACGGTCGGCTGGTTCACCACCCTCTTCCCGGTCGCCCTCGACCTGCCGGACGGCGACTGGGGCACCGCGCTGAAATCCGTCAAGGAACAACTGCGCTCGGTGCCCGGCCGGGGCCTGGGGTACGGCGCCCTGCGCCACCTGGCGGACGAGAGCCGGCTCGCCGGGACGCCACCGCCCGGCATCAGCTTCAACTACCTCGGCCGCTTCGACTGGTCGGCCGGCGACGCCGCCCTGGTGCGGTCCGTGCCGGACGGCCTGGACGGCGCCGAGGCCCCCGAGACGGCGCGCCCGCACCTGCTCGACGTGGTGGCCCGGGTCGAGGACGACCGGCTGGCGATCACCTGGCACTACAGCGCCGGACGCCACCGCGAGGAGACCGTCGCCCGGCTCGCCGGAGGCATGCTGCGGGCGCTGGAGGCCATCGTCGCCCACTGCGGCGCCCCGGACGCGGGAGGCCGCACCCCGTCGGACTTCCCGCTGGTCCGGGTCGACCAGGAGGAAGTGGACCGGATCGCGGGGGACGGCCGCGCGGTCGCGGACCTCTACCCGCTGACACCGATGCAGGCGGGCATGCTCTTCCACAGCCTGCTGGACCCGGACTCCCGCACCTACCTCAACCAGGTGCAAGTGGTGCTGTGCGGGGTCACCGACCCCGGCGCCCTCGCCACCGCCTGGCAGCACACCGCGGACGCCAACGCCATGCTGCGCACCCGGCTGGTGTGGCAGGAGACCGCCGCACCGCTCCAGGTCGTGCAGCAGCGGGCCACCGTGCCGGTGGTCCACCACGACTGGACCGGGTGGCCGGCCGAGCGCCGGGAGCGGGAGACCGCCCGGCTGCTGGCGGAGGACCGGCAGGCCGGCCTCGACCTGTCCGCGGCCCCGCTGATGCGGCTGGCGATGATCCGGCTGGCGCCGGACCGGGTGCGGATGGTGTGGACGTTCCACCACGCCCTGCTCGACGGGTGGAGCGCGGCCCAGGTGTTCGACGAGGTGTGCGAGCGGTACGCGGCGCTGACCGCCGGGCGGCCGCCGCGGGTCGCGGACCGTGCGCCGTTCGGCGACTACCTGCGCTGGCTCGCCCGGCAGGACACCGCGCGGGCGGAGCGGTACTGGCGCGCCACGCTGGCCGGCTTCACCGCCCCCACCGCGCTGCCCCGGGACCGGCGGCCCGCCGGGGCACACCGCACCTCCTCCTCCGGCTCGGTCGGCGTGACCCTGGACGCCGCCCTCTCGGCCCGGCTGCGGGAGACCGCGCAGCGGGCGGGCCTGACCGTCAACACCGTGCTCCAGGGCGCGTGGGCGCTGCTGCTGTCCCGCTACGGCGGCGGGGACGACGTGGTCTTCGGCACCACGGTCTCCGGCCGGCCGGCCGAACTGCCCGGCGTGACCACCATGGTCGGGGTGTTCATCAACACGCTGCCCACCCGGGTCGCCGTCGACGGGCGGCGCCCCCTGCTGGAGTGGCTGCGCGACCTCCAGGCCGCCCAGTCCGAGTCCCGGCGCCACGACTTCGTCTCCCTCGCCGAACTCCAGAACTGGAGCGAGGTGCCGGGCGGGACCGGCCTGTTCGACAGCATCGTGGTCTTCGAGAACTACCCGTTCGACAGCGGCGCCCTGGCCCGCCACGGCCTCGCCATCGAACAGGAACGCGACCTGGAGCCGACCAACTACCCGCTCAGCGTGGTGGTCGCCCCCGGCGACACCCTGTCGGTGGCCCTCGACTACGACCCGACGGCCTTCGACGCCACCACCGTCGAGGGGATCGGCGCGAGCCTGCACACGCTGCTCGCCGGGATGGCCGCCGACCCCGAGCGGTGCCTGGCCGACCTGCCGCTGGTGGACCCCGCCCGCGGGCGCCGCCTGCTGGACCGGTTCGGCGGACCGGTGGCCCGGACACCGCGCCGGACCCTGCCCGGGGCGTTCCAGGAGCAGGCCGCCCGCACCCCGGACGCCCCGGCCGTGCTGGCCGGCCCGGAACGGCTCAGCTACCGGCAGCTCGACGAACGCGCCAACCGGCTGGCCCGGCTGCTCATCGACGCCGGCGCCGGTCCCGAGCGGTTCGTCGCCCTGGCCCTGCCGCGCACCGCCGACCTGGTGGTGGCCCTGCTGGCGGTCCTCAAGAGCGGCGCCGGCTACCTTCCGGTGGACCCCGGACACCCGGCCGAGCGCCTGGCGTTCCTCTTCGACGACGTCCGGCCCGACGCGGTGGTCACCAGCGCGGAGACGGCCGGCCGGCTCCCGGACGGCCCGTTCACCCGGATCACACTGGACGACCCCGGATGCGCCCGGCGCCTGGCCGCCGCCTCCGCCGCCCCCGTCGGAGACGACGAGCGGCGCGCGCGACTGCTGCCCGAGCACCCCGCCTACGTCATCCACACCTCCGGCTCGACCGGCCGGCCCAAGGGCGTCGTGGTCGCCCACGGCTCGGTGGTGGCGCTGACCGACTGGGCCGCCGCCGAGTTCGGCGGCCGGGGGCTCGCCCACGTGGTGGCCTCCACCTCGCTCAACTTCGACGTGTCGGTCTTCGAGATCCTCTCCCCCCTGCTGGCCGGCGGCCGCGTCGAGATCGTCCGCGACCTGCTGGCCCTCGCCGAACGCCCCGGCCCCTGGCGGGCCGGACTGCTCAGCGCGGTCCCCTCCGCCCTCGGCAGGCTGCTGGCCGACGACACCGCGCGGGTCACCGCCGACACCGTCGTCCTCGCCGGGGAGGGGCTGCCCGCCCGGACCGTGCGGCAGGTGCGCGCGGCGGTACCCGGCTGCCGGGTGCTGAACATCTACGGCCCCACCGAGGCCACCGTCTACGCCACCGCCTGGCTCTGCGACCCCGACGACCCCGACCGCGTCCCGCCGATCGGCCGGCCGGTGGGCGGCGCCCGCGCCTACGTCCTGGACTCCCGGCTGCGCCCGGTGCCCGCCGGGGCGCCCGGCGAGCTGTACCTCGCCGGGACCGGGGTGGCCCGCGGCTACCTGCGCCGGCCCGGCCTGACCGCCGCCCGCTTCCTCGCCGACCCGTTCGGCCCGCCGGGCAGCCGGATGTACCGCACCGGCGACCTGGCCCGCTGGACCGCGCAGGGCGACCTGCTCTACCTCGGCCGCACCGACGACCAGGTGAAGGTCCGCGGTTTCCGCATCGAGCTGGGCGAGGTGGAGGCGGCACTGGCCCGCCATCCGCGGGTGGCCTCGGCCGCCGCCAAGGTGGTGGAGCACGACGGCCACCGGCGGCTGGTGGGCTACGCGGTGCCGCGCGGCGCCGGGGCGCCGGACGCCGCCGCGCTCCGCGCCTTCCTCGCCGGCACGCTCCCCGACCACCTGGTCCCGGCGGTGGTGGTGACGCTGGACCGGCTGCCGCTGGGCGCCACCGGGAAACTGGACCGGCGCGCGCTCCCCGACCCGGTGTGGGCCGCCCCGGCCACCGCCACCGGCGGCCGCCCCCCGCGCACCGGCACCGAGCGGACCCTCGCCGCCATCTGGTCCGAGGTGCTGGGCGTGCCCGAAGTGGGCGCGGAGGACAACTACTTCGCGCTCGGCGGCGACTCGATCCTCGGCATCCGGATCGTCTCCGCCGCCCGCCGGGCCGGACTCGCCCTGACCCCCCGGCACGTGTTCCTCCACCAGACGGTCGCCGAACTGGCCGCCGCGGCCGGGGACCTGCCGGCCCCCGCCTCCGACGCCGAACAGGGCCCGGTGGTCGGCGAGGTGCCGCTCACCCCCGTCCAGCACTGGCTGTTCGAAGCCCCCGGCGCCCCCGAGGGCCTCACCCAGTCGCTCTCCTTCGAGCTCTCCGCCGACCCCGGCGAGGCGCTGCTGCGCGCCGCGCTCGCCGCGGTGCTGGAGCGGCACGACGCCCTGCGCTCCCGCTTCGCGGCGGGCCCGGACGGCGAGTGGCGCCAGTACGGCACCGCCCCCGGTGCCGCCCCCCACCTGGAGGTCCACGACCTGCCCCGGGAGTCCCCGCAGGCCGCCGGCACGGCGCTGCGCGAGGCGGCCGGCGCGCTGGCCGCGGGCTTCGCCCTGGACACCGGGCCGCTGCTCAAGGCCGCGCTCTGCCGCCCCGGCGACGGCCGGCCACCGGTCCTGCTGCTCGCCGCCCACCACCTGGTGGTGGACGCGGTGTCCTGGCGCGTGATCCTGGAGGACCTGGACGCCGCCTACCGGGCGCTGCGGGCAGGGGAGCCGGTGGACCTCGGCCCCAAGACCACCTCCTTCCGCACCTGGGCACAGCGGCTCACCGCGCACACCGAGGCCGGCGGCTTCGACGGCGAACTCGACCGGTGGCGCGACTCGCAGGACCCCGGCGCCCTCCCGGCCGACCACCCCGGTGGCCGCAACACCGCCGCCGACGAGGACGCGCTGACGGTCGCCCTGGACGACGAGGACACCCGCCGGCTGCTGCAGGACGTGCCGGACGTCTACCGCACCCGGGTCAACGACGTGCTGCTGTGTGCCCTGGGCCGGGTACTGGCCCGCTGGACCGGGCGGGACCGGGTGGTGGTGGCGCTGGAGGGCCACGGCCGCGAGGACCTGTTCGACGACATCGACCTCTCCCGCACCGTCGGCTGGTTCACCACGATGTACCCGGTCGCGCTGGAGGTGCCCCGGGACGCGGACACCGGGGCCGCGCTGAAGTCGGTCAAGGAGAGCCTGCGGTCCGTACCGCACGGCGGGGTGGGCTACGGCGCGCTGCGCCATCTGCACCCCACCGCCGGCCGGCGGCTGCCCGGGCTCCCGCAGATCGGCTTCAACTACCTCGGCCGGCAGGACTGGCACGCGGCGCCGGGCGGCCTGCTGCACGGACCGCACGGCGGGCTGGCGGGCGGCATGGACCCGGCCGCCGACCGCCCGCACCTGATCGACGTCGTGGGCCGGGTCACCGGCAAGCGGCTGGAGTTCACCTGGTCCTACTCCCGCCGGGTGCACGCGCGCGACACCGTGGCCCGGCTCGCCGCCGAGACCGCCGACGAACTGCGCGAGATCGTGCGGCACTGCGCCCTGCCCGGTGCCGGCGGCCGCACCCCGTCGGACTTCCCGCTGGCCCCGCTGGACCAGCCGGCCGTCGACCGCCTGGTGGGCACCGGCCGCGACGTGCTGGACGTCTACCCGCTCACCCCCACCCAGGTCGGCATGGTCGTCCACGGCATGGACGAGCCCGGCCAGGGACTGTACGTCGAGCAGATCACCTTCGTCGCGGACGGCGTGCGCGACCCGCGCCTGCTGGCCGCCGCCTGGCAGCAGGTGGTCGACCGCACCCCCGTGCTGCGCACCGCCGTCACGCTGCGCGGGGTCCCGGTCCCGGTCCAGACCGTGCGCCGCGGCGTCACCCTGCCGGTGACCGGACACGACTGGAGCGAGTCGTCCCCGGCGGAGCGCGACGCGGCACTGGAGCGGCTGCTCACCGAGGACCGGGCCCGCGGCTTCGCCCTGGACACCGCACCGCTGCTGCGCGTCGCGCTGATCCGGCTCGGCCCGGACGAGGTGCGGGTGGTGTGGACCTTCCACCACGTGCTGCTGGACGGCTGGAGCGTCTTCCACGTCCTGGGGGACGTCATGGCCTGCCACGAAGCGCTCGCCCGGGGCACCGAACCGCGCCTGCCGGACCGCCGCCCGTTCGGCGACTACGCCGCCTGGCTCGCCGGCCGGGACACCGCCGGGGCCGAGGAGCACTGGAAGCAGGCACTCGCCGGACTCACCGCGCCCACGGCGCTGCCCTACGACCGCAGGCCCGCCCACGGCGCCCCGGCCCGCTCCGGAACCTGGCTGTCGCAGCGGCTGGCGGCGGCGGAGACCGCCCGGCTCCAGGACTTCGCCCGCCGCCACCGCCTCACCCTCAACACCCTGGTGCAGGGCGCCTGGGCGCTGCTGCTGTCCCGCTGGAGCGGCGAGCGGGAGGTGTGTTTCGGCACCACCGTCTCCGGACGGCCCGCCGACCTGCCCGGCGCCGACACCATCACCGGCCTGTTCATCACCACCCTCCCGGCGCGGGTCACGGTGGACGGCGGCGCCCGGTGCCACGCCTGGCTGCGCCGGACGCAGGACGCACGCGCCGAGGACCGTCGCTTCGACCACGTACCGCTGCCGGACCTGCAGGACTGGAGCGGACTGCCCGCCGGGACGGCGATGTTCGACAGCCTGCTGGTCTTCGAGAACTACCCGGTCGGCGACGCCACGGCCGGCGCCCACGGGGTACGGGTCCGCGACCTGGACGCCCGGGAGGCCACCAACTACCCGCTCACCGTGGTGATCTCCCCCGGCGACCGGCTGGCCGTCGAACTCGGCTACGACCCCCGGTACTTCGAGGAGGCCACCGCCCGGTCGCTGGCCGGCCAGCTGCTGCACACCCTGCTCGCGCTGGCCGGCACCGGGGACACCACCCGCCTGGACGCCGTCGAGGTGCTGCCCGAGCGGGAACGGCGGCGGCTGCTGCGGGGGCCCGCGCGCCCCGCCGCCGTACCGGTCGCCCCGGCCACCCTGCCCGCGCTGGTGGAGGCCGCGGTGGACCGCCGGCCGGACGAACCGGCGCTCCACGCACCGGGACTGCTGCTGTCCTTCGCGGAGGTCGAGCGGCGGGCGAACCTCCTGGCACACCGGCTCATCGCCCGCGGCGCCGGTCCCGGCGACCTCGTGGCGCTGGTGCTGCCCCGCTCCGCGGACATGGTCCTCGCCCAGCTGGCGGTGGCCAAGGCGGGCGCCGCGTTCCTGCCGGTGGACCCCGGCTACCCGGCGGAGCGGGTCGCGTGGATGCTGCGCGACGCGGCACCCGCCGTGACCCTCGACGCCGCCGAGGTCGCCGCCCTGCTCGCGGCGCCGGACGGCGAGCCCGGGCACCGGCCCACCGACGCCGACCGGACCCGTCCGCTGGACCTCGACGACCCGGCCTACACCATCTACACCTCCGGGTCCACCGGCACCCCCAAGGGCGTGGTCGTCACCCACCGCGGGCTGGCCGGCTTCGCCGCCGCCGAGGCCGCCCACTACCGGGTCGGCCCGGGCGACCGGGTGCTGGCCTTCGCCACGCCCAGCTTCGACGCCTCGGTCCTGGAGCTGTGCATGTCACTGCCGAACGGCGCCCGCCTGGTCGTGCCGCCGCCCGGCCCGCTGCTCGGCGCGGAACTGGCCGAAGTGCTCCGCCGCGAACGCGTCACCCACACCCTGCTGCCGCCGGCCGCGCTCGCCACCCTGCCGCCGGACACCCCCGGCACCCTGCCGGACCTCGCGACCCTGGTGGTCGGCGCCGACGCGTGCGGCGCCGAGCTGGTGGCCCGCTGGGCCCCGCACCACCGCATGGTCAACTCCTACGGGCCGACCGAGGCCACGGTGGTCGCCACCTGGTCGGCCCCGCTGGAGCCGGCCGGCACCGCGCCGCCCATCGGCCGCCCGCTCCCCGGCACCGGCGCCTACGTCCTCGACGCGCGGCTGCGACCGGTCCCCGACGGAGTGCCGGGCGAACTGTGGCTGAGCGGCCCGTCCCTGGCCCGCGGCTACCTCGGCCGGCCGGGCCTGACCGCGGCCCGGTTCACCGCCGACCCGTTCGGCCCGCCGGGCACCCGCATGTACCGCACCGGCGACCTGGTACGCCGGGACGCCCGAGGCGAACTGCACTACCTGGGCCGCACCGACCACCAGCTCAAACTGCGCGGCCACCGGATCGAGGCGGGCGAGGTGGAGACGGCGCTGGTGCGCCACCCGGCCGTGCTGGACGCCGTGGTGACCGTGCGGGAGGACGAACCGGGGCTGCCGCGCCTGGTCGCGCACCTGCTCGCCGCCCCGGGCGCCGGCACGCCACCCGCCGCCGAGCTGCGGGCGTTCGCCGCGCGCACCCTGCCCGGGCACATGGTCCCCTCGGCGTTCGTGGTGCTGGAGCGCTACCCGCTCACCGAGAACGGCAAGACCGACCGGGCCGCGCTGCCCGCGCCCGCCCCCGAGGAGGCCGCGGCACCCGGCCACGTCGCCCCCCGCACCCCCGCCGAGGAGGCCCTGGCCGCCATCTGGGAGGAGGCCCTGCACACCGCCGTCGGCGCCTGGGACGACTTCTTCTCCCTGGGCGGCGACTCGCTGCGCGCCCTGCTCATCGCCTCGCGCGCCAACGAGGCCTTCGGCGTGACTCTCACGCCCCGCGACGTCCTGGTCTCCCGCACCGTCGCCGCCCTGGCGGAGCTGGTGGAGGAGCAGGTGCTGAGCGAACTCGAAGACGCCGCACGCGGCGACAGCGACCGAGAAGAACGGTGAGGACCTCACGACCATGACGTCTTCGAAGCGAAACCGCGCCGACGCCCTGCCCCAGGACCTCCAGGAGGCGCTGCGCCGCCGGCTGGCCGGCCGGGCGGGCGCCGCCGGCCCGGCAGCCCGGCCCGGCATCCCGCACGCCGACCGGACCCGGCCGTTGCCGCTGTCCTTCGCCCAGCAGCGGCTGTGGTTCCTGGACCGGCTGCGCCCCGGCGACGCCCGCTACAACAGCGCGGTCGCGCTGCGGTTCACCGGCCCGCTCGACCGCGACGCGCTCGCCCGGGCGCTGGCCACCGTGGTGGCCCGCCACGAGGCGCTGCGCACCACGTTCGAGGAGGCCGACGGCCGCCCGGTGCAGATCGTGCACCCGGCCGGCCCGGTACCGCTGCCGGTCCGGGAAGGGGCCGCGGACGGGCCGGACGCCCTGCGGGCCGCGCTGCTGGCCGAGTACTCCCGCCCGTTCGACCTGAGCACCGGCCCGCTGCTGCGCGCCCTGCTGCTGCCGGAACCGCCCGGGTCGCACGTACTGCTGCTGACCGCGCACCACATCGTCACCGACGGCTGGTCGATGGGGGTGCTGCTGGAGGAGCTGTGCACCGCCTACGAGGCCCTGGCCCGCGGCGCGGTGCCCGACCTGGCGCCGGTGGCCACCCAGTACCCGGACTTCGCGGTGTGGCAGCGCGAACAGCTCTCCGGACCCGCGCTGGAGCGCCGGCTCGGCTACTGGAAGGAGAAGCTGTCGGGCGTGGCGGCGCCCCGGCTGCCGCTGGACCGGCCCCGCCGCGGCGAGGAGTCGGGCGCCGGCGCGGTGCACACCTTCACCGTGCCGGCGGCCACCGTCTCCCGGCTGCGGGACCTCGCGACCGAGCGGCACACCACCCTGTTCACCGCCCTGGTCGCGGGCTGCCAGGCGCTGCTGGCCCGCTGGTCCGGGCAGGACGACATCGCCGTCGGCTCGCTGATCCCCGGCCGCCCCCGCACCGACCTGGAGCGGGCCGTCGGTTTCTTCGCCGGCACCGTCGTGCTGCGCGGCACCGTCGAGACCGGCGGCACCTTCCGGGACCTGCTCGGCGGCACCGCCGAGACCGTCAACGACGCCTTCGCGTACGGCGACACCCCCTTCGAACGCCTCGTGGAGGCCGCGGGCGCGACCCGGGAGGCGGGCCGCAACCCCCTGTTCGACGTGATGGTCCTGCTCCACCCCGCCCCGCCCGCCGCCCCCGCCCCGCAGGGCCTGGCCACCTCCCCGGTCACCGTGCCGCGGCAGGCGGCCACCTTCGACCTGAGCGTGGAGTTCGTGCCCGACGGGGACCGGCTGACCGGCCTGCTGGAGTACCGCACCGACCTGTTCGACCCGGCCACCGCGCGGCGGATGGCGGACCAGCTGCTGCGCACCCTGGAGGGCGCCGCCGCCGAACCGGACCGGCCGCTGGACACCCTCGCCCTGCTCTCCCCGGGGCAGGCGCGGCGGCTGACGGCCGACTGGAACGCGACCGCCCGGCCGGTCCCGGCCGCCACCTGCCCCGAGATCTTCCAGCGCCAGGCGGCCCGCACCCCGCACGCCACCGCGCTGGTCGCCGGGGACGTGCGCCTGGACTACGCGGAGCTCAACGCCCGCGCCAACCGGCTGGCGCACCACCTCATCGCCCTCGGCGCCGGCCCCGAACGGCTGGTCGCCCTGCGGCTGCCGCGCACCGCCGACATGGTGGTGGCGATGCTCGCCGTGTGGAAGTCCGGCGCCGGCTACCTGCCCATCGACTCCGCACTGCCCGAGGAGCGCGTCCGGTTCCTGCTGGCGGACGCCCGGCCGGCCCTGGTGCTGGACGAGGCCGCGCTGCGGTCGGTACCCGGGACCGCCCCGGACACCGACCCGGCCGACACCGACCGGCTGGCACCACTGCACCCGGAGAACACCGCGTACGTCATCTACACCTCCGGCTCCACCGGCCGGCCCAAGGGCGTCGCCGTCCCGCACCGCTGCCTGAGGAACCTGCTCGCCGGGCACCGGGAGGGATTCGTCGCCGAGGCCGGCGGCGGCCCGCTGCGGGTGGCGCTGACCGCGTCGTTCTCCTTCGACACCTCGCTGGAGGGGGTGCTGCTGATGGCCGACGGCCACCCGCTGCACCTGGTCGACGAGGACACCCGGCTCGACGCGGCCGCCCTGGTCGGGTACGTCGTCGAACACCGGGTGGACTTCCTCGACCTGACCCCCTCCCACCTGCGGCAGCTGCTCCCCGCGGGACTGCTCACCGACCCCCGCCACCGCCCGCGGGTGCTGATGCTCGGCGGCGAGGCGGTCGGCCCCGGCCTGTGGCGCGAACTGGCCGGCCACCGGGACACCGCCGCGTACAACTTCTACGGACCCACCGAGTGCACGGTCGACGCCCTGGCCTGCCGGATCGAGGGCGCGGACCGACCGCTGGTCGGCCGGCCGCTGCCCAACGTGCGGGCCCATGTGCTGGACCGCCGGCTCCAGCCGGTGCCGCCCGGCGTGGGCGGCGAGCTGTACCTGGCCGGCGACCAGCTGGCCCGCGGCTACGCCGGCAGGCCGGGCCTGACCGCCGCCCGCTTCGTGGCCGACCCCTTCGGCCCGCCCGGCACCCGGATGTACCGCACCGGCGACCTGGCCCGCTGGACGCCGGACGGCCGGCTGGACTACCTCGGGCGCGCCGACGACCAGGTCAAGGTGCGCGGCCACCGGATCGAGCCGGGGGAGGTCGAGGCGGCCCTGCTGGACCTGCCCGGCATCGCCGCCGCCGCCGTGGTCGCGGTGGCCGACGCGACCGGCCACCACCGGCTCGCCGCCTACCTGGTGCCCGCCGCCGGCGCCGCCGCGCCCGCCGCCCCCGCGCTGCGGGACGCCTGCCGCCGGGTGCTGCCCGACCACATGGTGCCGTCCTCCTTCACCGCCCTCGCCGCCCTGCCGCTGACCACCAGCGGCAAGCTGGACCGCCGTGCGCTGCCCGCGCCCGACCCCGACGCCGCCCCGCGGGACCGGGAGTTCGTCGCCCCGCGCACCCCCGGCGAGGAGACGCTCGCCGGCATCTGGTCCGACGTGCTGGGCGTGGCCCGGGTCGGCGCCACCGACAACTTCTTCGAGCTGGGCGGCGACTCCATCCTCAGCATCCAGGCCGTCTCCCGGGCCCGCGCCGCGGGCCTCCGGCTCAGCTCGCGGGACGTCTTCCGCCACCAGACCATCGCCGACCTGGCGGCCGCCGCGGCCCGCCGCACCCCCGCCGCGCCCGCCGCGGACCGGCCGCGGCACGACGGCCCCGCCCCGCTCACCCCGGTCCAGGAGTGGTTCTTCGCCACCCACGGCCCGCTGCGGCACTTCAGCATGTCGATGCTGCTGGACCTGCCGGGCGACCTGGACGAGCCGGCCCTGCGCCGGGCCCTGGAGGCGGTGGCCGCCCACCACCCGGCGCTGCGGACCCGGTTCGCCCCCGCCGGGGACACCTGGGAGCAGCACCCCGGCGCCGGTCCGGCCACCGGCCTGCTCACCCGCCACGACCTGTCCGGCACCACCGCGGCGGACCTGCCGGCGGCGGTGACCGAGGCCGCCGGCACCGCCCGGGCCGCGCTCGACCCGGCCACCGGCGCCCTGCTGCGCGCGGCCCTGCTGCTGTTCCCGGACGGCCGCCGGCCACAGCTGTTCCTCACCGCCCACCACCTCGCCGTGGACAGCGTCTCCTGGCGCATCCTCCTCGCCGACCTGGAACGGGCCTACCGGCAGGTGTCCGCCGGCGAACCGGTGCTCCTGGAGCCGGTCACCACCCCGTTCACCGAGTGGGCCGCGCAGCTGTCCCGGCGGGTACGGGCCGGTGAGCTGGACGCGGACCTGCCGTACTGGACCGCGGAGACCGCCACCCCGCGCACCCCGCTGCCCGTCGACCGCCCCGGCACCCCGCTCGCCGGGTCGGTCCGCACCGTCCGCACCCGGGTGGACCGGGCGACCACCGACGCGCTGCTGCGCCGGGTGCCCGGGGTCTACCGCACCCAGGTCAACGACGTGCTGCTGAGCGCGCTGGGCCGGGTGCTCGCCGACTGGGCGGGCAGCGAACGGGTGACCGTCGCGCTGGAGGGCCACGGCCGCGAGGACCTGAACGACCCCGCCGGCCCCGCCGACCGGGGCGGCGACGAACCCCTCGACGTGTCCCGGACGGTGGGCTGGTTCACCACCCAGTACCCGGTCACCCTCACCCCGGCCGGGCCGCCGGACGCGCCGGACTGGGGCGCCACCCTCAAGGCGGTGAAGGAACGGCTGCGGGCGGTGCCCCGGCGCGGGCTCGGCTACGAGGCGCTGGCCCGCCTCGGCTCGCCGGACCCGGCCGCCGCCGCGCTGCGGGAACTGCCGCTGCCCCAGGTGTGCTTCACCTACCACGGCCAGTGGGACGGGCCCGCGGGACGGGACTTCGCCCCGGCCGCCGAGGCGCCCGGCCGCGACATGGCGGCCGATGAACCGCTGGACCACCTGCTGGACGTCTCGGCCGTGGTGACCGGCGGCGAGCTGGAGATCACCTGGCACCACAGCGACCAGGTGCACGACCCGGACACCGTCCGGCAGTTGGCGGACGCCATGGTCCGCGCGCTGACCGGGATCACCGGGCACTGCGCCAGCCCGGACGCCGGCGGCCGCACCCCGTCCGACTTCCCGCTGGCCCGCCTGGACCAGGCCGGAGTGGACCGGATCGCCGGCGACGGCCGCGACGTGGAGGACGTCCTCCCGCTCACCCCGCTGCAGGAGGGCATGCTCTTCCACCGCCTGGTCGGCGGCCCCGACGACGTCTACCTGGACCAGGCCGCCCTGCTGCTGGACGGGGTGGCCGACCCGCGGGCGTTCGCGCTGGCCTGGCAGCGGGTGACCGACCGCACCCCCGCGCTGCGGACCTCGGTGGTGTGGGAGTCGGTGCCCGTCCCGCTCCAGGTCGTGCACCGCGCGGTCCGGCTGCCGGTCACCCACCTGGACTGGCGCGAGGTGGACCCCGCGGCGCGCGCCGACCGGTTCGACCGGCTCCGCGCCGACGACCTGGCCCGCGGTGTCGGCCTCGCCGAGGCGCCGCTGATGCGGCTCACCCTGGTCCGGCTCCCCGACGCCCGCCTGCACCTGCTGTGGACCTCGCACCACATCATCCTGGACGGCTGGAGCCTGGCCCAGGTGCTGACCGACGTGTGCGAGGAGTACGCGGCCCTCACCGCCGGCAGCGCCCCGCCGGCCCCCGCGCGCCGGCCCTTCGGCGACTACGTCCGGTGGCTGGCCGACCAGGACGCGGACGCCGCGCGGGCCCACTGGCGCGCCGCCCTCGACGGCTTCGCCACCCCGACCCCGCTCCCCGTCGACCGGCCCCCGCGCGAGGCGCACCGCTCCCGGTCCGCGCGCGTCCACCAGGCCGCGCTGTCCGCCACGGCCTCCGCCCGGCTCGCCCGCACCGCCCGGGACACCGGGCTCACCCTGGGCACCGTGGTGCAGGGCGCCTGGGCGCTGCTGCTGTCCCGCTACGCCGCGGAGCCCGACGTGGTGTTCGGCACCACCGTCTCCGGGCGCCCCGAGGACCTGCCCGGCGTGGAGTCCATGGTCGGCATGTTCATCAACACCCTGCCCACCCGGGTCCGGGTCGACGGCCGGCGCACCGCCGCCGAGTGGCTGCGGGAACTCCAGGCGGCCGAGGCCGAGTCACGGCGCTTCGCGGCCGTCTCGCTCGCCGAACTGACCGGCCTGTCCGAGGTGCCGTCCGGCACCCCGCTGTTCCACAGCATGGTCGCCTTCGAGAACTACCCCTTCGACGAGGCCCGCACCGCGGGCGCCGGGGTGCGCCTGCTGGACGTCGCGTCCCGGGACGCCACCAACTACCCGCTGGTGCTCCGCGCCCACCACGGCGAGCGGCTCGGCTTCGACCTCGCCTACGACCCGGAACTCTTCGACGCCGCGACCGTCCGGGCCCTCGCCGACCGGCTGTGCCTGCTGCTCACCGGGATCGCCGCCGACCCCGGCCGCCCGCTGCGCGCCCTGCCCTGGACGACCGCCGGGGAACGCCGGCGGATGCTGGAGGACTGGAACGGCACCGAACGCGGCCGCCCGGCGCACACCCTCGTCGACCTCTTCGAGGCGCAGGCCGCCAGGACCCCCGGCGCCACCGCCGTCAGCTTCCGCGACGAGCACCTCGACTACGCCGCGCTGGACACCCGCGCCGCCCGGCTCGCCCACCGGCTGGCCGAGGCGGGGGCCGGCCCCGAACGCTTCGTGGCGCTCGCCCTGCCCCGCTCCGCGGACCTGGTGGTGGCGGTGCTGGCCGTGCTGAAGACGGGCGCCGCCTACCTGCCGATCGACCCCGGGCAGCCCGCCGAGCGGTTCGCCGGACTGCTCCGGGACACCGCACCGGTGATGCTGGTGACCACCTGCGAGGCCGCCGGGCGCGCGGCCGGCACCGCCGTGCCCGTCCTGCCGCTGGACGACGCCGCGGTACGGGCCGACCTGGCGCGCCGCCCCGCGGCCGCCGGCCCCGCCCGCCGCCCGCTGCCGGAGCACCCCGCCTACGCCATCTTCACCTCCGGCTCCACCGGCCGGCCCAAGGGCGTGGTGGTGCCGCACGCCAACGTGGTGCGGCTGTTCACCCGCACCCGGCACTGGTTCCGCTTCGACGAGCGCGACGTGTGGACGCTGTTCCACTCCTACGCCTTCGACTTCTCGGTGTGGGAGCTGTGGGGGGCGCTGCTGCACGGCGGACGGCTCGTCGTCGTCCCCGAGGACACCGCCCGCTCCCCGGAGGACTTCCTGCGCCTGCTCGCCGACGAGCGGGTCACCGTCCTCAACCAGACCCCGTCGGCCTTCCACCCGCTGGCGCGCGCCGACGCCGAACTTCCCGAGGTGAGCGCCCGGCTGGCGCTGCGCACGGTGATCTTCGGCGGCGAGGCGCTGGACGTCGAGCGGCTCACCGACTGGTACGCGCGCCACCCCGACACCGCCCCGCGGCTGGTCAACATGTACGGCATCACCGAGACCACGGTGCACGTCACCCACGCGCCGCTGGAACGCGGCACGACCGGCACCGGCGCCGCCGGGCCCATCGGCACCGGCATACCCGACCTGCGGGTGTACGTGCTCGACGACGGCCTGGCCCCGGTACCGCCCGGCGCCGTCGGCGAGCTGTACGTGGCGGGGGAGGGCCTGGCCCGCGGCTACCTCGACCGGCCCGGCCTGACCGCGTCCCGCTTCGTGGCCGACCCGTTCGGGCCGGCTGGCGGCCGCATGTACCGCACCGGCGACCGGGCCCGGTGGCGGGCCGACGGCACGCTGGAGTACCTGGGCCGCGCCGACCAGCAGGTGAAGGTGCGCGGCTACCGCATCGAACCCGGCGAGATCGAGGCCGCGCTGCACACCCACCCGGCCGTCGGCGCCGCCGCGGTGGGCGTGTACCAGGACGGCTCCGGCACCCGGCGCTTGGTGGCGCACGTCACCGGCACCGGGGCCGCCGCCGCGCCGTCCGCCGCCGAACTCCGCGCCCACCTGGAGCGCCTGCTGCCCGCTCACATGGTGCCCGCCGCCTATGTGCCGCTGGCCGCCCTGCCGCTCACCGCCAACGGCAAACTCGACCGGCGCGCGCTGCCCGCGCCGGGCCCCGACGGCTTCGCCGCCGGCACCGACCGCACCCCGCCGCGCACCGCCGCCGAACGCCTGGTCGCCGCCGCCTGGGCGGAGGTGCTGGACACCGCCGAGGTCGGGGCGGGCGACGACTTCTTCGCCCTCGGCGGCGACTCCATCCTCGCCGTCCGCGTCACCTCCCGGCTGCGCGCGGCCTTCGGCGCCGACGTCTCGCCCCGGCTGCTGTTCACCCACCCCACGGTGGCCGCCCTGGCCGCCGCCCTCGGCGCCCCGGCCCGGCCCGGCACCGCGCCCACGAGGACCATCCCGGCCACGGACCCGGACACCCCCGGGCCGCTCTCCCACGCCCAGCAGCGCCTGTGGTTCCTGGACCGCTTCGAGCCGGACAGCACCGAGTACACGACGCTGTCCGTGCTGCGCCTGCGCGGCCCGCTCGACGAAGCGGCCCTGCGCACCGCGCTGGACGGCCTGGTGGCCCGGCACGAGTCCCTGCGCACCACCTTCGAGGAGCGGGACGGCCGCGCCCGGCAGCGGGTCCGGCCGCCGCACCCGGCGGACCTGGTGTCCACCGACCTCACCGGCGGGCCGGACGGCCCGGCGGCCCTGGACGCCTTCGTGGAACGCGTCGCCGCCACCCCCTTCGACCTGGGCACCGGGCCGCTGCTGCGCGCCCGGCTGGCCCGCCTGGCCGCCGGCGAGCACGTGCTGGTGCTGGCCGTCCACCACATCGTCACCGACGGCTGGTCCCTCGGCGTCCTCGGCCGCGACCTGGGCGAGCTGTACACGGCGGCGCGGGAGGACCGCCGCCCCCGGCTGCCCGAGCTGCCCGTGCGGTACGCCGACTACGCCGCCTGGCAGCGGGCCGGCGCCGACCGGACCGGGGAACAGCTCGCCTACTGGCGCGAGGCGCTGGACGGCCTGGCGCCGCTGGAGCTGCCGACCGACCGGCCGCGTCCCGCCGTGCGCACCCGCGCCGGCGCCCTGGTGACCTTCGACCTGACCGCCGGACTGACCGAGCGGCTGCGCGAGCGGGGCCGGGACGCCGACGCCACCTTGTACATGACCCTGCTGGCCGCCTGCACGGTCCTGCTCGCCCGCTGGGCGGACCAGGAGGACGTCGCCGTCGGCACCGTGACCGCCGGCCGGGAACAGCCCGAACTCCACGACGTGGTCGGCATGTTCGTCAACACCCTGGTGCTGCGCACCCGGGTGCGCCCCGGCGCGTCGTTCCGCGAGACGCTGGCGCAGGTGCGGGATACCGTGCTGGCCGCCTTCGCCCACCAGGACGTGCCCTTCGAACGGCTGGTGGACGACCTCCGGCCGGAGCGGGACACCAGCCGCACCCCGCTGTTCCAGGTGATGGTCGCGCTGCACAACCTCGGCGCCGAGGCCCCCCGGCTGCCGGGTCTGGACGTCGAGCCGGTGGCACCGCCGGTCCGGCACGCCGCTTTCGACCTCGCCTTCGACTTCGTGGAACGGGACGGCGGCGGCCTCACCGGCCACCTGGAGTACGACACCGGCCTGTTCGACGCGGACACCGCCGAACGCCTGGCCGCCCGGCTGGGCCTGCTGCTGGAGGCCGTCGCCGAGGACCCCGGCCGGCAGACCGGCGCGCTGCCGCTGATGACCGCCACCGAGCGGCACCAGGTGCTCCGGGAGTGGCAGGGCGCCCCGCTGCCGGTGCCGGACACCACCTTCCCCGCCCTGTTCGAGGCCCAGGCCGCCCGGTCCCCGCGGGCCACCGCCCTGGTGGCGCGGGACACCACGCTCGACTTCGCGGCCCTGGAGGACCGGGCCAACCGGCTGGCCCACCACCTCATCGCGCTGGGCGTTGGCCCCGAGCGCGTGGTGGCGCTCCGCCTGCCGCGCACCTCGGACCTGCCGGTGGCGCTGCTCGCCGTCCTCAAGGCCGGCGGCACCCTGCTCTGCCTCGACCCGGAACTGCCCGCCGAACGGGTCACGTTCCTGCTGGCGGACGCCGCCCCGCACACGGTCCTCACCACCGGCACGCTGCGCGAGGTGCCCTGGGAGCGGCTGCCCGGACACGCCCCCACCGACACCGACCGGCTCGGCCCGCTGGACCCGCGGAACACCGCCTACATCACCTACACCTCCGGCTCCACCGGACGCCCCAAGGGCGTCGCGGTGGAACACCGCCACCTGGTCAACCTCGTCCACGACCACCGCGAGGGACTGGTGGCACCGCACACCGCGGACGGTCGGCGGCTGCGCGCCGCGCTCAGCGCCTCGTTCTCCTTCGACACCTCCTGGGAGGGGCCGCTGCTGCTCGCCCTTGGCCAGGAGGTCCACCTCGTCGACGAGGACGTACGGCTGGACCCGGACGCGTTCTGCGCCCAGGTCGCCGAGCGGCGCCTGGACCTGGTGAACGTCACCCCGTCCTTCCTCCGCGAACTCCTCACCGCCGGACTGCTCGCACCCGGCCGCCACCACCCCCGCCTGCTGCTGGTGGGCGGCGAGGCGATCGACACCGCCACCTGGCGGGAGCTGGGCGCGGCCGGCCGGGACCTCGGCGTCACCGCCTACAACGTGTACGGGCCCACCGAGTGCACCGTCGACGCGGTCTACGGGCGCTGCGCGGACCGGGCCGGCCCCCCGGTCATCGGCCGCCCCGGCCGCAACCTGCGCGCCTACGTGCTCGACGGCGCGCTGCGGCCGGTGCCCCCCGGCGTCCCGGGCGAGCTGTACCTGGCCGGGGCGCAGGTGGCCCGCGGCTACCTGCACCGGCCCGGCCTCACCGCCGCCCGCTTCCTGCCCGACCCCTTCGCCGCCCCGGGCGGGCCCGCGGGCGGCCGGATGTACCGCACCGGCGACCGGGCCCGCTGGGACGCGCGCGGGAACCTGGAGTTCCTGGGCCGCGCCGACGAGCAGGTGAAGATCCGCGGGTTCCGCATCGAGCCCGGCGAGGTGGAGGCCGCCCTCCTGGACCACCCGGACGTCACCGAGGCGGTGGTGGCCGCCCGCGAACACGCCGGCCGCACCATGCTCGTGGCCTATCTGGTGCCCGCCGGCGACCGGACCCCGCCGGCCGACGAACTGCGGGTCCGGCTGCGCCGGACGCTGCCGGACCACATGGTGCCGGCGGCGTTCGTCCCGCTGGCCCGGATACCGCGCACCAGCAGCGGCAAGACCGACCGCCGCGCGCTGCCCGCGCCGCCGGCGCAGCCCGACAGCGGGACCCGCTACGTGGCGCCGCGCCCCGGCACCGAGCAGCGCCTCGCCGCCATCTGGGCACAGGTGCTGGGGATCGAACGGGTCGGCGCCCGGGACAACTTCTTCGCCCTCGGCGGCGACTCCATCCTCAGCATCCAGATCGTCTCCCGCGCCCGCCAGGCCGGCCTCGCCCTCACCACCAAGGACGTCTTCCGCCACCAGACCGTCGCCGAACTGGCGCTGTGCGCCGCCGCGGTGGACCCCCGGCCGGCCACCGCCGGCGACACCCCGCCCGCGGAGGCCCCGCTCGGCCCCATCCAGCGCTGGTACCTCGACGGCCGCCGCCCCGGCGACCCGCTCCGCTTCACCATGACCCACCGGCTGGAACTGGCCCCCGGCACCGACCTGGCGGCCCTGGCGCCGGCGGTCGGCGCGCTGGTGCGCCACCACGCCGCCCTGCGCACCCGGTTCCGCCGCACCGGAACCGCCTGGGACCAGGAGGTCCTGCCGGACGCGCCGGACGGCGTCCTCACCCGCCACCACCTGGCGGAGCCGGACGCCCCCGCGCTGGAGGCGGCGGTGCGGCGGCTGACCGAGGAGGCGCAGGTCTCGCTCGCCCCCACCGAGGGCCGGGTGGCCCGGTTCCTGGTCCTCGACCTCGGGCCCGGCCGCCCCGCGCAGCTCGTGATCACCGTCCACCACCTGGTGGTCGACGGCGTCTCCTGGCGCATCCTGCTCGGGGACCTGGCGGCCGCGTACCGCGCGGCCGCCGCCGGGCGGCCGGTGGAACTGCCGCCGGTGGGCACCGCGTACGGCAGCTGGACGGCGCGGCTGGAGCGGCACACCCGCTCCGGGGCCCTCGACGGCGACCTCGCCTACTGGACGCGCACCGCCGCCGCCCCGGCCGGGCTGCCCGCCGGCCGCCCCGGTCCCAACACCCACGGCACCGCCGCCACGCTCACCGTCGCCCTCGGGGCCGAGGAGACCGACGCCCTGCTGCGCCGGGTGCCCGACGTCTACCGCACCCAGGTCAACGACGTACTGCTCAGCGCCCTGGGCCGGACCCTGGCCCGCTGGTGCGGGCGGGACACCGTCCTGATCGGCGTGGAGGGCCACGGCCGCGAGGACCTCTTCGACGACCTGGACCTGTCGCGGACCGTGGGCTGGTTCACCGCCGAGTTCCCGCTCGCCCTCAGCGTCGACCCCGCCGCCGGCTGGCACGACACCCTCCGGTCGGTCAAGGAGCAGCTGCGCGCCGTGCCGCTGCACGGCCTCAGCCATGGCGCGCTGGCCCGCCTGCTGCCCGGCAGCCCGCTCGCCGGCGCCCCGGCGCCGGCGGTCGGGTTCAACTACCACGGGCAGTGGGACGCGGCGGCCGCCGGACCGCAGGACGGCGGACTGTACCGGGCCGCGCTGCCGCCCACCGGCCGGGACACCGACCCCGACGAGCCGCGCCCGTACCTGCTCGACGTCACCGGCGTGGTCCAGCAGGGCCGGCTCGAACTCGGCTGGACCTACCCGGCGGCCGTCCACGACGAGGCCACCGTGCGGCGCCTGGCCGAGGAGATGTGCGCGGCGCTCCGCGAGATCGTGGCGCACTGCGCCCGCCCCGACGCCGGCGGGCGCACCCCCTCGGACTTCCCGCTCGCCGGACTCGACCAGGCCCGGCTGGACCGGCTGCTCGGCGACGGGCGGCACGCGGCGGACGTGCTGCCGCTGACCCCGCTCCAGTCCGGCATGCTCTTCCACGGCCTGGTCGACACCACCGACGCCTACCTCAACCGGACGGCGGTCCGGCTGTCGGGGGTCGCCGACCCGCGGGCGTTCGCCGCGGCCTGGCAGCAGGTCGCCGACCGCACCCCCGCGCTGCGCACCAGCGTCCACTGGCAGTCGCTGCCCCACCCGGTACAGGTGGTGCACCACCGGGCCGCACTGCCCGTCACCCACCTGGACTGGCGCCGGCTGACCCCCGGGGAGCGCGAGGCGGCGACCGAGCGGCTGCTCGCCGAGGACCGCGCCGCGGGCATGGACCTGACCACCGCGCCACTCACCCGGGTCGCACTCGCCGCGCTCCCCGGTGACGAGCTCCTGCTGCTCTGGTCCTCCCACCACCTGATCCTGGACGGCTGGAGCACCGGGCAGCTCCTCACCGAGGTGTGCGAGCGCTACGCGGCGCTCACCGGCGGCCCGGACACCGACCCGCCCGCCCGGCGGCCGTACCAGGACTTCCTGCGGTGGCTGCGCGACCAGGACGCGGACGCCGCCGAACGGTACTGGGCCGACGCCCTCGCCGGCTTCACCGCCCGCACCCCGCTGCCCTACGACCGCACCCCCGCCGAGGAACACCGCGCCCGCTCCGCCGCCGCCGTCCACCACGAGCTGGACGAGCGGGTCTCCCGGCGGCTGCGAACGGCCGCCGCCCGCGCCGGGCTGACCGTCGGCACCGTGGTGCAGGGCGCCTGGGCGGTGCTGCTGGCCCGCCACAGCGGCCGCGACGACGTGGTGTTCGGGACCACCGTCTCCGGGCGCCCGGCCGAACTGCCGGGCGTGGCCGACATGGTCGGCATGTTCATCAACACCGTGCCCACCCGGGTCCGGGTGCCCGCCGCCGGCGGCGTGCTGGACTGGCTGCGCGACCTCCAGCGGCAGCAGAGCGAAGCCCGGAACGCCGACTTCCTCGCCCTGCCGCGCATCCAGGCGGTGAGCGACGTCCCGACGGGCGAGGCGCTCTTCGACAGCATGGTGGTGTTCGAGAACTACCCGGTCGACGAGTCGGCCGGGGACCGGACCGGCGTGCGCGTCGAGGAGGTGCGCGCCGAGGACGCCACCACCTTCCCGCTGTGCCTGCGCGCCCACCTGTCGGACCGGCTCGGCTTCGACCTGGCCTACGACGCCGCGCTGTTCGACCACGCCACGGTGGAACGCGCCGCGGCCCGCCTGGCCGTGCTGCTCACCGCGCTCGCCGACGGCCCCGACCGCGACCTGCGCGATCTGCGGCCGCTCAGCACCGCTGACCGGCGGCTGCTGGAGGAGTGGCGCGCCACCGCCCGGCAGGTGCCGCCGCGCAGCCCGGTGGACCTCTTCGCCGAGCAGGCACGCCGCGCCCCGGACGCGGTCGCGCTGTGCGACGGCGACCGCCGGGTCGGCTACCGGCAGCTCGCCGACTGGTCGGACCGCCTGGCGGCCCGGCTGGTGGCCGGCGGCCTGGCGGCCGAGGAACGGGTGGCGCTGCTCATGGACCGGTCCGCCGAACTGGTGGTGGCGCAGCTCGCGGTGCTCAAGGCGGGCGGCGCCTACCTGCCGGTGGACACCCGGGCCCCCGAGGAGCGGCGCCGGGACCTGCTCGCCCGGGCCGGCGCCACCGTCCGGCTCACCGCCGGTGAGGTGGCCGCCGCGCGGACCGCCGGCCCGCCGGGACCGGCCGGACCGCCCGCGGACCCCGACCGGCTCGCCTACGTGATGTTCACCTCCGGCTCGACCGGGGAGCCGAAGGCGGTCGCGGTGCGCCACCGCGACGTGGCCTCGCTGGGCACCGACAGCCGGTTCGCCGGCGGGGTGTGCGCGGCGGTACCGCTGCACTCGCCGGCCGCCTTCGACGCCGCCACCTTCGAGGTGTGGGCGCCGCTGCTGACCGGCGGCCGCGTGGTGGTCGCCCCCGACGGGCCGATGGACGCGGCGATGCTGCGGCGGCTGACCGCCGAGGAGGGGCTGACGGCGCTGTGGCTGACCGCCGGGTTGTTCCGGCTGCTGTCCCAGGACGCCCCGGACTGCTTCACCGGACTGCGCCAGGTGTGGACCGGCGGCGACGTGGTGCCCGCGGCGGCGGTGCGCCGGGTGCTGGCCGCCTGCCCCGGACTGACCGTGGTGGACGGCTACGGACCCACCGAGACCACGACGTTCGCCACCGCCTTCGCCCTCGCCGACGCGGCGGCGGTGCCCGGCACGGTGCCGATCGGCCACCCGCTGGACGACATGCGGGCGCACGTCCTCGACGCCGCCCTGCGCCCCGTCCCGCCCGGCTGCGCCGGCGAACTGTTCCTCGCCGGCGAGGGGCTGGCCCGCGGCTACCTCGGCCGCCCCGGCGAGACCGCCGCCCGGTTCCTCGCCGACCCCTGCGGCCCGCCCGGCGCCCGCATGTACCGCACCGGCGACCTGGCCCGGCGGCACCCGGACGGCACCGTGGAGTTCCTCGGCCGGGCCGACGACCAGGTGAAGATCCGCGGGTTCCGGGTCGAACCCGGCGAGGTGGAGGCGGCGCTGGCGGCCCGTCCCGGCGTCGCGGACGTGGCGGTGGCCGTCCGCGAGGACCGGCCGGGCGGCCGGCGGCTGGTGGCCTACGTGGTCGGCCCGGCCGGGCAGGACCCCGAGGGCCTGGCGGAGTTCGCCCGCCGGACGCTCCCCGACTACCTGGTCCCCGCGGCCTTCGTGCCGCTGCCCGCGCTGCCGCTCAGCGGCAACGGCAAGGTGGACCGCGCGGCGCTGCCCGCCCCGGCCCCGGACACCGGCGCCGAACGCGACACGCCGGCCGAGCCGCGCACCGACGCCGAACGCCGCACGGTGGAGATCTTCGCCGAAGTGCTGGGCGCGGACCGGCCGGGGGTGCGGGACGACTTCTTCCGGCTGGGCGGCGACTCCATCCTCAGCATCCGCCTCGCCTCCCGGCTCGCGGAGGCGTTCGGGACCGACCTGTCCCCCCGCGAGGTGTTCACCCACCCCACCCCCGCCGCGCTCGCCGGGCTGCTCACCACCCCGGACACCGGCGCCACCGGGCGCGGTGCGGTCGTCCCGGTCACCCGCGACACCCCCGCCCCGATGTCCTACCCGCAGCAACGGATGTGGTTCCTGGAGGAGTTCGCGCCCGGCGGCGCCGAGTACGTCACCGCGCTGGCGCTGCGGCTGCGCGGCCCGCTCGACACCGCCGCCCTGCGCGCGGCCCTGCGCGCCCTGGTGGCCCGGCACGAGTCGCTGCGCACCACCTTCGACACCGTGGACGGCCGGGGCGTGCAGATCGTGCACCCGCCCCAGGTCGTGCCGCTGCCGCTGCACGACCTGTCCGACCTGCCGGAGGAGGACCGGGCGGCCCGGCTGGAGCACCTGCTGGCGGCCGAGCGCACCCGCACCTTCGACCTGCGCCGCGGCCCGCTGCTGCGGGCCGGGCTGATCCGGCTGGCCGCCGACGACCACGCGCTGACCCTGACCCTGCACCACATCGTCACCGACGGCTGGTCGACCGGCGTGCTCACCGGCGACCTGGCACACCTCTACCGGGCCGAGCGGGACGGCACCGGCGAGCCGCTGCCACCGCTGCCGGTGAGCTACGCCGACTACGCCCACTGGCAGCGCGCGAGGGACGGCTCCGGCACCCAGGACGGCCTCGCCTACTGGAAGGAGCAACTCGCCGGGACCGAGCCGCTGGACCTGCCCACCGACCGGCCGCGCCCGGCGGTGCGCACCCGCGACGGCGCGACCACCCGGCTGGTCCTGCCGCCCGGGACGGCCCGCCGGCTGGCCCGGGTCGGCCGGGACCGGGGGGCCACCCTGTTCACCACCCTGGTCGCCGCCGCGCAGACCTTCCTCGCCCGGCTGTCCGGCGGGCGCGACATCGCCGTCGGCACCGTCACCTCCGGCCGGGACCGGCCGGAGACGCAGAACCTGGTCGGCTTCTTCGTCAACACCCTGGTGCTGCGCTCGCGGGTGGACGCCGCCCTTCCCTTCCCCGCGTTCCTCGACCGGGTCCGGACGACGGTGCTGGACGCCTTCGCCCACCAGGAGGTGCCCTTCGAGCGGGTGGTGGACGAGGTGCAACCGGTCCGCGACACCAGCCGTACCCCGCTGTTCCAGGTCATGGTGGTCCTGCAGAACGCCCCGGCGGCCGACCTGCGCCTGCCCGGACTGGACGTCGAGGACATCGAACCGGAGCTCCGGCACTCGGCGTTCGACCTCACCCTGGAGTTCGCCGAGACCGGCACCGGGGCGCTGCACGGCCTGCTCACCTACAACACCGACCTGTTCGACGCGGCCACCGCCCGGCGGATGGCCGACCAGCTCGGCACCCTGCTGACCGCGGTCGCCGAGGATCCGGACCGCCCACTGGGCGCCCTGCCGCTCGTCCCCGAGCGGGCCCGGCACGCGCTGCTGGACCAGGGGCGGGGCACCGCCCCGCCGGCGCCGCCGCTGCCGCTGCCCGAGTTGTTCCGGCTCCAGGCGGCCCGCACCCCGGATGCCGTGGCGCTGGTGGACGGCGACCGGCAGCTGACCTACGCGGAGGTGGACCGCGCCGCCAACCGGCTGGCCCACCGGCTGATCGGCCGCGGTGCCGGACCCGAGCACGTGGTCGCCGTGGCGCTGCCGCGCGGCGCGGAGACGGTGGTGGCGCAGCTCGCCGTCGCCAAGGCCGGCGCCGCCTTCCTGCCGGTGGACCCGGCGTACCCGCCGCAGCGGCGGGAGTTCATGGTGCGTGACGCGCGGGCGCTGCTGGTCCTGGACGACCCGGCGGACGTCCGGGGCGCGGACGGGCCGGACACCGCCCCCACCGACAAGGACCGGACCGCCCCGCTCACCGCCGACCACCCGGCCTACGTCATCTACACCTCCGGATCGACCGGCGCCCCCAAGGGCGTGGTGGTGACGCACCGCGGCCTGGCGGGCTTCGCCGCGGCCGCCGCGGACCGCTACGCGGTCGGCCCCGGCGACCGGGTGCTGCAGTTCGCCTCGCCCAGCTTCGACGCCTCGGTACTGGAACTGTGCGCCTCCCTGCTCACCGGGGCCACGCTGGTGGCCGGGGAGGAAGGGCCGCTGGTCGGTGAACGGCTGGCCCAGGTGCTCGCCGAGCACCGGATCAGCCACGCCCTGATCCCCCCGGCGGCGCTGGCCACGCTGCCGCCCGAATCCGCCGGTGCGCTGCCGGACCTGCGCACCCTGATCGTCGGGGCCGAGGCGTGCCCGGCGGACCTGGTGGAGCTCTGGGCCCCGGGCCGCCGCATGATCAACTCCTATGGGCCGACCGAAGCCACCGTGGTCGCCACCTGGACCGGCCCGCTGGCCCCGCACCCGGCCGCCCCGCCGATCGGCCGGCCGGCCGGCGCCACCCGCGTCTACGTCCTGGACAGCGCGCTGCGTCCGGTTCCGCCGGGCGTCACCGGCGAGTTGTACGTGGCCGGGCCCGGCGTCGCCCGCGGCTATCTGAACCGCCCGGGCCTGACCGCCGCCCGCTTCCTGCCCGACCCCTTCGCGCCGGCCCCCACCGGCCCCGACCGCGAGCGGAGGATGTACCGCACCGGCGACCTGGCCCGCTGGGACGCGGACGGTGAACTGCGCTACGCCGGGCGCGTCGACGACCAGATCAAACTGCGCGGCTTCCGCATCGAGCCGGGCGAGATCGAGAGCGCCCTGCGCCGCAGCCCCCGGGTGCGGGACGCGGTGGTCGTGGTCCGCGCCGGCGGACCGAACGGCGAGGCGGCCGACGGCCCCGGCCGGCTGGTGGCGTACGTGGTACCCGCCGAGGGCACCGCGGACGGGCTTCCGCTGCCGGAACTGCGCGAGCACGCGGCCGGGCTGCTGCCGCCGCACATGGTCCCGTCGCTGTTCGTGCCGCTGGCCCGGCTTCCGCTCACCCCGAACGGCAAGACCGACCGGCGGGCCCTGCCCGACCCCGGGCCGGTGCGGCCGGCCGGCCCGCGCACCGCGCCGCGCACCGACACCGAGCGCCGTATCGCCCGCATCTGGGCCGACGTGCTGGGCGTGGACGAGGTCGGCGCCGACGACAACTTCTTCCACCTCGGCGGCGACTCGATCCTGAGCATGCAGGTCGTGTCGCGGCTGCGGCGGGACGGCCTGCACCTGGCCACCCGCGACCTGTTCACCCACCAGACGGTGGCCGAGCTGGCGACCGTCGTCGGTACCGCGCCCAGGGCCACGGGCAGCGGGCCGGTGACCGGGGAGCTGCCGCTGACCCCCATCCAGGAGTGGTTCCTGACCACCCCGCGCGCCGACCACCACCACTTCAACCAGTCGGCGCTGCTGGAACTGGACGGGGCCCCGGACCCGGCGGCGCTGCGGGCGGCCCTGGGGGCGCTGCTGGAGCACCACGACGCGCTGCGCATGCGGTTTACCCGGGACGACGGGGGCTGGCACCAGTTCAACCCGCCGCCGGCCGACGGCGACGCCGAGCTCCTCCGCTACGACCTGGCGGGGCTGTCGTCCGCGGAGGCCGACGCGGCGATGGCGAAGGCCGCCGACGAGGTGCACGCCGGCTTCGACATCGGGCACGGCCCGCTGCTGAAGGCGGCGCTGTTCACCGGCGACGCGGACCGGCCGGCGTTCCTGCTGCTGGTCGCCCATCACCTGGCCGTGGACGCGGTGTCCTGGCGCATCCTCCGGGACGACCTGGAAGCCGCCTACCGGCAGGCGGTGCGGGGCGAGCCGGTGACCCTGGGGGAGCGCACCACTTCCTTCCGGGACTGGGCCCGGCAGCTCGCCGCGCACGTCGCCGAGGGCGCCCTGGACCACGAACTGGCCTACTGGGAGGAGGCGGTGGCCGCCGAGCCGCTACCGGTCGGCCAGGGGCCCGGCGCGGAGCCGGGCGAGGCCCGCACGCTCACCGTGGAGCTGGACGAGGAGGACACCGCGGCGCTGCTGCGCGCCGCGCCGACCGCCTACCGCACCCGTGTCAACGACGTGCTGCTGGCCGCGCTCGCCCTGGCGCTGGCCCGCTGGACCGGACGCGACCGGGTCCCGCTGGACCTGGAGGGGCACGGCCGCGAGGACCTGCTCGACGGGGTCGACCTGTCCCGCACGGTCGGCTGGTTCACCACCGTCCACCCGGTCGCCCTCCATGTGCCCGGGCCGGAGGACCTGAGCCCCTCCCGCGACTGGCGGGCGCTGGTGAAGGCGGTGCGCCGGCAGCTGCGCGCCGTGCCCGGCAACGGGATCGGATTCGGCGCCCTGCGCAGCTACGGCCCGCCGGAGGTGCGCAAGCGGCTCGGCGCGGCGGCGCTCGGACAGGTGGTCTTCAACTACCTCGGCCAGTGGGACGCCCGCCCGGCGGGTTCGGGCAGCGGTCTGGTCCGTGCCGAGCACGGCTCGCTCGGCCGGGATCACGACCCGCGCGACAGCGGCTCGC
Source organism: Streptomyces sp. NPDC018031 (assembly GCF_044327625.1). Lineage (NCBI taxonomy): Bacteria > Bacillati > Actinomycetota > Actinomycetes > Kitasatosporales > Streptomycetaceae > Streptomyces > Streptomyces sp. NPDC018031. The sequence continues at coordinate 181,222 of NZ_JBIRFT010000009.1, forward strand.
ACCTGCTGGAGGTGGTCGGCGCGGTGCAGGACGGACGCCTCGCCTTCACCTGGCACCACCGCCCCGGCGTGCACGACACGGCGACCGTGGGGCGGGTCGCCGGGGAGTTCGCCGAGGCGCTGCGCCACATCGCCCGGCACGCCCGGGGCGGCCGGTGAGCGCGCCCCCCGCCGGGGAGGGGCGCCGAGGGCGCACCCCGGGGGCGCCCCGGGCGCCGTGCCCGGGGCGCCCGGCCCGGCCGGGCCCGTCCCTGCTGACACAGACACACCGCACACGTTCCGAACGGAGCCGGCCGGCCCGGCCGGTGGACCCGACCCACGACGGGAGAGCGAGAGATGGACGAGAACACCCGCTACCAGGTGCTGCGCAACGACGAGGACCAGTACTCGCTGTGGCCGGTGGAGGTGGAGGTGCCGGCCGGCTGGGAGCCGGCCGGCAAGGAGGGCAGCGAGGCCGAGTGCTCCGCCTACGTGGACGAGGTCTGGACCGACATGCGTCCGCGCAGCCTGCGTGAGCGGATGGAGAACGCCGGGTCCTAGCCGGTGCCGGCGGTGGGGGGGGGGGCGCGCCCCCCCCCCCCCCCCCCCCCCCCCCCCCCCCCCCCCCCCCCCCCCCCCCCCCGC
>NZ_JBIRFT010000009.1:181852-264087 GCF_044327625.1 Streptomyces sp. NPDC018031
CCGCGTGGGTGGGGGGGGTGTGCACGGACTGGGGCCCGGCCGCCGGGGGTGGGGTGTGTCATCCGGCGGGGTCTTGGGGGGGGGGGGGGGTGCCCGGCCGCCGGAACCCCGGCGTCCGGACACCGCCGCCCACCCGCCCCGCCCGGTTTCCGCCGGCTCCCGTGCCCGTCCGTACCCGTGCCCGTCTGTTCCTGTTCCCGCCTGTCCCCGTGCCGCCCGTGCCCGTCCGTCCCCCGCCTCCGGGCCCGCCCCCGCTTGTTCCGCCCGAGCACTCCCCATCGCAGCGTTGCGCCGCGCCCCACCGCGACTCAGCCGTCCCGATCCGCACCGCGAGACCACGAGGAGCCGCCATGGTGCCCACCCTGCGCACCGACCGACTGGAGTTCGTCCCCTACCGGGCCGAGGACGAGGACGCCTTCGTCGCGCTGCTCCGGGACGAGGAGGTCTGCCGCTGGATGGGGCAGGACCAGGTCCCCGAGCCCGACCTGCGCGAACTCTTCCGGGCCATCCTCACCGACGTGTACCCCAAGCGGCTGTTCGACGTGTGGGGCGTGTGGTGCGACGGGACGTACGTCGGCCACGCGGAGGTGAAGAAGACCGGCAACGTCGACGGCCATGAGCTGGTCACCGCGCTCGCCCCGGCGTACTGGGGCCGGGGGCTGGGCACCGAAGTGGCCCACGGCCTGCTGCGGTACGCCTCGGACACCCTGGGGCTGACCGAGGTCTACGGCATGGTCGGCGCGGGGAACACCGCCAGCCTGGCCCTGTGCCGCCGGCTGGGCTTCCGGCACCTGCGCGACGTGGTCGGCGACGACGGCGCGGTGACGCGGATGATGGTGCTGCCCATCGCCGGCGACGTCTGAGCCGCGCCCCGCGCCGGCGGCCGCCGCGGTCCGTCACCGTCCCATGGTGAGCCCGTCCCGGCCGGCGCCCCGCTCCAGGACCGTCTCCCGGATGGCGGCCAGTGCCCTGGTGTAGCGGGGGTTCGCGGGCTCCTTCCGCAGCGCCCGGGGCAGGTTCACCACCCGGATCGGGTCGTTGTCGACCAGGTGCGGTATGAACTCCGCCTTCGACACCGTCCAGGACCCGCCCGGCCGGCCGGGCGGGGCGAAGGTGAAGCGGGCGGCCGAGCTGAGCTGGCCGCGCGGATCGGTCATCACTCCGGCCAGCTGGTCTCCCATGCCGTAGACCACCCAGACGCCGTTGACCTTCTCGTACGCCTGCGGGACGTGTGCGTGGGTGCCGATGACGAGGTCGATGTCGCGCCGTCCGCCGGTGGTGGAAGCGGTGATCTCCCGGGCGACCGTGCGCTGCAGCTCGTCCGGGGCCTCCTGCCATTCGGTGCCCCAGTGCAGGCTCACCACGACCACGTCGGCCCCGGCGCGGCGGGCGGCCCGGGCGTCCGCGACGATCCGCTCCGGGTCGATGAGGTTGACCATCCAGGGCTTCCCCTCGGGTACCGGTATGCCGTTGGTCCCGTAGGTGTAGGCGAGCTGCGCGACCTTGGCGCCGCCGGCGGTGAGGAGCGTGCGCTCACGGCTCTCGGCGGCGGAGCGCGCGGACCCGGTGTGCCGCAGCCCGGCGCGGTCCATGGCGCCGAGGGTGCGGTCCACCCCTTCGGTCCCGGCGTCCAGGGTGTGGTTGGAGGCGGTGGAGCACGAGTCGTAGCCGATGTCCCGCGCCGCCCGGGCGATCTGCGGGGGGCTCTTGAAGGTGGGGTATCCGGTGAACGGACCTCCGTCGGGCCCGTAGACCGTCTCCATGTGGCATATCGCCACGTCGGCGGACGAGACCAGGTCCCGGTCCGCGTCCAGCATGGGGCCGAAGTCGTAGCCGTCGCCGCCGGCGTCGGCACGCGCCTGGCGTATCACCGAGGCGTGGATCAGCAGGTCCCCGGTGGCCAGCAGGGTGAACGGGGCGCGCGCGGGGGCCGACGCCCGGGCGGCGGGGGTGGTGGATCCGTCCCGGTCCCGGGGCTTGTCGGATATGCCGCTGCCGCAGCCGGTGACCAGGGCGAGCAGCGCGGCGGCGGTGAACGCCGCCCGCCGGTGTGCGTGAGGAGACATGAGTTTTCGCCATATCCGTAGGTGAAATGAGTGGATAGTCGTATTTATGTGCGTGCGGCGGGGTGTCTCCGCGGGGCGGGCCCGACCTTCACCGGATCGGCGCAGCCCGGCCGGGGCCGGGGGAGGGGGTGCCCGGGCGGCGTCCGGCCGGGCGCGAGCGGGCGCCGCGGGCCGCGCGGCGGGCGAGTCCCGGCGGTCCGGCCTACCCTGGGCGTAGAGCGGTGCCGAGGAGGTGCGCCATGGGCCCCAGCCGCCACTTCCACGCCGATCAGCACGGTCACTCGATCACCGTCACGGTCCGCGGCGGTGGCCGGACCGCCGAGATCGAGGTGCTGGTGGACGGCAAGGAGGTCTGCCTGGAGCGCACCCGCGGCCGGGGGACCGTCGCGCTGGAGGCGGAGCTGCCCGAGGACCCGCCCCGCTCGTTCCGGGTGTTCGTGCACCGGCCCCGGCTGGGTTCCGGGGTCCTCCGGTGTGCGCTGGAGCTGGACTCCACCGAGATCCCGATGGCGGAACGCGCCGCGGTGTGAGGCGCGCCCCGGGGGTTCCGCGCTCCGCCGGTCCGGTCGCGCCGCGCCGCTCGCCGCCCTCGGTTTTGCAACTTGTTGCATAAGGGGCTGGGTGTGGGATACAACCGTGCGCAGTGACAGCGCACGAGGAGGCGTGACCATGAGTCCGTACCCGCACCTGATGAGCCCGCTCGACCTGGGATTCACCACGCTCCCCAACCGGGTCCTCATGGGGTCGATGCACATCGGGCTGGAGGAGGCCGAGCGCGGGTTCGAGCGGATGGCCGAGTTCTACGCCGCCCGCGCCCGCGGCGGTGTGGGCCTCATCGTCACCGGCGGCATCGCCCCCAACGAGGCCGGACGGCCCTGGGAACTCGGCGCCAAACTGACCACCGAGGCCGAGGCCGCGCAGCATGCCGAGGTCACCGAGGCGGTCCACCGGGAGGGCGGCCGGATCGCCATGCAGATCCTCCACTTCGGCCGCTACGCCTACCACCGGGACCTGGTGGCGCCCAGCGCCCTCCAGGCACCCATCAGCCCCCACCTGCCGCACGCCCTCACCGACGACGAGGTGGAGGCGACCATCGAGGACTTCGTCCGCGCGGCCGAGCTGGCCAGGTCGGCCGGTTACGACGGGGTCGAGATCATGGGCTCCGAGGGCTACCTGATCAACGAGTTCATCGCGACCCAGACCAACCGGCGCACCGACCGCTGGGGCGGCTCGTACGAGAACCGCATCCGCTTCCCGGTGGAGATCGTGCGGCGCACCCGGGAACGGGTCGGACCCGACTTCATCCTGATCTACCGGCTCTCCATGCTCGACCTGGTCCCCGGCGGGTCCTCGCTGGCGGAGGTGATCACCCTGGCCAAGGAGATCGAGGCGGCCGGTGCCACCATCATCAACACCGGGATCGGCTGGCACGAGGCCCGCATCCCCACCATCGCCACCTCGGTGCCGCGCGGCGCCTACACCTGGGTGACCAGGAAGGTGATGGGAGCGGTCACCATCCCGCTGGTCACCAGCAACCGCATCAACACCCCCGAGCTCGCCGAGCAGCTGCTCGCCTCGGGACACGCGGACATGGTCTCCATGGCGCGGCCGATGCTGGCCGACGCCGACTTCGTCGCCAAGGCCCGGGCGGGCCGCGCCGACGCCATCAACACCTGCATCGGCTGCAACCAGGCGTGCCTGGACCACACCTTCAGCGGACAGATCACCTCCTGCCTGGTCAACCCGCGGGCCTGCCACGAGACCGAACTCGTCCTCGGCCCCACCCGCGCCGCCAAGCGCGTCGCCGTCGTCGGAGCCGGACCGGCCGGGCTCGCCTGCGCCGTCTCGGCGGCCGAGCGCGGGCACACGGTGACCCTCTTCGACGCCGCGGACCGGATCGGCGGACAGCTCGACATCGCCCGCCGGATACCCGGCAAGGAGGAGTTCGCCGAAACCCTGCGGTACTTCCGCAGCCGGCTCGACGAGCACGGCGTCGACGTCCGGCTGAACACCCCGGTCACCGCGGCCGGGCTCGCCGACGGGCGCTACGACGAGATCGTGCTGGCCACCGGGGTCACCCCCAGGACCCCGCCGATCCCCGGCGTCGACCACCCCAGCGTGCTCAGCTACCTCGACGTGCTGCGGGACGGCGCGCCGGTGGGCGACCGGGTCGCGGTCGTCGGCGCCGGCGGCATCGGCTTCGACGTCGCCGAGTACCTGACCGACAGCGGCAGCGGCGCCGGCCAGGACGCCGAGGTGTTCCTCGGCCAGTGGGGCGTGGACACCGCCTACCGCGCCCCCGGCGGCCTCGGCGAACCCCGCCGCCCGCGATCGCCCCGCACCGTGCACCTGCTCCAGCGCAAGACCAGCAAGGTCGGCGCCGGACTCGGCCGGACCACCGGCTGGATCCACCGCACCGAGCTGCGGCACCGCGGCGTCACCATGGTGGCCGGCGTGCGCTACGACCGGATCGACGACGCCGGGCTCCACCTCACCGTCGACGGCGTCTCCTCGGTCCTGCCGGTGGACACCGTGGTGCTGTGCACCGGGCAGGAACCCCGCCGCGACCTGTACGAGGAGCTGCGCGCGGCGGGCCGCGACGCACACCTCATCGGCGGCGCCGACGTGGCGGCGGAACTCGACGCGAAGCGGGCCATCCGGCAGGGCACCGAACTGGCCGCCGCCCTGTGACCGCACCGCCCGCGACCGCCCCGCCGCGGCTCCCTAGGATGCGGGCATGTCCCTCCCGCACGCCATCCTCACCGCACTGCTCGAAAAACCGTCGTCAGGGCTGGAGCTGACCCGCAGGTTCGACAAGTCGATCGGCTACTTCTGGCCCGCGACGCACCAGCAGATCTACCGGGAGCTGGCCAAGCTGGAGGAGTCCGGCCTGATCCGGGCACTGCCCACCGCGCAGCCGGCCCGCGGGCAGAAGAAGGAGTACGAGGTGCTGCCCGCGGGCCGCCGGGAACTGGCCGCCTGGACGGCGGGCAGCCAGGACCCCCGGCCGATCCGGGACCCGCTGCTGCTCCGCACCCGGGCGGCGGCCGTGGTGGGCACCGCGGGCCTGGCCGCCGAGATGCGCCGCCACCTGGCGCTGCACCAGCGGCAGCTGGAGCTGTACCAGGACATCGAACGGCGCGGCTTCGGCCCGGAGCGCGACACCGACGAGGACCGGCTGCGCCACCTGGTGCTGCGGGCCGGCATCGGCATCGAGGCGCTCACCGTCCAGTGGCTCACCGAGGCGCTCGACGAGGTCGGCGAGATCGCCGCCCGGCAGGACCGCACCGAGGACTGACCACCGCGGACCGCCCGCCGAAGGCGGGCTCCCGGCCCCGGCCCGGGCCCGCCCCGGGGCCGGCCTCCCGCCGTGCAGCCGTCGCGCCGCCGCCCGACCGGTGACGACCGGGCACCCCGCCGGCCACGTGTCGCTACGGGCGGACGCGCGGCGCCGGGCGATGATGTCGGGTACCACGCGCCGTCGGGCCTGCCGGGAGAGGAGAGCCGGTGAAGTACCCCCTGCTGGTGACCGGTGCCGTGGCGGTGCTGGTGCTCGCCCGCACCGTGCCGCCGGCCGCGGCCTACCCCTCGAGCTCGTCCCGGCAGCGCTGCGGCAACACCACCAGCACGCGTGTGCTGCTCACCTTCGACGACTGGAACCCGGCCGACCCCGGCCTCGCCACCAGGACCGGCGACTACCTGAAGTCCCGCAACATCAGGGCCGCCTTCTTCCTCAACGGCGCCGACGTCCGCGGGCACCCGGACGTCCCCGCGAAGCTGCGCGCCCAGGGGCACTACGTGGGCAACCACGGCAGCACCCACAAGGACCTGACGAAGCTGACGGACGCCCAGGTGCGCGCCGAGATCTCCGGGGGCGTCAGGTCCAACGTGCTGCGTCCGCCGCACGGCGCGTGGGACGACCGGGTCCGGTCCCTCGCCGCCGGCATGGGGTACCGCCTGTGCACCTGGTCGGTGAGCACCCGGGACTGGGACAAGGGCAGCGGCCCGGACGGCCGGCGGTCGGCGGCGTCGATCCGCGCGATGTGGAAGAGCGCACCCGCCGCGTCCAAGAAGGCCGGCAACATCCTGGGCCACCTGTGGACCAACTACCCGTCCGCGGTGACCGGCCTGATCGCGGACGTACACGCCGAGGGCCGGCTGTTCTGCCGCAACCGCGGCGCGGTGCCGGCGAACTGGCCCGCCGGGCCCGCCTGCACCTGACCGCCCGGCGTTCGGCCACCCGGTGCGCTCCCGGGACACCCGGGCGCGGCGTGCGCCCCGAAGCGGCGACGGTCTGCGGTAATAGGACCGGGAGACCGGAGGCGTCTCCGTTCCCGGGCGACCCTGGAGGCGTGCGATGCGTCGTGTCCGAGCGTTTGTGGTGCCGGTGTTCGCCGCCGCGACGGTGGCTCTGGCATCGCCCCTCACGGCGGTGGCCGCCACCGGAACCCTGGTGCTGTCACACCAGAACCCCAGCGGCTGCTTCGACGGCGCGGTGTCGAGGGTCCAGAACAACACCGACCAACTCGCCTTCGTCTACGACTCGCAGGGCTGTGTGGGCGAACTGCTGGGCGTGCTCACCCCGGGGGAAAGCCGTGACTTCGACTTCGCCACGAGCGTCTTCGTCAGCTGACACGGGGCCCCGGTACGACCGAACGGCTCCGGTCCCGCGGACGAGGCGCTGCCGGAGCCGTCGGGGGAGTCCGCGGTCCGCAACCCCGGGCTAGGTGCAGTCGAGGACAGCAGGCCAGGCAGCGGGCACCGGGCCGCGGTTGCGGCAGAACCGCCTGCCTTCCGCATGCACGTCCCGTATCAGCCCGGGTACCGCCGCCGGGTAGTTCGTCCACAGGTGCCCGAGGATGTTGCCCGCCGCCTTGGCAGCGGGGGGTGCCGACTTCCAGTACCCCCGAATGGAAGCGGTGGACCTGAGGCTTCCGTCCACCTCGTCCCAGTCATGGGTGGACACGGTCCAGGTGCAGATGCGGTAGCCCATGGCGTCGGCGATGGCGCGGACCCGGTCGTCCCAGGAGCCGTACGGCGGCCGCAGCACGTTGGTCTCGAGACCGTCGGCCAGCTCGGCGCGCACCTGGGCGTCGGACAGCTTCGTCAGGTCCCGGTGGCCGGTGGCGTGGCTGCCGACGTAGTGGCCCTGGGCGCGCAGGGTGCGCACGATGTCGGGGTAGCGGGCCGCGTCCTTCCCGTTCAGGAAGTAGGCGGCGCGGATGTTCCGGGCCTCCAGGTAGGCCCCGGTGCGGGTGGCGATGTACGGGTCGGCGTCGTTCCAGTCGTCGAAGGTGAGCAGCACGCGCTGGTCGGTGGTGTTGCCGCAGCGTTGCCGGGAGTGGGTCGAGGGGTACGAGGATGCCGCCGGGGCCAGTACCACGCTGGTACCGACCAGGAGCGCGACGGCTCCGGCACCGGCGGCGATGGCGGGTCGCCTCATGGGTCACCTGTGTTCGGGCATGAAAAGTCCCCGCCCACGAGGGGCGGGGCGAGTGTCGGGATTCAGGGCAGGTTGCGCCCGCCGAAGAGATGATAAACGGACATATTGGATCATGAGGCGGGGGGTGTCACGGGGTTGCCGGCCCGTACCTCGGTACCGACCAGGATCACCACCCCGCCTCCCCCGGGCGGAGCAGTCCGAGGGGTCACCGGTCCCGGCCGGCGGCAAGAGTGGTGGCAGGACGGCCACCGGTCCGGTGGCCCGGAAGCAAGAGAGGGGACCACCGTGGCTGAGAATCTCGACGCCTTCCTCTACGCCGAGCACCAGGCGAGCGCTCAACCTGGTGAGGTGTACAACACGGAAGCCGCGCAGGGCCGGATGCGGAACGACACCGGGTATGACGCCGAGCTCTATGCGTCGCCCGATGCCTCCGGCGCTTCAATCCAGACGCTCGGCCCTGGCGAGTCCGCAGACCTCGGCCCTGTCGCGAGCGTCAGGTTCCTGGACTGACCGGGATCACCTGGGCACTGCCTTCCTGGGCGCGGTCGGGCCCCGGCGACGCGGATACACCGTGCCACGGCGCGCGGCCGCCGTGGACCTGCCGGTCCGCCGCGCCCGCAGGGCGGAAGACCGCCGGTCGCTCATGCGGAGGGAACGAAGCCGTCCAGAACACCATCGTGGAGACCCTGCGGGACGTGTTCCCCGACTCGGGAGCATCCGCCAGCCGGCTCGCCGAGTTCGTCACCTGTCGCGGCGCCGGCCTCTACCGGGCACTCGCCGCGCCCGTGAAGTCCGGCCAGATCCGCAACACCGGCGCCGACAAGCAACCCGGATACATGGCCGACTAGCGCGATTCGAGGCGGTCGACCATCTCCTCAGCGCTAGCCGGATAGCACAGCATTCTTGCAGCGCCGTCATCATCCTCGCGGCGGCCGCGATCCTGGAAGCACTCGGGGGAGATTCTCTCCCCGCCTCGGAAGATGACGAAATCGCCACCAGGAGAGCCATCGGTGCGGAGGTCAAGCAAGAACTTGCTGAGTCGCTCGCGGCCTGGTTCAGACTCCGGGAGCACTGACAGCCATCGGGCACTGTCCATTCTGTGCTTTCGCACCTCGGCTAGGACGGGACCGTCGATGACCACGCCCACTTTGGGGGAAGCGAAGCTTATGCATTTGCCATCATGATTCGTGAAGGTCGTCCCGGCATCCGCGTCCCTTGGACACTCCCCGTCCTCTTCGCTCACGACAGGAACGAAAACGAGCGGCGCAGGCCCCCCGAGCTTGTCTCGCAGAGAGCCCCCACCGTCACCGGTGCTGCCCCCCGAGGTGCTGCACGCCGCCGCCAGCAGCGTCCCCCCTACGACCAACGCCGTCCATGATCTGCCCCGCACTCCCGCGCCCCCCGACTCCGCCCCGGTTGTCCACCGGACACTTCCCCGTCGGGGGCCTGCCCAACCAGCGCCCAAAGGGCGCTGCGGGCCCGGGACTCGAACGCGAGACCCGATGCCAACGCAAGATCGAAAAGTTCAGAGGGGGGCCGACCGGGGGCAGTGAGTGCCGCGTACCCCTGTTGCACCGCAGATCAAGCGGCCGTGGCGCGCTTATCCTCGGAGGGTGACCCAGTCCTGCGTAGTGGGGTCCCACACCCAGCGCACGATTCCTGCACTGGTGAGCGCCTTACCTCTCCAGCTTTCTCCCTCCCAGTAGACCCAACCTGCCGTGAAGCGATCGACAGGTGGATCAGCCTTACAGAGGGCAAACAAATGCAACAGACCTTCAGCCGGCAGGTCTTCCGGAATGGACAGCCGCCATCCGTACTCTGTGCTGAGGCTGACAAGCCTCGGCTGATCGGTTCCGGAAACATCCTGATCATCGCCCCCTTCCTCAGCGCTTCGGCGCAGGAAGAGGCGCACCGCGGCACGAGTGCGCTCATCCAGCCCTTCAGCCAGCCGGTTCCCGAAATGGCTGGCGACCGCTTGCAGAAAAGGAGCCACTGCCAGCCCCGCCGCAACGCTCCATACGAAGTCAACACTGGCTACCGACTCCGTAGAGCCTTCGTAGGCACCGATCCCATCATCGACTCGTTCTTGTGATGACAACTGCTCGTCGGACACTGCCGCCCCCTTCGTCCATTCGAGCATGCCAGCATTGGACCCGGTCATGGGCTGGGTTCGCTGGCAAAGCCGCCGCCAGCGCGAGAGCCGGATCCGGCGCCTGAGGTGTGCTGGACGTCCCAACTTCGCCGATACTCCGTACCCAGGCGAGGCGGCGGGCACCGCCAAGGGCATACCGCCGATCCGCTCCCGCCGTGGACGCCGGCGACGAGCCAGGAAAGCTCCACGCCGACAAGGGCTATGACTGCTCCCACGTGCGGCGATGGTTACGCAAGCGCGGCATCACCCACCGCATCGCCCGCAAGGGGATCGAGACCTCCCAGCGACTGGGCCGACGCCGCTGGACCATCGAACGCACCATGAGCCGCTCGCGCGACCAGAACGTCTCCGCCGCGAACGATCAAGGACTGGTTGATCAGGAAAGACCAACCGTGAGGCATGCGAAGGCGGCTGGCTCGGCGGGGCTCGGTCGACGCCTGGGCGTCACCTCCTCGAGTGGGGCGCCCTCAGGGTCCATCTAAGGCACATGAGGGCACATGGGGGGCGCATGGGGATGAGCCTGGCCGAGCAGTGACGAGTGGCGACGAGACGTCGTTTTCCCTGGTCGGGCGCCGTACGGTTTCATATGGCCTGGTAGTAAATACCCGATGTGAAATTCGTACATGAGTACATGCCGGTGATATATGCGCTTCAGCCGCAATATGCCAGGGACCTAGCTATGCTCCCTGTTGCGCAGCGCGTTGCGCCGACTACGGGCAGTTGTCCTCGCCGGTGCCGCGCCGCCGACCGTGCACGGACCCGGGCGACCTGGGGCCCTGGGTGCCGTGCGCGGAACACCGTCGTGCCAGCACCGCGGCGATGAGCCGGCGAGCGCGATCCGGTGGCGGCCACCGCCTCCACCGTGACCGCCCCACCGGTACCGGCCCGCACCCGGGCCGCCCCCATACCTTCCATGCGCGCATTGAGGTTGTCGATGGTTCATGTCGGTACGCCCCCCGGAGGCCGCAGGCCCCTTGCCCTCCCCTGGCTGCTGCCGCCCGCCGTGGTCGCGGTGTGCGTCGCGGTGGCCGTGGCGCTGAGCCCCGACGGCGCCCGCGCCCCGGTCGCCTGGTGCGGTGCGGCGGCGACGCTGGCGGTGGCCATCGCCTCCGGGGAGGCGATACGCCGCGGCCGCACGATCACCGCGCTCCGCGCCCGCCGGGCCGAACAGGACGCCGCCTTCCGGCACCGACTGGCCGACCAGCAGACCGAGATGGTGCGGCTGGCCAAGGAACTGCTGCCCACCGCGGTGGAACGGCTGCAGCGCGGCGAACTCGCCGAGGAGGTGCTGCGGGACCTGGAGTGCGAGATCCGGCTCGACGCCGACTTCGAAGCCGCGCACCACGAGGTGCTGCGCGCGGTGGTCCGGACGGTGGAGGCCGAGGAGGCCCTGCGGGACGCCGCCCAGCGCGCCTTCGTCAACATCGCCAGAAGGGTGCAGGCCCTGGTCCACCAGCAGGCCATGGACCTGCGGGACATGGAGGACAAGCACGGCAACAACCCCGACGTCTTCACCGACCTGCTCCACATCGACCACGGGACGGCGCTGATCGGACGGCTGGCGGACAGCATCGCCGTCCTCGGCGGAGCCCGGCCCGGCCGGCAGTGGCAGAAGGAGGTGCCGCTCTACAACGTGCTGCGCGGTGCCATGTCCCGGATCATCGACTACCGCCGGGTCGACCTCCACTCGGTGGCCGACGTGGCCATCGTGGGGCCCGCGGTCGAGCCGGTGATCCACGCCGTCGCCGAACTCCTGGACAACGCCACCCGCTACTCGCCGCCGCAGACCCGGGTCCACCTCACCGCCACCGAGGTGCAGACCGGCGTCGCGATCGAGATCGAGGACGCCGGGGTCGGCCTCACCGACGAGGCCGCCAAGCGCACCGACCGCCTGCTCGCCCGGGGCTCGGGCGGGCTGGACCTCGACGACCTCGGTGAGGCCCCGCGGCTCGGACTGGCCGTGGTGGGACGCCTGGCCGGCGCCTACGACTTCAAGGTCTCGCTGCGCCGCTCCGCCTACGGCGGCGTCCGCGCGGTGCTGGTGGTCGCCCAGGACCTCACCGCGCCGACCCCGGCCCCCGGCGGGATGGTGGCACGCGCCGCCACCCTGCCCCCGCCCAAGCTCCGGGTGCGCCCGCTGGCCACCCCGCCCGCGGCGCCGCCCGACGAGGGCCCGGCCCCGGTGCCCGGCGACGGCGGCCTTCCGCAGCGCCGTCGGCGCTTCCCCGCCCCGCCTCCCGGCCGGCGGCGGCCGGCTGCCCCCGCGGCCCCGGTGGCTCCCGTGGCCCCGCCCGCGCCTGCCCCGGTGGCCGACCGGGAGCCGCCGCCCGGCATGTGGCTGTCCGCCTTCCTCCCCGGCGACGCCTCCGGCCGGACGCCGGCCCACGGCTCCGGTCACCCGGACCACGACGACTCCTGACACAAGGATGGGTACGTACGTGACACACCAGCGGTTCAACATGGACTGGATGCTCAAGGACCTGGCCACGAGCGTCCCGGAGACCCGGCATGTGGTGGTGCTGTCCTCGGACGGCTTGTGCATCGCCCAGCACGGCGTCGACCCGGACGCCGGCGACCGCCTCGCCGCGGCCTGCGCCGGACTGCAGAGCCTGTCGGTCGCCGTCGCCTCCGAACTCCCGCACGGTGACGGCCGCATGCGGCTCGTCGTCATCGAGATGGACGGCGGCTTCTTCTACCTGATGGCGGCCGGCGCCGGGGCCTACCTCGCGGTGCTCGCCGACGCCGGGGTGGACGCCGGACTGATGGGACAGCGCATGCGCGACCTGGTCGCCCGGATAGGAGGGCACCTCACCAGCCCGCCGCGCACCAACGAGCCGGTCAGGTGACCGGCACATCCCGGCGCGGCGGGCGGTCCCCGTGGGAGGAGGGCGGCCCGGAACGGCTCTACGTGGTCACCGAGGGCCGGAGTCCGGGGGGTGCCGCCGAGCGCCCGGACCTGGATCTCGTCACCTTGATCGTGGCCCGGAGGATGCCCGCCGCGGACAGCCGGCCGGAACACGGCGCGATCATCCAGATGTGCGACTACCCGCTCTCCGTCGCCGAGATCTCCGCCTATCTCCATCTGCCCGTCAGCACGGTGACGGTGATCCTCGGCGACCTGCTGACCGGCGGCCACATCGAGGCCCGGTCGCCGCTCCCGGCGGCCGTACTGCCCGACATCGACGTCCTGGAGGCGGTGATGCATGGACTCCAGAATCTCTGAACCGGTGGCCGGTCCGCGCAGTGAGGACGTCCTGCCCGCCACCGCGACCTCGGCCGTCAAGATCGTCATCGTCGGCGGCTTCGGGGTCGGCAAGACCACCATGGTCGGCTCGGTCAGCGAGATCAGGCCGCTGACCACCGAGGAGACGATGACCCAGGCGGCCGTCGGAGTCGACGACGTCGCCGGTGTGGAACGCAAGACCACCACCACCGTCGCCATGGACTTCGGCCGGATCAGCCTCAACCGGCAGCTGATCCTCTACCTGTTCGGCACCCCGGGCCAGGAGCGCTTCTGGTTCCTGTGGAACGGGCTCTTCGACGGCGCGCTCGGCGCGGTGGTACTGGTCGACACCCGGCGGCTGGAGGTCAGCTTCGACGTGATCGGCCACCTCGAGGACCGCGGGGTGCCGTTCGTCGTCGCCGTCAACGGCTTCCCCGACTCGCCCGTCCACCCGGCGTCCGAACTGCGGGCCGCCCTGGACCTCCCCGGCCACGTCCCGGTCTTCGACTGCGACGCCCGCGACCGGACCTCCTGCCGCGACGCCCTGATGACGCTCATGCGCTACCTCCACACCCTTGCCACCGCGACCCCGGAGCCCCAGTGACGACCCAGCCGTTCGACCCCGTCCGCCCAGACCACCGGTCGGTCCCGCCGCCCGGCTGCCCCGCGCACCAGGGCGCCGGGACGGGCGGCGCGACGCGGATCTTCGGGCCCGGCTACGAGGCCGACCCGATGCGGGTCTTCGAGGAACTCCGCGCCGAACACGGTGCGGTGGCCCCGGTCCTGCTCACCGGTGACCTGCCGGGCTGGCTGGTCCTGGGCTACCGGGAGATCCTGGAAGTGGCGCGCACCCCCACCCGCTTCTCGCACGACTCCCGGCACTGGAACCAGCTCCGGGAGGGCAAGGTCCCGGCGGACAACCCGCTGCTGCCGGTGATCGGCTGGCGGCCGGACCGGATGACCGCCGACGGGGCGGAACACCGGCGGCTGCGCGACGCGGTCACCGAGAGCATGGACCGCTTCGACCGGCGGGGGGTGCGCCGCCACGTCACCCGCTTCACCCACCGGCTGGTCGACGAGTTCGCCGCCGAGGGAAGCGCGGACCTGCTGAGCCGGTTCTCCCAGCAACTCCCCATGATCGTGCTGACCCGGCTGCTCGGCATGCCCGAGGCCTACGGGCCGCGCCTGGTACAGGCCGCCACCGAGCTGGTGAAGGCGTCCGACCAGGCCATCGCCGCCAACGAGTACATCAAGGAGCAGCTCAGCCGGCTGGTGGAGCGCAAGCACCACTCTCCCGGGGACGACCTGGCGTCCTGGCTCATCGAGCACCCGGCCGGGCTGAGCGACGAGGAGATCCTCAACCTGCTGTGGCTGGTCCTCCTCGCGGCCAACGAGAACACGACCAGCCTGATCGCCAGCACCCTGCGGATGGTGCTCACCGACCCGCGGTTCCGGGCCTCCCTCGCCGGTGGCCAGATGACCCTCCCGGACGCCGTGGAGCAGGTGCTCTGGGACGATCCGCCGACCATCGTGATCCCCGCCCGCTGGGCCACCGCGGACACCGAACTGGCGGGCCGTCCGATCAAGGCCGGCGACATGCTGCTGCTCGGCGTCGCCGCGGGGAACATCGACCCGGCGATCCGGCCCGACCTCAACGCCCCCATGCACGGCAACCGCTCCCACCTGTCGTTCAGCGGGGGCCCGCACGAGTGCCCCGGGCGGGAGGTGGCGCGCGCCATCGCGGACACTGCCATCGACACCCTGCTGCTGCGCCTGCCCGACCTCCGGCTCGCGGTGCCGGAGACCGACCTGACCTGGCGGGCCACGACCTGGACCCGTCATCTGGTCGCGCTGCCGGTGCGGTTCGAGCCGCGCCCGCCGCTCGGCGAGAACCTCCCGGACCCCGACGCGCCGGCCGCCGCGCGGCGGCCGCTGCCGGAACCGCTGCCCGCTCCGCCCGCCACCGCGCCGGCGCCGCCGGCCGGCCGGCCCGGGCCCCGGCGCTCGTGGTGGAGCGCCCTGAAGGGATGGTTCCGGGGGGACTGACCCGCCCGGCCCCCGCGCGCTCCGGCCCCGCGCACGGCAGGGCCGGAGCGCGCGGGCGACAGGAGGGTTCGGCGTGCCCGCGCGCCCCGGCCGGTCCGGTGCGCGATCCCGCGGTGGCGGATCCGGCCGCGGCGCTCGGATCCGCCGGGGCCGGCGTCGGCTACTGGATCAGCCCCGGCGTGGAGACGCTGGCGAGCCCCACCTGGGGCACCATCGTGGACAGCGGGAGGCCGCCGAGCAGGTCGCCCGGCTGCTGCCGGCCGCCGGAGCCGCCCGTGGTGCCCTGCAACATGGGCAGCGTCCCGGTCCCGGCCGGCTGCGGGGCCGGCGCCCCGGCCGACTGCGGCATCGGCGCGGTCTGCTGCAACGCGCCGACGACCGGGGCGACGACCCCTTCGCCGTCGATGTGCGTGCCGGCTCCGAGCGCGGCGGCGGAGCCGGACCCGGCGACGACCGCGGCGGCGCCGAGGGTGAAGGTGCCGAGCGCCTTGATGGTTCCCTGCTTCATATGAATTTCGTCCTTGGTCGCGGGAGTCGAGCGGCCTCGCAAAGTATCCGCGCCAAGAATTCGGTGCAAACCATGACAGTGCTCCGATAATGCGCCTGGCCGTGAGCCCCGTGGCCGTGGGGAGCGGCCGGCCGGAGGCCATTCCCGCTGCTCGGCGCGGGTCCGGCCCGCCCGGTGTACGACCGCGCCGGGAGGTCCCCGCGGGCGGCGCCGGCCGCCGGGGTCAATTCCCGGTGCGCGAGGTTCACCTCAGGGGCGGAATGGGCGGTTCATCGCACCGACGCCGTTCGCCCCGCCCCGGCGATCAGGCCGGGCGGGGCGGGAAGGACCCGGCCACCTCGAAGAGCAGCTGGTCGTCATAGCACCACCACCAGCCCTCGCCGGGCTCGTAGGACCGGACGAGGGGGTGCCCGGTGCTCTGGTGGTGCGCGGTCGCGTGCTTGTTGTCGGAGGAGTCGCAGCAGCCGATGTTGCCGCAGGTCTGGCACATCCGCAGATGCACCCAGCTGTCGCCCGCCGCGACGCACGCCGGGCAGCTGTCGGCACTGCTCGGCTCGACCGCCCGCACCTGGTCCAGATGGCCGCACACCGCCTGCCGCTCGGGGTCCTCGCCGACCGCCATGACGCCTCCCGGAGAGGCGGCCGGCGCATCGTGTCAGCCCGGCCGCCGGATGGCTGTTCCTCCGCTGTCCTCCGTGCTCACCTCCACCGTCGCACGTCCCGGGGGCGTGTCAAACGCGGCGGCCGGGCGGGGTGCGGCCCCGGGAGTGGCGGCCCCGGCGCCGCACCCCGGCGGCCCCGCGGATGCCGCCGGGCGGACCGCCGCTCCGGGCCCGGTCGCCAGACCGGACGCGGCCAGCAGCGCCAACGACCACAGCACCGCCGACAGGGCCGCCAGCAGCCATCCCGCGGCCTGGGGCGTCGGACGGTCCCAGAGTCCCAGCGCCACCGCGGTGAGCAGCACCGCGGCCTGGGCGAGTCCACCGCGGTGGGCCGCGGCCCACATCCCGTACCGTCCGGCGGACAGGCCCCGGCCCGCCGCCCGTTCGGCGACGGCGTCGGCGGCCCGGTCCACTGCCGCCCGCGCCGCGCGGGGCACCCGGCCCGGGCCGGTCAGCCCGGCACCGGCCGCGGTGGCGGCGCCCACCACGATCACCGTGCCGAAGGTGTCCCACAGTGCGCGCAGCGAGGTGTCCAGCGCGGCCGCCACGGCCGACGGGGACAGCACGTTCTCCGGGACCCGGCCGAGCGCCTGCCCGCGGGCGGCGAGCAGCCCGGCGCAGCAGAGGAGGCAGCAGAGCACCACCCCCAGCGCGGCGGCCGCCACCGCGTGGCGTCCCCGGGCACGCCACAGGCCCAGGGTGCCGAGCGCCACGGTCAGCACCGGCAGCCAGTCGGCGCCGACGGCGAGCAGCCGGGCCCCGGCCTCGATCCGGCCGAGCCGGTCCGGCCGGACCAGGACGATCCGCCGGTCGATCGCGGGGACGTCCGCCGCCTGCGGCAGTCCGGCCTGGGCCAGCTCCCGCCGCAGCAGTTCCAGAAGTCTGCCGATGTCCAGGGTGACCGCGCCGCCCGTCACCTCCACCGCGCCGGTTCCCTCGCCGGCGAGCACCCGGAGGAGGGTGCGGTGCGCGGTCCGGTTGGCTTCCGTCCAGGTCTTCGCGAACTGCTCGCTGTGCACCACATGGCGCACCACCCGGAGCACCGACTCGTCGAAGGCGGCGCCGAACCGGGGAGCCAGCGACCGGACGGCGTCGGCGGTGCGCGGCGGCAGGCCCTGGTCCCGCAGCCACCGGGCGAGATCGGCGGCGACCTCGCGGTTGCCGGCCCGGGCGGCCAGTGCCTGGGCGACCCGGCGCACCACGGCGTCCTGCACCGTCCGGTCGCGGGCGATGGGGGCGACGGTCTCCACGTAGCGGTCGGTGTCCTGGGCGAGCCGGCCCGCCCAGCACACGACCACCGAGACCGGTACCAGCGCGCAGCCGATCCCCAGCAGCACCGCGCAGACGGCGCCGCGCACCCTCGCCGCCGGGGCACGGGACCGCGGGGCCGGCCGTCCGTGCGGCCAGGGCCCGACGCGGTTGCCTCGGGGGCGGCTCATGGCAACATCCCCGCCCATTCCGGGCGGTGCCGCACCTTCGGAGGCTCATCCGGGTGACCGGGACCGCGGGCCGTCCGGCGCCGCCGGGCAAGGTATTGCATCGATCGTTCCAGAAACTGCTACGGTTCTCCCATGGCCCGACCGAGGACTTTCGACGAGGAACGGGCCCTGGACGCGGCGATGCGCGCCTTCTGGGCGAACGGCTACGAGGCCACCTCGACCCAGGACCTGTGCGACGCCACCGGCCTGGGGCGCAGCAGCATCTACAACACCTTCAGCAGCAAGCACGACCTGTTCACCCGGGCCCTGGCACGCTACATCGACATGATGACCACCCCGCAGGTGGAACTGCTCCAGGACGAGGGGAGGCCGGCCCTGGAGCGCGTCCGCACGCTCTTCGCCAACGTGATCGACGTCGAGTTCGAGGTCCGCGGCGACGGCCCCAGCTTCGGCTGCCTGACCGTCAACACCACGGTGGAGCTGGCCGGGCGGGATCCGCGGGCCGCCGAGATGCTCCAGTGCGATCTGACGCGCCGGCTGGTCGCGCTGCGGGTCGCGCTGGAGTCCGGGCAGCGCTCCGGTGAGATCGCCTCCACCCGGGACGCCGACGCGCTGGCCCGTTTCGTCAACGCCGTCATCGGTGGCATGCGGGTGGCCGCCCAGGGGGGTGCCGACCGGGCCGCCCTGGAGTCCATCGCCGCGACGGCGGTGGACGCGCTGACCCGCTGATCCGCCGCCGGGCCGGAGGTCCGTACGGACGCCGGTCTGCCTGCCCGTCGAGGGTGCCGCCGTGCCGCCGCCCGTCCGCGGCGCGGGATGCGTCCGCCTGCCCAAATTTTGTACTGATCTATCCAAAACAGAGGGAGTACCTGCTGTGCCACGGGCTGTGTACGTGCTCGCCGTGGGCATCTTCGCCATGGTGACCAGCGAGTTCGCCGTCGCCGGGCTGATGCCCCAGATGGCCGGGGGACTGGGTGTCTCCATCTCGCAGATCGGCTACCTGATCACCGCTTTCGCCGTCGCCATGGCGTTCGGCGGGCCGTTCCTCACGGTGGCCCTGCTCCGAGCGCGGCAGAAGACGGCACTGATGGTGCTGTTCGCCGTCTTCCTGGCCGGGAACGTGCTCGCCGCCACCGCCACCGACTACCCGGTGATCCTGGTCGCCCGGGTCGTCACCGGCATCGCGTCGCAGGCGTTCTTCGGCGTGGCCCTCACCCTCTGCGTCCAGCTGACGCGGCCGGAGGTGCGCGGCCGGGCCATCGCGGCCGCCATGAACGGACTCATGCTCGGCACCCTGCTCGGACTGCCGCTGGCCACCTTCGTCGGGGAGCACCTCGGCTGGCGCGCCGCGTTCTGGGCGGTCTCGGTCCTGACCGTGATCGCCGCCGCCTGCACCCTCGTCGGGGTGCCGCGCCCGGAGCGGGCCGAGGCCGGACGGGACTTCCGGGCGGAGCTGGCCGCCTTCCGCAACCCCCGGCTGTGGCTGGCGCTGTCCACCAGCACCTTCGTCATCGGCGCGACCTTCGCGGCCTTCAGCTACTTCAACCCGATCCTCACCGAGGTCACCGGCTTCGCCGACGGCACCGTTCCGCTGCTCCTCGTCGCCTACGGCGCCGCCACCGTGGTCGGCAACCATGTGGTCGGCCGGCTCGCCGACCGGCACACCGTCCCGGTCCTGTGGTACGGGCTGCTGCTCAACGCCGTCTTCCTCGCCGGGTTCGCCCTGGTGGCCGACCTCGCGGTGCCGGCGGTGGCGTGCCTGCTGGGCGTCGGCCTGGTGGGGGTGACCATGAACCCGGCCATGGTGACGCGGGTGCAGCGGACCGGCAACGCCCGGCCGCTGGTGAACACCGTGCACTCCTCGTTCATCACGCTCGGCGTCATCATCGGGTCCGCGGTCGGCGGACTGGCCATCGACACCTGGGGCCTGCGGGCCCCGCTGTGGCTCGGTGCCGCGCTGGCCCTGGCCGGTCTGGGCACCCTGGTACCCGAACTGCGCCACCGCGCGGCGCCGGCTCCCGCGGCACCGGACGGTCCGGGGGCGCCGGCCGCGGCATCGGACGATCCCGGCGCCCCGGCCCCTGCATCGGACGGCCCGGGCGCCCCGGCTCCGGAAGCCCGCGCGGTCAGCGCTTCACAGCCCGCAGAATGACGAACTTCGGGTCACTCGCGACCACCTCGCAGCCGCCGAAGAGCCGGCGCAGCTGCACGTGGTACCCCAGATGCCGGTTCCCGACCACCCACAGTTCGCCGCCGGAGCGCAGCGCCCGCCGGGAGTCGCGGAACATGCGGTGGGCGGTGGCGGCGGTGGTCGCCTGATGGGAGTGGAAGGGCGGATTGTTGAGCACCAGGTCGACCGACCCGGCAGCGGCCCCCGACAGTCCGTCCGCCACCAGGAACTCCGCGGCCCGTTCCGGGCCCAGGTTCGCCCGGAAGGTGGCCTCGGCCGACGCCACCGCGGCGAACGACTCGTCGATGAACGTCACCTCCGCCCGGGGGTCGGCGAGCGCGGCCGCCATGCCCACCACGCCGTTGCCGCAGCCGAGGTCGACGACGCGCCGCGCGCCGTGGCGGCGCGGCAGATGGCGGAGGAAGAACCTGGTGCCGATGTCGAGCCGCTCCGCGCAGAAGATGCCCGCGTGGTTGGTGACCGTCAGCCCGGCGACCTCGCCGGTGTCCTCGGGCAGGCTGTAGCGGTGCGGCCACGGGCTCGGCGACGGCGACCGCCCGGGATCCGGGGTGCAGAAGATGAGCCGGGCCTTCCGCACCGCCAGCGAGGTGCGGGTGGGGCCGAGGATCCGCTCGAACAGCTTCAGGGTCGAGGTGTGGATCTCGGTCACCATGCCGGTGCCCACCACCACGGTCCCCGGGTGCACGGCCGGCGCGAGCCGGCGCAGCTGGTCCTCCAGCAGCGCCAGGCTCTTGGGCACGCGGACCAGCAGTACGTCGATCCGCTCCGGCGGCGCGTCCAGCACCGAGCGCAGCCGCACGGGGGCCTCGGCCGCCCCGCCGATGCCGTTGCGCAGCAGATTGGCGCGGGTCGCCTGCTGGGCGAGGAAGGAGTCGGTGATCTGCACCGGGCGGTGCCCGGCGAGGGCCACCGCCAGCGCTCCCCACCGGTCGCCGACCACGACCACGGTGCCCGACAGGTCGGTGGGCTCCGCGCCGGTGCCCTTCAGGTGCTCCAGCAGGTAGGTGTCGGAGGCGTCCCAGGCGCGGAGCCGGTCGCGGGGGTCCTCGGGGAAGCGGGCGAGCTCGAAGGCGCCCCATGACGTCGTGAAACGGTTCATCGTGCCCTCAGGCTAACCGAGTCCCCGGGTGGCGCCGGCGGCCGCCGGCACCACCGGCCGCCGGGACTGAACCGGAACGCCCGGAGTTCCGTCTAGCCCGGTGCGAAGCCTCGCGTCGAACGGCAGGCCCACGCCCCTTGGGGCGGTGTTCGCCTGCCGTTCACTCATGTCGGCAGTGGAAAGAGAGACGGGCCATGCGGAGGAAGAAGTCGGCGATACGGGGGGCCGCCGTCGCGGCCGCGGCGGCGGCGCTGGCGTTGGCACTGGGCGGTTGCACGTCGGTCGACACCACCTCACCGAAGACCGCGAGGGCCCAGGAGGGCGCCGAGGCCGACGGGAAGTTCGGGCCGGTCGACTGCCGCGAGGCGAAGTGCGTGGCCCTGACCTTCGACGCCGGCCCCGGCAAGGACACCCCGCGCCTGCTGGACATCCTCAAGGAGAAGAAGGTGCACGCGACCTTCTTCCTGCTCGGCAAGAACCACGTGGCGCGCTACCCGGACGTGGTGCGGCGGATCGCCGACGAGGGGCACGAGGTGGCCAACCACACCTGGTCGCACCCGCGCCTGACCGACAAGGACGAGTCGGAGATACGCGAGGAGCTGGGCCGCACCCAGGACGCGATAGAGAAGATCACCGGCCGCCGGCCCACCCTGATGCGGCCGCCCCAGGGCCGTACCGACGACGAGGTCGCCAAGGTCAGCCGGGAACTGGGCCTGGCCCAGGTGCTGTGGAGCGTCACCGCCAAGGACTACCAGACCACCGACTCCGACCTGATCAAGAGCCGGGTGCTGGACCAGGTCGACACCGACGGCATCATCCTCCTCCACGACATCTACCGGGGGACGGTGCCCGCCGTGCCGGGCATCATCGACGAGCTGAAGAAGCGGGGCTACACCTTCGTCACCGTTCCCCAGCTGCTGGCCCCCGGCGTCGCCGAACCCGGCGAGGTCTACCGGCCCTGAACCGCTCCGCCCGGAAGCCGGACCGGGACCCCGGTCCGGGACGCCGGTCCGGCCGACCCGGGCGGCGCCCGCCCCGCCGCGGCCCCCGCGCCCGCCCGGCGCGCGGACGCGGGCCGGCGCCCCGGACCGGCCCGGCGTCCCGCGCGCGGGGAGCGGCCCCCGCGCCCGGCGGGGCCGGGCCTACCGCCGGGTCGCGCTCGGGGCGTCCCCCGACGACGCCTTCCTCATCCCTCGCCACCGGACGCGGGCGGCGGACCGGCCGCCCCGCCGGCCGTCGGTACCGGGCGGTCGGTGTCCTGCGGCCGCCCGGGCAGGTACTGGTACGGGGTGGTGGTGGTCAGCGCCACGAACCCCAGGCGCCGCAGGATCGGCCGGCTCATGTCGGAGGCGTCGACCTGCAGATAGCGGTAGCCGCGGGCGGCCGCCGTGCGGGCCCGGTGGGCGACCAGCGCCCGGTAGATCCCCCGCCCCCGCCAGGCGGGCACGGTGCCGCCGCCCCAGAGGCCGGCGAAGGCGGTGCCGGGGTACAGCTCCATGCGCGCCGCGCACACCGGTACCCCGTCCGCCGACGCCACCACGGCGGAGACCGTCTCGGGTTGTCCGGCCAGCTGGTCGAGCAGCCGCTGCCGCAGCGCGGAGGCATCGGTGCCGAACGCCTCCTCCTGGACCCGGGCCAGCAGGTCGGCGCCCGCGGCGTCGGTCACCGGCCGGACCTCGACGCCGTCCGGCAGGGCGGCGTCGAGGGGCAGCTCGCTGATCTCGGCGACCATGAGGGTCTCGGTGGGTTCGGCGACGAACCCGGCCCGGCGCAGCCGGTCGGCAAGGTCCGCGGGCTGGTCGTACCCGTAGAGCTTCCACTCGAACTCGCGCCGGAGCGCGGTGAAGTGCCGTATCTGGTCGGCCACCGCGGCGTCCGCGGTCCGGCCGTCCAGGCCGGACCACACGACACCGTTCCAGCCGTGCTCGGGCGCCACCTGGCGTACCACGCGGCCGACCCGCTCGACGCGGGCGCCGGGGCCGTCCGGCACCGCCTCCCGCCGCAACTGCCGGTCGAAGAGCGCCAGTACCTCGTCATGATCCATCGGCACACCCCAGCATCACCGCGGTGCCCGGGCAAGCGCTTTTCGGGGCCGCCGGCACCGCACGGGCGGCGCGGGGCGGGGCGGCCGCGGGCGGGATGGCGCGGGGCGGCCGCGGTGCCCGCCGGACACCGCGGCCCCCAGCCGGCCGGGGGCCTCAGCCGACGGCCGACCCCATCTCGCGGGCGAACGTCTCCGGGTCGGCGTCGGAGCCGCGCAGCGCGGGCCGGAACTCCCAGCCCCCGCCGGCCCCCCGGGTGAACTCGGCGACGGTCGCCGCGGTGGACCCCGCCACCTCGGAGAAGTCCTGCCGGAGCAGCTCCACGTACCCGTCGAGGATCCGGATGCCGGTGCCGGTGATGTCGCCGAAGGTCCGGCGGCCGGCCCGCTGCTGGATGGCCACCCCCACCACGACCCGTGCGCAGCTGTCGGCCATCCGGTCGAGTTCCAGGGTCATGACCTCGTCGGAGCCGAAGCCCTGCCCGGTCTGGCTGTCCCGGTGCAGGGTGATGGTGCCGTCCGGCGAACGGCTGCCGAAGTGGACCAGGTGGACGGGCTGCCCGTGCGGGTCGTCGGTGGTGTAGGTGCCGGCGATGATGTCGAGGTCGTTGTCCGGTTCACCGGAAGGGCTGGGATCCCACTTCAGTGCGACCTCGACCTTCTCGGGCCCTTTGTTGAGGCTGCTCACCGGGCTTCCCCTCCTTGGAAAACGGCTGATGCGTCGGGTGCGGAACCCCGGCCATCGTAGTGCGCGCGGCCGGGACCGAGGCAGGAGCGGACCTGGTGGCCCACTCCGGTGCGGCCCGGTGGCCCGTGCCGACGGAGCGTCAGCCCGGGGTGTCCCGGTAGGGGTTGGCCGGCTCGGGGATCTCGCGGAACCCGCGCACGTCGAGTGCGGCGGCGGCCGACTCCTTCCCCGGCGCGCCCAGCGGATGCCAGGTCCCGGTGACGGAGAGCCAGGTCCCGGACCGCGGTGGCGTCGCCCCGCCGTACATCTTCACCTTCACCGCCTGGGCGTCGGCCGCGCAGCAACCGACCAGCAGCCGCGTCAGGTACCAGGTGCCGCGGTCCTCGCCCGGGGTGACGAAGCCGGTCAGCCGGACCGTACGGCCCTCCAGACTCCGGTCGGTGTCCCATACCGCCCGAGTGGAGAAGTCCACCAGGGTCAGGCCGACCGGTGTGCCCGGGGGCAGCGGATCGAAGCGGGCCCGCTCCTCGACGGTGACCGTCGGCTGCCGTTCGGCGGTGTACGAGGCGAGCGCGGGCGGCGCCGCGAACATCAGGCCGATGACCGGCAGGAACAGCAGCCAGGCGACGCGCGGCCCGCCGCTGTGGTCGTGCCCGTGCCCGTGCCCGTCACCGTCGCCGGGCTCGTGGCGGTGTCCGGTCTCCGGTCCCGGCACGTCCGCGGGGGCGGTCGCCGGCGACCGGTGCGGGCCGCCGCCGTCCGGCGAGCCGGGCCCGGCCGGTTCCGGCTCGCGCCGGTGCGGGAAGGGGAAACCGTCCCGCCAGGCACCCACCATGCCCAGGGCGATCAGCAGGAAGCCGGTGAGGATCAGCGGGAACCGCAGCCCCTCCTTCACGTACCGCAGGTAGTCGTCGCTGAACAGCGAGATGCGCAGGACGGCCGCGCCGGCCATGTCCAGCAGCAGGATCTGGAGTTGGCGCTTCACAGGACGCACCATCCGACCAGGACGCTGCAGCCCACGGCGACCACGGCGGTCGCGGTGGAGAAGCGGATCGCGAAGGCTCCGCCGAAGGTGCCCGACTGCAGGGCGACGAGTTTGAGGTCGACCATCGGGCCCACCACCATGAAGGCGAGCCGCGCGGTCGGTGAGAAGCCGGTCAGGGACGCGGCGACGAAGGCGTCGGCCTCCGAACAGACCGCGAGGACGATCGCGAGCGCCGCCAGGAACAGCACGGACAGCCACGGCGATCCGGCGAAGGTGTCCAGCACCGTGCGGGGCAGCGCGACGTTGAAGGTGGCCGCCGCGATCGCGCCGAGCACCAGGAACCCGCCGGCGTGCAGGAAGTCGTGCTGGAAGCCCAGCCGGAACTCCTCCCAGCGGCTGTGGCCCGGCTGGTGGCCGGTGGCCCGGGGACGCAGCCGCAGCCACTCGGGGCGGCCGAAGGCGAGCCACAGCCAGCCCATGACCATCGCCACCGCCAGCGAGGCCAGCAGCCGGGCCAGGACCATCTCGGGGGAGCCGGGGAAGGCCACCGCGGTGGCGGTCAGCACGATGGGGTTGACCGCGGGTGCCGACAGCAGGAAGGTCAGCGCGGCGGCGGCCGGGACGCCCCGCCGCATCAGGCTCCCCGCGACGGGCACCGAGGCGCACTCGCAGCCGGGCAGTACCACGCCGGCCGCGCCGGCCACCGGGACGGCGAGGGCGGGGTTCTTCGGCAGTGCCCTGGCGAAGACGTGCGCGGGCACGAAGGCGTTGATGGCCGCCGACAGGATCGTGCCCAGCAGCAGGAAGGGCAGCGCCTGCAGGGCGATGGCCACGCAGACGGTCCGCCAGGCCTGGAGCGCGGGGGAGTCCAGCCAGCGGCCGCCGCCCAGCACCACGGCCCCCGCCACCACGAGGGCAGCGAAGGCCACCCGCCCCAGGCGGGCGGGCAACGGCGGCGGCACCGGTGCGGCACGCTCCGGCCCGCCGCGCGCCGCGGGCCGGCCGGCCGGCGGACCGGCCTGTTCTTCCATGGTGGGCACTGCGACGTCTCCGTGGGGCTCGACCGACCGGAGCGCTAACGATAATCATTTCGCAGCGGATCGGTACAGCCCCGAAGCGCGTCCGGCGGGCGCCGCGGCGGTGCGCTCGCGCCGGGGGCCGGTGCGGGGGCGCGTGCCGCCGGCGCCCGCGGCACGTCGGCGTCCCGCGGGCGCCGGACCGGCCGGCGCCGCTCAGACCGGGCGCAGCGCGGCGAGTTGCCGCTCGAACGGGACCACGCTCTCGGTGGGCCCGGCCGTGCCCGGACGGTCCGGCAGCAGCCCGGCGAGTTCCCGCGCGGCGCGCTCGACCCGGTCCGCGAGGCCGTCGGAGGGCCCGGTCCCGCCGCCGCCCCAGTCCTCGGTCGCCGCGTAGACGGCGGTGGGCGCGGTCAGCGCCCGCAGGTAGGAGAAGAGCGGCCGCATGGCGTGCTCCAGGACCAGCGAGTGGCGCGCGGTGCCGCCGGTCGCGCCGATCAGCACCGGCTTGCCGGTCAGCTCGGTGTTGCCGATCGCGTCGAAGAACGACTTGAACAGTCCGCTGTAGGAGCCGGAGAACACCGGCGTCACCGCGATGAGGCCGTCCGCGCCGCGCACCGCGTCGAGCGCGGCGCGCAGGGCGGTGCCGGGGAAGCCGGTCACCATGTGGTGGGCGAGGTCGGTGGCCAGGTCGCGCAGTTCGACCACGGTCACCTCGGCGGGCCGTCCGTCGGCCGCCAGTTGCCGGCGGGTGGCTTCGGTGAGGCGGTCCGCCAGCAGGCGGGTGGAGGACGGCAGGCCGAGACCGGCCGAGACCACGACGAGCTTCAGGGGCTGCACGGGTGGGTCTCCCTTCGGGAAGTGCGGTGCGGGGGCGGGGTCAGTCGCGGGCGCCGGCCGGCTCCCCGGCGGCGACGGGCGCGTCGCGGCGAGCCACCAGCGCCCGGTGGGTGGGGCCGTCCGGCACCTGCGCGGGCCGGCCGGCGGCGAACTCCCGGCGCAGCACGGGGACGACCTCCTCGCCCAGGATGTCGAGCTGTTCCAGGACGGTCTTCAGCGGCAGTCCCGCGTGGTCCATCAGGAACAGCTGGCGCTGGTAGTCGCCGAAGGACTCCCGGAAGGTCAGGGTCTTGTCGATGACCTCCTGCGGGCTGCCCACCGTCAGGGGGGTCTGCTCGGTGAACTCCTCCAGCGACGGGCCGTGGCCGTAGACCGGGGCGTTGTCGAAGTAGGGCCGGAACTCGCGCACCGCGTCCTGCGAGTTCCTCCGCATGAACACCTGCCCGCCGAGTCCGACGACGGCCTGCTCGGGGGTGCCGTGCCCGTAGTGGGCGAAGCGCTCCCGGTACAGCCCGACCAGGCGGACGAAGTGCTCCTTGGGCCAGAAGATGTTGTTGGCGAAGAACCCGTCCCCGTAGTAGGCGGCCTGCTCGGCGATCTCCGGGCTGCGGATGGAGCCGTGCCAGACGAACGGCGGGACGCCGTCCAGCGGGCGCGGGGTGGCGGTGAAGCCCTGGAGCGGGGTGCGGAACCGGCCCTCCCAGTCCACCACGTCCTCGCGCCACAGCCGGTGCAGCAGTGCGTAGTTCTCCACCGCCAGCGGGATGCCCTGGCGGATGTCCTTGCCGAACCACGGGTACACCGGTCCGGTGTTGCCGCGCCCCAGCATCAGGTCGACGCGCCCGTCGGCCAGGTGCTGCAGCATCGCGTAGTCCTCGGCGATCTTCACCGGGTCGTTGGTGGTGATCAGGGTCGTGGCGGTGGACAGGATGATCCGCTCGGTGCGTGCCGCGATCCACCCGAGCATGGTCGTCGGCGACGACGGGACGAACGGCCGGTTGTGGTGCTCGCCGGTCGCGAAGACGTCCAGGCCCACCTCTTCGGCCTTGCGGGCGATGGTGGTCATCGCCCTGATCCGCTCGTGCTCGGACGGGGTCGTCCCGTTGGTCGGGTCGGTGGTGACGTCGCCCACGGTGAAGACGCCGAACTGCATCGTGCTCACCCGCTCCCTTGTAGTTAATGATTCAACTAACCCTGGGAACGAGCTGCCGCCCGGGTCTATTCCGCCGTCGTCGCGGACCGGAGAACCGCAGGTCAACGGGGTGGCGGAGGGCAGGGCAGGGAGCGGCGCGGCCCGTCGCGGGGCCCGGTCGCGCAGGCCCGGTCAGGCGTCGTCCACCGGCCGCGCGCGGACCGGCGCGGTGTGCGTCTGGTGACCGCCGCTGGCCACCATCCGCACCTCCCCGCGGTCACTGATCTCCGCCTGCACGATGCCCGTTTCGTCCGCGTACACCGGATGCCCACCGGGCCCACTGCGCTCGGTGCGACGGACGACCACCACGTCGCGGTCCCCCGAGGACGGCTGCTCCGTCTGCGCGAAGACCAGCTCGTAGCTGTCGTGTCTGTCCATCCCGCGCCTCCTGCCGGTCTCCGCCCCGCGCCCGGCCGGGCGCGGGCAGGCGGCCGCTCGCACCTGCTCCGCGGACGGTCCGCCGTGCCCCCTCCGTTCCTGCATGGTCGATCAGCCGGGCGCCGCGCGCACCCCGCGGGGGGCGCCAGGTGTCGTTCGGCCGACGCGGGGCACTGGGAGGGACATGGCCAGGCCCAACGAGGACGTCGCCCAGCTGCTCCAGGAGTACGCCGACCTCCTCGCCATCACCGGGGGCGACGCCTTCAAGGCACGCGCCTACGAGAAGGCCGCCCGGGCGATCGGCGGCTATCCGGCCGACATCGCGAAACTCGACGTCAAGGGGCTGCTGGAGATCCCCGGCGTGGGCAGGTCGATCGCCGACAAGGTCGCCGCCTACCTGAGCACCGGCCATGTCCCCCCGCTGATCGAGGAGGCCCGGGCCGCGATCCCGGCCGGCGTCCGGGAGCTGATGGCCATCCCCAGCCTCGGCCCCAAGAAGGCCCTGCTGCTCCACCAGGAACTGGGCGTCTCCTCGGTGGACGAGCTGCTCGACGCCATCCACCGGGAGCGGCTGCGCGACCTGCGCGGCTTCGGGGAGAAGACCGAGGAGAACATCCTGCACAGCATCGCCCTGATGCAGAAGGCCGGCGGGCGCATCCTGCTGAGCGCGGCCATGGACGCCGCCGACCGCGTCGTGGCCGACCTCTCCCGGGTGCCCGGATGCCGGGGCTGCACCTACGCCGGATCGCTGCGCCGGATGAGCGAGACGATCGGCGACATCGACGTCCTGGTCGCCGCCGAGGACTCCGCCCCCTTCATGGCGGCGTTCCGCGACCTCCCGTACACCGCCGAGGTCATCGCCCACGGCCGCAAGAAGACCTCGATCCGCACCACCAAAGGGCTCCAGATCGACCTGCGGGTGCTGCCTCCCGACTCCTGGGGGGCCGGTCTGCAGTACTTCACCGGGTCCAAGGCGCACAACATCCGCACCCGCGAGATCGCGGTGCGCCACAAGCTGAAGCTCTCCGAGTACGGGCTGTTCCACGCCAGGAGCGGCAAGAAGATCACCTCCGAGACCGAGGAGGAGATCTACGCCCGCCTCGGCCTGCCGTGGATCCCGCCGCCGCTGCGCGAGGACCGGGGCGAGATCGCCGCCGGGCTCCGCGACGAGCTGCCCGACCTGGTCGCCGAGGCCGACATCCGGGGCGATCTGCACACCCACACCGACCTCACCGACGGGCTGGCGCCGCTGGCCGACATGGTCGCCGCCGCAGCCGCCCGCGGCTACTCCTACTACGCCGTCACCGACCACGCCCCGGACCTGGTCATGCAGCGCATGACCGACGAGAAGATCCTGGCCCAGCGGGAACGGGTACGGGCCCTGGACGGCGGCCACGGCCGGATGCGGCTGCTGCACGGCACCGAACTCAACATCGGACCGGACGGCGAGGTCGACTGGCCCGCGGAGTTCCTCGCCGGCTTCGACCTGTGCGTCGCCTCCGTCCACTCGCACTTCAAGCAGAGCCGGCAGGCCCTGACCCGGCGGCTGATCCGCGCCTGCGAGAACCCGTACGTGGCGATCATCGGCCACCCCACCACCCGGCGGATCGGCAGACGGGCCGGTATCGACGCCGACTTCGACGCGGTCTTCGAGGCGTGCGCCCGGACCGGCACCGCGCTGGAGATCAACGGCCACCCGGACCGGCTCGACCTGTGCGACGAGGACATCCTGCGGGCCAAGCGGTACGGGGTGAAGTTCGCCATCGACAGCGACGCGCACGCCACCCCCCACCTGGCACACATGCGGTTCGGCGTCGGCACCGCCCAGCGCGGCTGGCTCACCAAGGACGACGTCATCAACGCCTGGCCGCTGCAGCGGCTGCGGCGCTTCCTGCGCGAGGGCCGGGAGCGCGCCGCCCGCTGACCACCCCCGCAGCGCCCGGTGCCACCCGCCGGGCCACCGCGGCCCCCCATCCGCCCACCCCTCCCGTCACGCCCCCCGGCGCCCCCAATGCCCCACTGCCCGATGCCCCGACGCCGCACGGCCGTCCGGCTCGGACCCCGGCAGAGCCCGGCGCGGAGGGTCGGCGCGGGCCACCTCGGCGAACCGCCCACCCGGCGGCCGGCGATCCAGCAGGATGAACCCGCGGGCCCGGCCCGCGAGCCGCCGTCCCACCCCGATCGCCGCCGAACCGCCGAGGAGTCGCCCCCGATGAGCAGCAGTGTCCACGACATCACCACCCCCGCCCCGCCCCGGGTCGAGGAGGTCGGCGAGGACATCTACGCCTACATCCAGCCGAACGGCACCTGGTGGGTCAACAACACCGGGTTCCTCGTCGGCAAACGAGGAGTGACCAGCATCGACGCCTGCTCCACCGAACGGCGCACCCGGGCCTACCTGGACGCCATCAGGGCGGTGACCCCCCGGCCGGTGCGCACCCTGATCAACACCCACCACCACGGCGACCACACCTTCGGCAACTACCTGTTCGACGGCGCCACCGTGGTGGGACACGAAGGCGTGCGGGACGGCATCCGCGCCTGGGGCCCACCGCGCCCCACCCCGTTCTGGACCGACGTCGAATGGGGCGACATCCAGCTGGAGCCGCCGTTCCTCACCTACACCGACGCCGTCACCCTCTGGGTGGACGACCTGCGGTGCGAGGTCCGGCACGTGGGCACCGCCGCGCACACCACCAACGACTCCATCGTCTGGGTGCCCGAGCGCCGCCTGCTCTTCGCAGGCGACCTGCTGTTCAACGGTGGTACGCCGTTCCTGCTGCAGGGCTCGGTCGCCGGCGCCGTCTCGGTGCTGGAGGAGGTCCTCGCCCCGCTCGGCGCCGAGACCATCGTGGCCGGCCACGGCCCGGTCGGCGGCCCCCGGCTGATCGACGACGTACTGGGATACCTGCGGTTCGTGCAGGAGACCGCGCGGCGCGGGCACGCCGCCGGGCTCACCCCGCTGGAGACGGCCCGCGAGACCGACCTCGGCAATTACGCCGGACTGGCCGACAGCGAGCGGATCGTGGGCAATCTGCACCGCGCCTACGCGGAGATCGAGGGCGCGGCGCCCGGCGCGCCGATCGACGCCGCGGCGGCCCTCGGCGACATGGTCGAGTACAACGGAGGCCGTCCGCTGACCTGCCACGCCTGACCGGCCCGGCCGGGCCGCCCGGCGCACCCGGGCCGGTCAGGCGCGGGTGCGCCGGTCAGGCGCGCCCGGGTCAGCGGTGCGCCGGGCGGCGCCCCGGCGGCTGCTGCGGCTCCGGCAGCACGGGCGGATCAGGCACCGGCCGCTGCTGCGGACCCTTGGTGGAGACGGTCAGCGGGTGCCCGTAGTGCCGGATCCGCAGCGGCTCGCCGCCCAGCAGGGTGTAGGTGGCCACCGAGTCGGTGATCTCCACCCGCAGGCAGCGGCCCACCACCTGCACCGTGAACGCCAGCCTGCTCAGCTTCTCCGGCAGCTTGGGCGCGAAGTCGAAGGTGCCGTCCCGGTGCCGCATCCCGCCGAACCCGGCGACCAGCCCGAGCCAGGTACCGGCGAGGGAGGCGATGTGCAGCCCGTCGCGGGTGTTGTTCTGCAGGTCCTTGAGGTCCATCAGCGCCGCCTCGCCGACGTAGTCGTAGGCCAGCCGCAGATGGCCCACCTCGGCGGCGATGACGGCCTGGCAGCACGCGGACAGCGAGGAGTCCCGGACCGTCAGCGCCTCGTAGTAGGCGAAGTTGCGGGCCTTCTGCTGGGGATCGAAGGCGTCACCGCGGGTGAACATCGCCAGCACCAGGTCCGCCTGCTTGATCACCTGCTTCCGGTACAGGTCGAAGTAGGGGAAGTTGAGCAGCAGCGGGTAGTGCTCCGGCCGGGTGCCCGCGAAGTCCCACACCTGGTGGCTGGTGAAGCCGCGGCTCTGCTCGTGCACCCCCAGCCCCTCGTCGTAGTGGATCGTCATCGCCTCGGCGGCGTCCCGCCAGGCGGCCGCCTCCTCGTCGTCCACGCCGAGCTGAGCCGCCTCCTCCGGATGGCGTTCGACCAGGTCGGCGGCGTCCCGCAGGTTCGCCTGGGCCATCAGGTTGGTGTAGGCGTTGTCGTCGGCCAGCGCGCTGTACTCGTCCGGGCCGGTCACCCCGTCGATGTGGAAGCGGCCGTGGTGGTCGTGGTGGCCCACCGAGCGCCACAGCCGCGCCGTCTCCACCAGCAGCTCCACGCCGGTGCGCCGGGCGAACTCCTCGTCCCCGGTGGCCGAGATGTACCGCATCGCGGCACTGGCGATCGCGGCGTTCACATGGAACGCGGCGGTACCCGCAGGCCAGTAGCCGGAGCACTCCGCGCCGTCGATGGTCCGCCAGGGGAACGCCGCGCCCCGCAGGCCCAGCTGCTCGGCGCGCTCCCGGGCGGCCGGCAGCGTCGCCTGCCGCCAGCGCAGCGCCTCGGCCACCGATTCCGGCGCGGTGTACGTCAGCAGCGGCAGCACGAACATCTCGGTGTCCCAGAAGGAGTGCCCGTCGTACCCGGAGCCGGTCAGCCCCTTGGCCGGGATGGCGCGCTCCTCACTGCGCGCCCCGGCCTGCAGCACGTGGAACAGCGCGAAGCGCACCGCCTGCTGGATCTCCGCGTCGCCGTCCACCTCCACGTCGGCGCGGCTCCAGAAGTCCTCCAGGAAGCCCCGCTGCTGATCGAGCAGCCCCTGCCAGCCGGTGCTGCGCGCCCCCGCCAGCGCGGCGTCCACCTGGTCGCGCACCGCGGGCAGCGAACGCACCGCCGACCAGCCGTAGGCCACCAGCTTCTCCAGCCGCAGCGCCTCACCCGGCCGCAGCACGGTGGTGGCGGTCAGCCGGCCCAGGTCGTCGCTGCTCTCGGTCGCGATGCGCACCGTCCCGGGCGCGCTGACCACGTGGTCGGCGGCGGTGGCGATGCGCAGACCGCTGCGCCGGGTGTGGTGCACCAGCCGCAGCCGGCTGTCCTCGGCCGCGTGGTCCTCCGGCTCCAGCGGCGACTCCAGGGCGGCGGCGACCCGGGGGTCCCCGCCCAGCGGCGGCAGCTGCTCGTTGGCCACCAGCTCGGACTGGACGACCAGCCGCACCTCGGAGTCCACCGCCTCCACCTCGTAGGCGATCCCGGCCACCGCCCGCTGGGTGAAGGAGACCAGCCGGGTGGAGCGCACCCGGACCGTGCTCCCCGCGGGCGAGGTCCACTCGCAGCTGCGGTACAGCACCCCGGCGCGCAGATCCAGCACCCGCTCGTGGTGGTGCAGCGTGCCGTAGCGCAGGTCGAACGGCTCGTCGTCCACCAGCAGCCGGATCACCTTGCCGTTGCTGACGTCGATCACCGTCTGGCCGGACTCCGGGTACCCGTAACCGGCCTCGGCGTACGGCAGCGGACGCAGCTCGTGCACCCCGTTGAGGTACGAGCCGGGCAGGCCGTGCGGCTCACCCTCGTCGAGGTTGCCGCGCCAGCCGACATGGCCGTTGGAGAGCGCGAACAGGGACTCGCTCTGCGGCAGCACGTCCAGATGCAGGGTGGTCTCCCGCAGGCACCAGGGTTCGACGGCGTAGGCGTCGTGGCTGATCATGCACGCTCCTCACAGCAGCTCGGCGAGATCCCGGACGACGACGTCGGCGCCGTGCCGCCGCAGCGCCTCGGCCTGCCCGGTCCGGTCGACGCCCACCACGCAGCCGAAGTGCCCCGCCCGGCCGGCGTCCATCCCGGCCAGCGCGTCCTCGAACACCGCCGCCCGGTCGGGACTCACCCCCAGCTCCCGGGCGGCCTCCAGGAAGGTGTCCGGGCGGGGCTTGCCGGGCAGCCCCCGCTCGCGGGCGACCACCCCGTCCACCCTGACCTCCAGGTACTCCTCCAGCCCCGCCGCGGCCACCACGTCCCGGCAGTTGGCGCTGGAGGACACCACCGCGGTGCGCAGCCCGGCCGCCCGGACGGCCTGGAGGAACCGGACCGAGCCGGGGTACGCCCGCACCCCGTCCTGGCGGATCCGGCGCAGCAGCAGCTCGTTCTTGCGGTTGCCCAGCCCGTGCACCGTCTCCCGGTCCGGCGGGTCGTCGGCCGACCCCTCGGGCAGCGTCACGTCCCGGGAGGCGAGGAAGGTGCGCACCCCGTCGGCGCGGGGCCGGCCGTCCACGTACTCGTCGTAGTCCTTCACCGGGTCGAACGGGCGGAAGTCCGGGCCGTCCCGCCGCCGGAGGAAGTCGTCGAAGGTCTCCCGCCAGGCGGCGGCGTGCACCACGGCGGTACTGGTGAGGACCCCGTCCAGATCGAACAGACAGGCGGTGACAGTGGGGGGAAGCTTCGGCTCCGGCGTGGTCATGCGTCGCTTGTCCCCGGACGTCCGGGGATGCATTCCTGGTGCCGGCGGAACTCGTCCGGCTGGCCCGCCGGAGGGCCCGGTCAGCCGCCGGCGGGCCCGGGCCCGGCCGACCACGCCGGGTGGTCGGCCCAGGCACCCAGGGTGCGGCGGCTGACGAAGCGGCGGTGCTCTCCGGTGACCGGGTCGGTGAACTCCAGCGTCCGCGCGAGCAGCTGCAGGGGCCGGCCGAAGTCGTCCGGGGGCGGGTCGGTGACGACCGGGTAGACCGGGTCGCCCAGGATCGGGATGCCCAGTCCGCTCATGTGCAGCCGCAGCTGGTGGGTGCGGCCGGTGACGGGAACCAGCCGGTAGCGGCCCAGGCCGTCCCGGTGTTCGATCAGTGCGATCCGGCTGTCGCTGTTGGGCGGGCCGGGCACCTCGCGCGCCGCGATCACGCCGCGCTCCTTCACGATCCGGTTGCGCACCCGGGCCGGCAGCCCCAGCCCGGGGACGTACGGTGCGATCGCCTCGTACTCCTTGCGGACCTGCCGCTCCTGGAAGAGGGACTGGTACGCCCCGCGGTGCTCCGGCCGGACCACGAACATCACCACGCCCGCGGTCAGCCGGTCCAGCCGGTGCGCCGGGCTGAGCGTGGGCAGCCGCAGGTCGCGACGGAGCCGCACCAGCGCGGTTTCGGTCACATGCCGACCGCGGGGGGTGGTCGAAAGGAAGTGCGGTTTGTCCACCACCAGCACGGTCTCGTCCTGGTACAGCACCTCGACCGCGAAGGGGACCGGGACCTCGGTGGCGAGCGGCCGGTAGAACCAGAGGTACCCGCCCGGCGCGAACGGCGCGTCCGGCGCGAGCGGACCGTCGGTGCCGACGATGCCGCCCCCGGCCAGCATGGCGTCGATCCGGGGCGCGCCGAGCGCCGGCAGCCGCTCGACCAGGTGGTCGCGGACCGTCGCCCACCGGCCGTCGTCGGGCAGCCGCAGCCGGACCGGGTCGATCCCGGCCCGCTGGGGCAGGGGGGCGGGGGGTGCCTTGGGTTTCCGTCGCATCTCGCCGTCCACCCTAAGCGGTGCGGCCGCGGCGCCCCCGGTGTCCCCGGCGCTCCCGGCCGGTGCCGGTGCCGGGGCCCGCCCGCGCGCCGCCGCCCGCCCGCGCCCCGCGCGCCGGCGGTCTGCCCGGCGCCGCGCGCCGACCGTCGCGAACCGGCCGGGGCGAGGTGGCCGAGGTGCGGCGCACCGGCTCCGCCGCGGACGTCCCCGCCGGCCGCCCCGCGGCGCGCCCCCGCCGCCGTGCCGGACCCGCGCCCCCGCCGCCCGAGGGGCCCCGGGCCGGGAACCGCCGGCACCCGCCGCCCCGCCGCCCGGCCGGCGGGCCCGCTCGCCCGGCCGGCGGCGCGCGGGGTCTGGCTTCCGTGCGCCGTGGCCTGATCCCGCCATACCCGGGTCCTGAGACCCGATGGTGCGGCACACTGTCTCCGTGGTAGGGCACATTCCCGAAGAGACGACCAGTTTCGTGGGACGGACGGCCGAACTCGTCCGGCTGGAACAGGCGTTGACGCACCATCGACTGGTCACCCTGACGGGCACCGGCGGTGTGGGCAAGACCAGGCTGGCGCTCCGGGCCGCCAGGCGGATCGCCGCCCGGTACCCGGACGGGGTGTGGTGGGCGGACCTGGCCCCGCTGGACGGCGACCGGCTGCTCCTGGCCACCGTCTCGGACGCCGTCGACCTGTCCGACCACTCCCCGCGGATGCCCGTCGAAGCGCTGTGCGAGTGGCTGGCCGGCAAGCGCCTGCTGCTGGTGCTGGACTCCTGCGAGTACCTGATCGACGCGTGCCGGTCGCTGGTCGGCGAGCTGCTGGCCGCCGCGCCCGGGCTGACCGTGCTGGCCACCGGGCGGCAGCCGCTGCGGCTGGCCGCCGAGCGGCAGATCGAGGTCGGACCGATGACGGCCGACGGGCCCGACGCGCTCGCCCTGTTCACCGAGCGGGCCGCGGCCCTGGCCCCCGGGTACCCGTTCACCGGGCCGGCCGCCGCGGCCGCCGCCCGCATCTGCCGCCGGCTGGAGGGCATCCCGCTGGCCCTGGAGCTCGCCGCCGCCCAGGTCGGCCACTCCACCGTCGAGGAGGTGTCCCGGCGGCTGACCTCGCGCTTCGACGTGCTGGTGCACTCCGAGCGGGTCTGGCCGGAACGCCACCGGACGATGCGCACCGCCATCGGCTGGAGCCACGAGCTGTGCGCCCCCGCGGAACGGCTGCTGTGGGCCCGGCTCACCGTCTTCCGCAGCGCCTTCGACCCGGCGTCGGCCCGGTCGGTGTGCGCGGGCGGGCCGCTGGACGCCGACGGGATCGGCCCCGCGCTGGAGGGCCTGGTCACCAAGTCGGTGCTGAGCCGGGACGGCGACCGCTACCGCATGCTCGACACCATCCGCGAGTACGGCCGGCTGTGGCTGGCCGCGCTGGGCGAGGAGGACGCGGTCGCGGACCGGCACGCCGAGCACTTCCTCGACCTCGCCCGGCAGGCGGACGCCGGTTGGCTGAGCCCGGACCAGCTCGCCTGGTACCGCAGGGTCGGCGAGGCGCACACCGACCTGTGCACCGCCCTCGACCGGCTGCTCACCACCGCCCCGCGCCGCGCCCTGGAACTCGCCGCCGTGGTCGGCTTCTTCTGGAGCTGCTGCGGCCGGCTGCGGGAGGCGCGCAGCTATCTGGAGCACGCCCTCGCGGAGTACCCGGTCCCGGGCCCGGAGCGCGCCCGGGCGCTGTGGGCGCTGGGCGTGACGGTCTCGCTGCAGGGCGAGTACGACACCGCGCACCGGCTCAGTGAGGAGTGCGAGGTGGTCGCGCGGCAGGACGGCGACCGGGAGATGATCCTCGCCGCCGCCTACCTCGCCGGGCTGCTCGCGCTGCTGACCGGCCGTCCGGTCGACGCCCGGCTGGTGACCGACCAGGTGCTGACCGAACTGCCCGGCGGGCCCTTCGACTCCGCCTCCCGGCTGCGCTGCCACCTGGTCGCCGTCTTCGCCCTCACCGCGCTCGGCAAGCCGGCCGAGGCCCGTGCGGAGGCGGAACGGCTGCGCGCGGGCTGCGTGGCGCGCGGCGAGTGCTGGACCCGGGCGTACATCGACCACCAGCTCGCGCTGATCGCGCTGTCCACCGGCCGCCCCTGGGACGCGGCCGACCACGCCCGGGCCATGCTCATCGGCAAGCGGGAGATGCGGGACAGCTTCGGGATCGCGCTGGGTCTGGACGTGCTGGCCGCCGCCCTCGCCGCGCAGGGCGACGGGGAGCGCGCGGCGCTGGTGTACGGGATCGGGCTGGCGCACTGGGCCACCGTCGGGCACCCGCAGCGCGGCACTCCGCAACTGCGAGCGGTGCGGGAGGAGTTGGAGCGGTCGGCGCGGGCGACGGCCGGGGACCGCGCGTACGAGAGCGCCTTCCTGCGCGGCGCGACCGGGGACACCGAGGTGGCTCTGGCCGAGGCGCTGCGGCCGGGGCCGGCGGTCGGTCACTGACGCGGAGACCGGAGCCGCCCGGCGGCCCGGGGGCGGGGCGCGGGCCGGCCCCGGGCACCCCGGGCGCGGACCGCCGGCGCGCCGGCGGAGCGGCGGCACCGGCGCTCCTCACGCATGGCACTTCAGCTGCTCGTCCAAGGGTGCCCGGGTCAGCCGGTTGGCCAGGGTGGACAGGGTGTAGGTGCCGATGCCCAGCACCACCTCCAGGGCCTGCTGCGGGGTGTGGCCCCGGTCCAGGAAGGCGTGCAGTTCCTCGTCCGGCACCGCGCCCGCGGTCGCCAGCACCCGCAGGGTGAACTGCCGTACGGCCTCCAGCCGTTCGTCCGGCAGGGCGCGCCGCTCGCGCAGGGCGGAGACCAGTTCCGGATCGGCGTCGAGTGCGCGGAGCTTGGCGGTGTGCATCGCCACGCAGATGTGGCACTCGTTGCCGGTCGCCATGGTGAGGATCACCACCTCGCGGGCCAGCGGGTCCAGCGTGGTGTCCTCGAATGTCGCACTGAGGGTGAGGAAGCCCTTCAGCAGGTGCGGGGAGGTGGCGAGGCGTGCCACCGCCGCGGGCAGGTATCCCATGCGGCGGGCGGTCGCCTCCATCGTGCTCCGGGCGGCGGGCGGCGCGGAGTCGGGGGTGTGGTCGGCGAAGACGGGGGAATGCATGGCGGGGCTCCCGGTGGGGTGGGGTGGTGGGTCGTCCGGGCATGCGGGCGTCGCGGCACCGCGGCCGCGGCCCTGGCCGGTAGAATGGACAACGTGGTTGTCGAAAAAGTAAACCAGGTTGTCGGGTTTCGCAATGGCTGACGCTGACGCATCGCGTCCCGGGACCGGCCGGGACCGAGCCCGGCCGGGCGCCGCTTCGGATCCCGGCGCGGACGCCCCCGGGTTCGAGCTGCCCCTGCTGCTGTTCGGCGGATTCCGCGCGCTGATCGATCGGCTGCACGCCGAACTGGCCCGCCAGGGGCACCCCGGGCTGCGGCCCGCCCATGGCTTCGCCATGCAGGCCATCGGTGCCGGCGGGGCCACCGCCAGCGAACTGGGGCGGCGGCTCGGGGTCTCCAAGCAGGCGGCGGGCAAGACCGCCGACCGGCTACTGGCGCTGGGCTACGCGGAACGGGCCGCCGACCCGGCCGACGCGCGCCGCAAGGTCCTCCGGCTCACCCCGCACGGCATCGACGCGCTGAGACGTTCGGCCGAGGTCTTCGAGGAGTTGCGGGCCGAGTGGGCCCGGACCCTCGGCGCCGAGCGGCTCCGCGAGCTGGAGTCGGACCTGCGGACCATGGCCCCGGTGACCGGGCTGCGGGTCGACGTGGCCGGGTGGTTCGGGCCATGACCGCCCCGGCATCCCGCCGTCCGTCCGCACGCCCCGGGGGCCGCTCGCCGACCAGACCGGCGCCACCCGCCCGTCACTTCGTCCTCGGCCCTCACTCGCCGGGACGGCCGTGATGCCCGAGCAGGCCGAGAGCCGTCAGCACATTGACGGAGAGTGTCATCCAGCCGATGAACGCGCCGCCGCCGTACAGCACCGCACCGGCCACCGGGGCCCCGGCCTCATGCGCGAGTACCCCCGCCACCACTGCCACCAGCAGCGACGACACGAACGAGAGGAGCGCGAGAAGCACCTGAACGGGGGAAGTCAGCCTCACCAGTCGATCCCTTCACGAAGGTGGTCGACCAGTCGGCGGGCAGCCTCAGCTCGACCACCGCTTGCGATGGCCTGCTGAGGCTCCGCGACGATTGGAGACTCATGGTGCTCACTGCTTGTCGAGATCGGAGCACTGTCCCCCATCGGACACGTCGCCAGTGCTCTGTGGCTCTCGCGTGAGCACCACGGAGCCTAGCGGGGGGCGTCGGATATCGCCACCGCCCGAGGGGGGAAGGGCGAGCGGGCAGAGACCGCTTGACGGGCGGTCGCGCACCCACCGGGCAGAAGACCTAGGCCTCACACAGCGGCAGGTTCCCGGTGGTCACGGAGCAGGTGTCGAAGCCCGCGTTCCCCTCGACCAGGCCGAAGTTGTCCCGCACGGTGATGTTGTCGTCGCCGTCGCCGCCCCTCACGTGGCCCTGCGCGCCGCCGTTCGGGCCGGTGTTGGTATTGACCTGGATGGTGTCGTTGCCGGCACCGCCCTGCACCAGGCCGCGGTTGGTGGGCAGGAAGATGTCGTCCACACCGCCTTCGCCGTTGACGACGCCGTGGTTGTTGTCGGTGACCCGGATGGTGTCGTCGCCGCCGAGCCCGTGGATGACGTCCCCCGGATCCAGCACGTCACAGGCGATGTCGTCGCCGCCGGCCGTGCCGACGATCTCCGGGCCCGGCTGACGCACGCCGTTGACGAAGCAGTTCACGGCGGCCGACGTCCGCGCCGAGGGCCGGCCCTCCGCGAGGACCGGCGCCGCGGCCAGCGCCGCGGGAAGCGCCAGAGCCGCGGGAAGCGCCAGAGCCGTCAGCACGGCCCCGAGACGGCCCGCGCGGATGAGGGATTTCACGGAGCTGGACATGATGACCTCCTCGTGTCGCCGCCAGCGTCCGCCCAGGCGCACCCCGCGGGAAGACGTCCGGCCGGCACACCACCCGGATGGCGGCGTCCGGCCGCAGAACCGGTCGCACCGGGCCGGAGCGGCGGCCGCGGGGCGCCTGACCAGCCCCGGAGCGGGCGCTCAGGCACCCAGATAGGCCAGCACCGCCCGCACCCGGCGGTGGTCGTCCGGCGCGGGCGGCAGATCCAGCTTCTGCAGGATGCTCGCGATGTGCTTGGCCACCGCCGCCTCCGTCACCACCAGCGCACGGGCCACCGCCGCGTTGGAGCGGCCCTCGGCCATCAGCCCCAGCACCTCCCGCTCCCGGGGCGTCAGCCGGCCGAGCGGATCGCGGCGCCGGGCCAGCAACTGCCGCACCACCTCCGGATCCACCACCATGCCGCCGTCCGCCACCCGGCCCACCGAGGTCATGAACTCGGCCACGTCCCCGACCCGGTCCTTCAGCAGATACCCGGTGCCCGCGCCGCCCCGCCCCGCGAGCAGCTCCTCGGCGAAGGTCTGCTCGATGTACTGGCTGAGCACCACCACCGCCTGTGCCGGCCGCAGCCGCTGCAGTTCACGTACCGCGCGCAGCCCCTCGTCGGTGAACCCCGGCGGCATCCGCACATCGGCGATCACCACGTCGGGCCGGTGCCGCACCGCGGCGGCCACCAGCGACGGACCGTCACCCACCGCCGCCGGGACCGTGTGCCCGAAGCGCTCCAGCAGGCCGACCAGCCCCTCCCGCAGCAGCACCGCGTCCTCGGCGATCACCACACTCAGCCGTCGCACGGAATCTCCACTCGCAGCAGGGTCGGCCCGCCGGCCGGGCTGGACAGCAGCATTCTGCCGTTCACCGCCGCGATCCGGTCGGCCAGCCCGGTCAGCCCCGAACCGGCCGCCGGATCCGCGCCCCCGCGCCCGTCGTCCGACACCTCCACCACCAGCACCGCGTCGCGCAGCCGCCCCACCACCCGGCCCGACCGCGCCCCGCTGTGCCGGGCCGTGTTGGCCAGCGCCTCGCACACCGCGAAGTACGCGGCCACCTCGACCGCCCCGGGCAGCCGGTGCGGCAGGTCCACGTCCGGCTCCACCGGCACCGGCGACCGCCCCGCCACGTCCCGCACCGCCGCGGCCAGCCCCCGCTCGGTGAGCACCTGCGGATGGATCCCGTGGATCACCTCCCGCAGCTCCGCCAGCGCCTCCTTCGCCATCCGGTGCGCCGCGGCGACCTCCCGGGCCGCCGGCGACCCGGCCGGCAGGTCCAGGCCGGCCAGCCCCAGTTTCATGGTGAGGGCGACCAGCCGCGCCTGCGCCCCGTCGTGCAGATCCCGCTCGATGCGCCGCCGCTCGGCGTCGAACGCGTCCAC
The DNA here is from genome assembly GCF_044327625.1 of Streptomyces sp. NPDC018031. Lineage (NCBI taxonomy): Bacteria > Bacillati > Actinomycetota > Actinomycetes > Kitasatosporales > Streptomycetaceae > Streptomyces > Streptomyces sp. NPDC018031. Next base: position 223,518 of record NZ_JBIRFT010000009.1, read on the forward strand.
CAGCCGGGCCCGCGACCGCCGCACCTCCCGCAACTCCCGTTCGCCCGGCGCCAGTACGGCCAGCGCCACCGCCGACCGCGCACCGGCCCAGGCGGCGATCGGGTACGCCGCCACCGGGAGCAGCAGCAGTCCGGCCAGCGGTCCGCCGACCACCGCCCAGGGCTCGGCCCCCGGCTGCCACGGCCCCGACATCAGCACCCCAGGGACCCCCAGCGCGACCAGCACCACCCCCAGATCCAGCCAGCCCAGCGCCAGGACCGACAGCGCCCCGTACCCCATCGCGCGCCAGCCGGCCGGCTCCCGCAGGCCGGACCGCGCCGGCCTGGCCTCCGGCATGGTCCACCGCAGCCGCCGGTGCTCGACCGCCCCCGCGAGCGCGGTGACACAGGCGAGCAGCAGCAGCCCGCACACCATCGCCGCGACCGGGCCGAGCCGCGGCCAGGCGGCCACCAGACCGGCCCCCGCCAGCCCGGCCGCCACCCCGGGCACACCGCCCGCCAGCAGATAGGCCAGTGACCGCCACGGCCAGGAGGAACGCAGGAAGCGCAGCGGGCGGGCGGCCAGCGCCTCCGCAGCGGTACGAGGAAGCATCCGCCGAACGTATCCGCCCACCGGGCCGGGAACAGTAGTGCCAGGTGGAGTATGCGGACTAGCGCTGCCGCCCATGTGCCGCGCGCCGCCCGCCGGTTGACTGCACGCCATGCCCACAGCAACCCCGGCACCGGCGGCGGACCACGCCCACCCGGTGCGACTGCACGCCGTCAGCAAGCGGTACGGGAGCGGAGAGCGCGCCGTGACCGCACTGGACCACATCACCCTCGACTTCGCCGCCGCCACCATGACCGCCGTCATGGGCCCCTCCGGCTCCGGCAAGTCCACCCTGCTGCACTGCGCCGCCGGCATCGACCGCCCCACCGAGGGACGCGTCGTCATCGCCGGCACCTCGACCGCGAACCTCGACGAGACCGCCCTGACCCTGCTCCGCCGCGAGCACGTCGGCTTCGTCTTCCAATCCCTGAACCTGGTCACCGCCCTCACCGCGGAACAGAACGTCGCCCTGCCGCTGCGGCTGGCCGGACGCCGCCCCGAACCCGGCGCCGTCCGCGCCGCGCTGGCCGCGGTCGGCCTCGCCGACCGGGCCGGCCACCGCCCCGGCGGGCTCTCCGGCGGCCAGCAGCAGCGCGTGGCCATCGCCCGCGCCCTGATCACCCGGCCCGCCGTGCTCTTCGCCGACGAACCCACCGGCGCCCTGGACAGCGCCGCTTCCCGTACCGTGCTGACCCTGCTGCGCGAACTGGTCGACGAGCACCGGCAGACCGTGGTCATGGTGACGCACGACCCGGCGGCCGCCGCCTGGGCGGACCGGGTGCTGGTCCTCGCCGACGGCCGGATCGCCGACGAGATCACCGGCCGCACCCCGGCCGCCGTCATCGCCGCCCGCACGACCGCCCCGGAGGGGCCGGCATGATCGCCCTCGCCACCGTGAAGGAGCGCCGCACCGCGCTCGCCGGCTCCTTCCTCTCCCTGTGCCTGGGCGTCGCCATCCTCACCATGAGCGCCCTGATCCTCTTCTCCGACGGGGTCGGAGTGCCCGCCCGGTACGCCGGGGCCCCGGTCGTCGTGCAGAGCACCCAGGGCCGCGACCAACCCGGCGGGTTCCAGGAGCGGGCCCCGTGGTCATCGGCCCGCACCGCCGAACTCACCCGTCGCCTCGCCGCCGTCCCCGGGGTGCGCCGGGCCGTGCCCGACCGGTCCTTCTACGCCCAGGCCGTGGTCGGCACTGCCCCCGTCGACCGCCAGGCGAAGGGTGAACGGCAGGGCCACGGCTGGTCCAGCGCCGCCCTCGGCCCGTACCGGCTCACCGCGGGCCGGCCGCCGCGCGCCCCCGGCGAGGTCGCCCTCGACCGCGCCCTGGGCCCCCGCCCCGGCGACCGCGTCACCCTGCTCACCGCGCGCGGCCCGGCCCCCTTCACCGTCTCCGGCACCGTGGACGGCCCCGGCTACTACCTCACCGACGCGCGGGCCGCGGAACTCTCCGGTGGCGTCCGGACCATCGGTCTGCTCACCGAACGCGGCGCCGACCACGCGGCGGTGGCGGCGGCCGCCGCCCGCGCCACCGACGGCACCGGCCGGGCGCTCACCGGCGGTGAACGGCGCAAGCTGGCGCCCGCCCAGGACGCCAGAACCCGCTGGATCGGCGGGCAGGTGCTCACCGCCATGGCGGTGCTCTCCGCCTTCGTCACGCTCTTCGTGGTCGCCTCCACCTTCGCCTTCACCGTCAGCCGGCGCCGCCGCGAGCTGGGCCTGCTGCGCGCCGTCGGCGCCACCCCCGGGCAGGTGCGCCGCATGCTGCTGGCCGAGGCGCTCGTGGTCGGGGCGGCCGGCGCCGGCGCCGGGGTACCGCTGGGCGCGGTACTGGCACCCGCGCTCGCCGGACTACTGGCGGACACCGGCTTCCTGCCGGCGGGCTTCGTGGTCGACCCGCGGCCGTGGGTACTGGCCGCGGCCTTCGCCACCGGGCTCGGCGCGGCGGTCGCCGCCGTCCGCTCCGCCTCCCGGCGCGCCGCGCGGACCGGCCCGCTGGACGCCCTGCGGGAGGCCGAGGCCGACGACCGCCCGATGAGCCGCGCCCGCCTGCTCACCGGGTGCGCCTTCACCGCCCTGGGCGGCGCCGCCTGCCTGGCCGCGGTCTTCGCCGACCCCGCCGACCTGGTGACCCTCGCCCTGGCCACCGCGGTCGGGCTGATCACCGGGGTGACGCTGCTGGTACCCGGCATCCTGCCGCCGGTGGTCCGGGCCGCCACCCGCCCGCTGACCCGGTGGGGCGGCGCCACCGGCACGCTGGTCCGGGAAACCATGCTGACCGCCGTCCGGCGCACCGCGTCCACCACCGCCCCCGTCCTGGCCACCATCGCCTTCGTGGTCCTGATCACCGGGAACACCCAGACCTCGGCACACAGCCACACCGCCCGGGACACCGCCTCGGTGCGCGCCGAGGCCGCCGTGATCGCCGACGGCACCCCCGGCCTGTCGGACGCCGCCGCCGACGCGGTCGACGGTTCCCCCGTGCTGCCGACGACCGTGCACGGGGGCCGGGACCGGGTCGCGATCGAGGGCGCCGGGGTCGAACCGGAGTCGTTCACCGCCGTCCACCACCGGCTGGAGGTGGTCTCCGGGTCCCTGTCCGCGCTGCGCGCCGCGGACACCATGGCCGTGTCCCGGTCCGTGCTGACCACCCTGGACGGCACCGTGGGCGGCACCGTCGACCTCACCTTCGAGGACGGCCGGACCGCCCGGCTGCGCGTCGTGGCCGTCCTCACCGACGCCTCGGCCCCCTACGGTGTGCTGCTCACCCGCGCCGCCGTCCGCGCCCACGACCCGTCCGCGCTCACCGAGGTCGTGCACCGCACCGGTGCCGCGCCCGCCGACCTGCCGGCCGCCCTCGGCGCCCGGGAGATCAGCGTCGCGTCCCACGCGGGCCGCGCCGACGCCGAGGAGGACCGCCTGGTGTGGGTGTTCACCCTGCTGCTGGTCGGCCTGTCCGCCGGGTACACCGGTGTCGCCGTCGGCAACACCCTGCTGATGGCCACCGCCGACCGGGTGCCCGACTTCCGGGTACTGCGGCTGTCCGGCGCGACGGACCGTCAGGTGCTGTGGACCGTCGCCGGGGAGACCACGATCGTGGTGGCCCTGGGCACGGCCCTCGGCGGGCTCGTCGCCCTGCCCTCGCTGCTGGGCATCCGGGCCGGCCTCAGCGCGAGCCTCGGGGTCCCGGTCGACCTCGTCGTCCCGTGGACACCCGTCCTCGCCGCGGTCGCCGGCACCTTCGCGCTCGCGCTGGCCGCGAGCCTGCTGCCGGCCCGGGCCGCCCTCCGCCGCGCCCTGGCGTGACGACCGCCGCCACCGGTGGAAACCCGGGCGGCGGTGCTGGTTAGGGTCGTTCCGGGAAGATCCCGGAACGACCGACCGGGTTCGACCGACGACAGCCCGACCGACCAGGACGACCAGGGGGTTTCGGAGAATGACGGTGGAGCCGGGCGGGGGCGCCCTGCTGCGTCTGCGGGGAGTCAGCCGCAGCTACGGTGAGCGGCAGGCGCTGCACCCCCTCGACCTCGATGTGCACCGCGGCAACTGCACCGCGCTGTTCGGCCACAACGGGTCGGGCAAGTCCACCCTGCTGCGGATCGCCGCCGGCCGGGACACCCCGACCGGCGGCGAGGCGCTGTTCGCCGGGCGCCCGATCAGCGAGGACGACCCCGCGGTGCGGGCCTCGGTCGCCGTGGTCGGCGACATGGCCGCGTGCTACCCCGACCTGACCGTCCGGGAGCACCTGGAACTCGTCGCCGTCGCGCACGCGGTGGCCGACCCGGACGACTGGATCGACCACGTGCTGGCCGACCGCAGACTGACCGACCACGCCGACGCGCTGCCGCTGTCGCTGTCCTCCGGGCAGTTGCAGTCGCTGCTGCTGGCCGCCGCCCTGGTCCGGCCTCGGGACCTGCTCGTCCTCGACGAACCGGAACAGCGGCTGGACCCCGACGCGCGCCGGCGGCTGGCCGAACTGCTGCTCGCCGAGAAGGCGGACGGTGTCGCCGTGCTCCTCGCCACCCACCAGGCGGAACTCGCCGAGGCGGTGGCGGACCGGATGGTCGCCCTCGAGGAGGGCCGGGTGATCGCCGACGGCACCCCGGCCGAGGTACTGGCGCAGCTGGGCCGGCGCGCATGACGGAGGAGACCGGCCCGATACGGACGACACCCGAAGCCGCCCTGGGCCACCCGCCCGGCGGCGCCCGGCACCACGAGCCCGGCCCGGCGACCTCCGCGCACCGCACGGCGGTCGCGGACCCGGCGGACACCGCGGACCCGCCGGGGGAGTGGCACCCGGAGGACGACGACCGCACCGCCGAGACCCTGCGCCGGCTGCGCGACAAGCGCCGCGCCCACCGGCGCCGCCGCGGCCGCGACCTCGCTGTCCTCGGCTACACCGTGGTCCTCGCCCTGATCGGCTACGGCGCCGGCTACAGCCACCTGGTCCTGCGGAAACTGAGCCTGGGCGCCGAACACGGGAGTCTGGGCGCCGACATCCGGCACGCACTGCCGCCCGCCTTCGCGCTGCTGACCCTGGCCCTGGCGCTGCTCGCGGCCCGGGACGCGCTGTGGCGCGGCCCGGTGGTGGTCTCCGCGCCCACCGTCGGCTGGCTGCTCGCCCAGCCGGTGCGCCGCGAGGCCGTGCTCCGCCCCCGGCTGTGGCGCTCGGCCGCGGTCGCGGTGCTCGCCGGGCTGCTCGGGGCCGCCGTGTCCGCCGTCGTCCTGCACGTCACCGACCTGGCGCCGTTCGGCCGGGGGCTGCTCTCGCTGCTGCCCGCCGCCGTGTGCCTGCCGCTGCTGGCGACCGTCCTGGCCCTGGTGGTGCAACACCACCCCCGGTCGGCCGACCGGGTGCGCGGGCTCACCTTCCGGGCCGGTGTCCTGCTCCTGATGCCGGCCGGGTGGACCGTGCTCGCGGCCACCGGGCACCGCAGCGCGGCACTGGAGACCGCGGTTCTCTGGTCCGGCCCCTGGGGCTGGGCCGCACAGCCCGTCCTGGCGGCCACCGGCGGGAACGCCCCGGGGTGGCCGGTCGCCGCCCTCGCCCTGACGGCGGTGACGGCCGTCGCGCTGGTGCCCGCCCACCGCGGTGCGGCGCTGGTGTCCAACGCGCAGCTGCGCCGCCGGGCCGCCACGGTCTCCGCGGTGCGCAACGGCGTGGCGACCCTGGAGCTGCGTACCGCGCGGCTGGCGGTGACCGAGGCGTCCGGCGCCGGCACCCTCCGCCGGCCGCGGATCCGGCCGCCCCGCCACCCGCGGTTCGCCGTGCCGTGGCGCGACGCGGTCGCCCTGCTCCGGTCGCCCGGACGGCTCGGCACCGCGGCCACCGCGGTGGCGGGCGCCGCCGCGCTGGGCGGCGCGGCGGCCCGGACCGGTGACGGTCTGCGCACCCCGCTGCTGGTGGCGGCCCTGGCCCTGGGGTACGTCGCGGTGGCGGGGCTCGCCGAGCCGGCCCGGCTGGAGACCGACGACGTCCGGCGGTCGGCCTGGTCCCCGCGGCGGCTGCGCACCGTGATGCTGCACCACGCGGTGCTCCCGGCAGTGCTCGGGGCGCTGCTGGCGGTGCTCGCGGCGCTGCCCTACGCGCTGGCCGGCGCGCCGTGGGCGCTGCTGCTGATGCCGCTGTGCGCGCCGCCGTTCGCCGCCGCCGCGCTGGTCGGCGCCTGCCGCGGGCCGGCCCGTACCGACCTGCTGTTCGCCGGGGTGGCGACGCCCGCCGGTTCGCCCGGCCCGTTCCTCTTCGCCTTCTGGTACGCGGCCGGTCCGCTGCTGTCGGTCGGCGGCCTCACCCTGGTGCTCCGGGACGCGCCCGGCCACGGCGCCGGCGCCGTCCTCCCGGTGCTCCTGGTCGCGTCCGTGCTGACCGCGGGGCTGCTGGTGTTCGCCGCCCGCTGCGCGGACCGGCTGGTACGGCGCGGCTGACCGGCCGCGCCGTAGGGGACGTCCGCCGGGCACACCGGTGCGCCCCTTCCCCCGGCCGGGGGAAGGGGCGCCGGTTCCGTCCGGGTGCCGTGCCGGGTCAGCCCACCGGCGCGGCCGCCTCCGGGGCGTCCTCCGCCGCCGGCAGGCTGTCCATGAACGAACTCACCGAGAACACCGCCCGGCCCGGGCCCGCCGGACCGTAACCGGGGGGCGAGGTGAGCCCGTTCTCCTCCATGGTGGCGCGGTACGCCTCCAGGAGCCGCACGTGGTACTCCAGCGGCGCGCCCTGGGGGTTCGCCTTGCCCAGCGGAGTGGTGGGCTCCGGGCACCAGGTGGTGAAGCGCGGCGTGATGCCGCGTGACATGAAGAACCGCAGGCCCTCGACCGTGGAGTCGATCGCCTCGTCCACCGTGGTGAACCCGAACGGCTCGGCCATCTCCACGCCCGCCACGAAGTTGGGGATGACGTTGCGCGGCCCGAACACCTCGGCGGAGTCCAGGATGCGGCGGTGCCACTCGTCGCGGCCCACGTAGCGCTCCTTGCCCGGGCAGTAGCGCTCGAACAGGTACGGGTCCCACACCTCGTAGTTGGGGTGGTAGATCCGCACCCCGTAGTCGTGGAAGCGCTGCACGTCCGCCTTGGGCAGGGCCTGCGCGACCACCTTGCCGATCCAGCGGCCGGGGAACCGCTCCTCGATGGCCTTGGCGTACTGGCCGTAGAAGTCGGCCTCGTCCTTGCCGCCGATGTGCGAGGTGACCGCGCCGCCGGTGAGGGTGTAGGCGGTCGAGGCCCGGGCGGTGTCGTACCGGTCGATGATCTCCAGCGCCTCCAGGACCTCCTCGACCGGCTTCACCCCGGTGTACGGGCGGCCCGCCGCCTTGTGCTGGCGCCAGTTGTGGTTGATGTCGCAGTACTGGCACTCCTCCTTGGCGCCGAAGTACTGGCAGACCCGGAAGACCGTCAGGTAGACGAGGTAACCCCACTGGATGGTCGGCGCCACCTCCATCACCGACTTGCCGTTCGCCAGGGTGTGCCGGTAGTAGTCCGGCATCGGCGGGAGCCCCACGTCCGAGATCCGCGCGCCGTCCAGGTACAGGCCCAGCACGCCGTCGTCACCGGCGGCCACCCGGTACGGCGACCCCGGGTTGACCCGGACCGACACCACGGTGCGGCGCAGCCCGTACGGGCCGCCGGTCAGCACGATCTCCTCCGGCGGCCGGCGCAGCGCGGCGGCGCCCAGCTCGGGCAGGGTCCGGTGGTCGAAGGAGAAGATGAAGTACGACTTCGGCTTGACGTCCCCGCCCTCGTTGCCGCTGAGCGCGGACTCGTCGAAGGCGATGCCGCCCCGCAGCAAGTCCTCCTTGATCACGGCTTCCCGCGGCACGTGCGGGAACCGTTCCATCAGATCCTCGACCAACGCGGTACGGCTCTGCATGCGAGGCTCCTGCCCTCGGTCCACTCCTGCTGGAACCACTCTCACACGAGGCCCGGCGCGGCCGTGGGGCGGGGTGACCAAGAGGCACGCATCGTGGCAAAGAACACCCTTGCGGCCGGACGGGGCGTCAGTACGGGACGACGTCGGGCGGGCCGCGCAACCCCCGCCACACCGGCGCCCGCAGCCGCCCGCCGCGGGTCCACTCCAGGTACTCCACCTCGCCGCTCAGCTCGGGCCGCACCCAGCGGGGCGGATACCCGGTCCCGACCGCCCCGCCGTCGGCGAACGGGGGCGCGGCCACCTCCAGCGGCCGGAGCAGTCCGGCCAGCCGGCGGCTCTCCGCGTACGAGAAGCCGGTTCCCACCGAGCCGGCGAAGGCGAGGCCGCCGGCGGTCTCCACCCCCACCAGCAGCGAGCGGACGGCGGTGGTGCCGGGCGGCTTCGCGACCCAGCCGCCGATCCGCACGTCGAGGGTGCGCACATGCTTGGTCTTGATCCAGTCGCGGGTGCGCCGGCCGGGCTCGTAGGCCGAGCTGACGCGTTTGGCGACCACCCCCTCCAGCCCGTGCTCCCGGGTCCACGCCAGGGCGGCCGGCCCCTCGCCCGGCGGCCAGTAGGGGGGAACGGCCACCCGCGGCCCGGTGACCGGCAGCGCCTCCAGCAGCCGCCGCCGCTCGGCGTAGGGCAGTTCCAGGGTGGAGCGGCCCGCCAGGTGCAGGACGTCGAAGAGCATCAGGGTGACCGGGTGGGCGCGCACGGCGGCCCGGACCGCGGCCGGACGGGTCAGCCCCATCCGCTGCTGCATCCGCCCGAAGTCGGGCCGGCCGGCCTCGTCGAGGACGACGATCTCCCCGTCCAGCACGGCGGACAGGCCCGGCGGGCCGATCCCGGCGAGTTCCGGGTAGGCGGCGGTGACCAGCCGCCCGGTGCGGCTCACCAGCCGCACCCCGCCGTCGCCGGGTAGCTCCACCAGGGCTCGCGCCCCGTCCCACTTCACCTCGTACGCCCAGTCGGCCGTGCCGGTCCGGCCGGGCGGCGGCAGCGGTCCCGGGGTGGCCAGCATCGGCGCCAGCCGGGGCAGCCCCGGCTCGGCTGCGGGCTCGGGCGGACGAGGGGCCATGCTCCATCAAAACGCAGAACCGGCCGGTCCGCGACGAAGCCGGGACCGGCCGGGGGAGGACGCCGCCCGCGGTGCCCTCAGCCGCCGGCGGCCTGCCACTCACCGAGCCCGGGCAGCAGGTCCTCCGGACGGACCGGCAGGGTGCGGACCCGGACCCCGGTCGCGTGGTGCACGGCGTTGGCCACCGCCGCGGCGGTACCCACGATGCCGATCTCCCCGATGCCCTTGGCACCCATGGGGTTGAGCCGGGCGTCGTCCTCCGCGATCCAGTACGCCCGCACGTCCGGTACGTCGGCGTGCACGGCGACGTGGTACGCCGCCAGGTCGCGCTCGGCGTGGTCGCCGAAGCGCGGGTCCATGGTGCTGTGCTCCAGCAGCGCCATCGACAGCCCCATGGTCATCCCGCCGATCAACTGGGACCGCCCGGTGCGGGCGTTGAGCACCCGGCCGACCGCGAACACCCCCAGCAGCCGCCGCACCCGCGTCTCGCCGCTGTCCATGTCGACCGCGACCTCGGCGAACTGGGCGCCGAACGCCCGGCGGGCGAACTCCTCCGACATGGCCGCCACATCGTCGGTGGTGTCGACCCGCACCGACAGCCCGGACTCCGGCAGCGGCCCGGTGTGCTCGGCCAGCTCCCGGGCCAGCGCACGGCCCGCCTTGTGCACCGCCCAGCCCCAGGACGCGGTGCCGGAGGAGCCGCCGGCCAGCGGAGCCCGCGGCAGATCGCTGTTCCCGATCTCGACGGCCACCCGGTCCACCGGCACCGACAGCGCGTCGGCGGCGATCTGCGCCAGCACCGTACGGGCGCCGGTGCCGATGTCCGTGGCGTTGATCCGCACCCGGTAGTGGCCCGAGGCCTCGGCCGACGCCTCCGCCCGGGCCGGGCCCACCTCCGCCGGGTAGCCGGACGCGGCCATCCCGGTGCCGATCAGCCAACGGCCCTCGGGCCGGCTGCCCGGCCGCGGGTCGCGCTCCGCCCAGCCGAACCGGCGGGACCCCTCGCGCAGGCACTCGGCCAGCCCGCGACTGCTGAACGGGCGCCCGGAGTCCGGCTCGGTCGGGGTGTCGTTGCGCAGCCGCAGCTCGACCGGGTCCAGGGCGCAGGCGATGGCCAGTTCGTCCATGGCGGACTCCAGCGCGAACATGCCCGAACACTCGCCCGGGGCCCGGAGCCAGGAGGGGGTCGGCACGTCGAGCCGGGTGAGCCGGTGGGTGGTGGTGCTGTTCGCCCCCGCGTACATCGTCCGGGCCGGGGTGCCGGCCTGCTCGGTGAACTCCTTGATCCGCGAGCTGTAGGTGAACACCTCGTGGCACAGCGCCTGGATGCGGCCGTCGGTGTCCGCCCCCAGCCGCACCCGCTGTTCGGTCGCGGCCCGGTGGCCCACCACGGCGGCCAGCTGCGGACGCGGCAGCGCGATCTTGACCGGATGTCCGGTGTGGCGCGCCGCCATCGCGGCGAGCACCACGTGCGGCCGTGGGGTGCCCTTCGAGCCGAAACCGCCGCCGACGTGCTCGGAGACCACCGTGACCTGCTCCTCGGCGAGACCGAACAGCGCCGCCAGGGTCTGCCGGACCTTCGTCGCCCCCTGGCTGGAGTCGTATGCCCGCAGCCGGTCGCCGATCCACACCGCCGTGGCGGCGTGCGGCTCCATCGGATGGTTGTGCAGCGCCGGAATGCGGTAGACGGCGTCGGTCCTCACCGGCGCGGCGGCGTACGCGGCGTCGAAGTCGCCGCGCACCCGGTCGGCGGGGAAGTTCCCGTTCACCGTCTCCGGCGCGTACAGGCCCGGATGGGTGGCGCTCGGTTCCACGTCGTGCGGTTCGGGCGCGTACTCCACCCGGACCGCGGCGGCCGCCGCCCGCGCCGCCTCCCAGGAGTCCGCCACCGCCAGGGCGACGTACTGGCCGCGGTGGGCGACCAGCGGCGACTGCAGCACCAGCAGGGTCGCGTCGTCCGCGTCACCCAGCCGCGGGGCGTTCTCATGGGTGAGGACCGCCAGCGCCCCCGGTTCGGCGAGGGCCGCCGCACAGTCGATGCCGGTGATGCTGCCCCTGGCCACCGTCGCCGGCACCGGCCACGCGTACGCGCAGCCGTCGACCGGGTGCTCGGCCGCGTACCGGGCGGTGCCGGTGACCTTCTCGCGCCCCTCCAGCCGGGCCACCGGCGCGCCGAGTCCGCCGGGCGAGGTCATCGGCCCGCCCCGCGCGGTGCGCTGCCGGCCGCGGCGAGCCCGGCCAGCGTGCGTACCGCCACATGACGCAGCATGGGGATCTTGAACGCGTTGTCGCGCAGCGGCTCGGCGGGGGCGAGCTCGGCGTCGAGCGCGGCCGCGAACGCCTGCTCCCCGGCCGGCTCGCCGAGCAGCCGCTGCTCGGCGAGCCGGGCGCGCCAGGGTTTGGGCGCCACCCCGCCGAAGGCCAGCCGCACCCGCTGGACCCGGCCCTCGGACACCTCCAGCGCCGCGGCGACCGAGACCAGCGCGAAGGAGTAGGAGGCACGGTCCCGGACCTTCCGGTACGCGGAGCGGCGGGCCTCCGGCACCTCGCCCAGCTCGACGTGGGTGATCAGGTCGCCGTGCTCCAGCACGGTCTCCCGGTCCGGCCGGTCACCGGGCAGCCGGTACAGCCGGTCGACCGGCACCGTCCGTGCCCCGGCCGCGCCCAGCACGTGCACCTCGGCGTCGAGCGCGGCGAGCGCGACGGCCATGTCCGACGGATGGGTGGCCACGCAGTGCTCGGAGGCGCCGAGCACCGCCAGATCGCGGTGCACCCCCTCCCGGGCCGGGCAGCCCGAGCCGGGGAGGCGCTTGTTGCACGGCTTGCCGACGTCCTGGAAGTACAGGCAGCGGGTGCGCTGGAGCAGGTTGCCGCCGATGGTCGCCGCGTTGCGCAACTGGGCGGAGGCGCCGGACAGCAGTGCCTGGGACAGCATCGGATAGCGGTCGCGCACCGCGGGGTCGGCGGCCAGGTCGCTGTTGCGCACGCCCGCGCCGATGAGCAGTCCGCGGGCGGCGGTCGGCTCCACCGAGCCGTGCGGCAGCCGGCTCACGTCCACGAGCAGTTCGGGGCGTTCCACGCCGAGCTTCATCAGGTCGACGAGGTTGGTGCCCCCGGCCAGGTAGCGGGCGCTTCCCCGGGGGCCGAGGGCGGCGACCGCCGCCCGCGCGTCGGCGGGCCGCTCGTACCGGAAGGACCTCACCGGGTCGCTCCCGGCTGCCCGGCGAACGCGGCGGCCGGCCCCGAGGCGGCGGCGTCGACCACCGCGCGCAGGATGTTGGGGTAGGCGCCGCACCGGCAGATGTTCCCGCTCAGCCGTTCCCTGATCTCCGGCTCCCCGGGCGGCACCGGTTCCCCCAGCGGGTGCTCCGGCGCGGTGACCGCGCTCGGCCGGCCCGCCGCCATGTCGGCCAGGGCTCCCACGGCCGAGCAGATCTGCCCGGGGGTGCAGTACCCGCACTGGAAGGCGTCCCGCTCCCAGAACGCCTCCTGCACCGGGTGCAGCCGCTGCCCGTCGGAGAGCCCCTCGACGGTGGTGATCTCGGCATCGTGCCGGGCCACCGCCAGCAGCAGGCAGCTGTTCATCGGCACGCCGTCGACCAGCACCGTGCACGCCCCGCACTGCCCGTGGTCGCACCCCTTCTTGGCGCCGGTCAGGTCCAGCCGCTCACGCAGCACGTCGAGCACGGTGGCCCGGTTGTCGACCTCCAGCCCCCGGGCGGCGCCGTTCACGTGCAGGGTGATCCGAGAGGTGTGCCGCACCGTGTCCATCCGTACCTCCTCGCCCCCGGCGCTCGCCGGGCCGGACGGGCAGTCCGCTCCCGCCGTGTGCCGCCGAGCGGAGCCGGCCGGACACGGACATCTCTTCGGTAACCGGAAGCACCATCTCCGAAACGGTGCCGATGGGCTGTCACCCGGCAGGCGGCGGGGCCCCGCCGGGCGCGGCCGCCCGGTGGGGCGCGGCACGCCGAGGTTGGTGCGGACCGGCGCGGGAACCCGTGGGCCCAGGGACCCGGCCCGGCGACCCGAGGCGGTGTGGCACATGCACTACGAAGAACTGGTACGGCAGGTCCAGGCCCGGGCCGCGCTGCCCGATCGGCAGGCCGCCGAGCGGGCCGTCCGGGCGACGCTGGAAACCCTCGCCGAACGGGTCCCGGACGGGGTGGCCGACCACCTGGCGGCGCAGCTGCCGCCGGAGGTGGCGGAACACCTCAGACGGGTCGCCGCCGCCCACGAGGGCTCGCCCGAGGAGCGCGCCTGGCGCCACGAACACGGCGAGCGCTTCGACCTGACCGGTTTCGCGGGACGGGTGGCGTGGCGGGTGGGGACCACCGAGGACCGGGCGATCGGCGAGGCGGTGGCGGTGTTCGAGGTGCTCGACGCGGCGGTCAGCCCGGAGCTGATGGACCGCCTGTACACGTTGCTGCCCCAGGACATCCGCGCCCTGCTGCCCGAGGCGAGGGCGTTCCTGGACCAGGAGGGGTGAGGGGCCGGCCCGGCGCGACGGCCGGGGCGCTGCGACTGCCGTACCCGGGTCCGGCGGTCCGGTGCCCTCGGGCACGCCGGGCGATGCGGACCGTGCCCGGGCGACGCGGACTCCCGGGCACCCGGGGCCCGGTGGGACAGTGGGCCGGCTCAGCCGGGCCAGGTGCCGGTGACCCGGCGGAAGCCCGCCGCACCGCCGCGGTTCACCACCGCCTTGACCATGGCGAAGATGGCGCCCTGCAGGGCCGCCGCGGGCAGCACCTCCCGCCAGGTCCGCTCCTCGTCGGTGGCCTGCGGGGCGTCCTCCTCGCGGCCGACCACCTTCCACACCTGCTTGAAGACGGCCCCCGCGACGATGCCGCCGAGCACTCCGAACAGCAGGCTGAGCATTTTGTAGAACAGCTTCCCCAACTTACCCATGGACCAGCACCGGCTCCCGTTCGGCAACGACCACGGGCCGCCTTCCCCCGGGCCCGTTCCCCACTGTCGGGGATGTCCCGGGTACCCGCTGTGCGCGCTTCACCCACCGGCACGCCGGCACATCCCGTCCCCGGAGGGCGCGGCTTGGGCTGTTCGGCGCAGAACCGGGGCCCGCGGAGGCCGCGGACCGGTCGGCCACCGAGCCGATCACGGCCGGTTTGGCTAGATTCGTTCCTGGAGGGGGTGAGCGGCCGGAGTTCCCCCGGCCGGGACATCCACCGAAAGGCGCGGCGATGGCGGGTAACGATCTGGGAAGTCTGCTCGGCGGTCTGCTCGGCGGTGGTCAGCGGGACGGATCGGGCACCATGCTCGCCGCGCTCCTGGGCACCGTGGGCGCGGGCGGCGGCGCGAACCCGCTCAACGGCCTGCTGGAGGAACTCCGCGACGGCGGCCTGGGGGAGCAGGCCGGTTCCTGGGTGGGCACCGGCGAGAACCGGCCCATCAGCGGCCCGGAACTCGCCCAGGCGCTGCCCTACCAGAACCTGGACCATGTCGCGCGGCAGGCGGGCGTCACCCCCGAGCAGGCCGCCGACCGGCTGGCCGCCGCGCTGCCGGAGGCGGTGGACAAGCTCACGCCCGGCGGCGAGGTGCCGCAGGGCGACCTGGAGGAGATCATCCTGCGGCGGCAGCCGGGCCGGTGACGGCCGGGGTGCCCGCGCGGCACCGCGCGGGCACCCCGCCCGGGGCGGGCCCGGATCAGCCGGAGTGGGCCCGGTCCACCGCGGCCCGCCGGCCGACCGGCGTACCCAGCGCCTGGTCGAGGTCGCGCCACAGGTCCTCGACGTCCTCCAGGCCCACCGACATCCGCAGCAGCCGGTCGACGACCCCGGCGGAGTGCCGGTCGCCCGCGTCCACGATGCGGTGGCTGATCGAGGCCGGGTGCTGGATGAGGGTGTCCACGCTGCCGAGGCTCACCGCGGGGGTGATCAGGCGGACTCCGGCGATCACCTCGTGCGGGTCGCCCTCCACCTCGAAGGCGACCATCGCACCACCGATCCGCGGGTAGTGCACCCGGGCGACCCGCGGGTCCGCGGCCAGCCGCGCGGCGAGTTCCGCGGCGGTCGCGGAGGCCGCCCTCACCCGGACCGGCAGGGTGGCCAGACCCCGCAGCAGCAGGTAGCCGGCGAGCGGATGCAGCACCCCGCCGGTGGCGAAGCGCACCTGGCGCAGCCGGCGCGCGAACTCCTCGTCGCAGGCGACGACCCCGCCGAGCACGTCGCCATGGCCGCCCAGGTACTTCGTCGCACTGTGCAGCACCAGCCGGGCACCCTGCTCGGCGGGGCGCTGCAGCACCGGAGTGGCGAAGGTGTTGTCCGCGAGCAGCGGCACCTCACCGCAGGAGTGCGCGACGGCCCGCAGATCGATCTCGGCCAGGGTCGGGTTCGCCGGGCTCTCCACCATCACCAGCCCGGTGTCCGGCCGGATCGCGTCGGCGATGCCGGCCGGATCCACCCAGGTCACCTCGTTGCCGAGGAGCCCGGCGGTGAGCAGGTGATCGCTGCACCCGTACAGCGGCCGCACCGCCACCACATGGCGCAGTCCCATGCCGATCCGCACCTGCAGACAGGCGGTGAGCGCCGCCATCCCGCTGGCGAAGGCGACCGCGCTCTCGGTGCCCTCCAGCCGGGCCAGCGCCGTCTCGAAGCGCTCGACCGTGGGGTTGCCCAGGCGGGCGTAGACCGGCGGGCCGTCGAGCTGCGCACCGGTGGCGGCGAACTCGTCCAGGCGGGCCGCCTCGGCGCGGCTGTCGTACGACGGGTAGGTGGTGGACAGGTCCAGGGGCGGCGCGTGCAGGCCGAGTTCCGCGAGGTCCTCACGGCCGGCGTGGACGGCCTCGGTGGCCAGTGAACGGGGTGTGTCAGCGGCTGTCGTGTCCATGGGTGAATGGTGAACAGCCGCCGGGGCCTGGCGGAAAATCTCCGTGCTATGTTCGGCCGGTGTCCGATTCGATACCTCTGGATCCGGTCGACCTGCACATTCTGCGGCTGTTGCAGAACGATGCCCGGATGACCTACCGCGACCTGGCGGCGGAGGTGGGTGTCGCGCCCTCCACCTGCCTGGACCGGGTGGCCCGGCTGCGCCGGGCCGGGGTGATCCTCGGTCACCAGCTGAGGATCGACCCGGAGAAGCTCGGCCGCGGCCTCCAGGCGCTGCTGCTGGTCCAGGTGCGCCCGCACCGCCGGGACCTGATCGGCCCGTTCGTGGAGCGGGTCCGGGCGCTGCCCGAGTCCCGGTCGCTGTTCCACCTCACCGGGCCGGACGACTACCTGGTCCACGTGGCGGTGACCGGTGCCGCCGACCTCCAGCGCCTGGTGCTCGACGAGTTCACCTCGCACCGCGAGGTGGCGCGGGTGGAGACCCGGCTGATCTTCCAGCAGTGGGACTGCGGGCCCATGATGCCGCCGGCCTGACCCGGCCTGACCCGGCCCGCCCGGGCGGCGGCCGGTGCGGTGCCGCGGGGCCGTCCCGGACGCCGGTCGCCGCCGGACCGTCCCGGCGGCAGATCACCGCCGGACCGTTCCGGACGCCGGTCGGACGCCGGTCGGACGCCGGGACCGCGGGACCGTGCCCGGAGCAGGTGACCGCCGGACCGTCCCGGACGCCGGTCGGACGCCGGTTCGCGGAGCCGCGGGCGGAGCCGGAGCTCACGGGCCGAGCTAGGGTGCGATCACGGTGAACAGGCCGCCGTCGGGGTCCCGCAGGGTGGCCTCCCGCCCCAGCGGCGAGTTCGACGGGTGCCGGGTCACCGAACCGCCTGCCGCGACCGCCGTGGCGGCGGCCGCGTCCACGTCGGGCACCCGGAAGTAGACGTGCCAGCGGGGGCGTACGTGCGGGTCGGGGGCCGACTCGACCGCGCCGCCGTTGATGACCGCGACCTCCCGGGTGCCGTCGCGCAGCACCACCTGGTCGCCCTTGTAGATCACGTCGCAGCCGCCTTCCCCCTCGGCGGCCCAGCGCAGCACCTCGGCGTAGAAGATGGTGGCGGCGAAGGTGTCCCGGGTGCGCAGCTCCAGCCAGGCGGGCGCGCTGTCGCGACCGACCGACCACTTGGCCCGGTGCCCCTCCCAGATGCCGAACACGGCTCCGTCGGGGTCCGCGGCCAGCGCGGCCCGGCCCCGGCCGAAGGCCAGCGGACCCACCGCCACCGTGGCGACGCGCTCCCGGATGCGGGCCGCGGCCGCGTCCGCGCTCTCCACCGCGAAGTACGGCGTCCAGGAGACCGCCACCCGGAAGGTGTGCGCGAACGCGCCGATACCGGCCACCGGGGAGCCGTCGGCGAGGGCCACCGAGAAGCCCTCCTCATGGGCCCCCGGACGGAAGGTCCAGCCGAGCACCGCGCCGTAGAAATCCTGCGCGGTGCGCAGATCGCGTGACATCAGACTGACCCAGCAGGGCGCGCCCGTCACAGCTTCTTCCGTTGAGGCCGACATGAGACTCGCCTTGCTCCTCTTCCGGTCCGACGCCACCACAGGTGCTCACCCCCGGTTACTCCGCCCCGGCCCCCCAGGGGCCCATGTGCCCGGTACGGGTTCCCGCCGGACCCGTCCCTCAATCCCGCGTGTCCACGCCCCGGTACACCGGCGTGGACCAGCCTGCCCGCGATCCGGTGCCACCGCCGGGCGCCGCGCCGGAGCGGCGCTATCGGTGTTTGCCACCAGGGGTTCCGGGTACCCCGGAAGCGCACGGCGACCGGCACGGGACGGTACGGGGGCCACGCCGAGGCGTATCGCGCCAGGCCGGACGGGGGTCGCGTCGCGGTCGTGGGGGCCGCGGGCACCACCGGACCGGATGCCCCGAACGGCGTTCCGCACCGGATCGGCGTGACGGGGCCCGGCGAATCCGGGGCGGGCCGCGGGGGTCACGTGGGTGAGCGGCGGCCCCGGCCGGCCGGCACGGATCTCGTCGGGCACCACCACCCCCGTCGGCGGGTAGCACCACCACCCCCGCCACCGGTTCGGGCGCGCCGCGCCCGCCGCGTCACCGGCCGTGGTCGGTCCTCACACCGCCGGGTCGGTCATCACCCGGTCCCGCAGTGCGGCACAGGTGCGGCTGAGGATGCGGGAGACGTGCATCTGGGAGATACCGAGTTCCTCGGCGATGCGGTTCTGCGACATGCCGCGGAAGAAGCGCAGGTAGAGGATCTGCCGCTCGCGTTCCGGCAGGCCGCGCAGCTGGGGCTTGAGGGCCTCGCGGTCCACCACGCGGTCATAGCCCGGTTCGTTGTCGCCGAGCGTCTCGGTGAGGGAGTACCCGTCCGCGGTGCCGGGCAGTTCGGCGTCGAGCGACAGGGGCGCGTAGCTGTTCATCGCCTCCATGCCGAGCCGTACCTCCTGATCGCTCAGGTGGGCGTGGGCGGCTATCTCCGCCACGCTCGGCCCGCGCTGGTCCAGCGAGTGGGACAGCTCGCGCTCGGCCACCCGGACGCGGTTGCGCAGCTCCTGGATCCGCCGGGGCACATGGGTCCCCCAGGTGTGGTCCCGGAAGTGGCGCTTGACCTCACCGACCACGGTCGGGACGGCGAAGCTGGCGAAGGTGTTGCCACGCCCCGGGTCGTAGCGGGCCACCGCCTTCACCAGGCCGAGGGCGGCTATCTGCCGCAGGTCCTCCAGCGACTCGCCGCGGTTGCGGAACTGCCGGGCCAGCCGGTCGGCCATCGGCATCCAGGCGCAGACCACCTCCTGCCGCAGCGCGTCCTTCTCCGGACCCTCGGGCAGCGAGGCGATGCAAGCGAACGCGTAATCGGTGTCGGGGGCGTCGTCGTGGGGGTGACGGGCCGACGGGCGCTTGGCCTGTGTTCGTACGCTCATCTCAGACAGCTCCAGGATCGGTGGTGAGCGGGGCACCACCGCGGGAGCGCGTACCGTGACCGATCGCGAGGTCACCTGGGATACGGGTCCTGTCCCGCGGAATGCCTCCGGTCCGAAGCAGACGTCCGGTCGGAATCAGCGACCGGGAAGGGCGGATTCCCGAGAATCCTCAGGAAGCGGCCACTTCTCCACGGTAGCCACGGTGCGGCGGCGGCGCATCCGCCCGGTGTCCCGGCGGCGGTGGGGGAGGGCACGGCAGAGCGGCCGGCGGGCGGTACGCGGTCCGCCCCCGTCCGGTCGCGGGACGGCTCAGCTGCCGCCGGGGCCGGACAGCACGCCGAGCGTGCGGTCCACCAGACCGGTGCCGGACACGAGCAGCACCCCGGCGGGGGGAGTGTTGGGGACCCCGGGGTGGGCGCGGGTCGGCGCGTAGTGCTTGGCGCGCCGCACCCGCGCCCCCAGGTTCTCCAGCACCTGGGCGGCGCAGGTCGCACGGAGCATCGGGAAGATCGCCGTCTCCACGCGTCCGGTGTGCGCGCTCACCTCGCGCCGGAGCCGGTGGATCAGCGGATCGAACCCGGGAGCACCGGCCTCCATGCCTTCCAGCTCCTTCAGGACGCCCAGCAGCCGCAGATGCTCGGCGGTCTCCTCGTGCGCGATGTCGGCGCCGTCCGGCAGATGCAGCCGCAGCGCGGGGTGGAGGAAGTTCCGCTCCGCCACCGAATGGCGTACCAGCTCGACGGTCAGTTCGTCGGTCAGGCGCTTGCGCGCGGGATCACCGGCGGGTGTCGCCGCGATCACGTCGAGCAGGGCGGTGGCCTCGGCGTGGTCGGTGACCAGCTCCGCTATGACATCGACGCACTGTTCCATCGGTCACTCCTGCCCGTGCCGCCGCGCGCGGCCACGACCTCGACGATCCGGACCACCCGGGTTCCCCGGCGGCCCGCCGTGTAACGCGGCGCCGCCCGGGTTTCACCCGCGCGCGGCGGGACACCCGGGAAGAATGAGCACCAAGCTGAGTTCGGCGCGCGTCGGGGTATGCGTCCGGAGCGACCGGGAGGACGCATACCGGGTGTTCGACGCCTTGCAGACCGTGTTCCCGGCGACCGAGGAGAGCGCCCGGCGGAAGGGCTCGGGGGCACCGCCGGACCCCGCCCACATGGTGTGGTCGATGGTCGTCGACACCACCGACCGGGAGGGCGTGACGTCGCAGCCGCCGCTCTCGGCTCCCGTGGAGGTCGACCTCTACGGCACCGACCCGCCGGTCCACCGGGTGTGCGAGGTCCTGGACAGCGCCTTCGGCATCCAGGACGAAAAGCACGTCTCGGGCGACCAGGAGATGGAGGTCCGGCTCCGCATCGGCCCCCCACGGCCATGACCCCGGCCCCCTCCGCCTCCGCCGCCCGGCCGCCCGGGGACGGCGGCCGACGTGGCGTTGCCCACCGTCGGAGGCGGAGGGGCAGCTTCCGCGGCCCCTGGCGCGTCCTTCTGGACAGGAGTCGGAAGGGAGGGCGCGTCGTGAACTGCACCCAGTGCGGAGCCCCGGTCATCCAGGGACCGAGCGGCGGATGGAGCTGCAACAACTGCGGCGCCGCGGGATGAGGGGCCGTCCCCGCCGTGCGGCGGGGACGGCCCCTCGAAGAGCACCGGTCCGGCGGCGGGATCCCGGCCCCGGCCGCCGCGCCCTACCCCAGCAGCGCCGCCTCGGCCTCCGGCGCCAGCCCCACCTCGGGCCGGTCGGGACGCTGCGGAGCCACCCCGCCCAGGTCGCCGAGCCACTTCCAGGTGTCCGCGACGGTCTCCGCGACCGGGCGGCACCGCAGCCCGGCGGCGAGCGCCCGGGAGACGTCCGCGCAGTGCATGGTGTCGTGCAGCTCGCCCGGCGGGAGCCAGATCGGCAGCTGGCTCCAGGGCTCCACCCCGGCCGCCGCGATGTGCTCCGGATCCAGCCAGCGCAGCTCCGCCCGGGAGCCGGTGACCCGGACGCACTCCTCCAGCAGCTCGCCCATGGTGGTGTGCCCCGCCCGGCTGACCACGTTGTACGCGCCCCCGAGACCCCGCTCGGCGGCGTCCAGCATCCAGCGGGCCAGATCCCGGGTGTCGATGTACTGGAGGGGCAGGTCCCGGGGGCCGGGCGCCGGCACCGTACCGCCCCGCGCGATCCGCGACAGCCACCACGGCAACCGGCCGATGTTCTCACCCGGCCCGATGATGAGCCCCGCCCGCGCCAGCAGCGCCCGGTCCCCGAACACCTCGGTGGCGGCCAGTTCCCCGCCCAGCTTGGCCTCGGGGTACGCGACCTCGCCGCCGGGCGCCGGCGGGTCCACCAGCGGCCCGTCCTCGTCCAGCCCGGCCGGGGCCGGGTAGCGGTACACCGACCGGCTGGAGACGTACACGTACCGGCCCACCCGGCCGTCCAGCGCCCGCGCCGCGTCGCGCACCGCCCCGGGGTCGCCGGACCAGGTGTCGACCACCACGTCCCACGAGCCCTCGGCGAGGGCCCGCAGCCCCGCCCCGGTGGTGCGGTCGCCGTGCAGCGCCGCGGCCCCGGCCGGCGGAGCGTGGCGTCCGCGGTGGAAGACGGTCACCTCCCAACCGCGCGCCAGCGCCTCCTCGGTGGCCGAACGGCCGACGAACTCCGTACCGCCGAGCATCAGTAGCCTCATGCCGGAGACTCTGCCGGGCGGGCCCGCCGCGGGGAACGGCTGCCTGCTCTCGGCGAATTCGCCCAGAGCGGAATCCCGGGGCGGCGGCAGCCGAACGGCAGGAGCGGAGGGCGCGGGGGAGCGGACCGGGGGCCGGAGATGCGCCGGTCCCGGCCGGTGATGTCCTGTCAGCCGTCAGCCGTCAGCCGTCAGCCGTCAGCCGTCAGCCGTCGCCGTCAGCCGACGATGCCGCTGCCGTCAGCCGTCGCTGACGACGCCGTCCACGTACACCCAAGCGCCCTCCCGACGGGTGAAGCGGCTGTTCTCGTGGAGCTCGCCGGGGCGGCCGTGCGCCGTGTAGTGGGCCCGGAACTCCACGGTGCCCTCGTTGCGGAAGGCACCGCCGTCGGTGCTGTCCAGGATCTCCAGCCGGCGCCACCGCAGGTCGGGGTCGAAGGCGATCGCGGGCGGCCGGGTGTCCGGGTGCCAGCTGCGCAGCAGATACGCCTCGTCCTGCACCGCGAACGCGCTGAACCGGGACCGCATCAGCTCTTCCGGGCCGGTCGCCGCCGCCTCACCGCGGTGCAGGCGGCCGCAGCACGCGGCGTAGTCGGCGGGCAGCCCGCAGGGGCAGCCGGCCTCCGGGGCACGGCGGTCGGTCGGGCGGGGCCTGCGGGTACGTCGGGACATGGCTCCATTGTGGCCCGAGCCGGTGCCGGACCCGCGGCCGGCCGCCGCCGGGCACCGGAAGCTCCCGGGCCACCGGCCGCCGGCGCGGTACCCGGCCCCCCCGCGGGGGGCCGGTCCGGGGCCCGGTCGGCTCAGCCGGTCCGGGGCCCGCCGTCCTCGCCGTCGTCCTCGTCCCGCGCCGGGCGGCGGAGCGCGGCCTCCAGGTCGTGCAGCGGCGCCACGCCGTGCAGCCGGTCCAGCTCGCGCAGCCGGGCCAGCTCCCGCCGGTCGCGCTTGGACGGGCGGCCCATGCCGGGATCCCGCACCGCCACCAGCACCCGCTCCTCACGCGGCGGGGGTGGCGGGCTGTTGTCCACGTAGCACTCCGCCGCGACCGGGGCCGCCACCCGCTTGCTGATGAGCCGGGAGACGACGACGATCCGCTCCCGCCCGGCGTGCCGCAGCCGCACCTCGTCGCCGGGGCGCACCGCGTGGGCGGGCTTCACCCGGTTGCCGTTGACCCTGACATGACCCGCCCGGCAGGCCGTCGAGGCCATCGAACGCGTTTTCATCAACCGCACGGACCAGATCCAGCTGTCCACCCGCACGGTCCCCTCGTCTGAAGACACGCCCCGAGTCTATGCCGGACACCGCGGGGCACCAGCGATTATTCAGGGCAGCAGCCGCTGTTCCTTGGCCACCGCGACCGCCCCCGCGCGGGTGTCCACCCCGAGCTTGTCGTAGATCCGGCCCAGGTGCGTCTTCACCGTGGCCTCGCTGATGAACAGGGCCCGGGCGATCTCACGGTTCCCCAGCCCCCGGGCCAGCTGCTCCAGGATGTCCAGCTCGCGGTCGGTGAGCGCCGGGCGCGGCCGGCGCAGCTGGGCCATCACCCGGCCGGCCACCGGCGGGGAGAGGGCGGTACGCCCCTCGGCGGCGTCGTGGATGGCGGAGAACAGCTCCTCGGGCCGCTCGGCCTTCAGCAGGTAGCCGGTCGCCCCGGCCTCGATGGCCCGGGTGATGTCGGCGTCGGTGTCGTAGGTGGTCAGCACCAGGACGTGCGGGGCAGGCGGCCCGCCGGCGGTGATCCGCCGGGTCGCCTCGATGCCGTTGATGCCGCTGCCCAGCTGCAGGTCCATCAGCACCACGTCCGGACGGAGCCGCTCGGCCAGCGCGATCGCCTCCTCGCCGGCGCCCGCCTCCGCCACGACCTCGATGCCGGGCGCGCTGCCGAGCAGCGCCCGCAGCCCGGCCCGTACCACCGCGTGGTCGTCGCAGAGCAGGATGCGCACCGGCGCCGGGCCGGGGTTCGCCGTGGTCATTCGGGGGACTCCGATCGGGGGGAAACGAGGGGGACGGCGGCGGAGAGGACGGTGCCCTCACCGACGGCGGATTCCACCGTCAGGGTGCCGCCGAGCTGCGCGAGCCGGGCGCGCATGGCCGGCAGCCCGTGCCCCCGGCCGCCGGGGTCCTCCCGGCCGGCCCCGGGGCCGCGGACGGCACCGGCCGCGGGGTGGAAGCCGCGTCCGTCGTCGGAGATGTCCAGCACCACCTGGTCGCCGAGACAGCTGAGCGTCAGCACGGCCGCGCCCGCGCCGGAGTGCTCCCGCACGTTCGCCAGCGCGCCCTGCGCGACGCGCAGCAGCGCCGACTGGACCCGGTCCGGCAGCGGGACGGGCGCGCCGTCGAGCCGGAACCGGACCGCCAGTCCGGCCCGGCGCTCCCGCGCCGCCAGCTCCGCGAGGGCCTCGTGGAGGGGTGCCCCGCCCGCGAGGTCCGCCGGGGCGAGATCGTGTACGAAACGGCGGGCCTCGGCGAGGCTGCGGGCCGCGATCTCGGTCGCCGTCCGCACATGGCCGCGGGCGGTGTCCGGATCGGACTCCCAGGTCCGGTCGGCGGCCTGCAGCAGCATCCGCTGGCTGGACAGCCCCTGGGCGAGGGTGTCGTGGATCTCCATCGACAACCGCTGCCGCTCGGCGAGGGTGCCCTCGCGCCGCTCGGTGGCGGCCAGCTCGCGGCGGGTGCGCAGCAGATCCGCGATCAGCGCCCGCTGCCGGGCCCCCTGCCGTTCCATGTGCAGGAAGACGGCGGTCGCGATGGCGGCGACCGCCGGCGGGGCCAGCAGCAGGTTCGGGTCGAAGCCGCCGGAGAGCCGGAGCTGGGCCACGACCACGAACACGGTCAGCAGGGCCACCAGCGGCAGCGCGGCCCGCACCGGCAGGGTGCGCAGACCGGTGTAGAAGAACGGCACGGCGCACCAGGCGAAGCTGGGGGCCAGCAGGACCAGGACCGCCCACACCGCCACGACCGCGCCCAGCCGGCCCAGCCGCAGCGGCGGCGGCCCGGGCGCGGCCCCCGCCGTGGCCGTCCCCGCCGTGCTCGTGCCCGCCCCCGCCGCCGTGCCGTCGGTCTCCGCCTGGCCCGTCCCCGACACCGTGCCGTCGGTCTCCGCCGTGCCCGTGCCCGACGCCTGCCCCGTCCCCGACGCCGTGCCCGCCCCCGACGCCGTCCGGGGTGCGCCGGCGGTGGCCCGGGCGGGCACCGAGCCCAGCAGGTACACCACCGCCAGCAGCACACTGAGCGCGATGATCCACGGGGTACGGGGCTCGCCGGGGTGCCGGATGAGGAACCGGGCCAGGGACGCCCCGAGCAGCAGCAGGAACGCCGAATGCATCACCGGCCCCAGCCAGCGGGCGTCCGGGTCCGCGGTGACGGGTTGGCTGCTGTGCACGTGACTCTCCTCGCCGGGGCTCTCCCCGCAGTACTAACCCGTGCGGGGAGCGGCCCGCATCAACCGATCGGTCGATGCCGTTGTCCCCCATCATGCCCGGGCCGCCGAGCCGCTGTGCCGACGCCGGCCGCCCCGGCCCGCGCCGAGGATGGTGACCGCGAGCCGGCCCCGCCGGCCCGACCATGCCCCACCCTCGACCGAGGAGCCGAGATGAAGAAGCTGTCCCCCCGTGCCCGTGTGCTGAGCGGGGCGGCCGCCGCCGCACTGGTCGGCACGGCCGTGTTCGGCGCCGTGTCCGCCACCGCCTCGCCGGCCGCCCAGCAGGCCGCCCCGGTCCGGGCCGACGTCCATGACAAGGACCTCACCCGCTCCACCCACCTGTCGGTCGACGCCGCCACCCGGGCGGCACAGGCCACCCTGGACGCGGCGGAGAAGGAGGGGCAGAAGGTGACCGTCGCCGTGGTCGACCGCAACGGGAACACCGTCGTCACGCTCCGTGGCGACGGTGCGGGTCCGCAGTCGTACGACTCGGCCGTCCGGAAGGCGTTCACCGCGGTCTCCTGGAACGCCCCCACCTCCGAACTGGTCAAGCGGCTCCAGCAGGCCCCCAACCTCAAGGACATCCCCGGCACGCTGTTCCTGCCGGGCGGCGCCCCGGTGACGGTGCACGGCGCCCCGGTCGCGGGCATCGGCGTGGCCGGCGCCCCCAGCGGCGACCTGGACGAGAAGTTCGCCCAGGCCGGGGTGGCCGCGCTCGGCCGCTGACCCGGCGCGGCGGCCCCGGACCGCACATCCGGCGCCGGCGGAAACCGCGGGCCGGGCCGCCCCGGCCGATGGCATGCTGACGGTGTGAACCGACCGCAGATCCACATCAGTTTCGCCCCTGAACTGCGCTCCCTGGCCGCGCCGGAGCGCCGTCAGGGGCGGACGGCCCTGATCACCGACGGCTCCTCCACCCTCGGGCACGTCATCGAATCGCTCGGCGTCCCGCTGACCGAGGTCGGTGGGGCGCGGGTGGACGGGCGCGAGGTACCGGTGTCCCATGTGCCCGGCGACGGGGAGGACGTGCGGGTGCGCGCCGTGGAACGGCCGCAGCAGGTGCCCGGGGTCCCGCTGCGCTTCCTCCTCGACGTACACCTGGGGACGCTCGCCCGGCGCCTGCGGCTGCTCGGAGTGGACGCGGCGTACGAGAGCGAGGACGTCGGCGACCCGGAACTCGCCGCCCGCTCGGCCGCACAGCGCCGGGTCCTCCTCTCCCGGGACCGCGGGCTGCTGAGGCGGCGCGAGATCTGGGCCGGCGGCTATGTCTACAGCGACCGTCCCGACGAGCAACTGCGCGACGTGCTGAGCCGCTTCGCGCCCCGACTCGCCCCCTGGACGCGCTGCACCGCCTGCAACGGCACCCTGACCGAGACCGACAAGGACGCCGTGGCGGAGCTGCTGGAACACGGCACCCGGCGCAGCTACGACGTCTTCGCGCAGTGCACCCGCTGCGAACGCGTCTACTGGCGCGGCGCCCACCACGCCCAGCTGGAGGCCATCGTCGAACGCGCCATGAGCGAGTTCGGCGGCGCCGCCGTCTGAGCGCGGCCGGCACCGCGCGCCACCCGCCCGCACCCCGCCCGCCGGGGTGCGGGCGGCGCCGTCCCACCCGGTGCCCGGCGGTGCCCCCGGGCACCGCACCACCCGCGACCGCACCCCGCCCCGCTGCGGTTGCGCCGCCGCCGATCGCTGGTTGCATGGCCAGGGTGAGCGGGGGGTACGGCGGCCGGCACAGGAGTTGGTGATCATGGACGGGCAGGCGGAGATCGGCGTCACCGGACTGGCGGTCATGGGGCGCAACCTGGCCCGCAACCTCGCCCGGCACGGGCACCCCGTCGCACTGCACAACCGCACCACCGAGCGCACCCGGCAACTGGTCGAGGAGTTCGGCGACGAGGGCAGGTTCCTGCCCACCGAGACCCCGGAGCAGTTCGTCGCCGCCCTGCGGCGCCCCCGGAAAATCATGATCATGGTCAAGGCGGGGGCCCCGACGGACGCGGTGATCGACGAGTTCGTCCCCCTTCTGGAGGAGGGTGACCTGCTGGTCGACGGGGGCAACGCCCATTTCCAGGACACCCGGCGTCGCGAGGCGGACCTGCGCGAACGCGGGCTGCACTTCGTCGGCTGCGGCATCTCCGGCGGCGAGGAGGGCGCGCTCAACGGGCCCAGCATCATGCCCGGCGGGTCCGCGGAGTCCTACCGCGAGCTCGGCCCGCTGCTGGAGGACATCGCCGCCCGGGTCGACGGGGAACCCTGCTGCACCCACATCGGCCCGGACGGCGCCGGCCACTTCGTGAAGATGGTGCACAACGGCATCGAGTACGCCGACATGCAGCTCATCGCCGAGGCGTACGACCTGCTGCGAAAGGTCGCCGGATATCCGCCGGCCCGGGTGGCCGAGACGTTCCGGGAGTGGAACCGCGGCAGGCTGGACTCCTACCTCATCGAGATCACCGCCGAGGTCCTGCGGCACACCGACGCCGCCACCGGCCGCCCGTTCGTCGACGTGGTCGCCGACCGTGCCCAGCAGAAGGGCACCGGCCGCTGGACCGTCCAGTCCGCCCTCGACCTGGGCGTGCCGGTCTCGGGCATCGCCGAGGCCGTCTTCGCCCGCTCCCTGTCCGGCCACACCGAGCTGCGCGAGGCGTCCCGCGACCTCCCCGGCCCGGCCCGCCCGGAACTCCACCCGGACGACGCCCACCGCTTCGCCGACCAGGTGGAACAGGCCCTCTACGCCTCGAAGATCGTGGCCTACGCCCAGGGCTGGGACCAGATCAGGGCGGGCAGCCGGGAGTACGGCTGGGACATCGATCCCGCGGCGGTGGCCGCCATCTGGCGCGGCGGCTGCATCATCCGGGCCCGCTTCCTGGACGGCATCCGCAAGGCCTACGGCGGCGCCGGCGGCTCGGACTCCCCGGCGACCCTGCTGGCCGACGCCTCCTTCCACTCCGCCCTCGCCGACGCCCAGCGCGCCTGGCGGCACGTGGTGGGGACCGCGGCCGAGCTGGGCGTACCGGTCCCCGGCTTCGGCGCCGCCCTGGCGTACTACGACGCGCTGCGCGCCGAGCGGCTCCCGGCCGCCCTGATCCGGGCGCAGCGGGACTTCTTCGGCGCCCACACCTACCAGCGGACCGACCGCGAGGGCACCTTCCACACGCTCTGGGGCGAGGACCGCAGCGAACGGCCGGCCTGACCCCGCCCGCCGCGCCCGCCGCCGCGCTCCCTCCGCCCGCCGCGCCTGCCGCGCCCGCCGCAGCCTTCCTCCGCCCGCCCGCCCGCCTGCCGCCCCGCCCCGCTTCCTCCGCCCGCCGTACCTGCCGCGTCCGCCGCGCCGCCACCACCCGGGCCGCTGCCGTGCCACCGCCCGGCCACCCCGCCGCCGCCCGGCGGCCGGTTCCCGCCCGTGCCGGGCGCCGCGCCGGGCCTTCCCGGACCCGGCCACTGCCCGAAGGGGCAGTCCACCGTGCCCTTCCCCGGCGAAGCCGGGACTGGACGAGGGCCGCACCGCCCGAGAGCCTGGACAAGCCTGGTATCGGAGCACGCGCCGGCCCGGGGCCCGGTCCGGGACCCCGACAGGAGGCCCGAGGAGAGCGGAAGATGCACGGACACGAACACGGCAGCGAACACGAACACGAGCACCGGCACGAGCACGACGAGGTGCACCAGCCGCTCAGGGAGACCGACGCACGGCCCACCGCGGAGCTTCCGCACCTGCTCAGGGCGGCGGCCGGCGGGCGTACCGACGTGGTCGGCAGGTCCGGACTGGGCACCTTGCAGCGGACCGTCGGCAACAGCGCCGTCGGCGCGCTGCTGCAGCGCGAAGCCGCCGAGGAGGAGCGCCCGGATGCCCCGCCGCGGTCCTCGGTGCACGAGGTGATCTCCTCGGGCGGCGGCCGGACCCTGGACGCCGACACCCGCACCGACATGGAGGCCCGGCTGGGCGCCGACTTCTCCGACGTGCAGGTGCACACCGGCTCGGCGGCGCACGACTCCGCCCGGGAAGTGGGCGCCCGCGCCTACACCGTGGGCAACAACGTCGTCTTCCAGCGCGACGCCTACGACCCGTCCTCGCACGAGGGGCGCACCACCCTGGCGCATGAACTCACCCATGTCATGCAGCAGCGCAGCGGCCCGGTGGAGGGCACCGAGGCACCGGGCGGCATCCGGGTGAGCGACCCGTCGGACCGCTTCGAGCAGGAAGCCAGCGCGAACGCCGAACGTGTGATGTCCCAGCCGGCTCCCGCCTCCGCTGCCGGGCCGGCCGCCGCCCCCGCCCCCGCGGCGGCCCCGGTACAGCGGCAGGAGGAGGGCGAGGACGAGCAGCCCGCGGACGTCCAGGGGGCGTTCGTGCAGCGGACCGCCGAGGGCGAGGAGCAGGAAGAGGAGGCCCCGCCGGCGTGACTGCGGAGGACGCCCGAACGCCGGGGGCCCGGTGGTCACGGACATCCCGTGACCACCGGGCCCCCGGCGTCGCTCCCGGCCGCTGCCGCCGCGGGCGGCGCGGCCACCCCGCTACTCGTCCTCGGGCTGCTCCACGGTGCGCATCGAGCCGCCCACGAAGAGCGATTCGGAGCACTGCGAGGGCGTCGGCGCCTTCACCGGCTTGCCCACCTCGCGGCAGCTCACCGAGATGGTGATCTCGCCGCCGGCGGGCACCTGGATGGGCGTCACGAAGTGGTAGTCGGAGTCCCGGAAGTTCTCCAGCGCCAGGTTGAGCAGCTGACCGTCCTGGCTGGACACGGTCAGGTTGCCCGCGTCGCCCTGGGGGTTCTGCACCACGATGTCGGTCAGCTCGAACACCTTGCCCTTCGCGACCTTCAGCACGGTCTCGGTCGTCGCCCCGCCGCCCACCGAGTCCGACACCTGCTGACGGGCGCTGGTCGGGGCGCCGGCGCCGCCCGGCGCCCCCTGCTGGCCGCCGCTGCTGCCGCCAGGCTTGGGCTTGTTGCCGCCGCTCGCCCCGCCACTGCCCCCGGAGGCGCCGCCGCTGTCGCCACCGCCGCCACTGCCGCCGCCGGTGCCGGAGGCGCCGCCGGACGGCTCTCCGGGCTTCTCCCCGCCGCCCCGCTGTCCCTCGCCGCCCTTGGTCTCGCCCTCGCCCTTGTTCTCCTCGCTGATCGCCGACTCGACGGCCTCCGGGGTGATCGCCTCCCGCGCCGCCGACCGCACGGTGGGCCGCAGCAGCGCGTACCAGAAGCCGGCCAGCAGCGCGAGCAGCAGTACGGCCGCCATCAGCGCCCGGGGCAGCCAGCGGGGCAGGATCGCCGTCTGCTCGTACGAACCGTCGACCACCACCGGCGCGTAGGGGATCTGGTCGGGCACCGGGGTGGCGGCCACCACCACCTGGAAGGTGTGGTTGACCGGCGTGCCGCGCCACATCCGGTGGACCGGGCGGATGTCCACGTCGGCGAACTTCGCCTGGCCCGGCGGGATGACCAGCTCCACGGGGTCGATCACCAGGCGGGTCCGCTCGGACCCCTCCTGCGCGGCGAGCATCACGGTGACCGGGGTGTTCCCCCGGCTGTCCACCGCCACCTTGTGCCTGCCCCGCCACGGACCGTGTGACGAGCGCGGCACCAGCTCGGCGGCGATCTCGGTGAACGGCAGGACGTCGATGGTGCGTTCCGGCACCACCGTTCCGCCGGCGTCACTGGTCGGGATCACCCGCAGCCCGAGCGGCGTCTCGCCCGGGGCGACGTCCGGGTCGCGCGGAGGCCGGAGGGTGAGCGTCGCCGTGCCCGACGCCCCCGGGTAGAGCGACAGACTCGCCGGCTCTACGGTGGTCCACGCGGCACACGGGCCGACCACCTCGAACCGGAACTCCTCCACCGTGCTGCCCGAGTTGAGCACCTGCACGGAGAGCTCCGCCTCGCCACCGGGTTCCACGGTGACGGAAGACTCATCCAGGCTCGCCGAAACACTCATGGCGCGCACCGTACGGTCCGGCCGGCTCACGGGGCAGCGGCCGCACAGGAACACTTTCGGGCAGACTCCCGTTCTCTCTGAGTCATCGTCAGCTGCACGGGTACCTGAATAGGTTGTGGCGCGATGCGTGTCTGCCGGGGGATGGTTCGGCACCGCGGTACGGCGACGCGTCATCGCCCGTCGCTGTAGTAGGGGGAGGGGAGAGCGACATGAACCAGGCGATCGCCGATCGCATCATGGTGGACCTGAGAGCGCAGGACCCCATTTCGCAAGCCGGAGTGGCCAGCCATCTGCGCACCCGGCCCGAGGTACGGCTCGTCGACCGGGAGGGACCCGACGCACCGCAGGTGGTGGTCGTGGTGGTCGACGCGGTGGACGACGGTGTGCTGGGCCTGCTGCGCCAGATCCGGCGCAGCTGCACCGCACGTGGCGTACTGGTCACCACGCACATCGACGAACAGCAGCTGGTCAGCGCGGCGGAGTGCGGTTTCGTGGGGATCGTCCGGCGCGCCGAGGCGACCCCGGAACGGCTGGTGCAGGTCATCGGCGCCGTCGCCAAGGGGGAGGGGCACGTTCCGGCCGACCTGCTGGGCAGCCTGCTGGAGCAGGTCGGCAAGCTGCAGGGGGAGGTGCTCGGACCGCGCGGGCTGAACTTCTCCGGCCTGGCGGCCCGTGAGGTCGAGGTGCTGCGGCTGGTGGCCGAGGGGTACGACACCGCCGACATCGCCCTGAAGCTCGCCTACTCCGAACGGACCATCAAGAACGTGCTGCACGCGGTGATGACCCGGCTCAACCTGCGCAACCGCTCGCACGCGGTGGCCTTCGCGCTGCGCCAGGGGCTCATCTGAGCCACCCGCCACCTCCGCCGCGCGCGGGGAGGTGGCGGCCGGTCGGACCACCGCCCGGACGTCGTCCACGGGACCTCCGTGGGCGGCGCCGAGCGTCTTCCCGGGCCCGGCCGGCAACCGCGGCCCACTCCGGCCGCCCCACTCACCGGTCGCGTCCGGACCACGGCCGCCCGGGCCGGCGGCCCGGCTCCGCGCCGGTCGCGGGCCGTGCCCGGCCCCCGGATGCCCCTTCGGACACCGCGCGGTACCCGAAGGGTTGGCTGCCGTGCTGATGCGGCCGCCCGGTCCGCGGGCGAGGGTGGGGCTCTGCGCACCGATCTCGAATGGAGTGTTCTGTGCGGGGGGTTGAGCGCTTTCGACCAGGCGGTCCGTCACGGGCCGTCAGCCGGGCCGGCGGAGATGCCGTCCGGCGGCCCGGGCCAAGGCACCGGGCCTTCCGGATCGGCGGTCTGACCGCGGTGCTGGTGCTCGTGATCAGCGTCGTGCCCGGGGCCGCGCTGCCGTCCCGGCCACCGGATCCCGAACCGGCGGTGAGCCCGGCCGAGGTGATCCAGGCACTTGACCCCGGAAGCTCCCACACGGTGCAGAAGACGGTACGGACGCCGGTCGTACCGGCCCGGCCGGACGTGGTGCTGCTGGTGGACGGAACCGGCAGCATGGACAGCAGCATCGAGAACGTCCAGAGCCAGCTCACCAAGATCACCGACGCGGTGACCCAGGAGCAGCCCGACGCCCGGTTCGCCGTCGCGACCTACGGCGACCAGGCCAACAACGAGGACGCCTACCAGGTGCTCCAGGGGCTGACCGGCGACATCGACGCGGTGAAGCGCGGCGTCGAGGCGCTCACGGCCGACCTCGGGAACTTCTCGCCGGCCGAGGACTGGATCAACGCACTCTGGCAGGTGGCGGTCAACGGCGAGGGCGGTACGGAGTTCCGCCCGGACGCCAGCCCGGTGGTGGTCCTGGTCGGCGACGCCTCCAGCCACGACCCCAGCATGGGCCACACCCTGACCGAGGCCACCGACGCGCTGCGGAACGTCGGCGCCCGGGTGATCGGCGTCGACATCGAGACCATCGTCGGCGACGGACTCAACGGCAACGGCGACAACGGCAACGGAAATCCCGGGGAGCCGACGCACGAGCCGAACCAGGCCACCCATGTAGTGAACGCCACCGGCGGGAAGCTGTTCTCCGGCATCGACCCCGACAAGGTGGCCGACACCATCGCTGAGGGCCTGCGCAACCTGCCCACCACGGTGAGCTACCGGACACTGGCCTGCCACCCGTCCCTGACCGTCACCCTGGAACCGGCGACCCGGACGGTGACCAGCGGGCAGTCCGCCACCTTCACCGAGACCATCACGGTCGCCGACGACGCCCCGCAGGGTGCCGAACTCCGCTGCGACCTGCAGTTCCTGGTGGACGGGAAGGTACCGGGCGGCCGGCTGCCGGATGTCGTCGACACCGAGGCGTACGAGATCCCCGGCCCCGGCTCCACCGGGGACGGCGAGGAAGCGGACGGCTCGTTCCAGGTCGGCACGCCCCCCGCGGGAGCCACCGGCGGACGCCACAGCGGCTCGGCCGTCGGCGGCGTGGGCGGTACCACCACCTCCGGTGGTACCGGTTCCGGCGGCACCGGGCCCTCCGCCGCCGGAACGACCGGCACCCCCGAAACACCCGGAACACCGGGTACCTCCGGCACCCCTGGCACTTCCGGAACCCCCGGCACCTCCGGCACCCCTGGTACGTCCGGTACTCCCGGTACGTCAGGGACCCCTGGTACCTCCGGTACTCCCGGCACCTCCGGGACCCCTGGTACCTCCGGTACTCCCGGCACCTCCGGGACCCCTGGTACCAGCAGCGGCCCCGGCGACCCCGGCGAACCACCAGGCGAGGGCGATCCGGTCCCCCCGTACCAGCAGCGCGTCATCATCTCCGTGAACGACGTCGAGGCCCCCGTGGTCGTCGTCGACGACCGCACCGTCGAGGCCACCGACGACGACGGAGCGGCGATCGACTTCGTCGCGGACGCCGAGGACGCGGTCGACGGGCGGCTGCCGGTCACCTGCGACCACGCCTCCGGCTCCTTCTTCCCGATCGGCATCACCAGGGTCACCTGCACCGCGACCGACAAGGCGGGCAACACCGGCCGGGACTCCGCCGACTTCAAGGTGCTGCCCAAGCCCAAGCCGCCCAAGCCGAAACCGCCGAAGCCGGAACCGCCCAAGCCGAAACCGCCCAACCAGCCCCACAACGAGGCGGACATCGCCGTGGACGTCACGGTGACCCCGATACGCAACTACACGGGACAGCGGAGCACCGCTCGCTTCACCGTCACCAACGCCGGCCCCAAGGCCGCCACGAACGTGGTCCTCACCATCGGCTGGCCCGAGTCCAAGGACCCCGGCAAACGCAGCCTCACCCCGCTGACCTCGTGCACCAGGGACGACCCCTGCACCCTCCAGCCCGGCGCACGCGTCGACCTGGTACAGGACGCCACCTACCGCCAGGCCGTCGACGGCGAGGTCACAGCGTCCGTCACCGGCTCGCCACGCGACCCGGAACCGGCGGACAACCAGGACTCGGTGCGCATCCGCGTCCTCCAGCCGAAACTCACCCTCACCCCGCAGGTCGGCCCGCCCGGCTCGGTGGCCATGGCCCGCGGCAAGGACTTCCCACCCGGCTCGGTGGTCGCCCTCACCTGGAGCCCGGGCATCACCGCGGCCCGGTCGACGGTGCGGGTGCGCCCCGACGGCACCTTCGACGCGCAGATGCTGATCCTGCGCAAGGACCGGCTCGGGCCACGCACCCTCCGGGCCGAGGTCAGCGGTGTGGACCCGCTGCGGAAACCGTTCCTGGTCGTCCAGCGCAACCTGGAGCCACCGGACTTCGCCGGGCGCAGCTGAACGCGGCGCGCCCCGGCCGGCGGACGGCGGACCCCCATCCCGCCGGCCGGCGACCGGGCCGGCGGCCGGCAGCGAGAACCGGAGAGCGGGAGACAGCACAGTGATCCACGAGGTCGACGAGGCCCTGCGCACCCTGTTCCGGGTCGAGGCGCTGGGGAGCAGCCAGATCGCGGTGGTCTTCGACGCGCCCACCCGGGACTGGGCGGCGACCGTCAACGCCCCCACCGTCAACCTGTACCTGTACGACATCCGGGAGGACATGCGGCGCAGGGAACGCGGCCTGCACAACGAGTACGACGAGCACGGCACCGTGATCGCCCGCCGCCGCCCGCCCCGCTACTTCAAACTGTCGTACCTGATCACCGCCTGGACCAAGCGCCCCGAGGACGAACACCGGCTGCTCTCCTCGCTGCTCTCCTGCCTGCTGCGCTACGAGGCGCTGCCCCCCGAACGCCTCACCGGCACGCTCGCCGAGATCGGTGTCGCCGTGCCGCTGACCGTGGCCCTCCCACCCCCGGAGGACCGCTCGTTCGCCGACGTGTGGAGCGCGCTCGGCGGCGAACTCAAACCGTCACTGGACCTCGTGGTCAGCGTCCCGGTCACCGACTCCCCGTCGTTCCCGGCCGGCCCGCCGGTCGGCGAGGAGGGCCTGCGGCTGGACGTCAACGGCATGCCGGCCGAACCGCCCGGTCAGGACGGAAGACGCTTCCAGACGGTGCCGGACGGTCGCCGCGTCCCGGTGTACGGCAGCCGCCCCGGCGCCCCGGCGGACGCGGCGGCGGCCCGCGCCGACCGCCCGCCCCGCCGCGCCGGCATCGCCTCCCGGATCGCGGAAGAGCCGGCCGACGGCCCCGGGACCCCCGCCGGCGACCCCCGGGAAGGGAACGGATGAGCACCGAGCCGCCGCTGGAGGAAGCGCCGGAGCCCGGCACGGCCGATGCCGGGGCGCCGGCCCGCGGTCCCGGCCGGCCGGCCGACCCGAGCCTGCGTCACCTCCTGGACCGCGCGGTGCTCGTCGAGGAACGCGTCCGGCGGGCCGTGGACGCCCGCCGGCAGACCGACCCGGCCCCCGACGACGCCTTCCGCGGCCTCTACCTCAGCGACGACGCGGTCCTCAGGCTCCTGGACCACGGCCGTACCATCGCCGCCCCGGACGTCGCGGAGGCCACGCTGCTGGCCGAAGCCGAGTCCCGCGCCGACGCGGCTCCGCCGTCCCGGCTGCGCGCCCTCACCCGCGACTTCGCCCTCACCGAACTCGACGTCGAGATCCTCCTCATCGCCCTGCTCCCGGACCTCGACGACCGCTTCGAGTCCTTCTACGGCTACCTCAACGACGACGTGACCCGCCGGCGCCCCTCCACCGGCCTCGCCCTGGGACTCTGCGGCTGCTCCGCCGCCGACGCGGCCGCGCGCACCCGTCTCCACCCCTTGGGTCCGCTCCGGGCGGGCGGCCTGCTGCTGGTCGAGGAGGCCGACCGGCCCTACCTCGCCCGGGCGCTCCGCGTACCCGACCGGGTCACCGCCCACCTGCTCGGCGACGACACCGCCGACCCGCGCATCACCGACCTCCTCACCCCCCGCACCGACGTCCCCGGAGTGGGCGACCCGGTACCGCTCGCCCGGGCACTCACCGGCGGCGTGCACCTCGCCTACCTCCGCGAGGACCAGGGCGGCGCCGGCCGCGCGTTCGCCGCGGCCGCCCTCACCCGGTCCGGCCACGGCGTCCTCGGCATCGACCTGGAACGGCTCGCGCACGACCCGGACCCCACCGAGGCGATCCGCGTGCTGGCCCGCGAAGCCCGGCTCACCCGGTCCGGCCTGGTCTGCGGGCCCGTCGACGCGCTCGTCCGGGAGAAGGCGGACGTGCTGCGCCTGGTCGCCGACCTGCCGCTGCCCGTCATCCTCACCGGCCGGGTCCCCTGGGACGCCAACTGGTCCACGCGGCCGCCGCTGCTGCTGCACGCGCCGCGGGTGGAACCCGCCGACCGGGCCGCCCTGTGGACCCACGCCTACGCCGAGCCGCTCCCGCCCGCCCTCGACATCACCCACGTCCTCTCCCCGTTCCTGCTCGCCCCCGACCAGATCACCCGCGCGGCCCGCAGCGCCGCCCAGTCGGCGCTGCTCGACGGCGAGGGCCTGCGGGCCGACCACGTACGGGCCGGCGCCCGCGCCCAGAACGCGGCCGGGCTGGACCGCCTCGCCCGCCGCATCGAACCCGCCGTCGGCTGGGACGACCTGGTCCTGCCCGCCGACCACCACGCCCAGCTCCGCGAACTCACCGCCCGCGCCCGCCACCGGGACCAGGTCCTGGGGGAGTGGGGCATGCGCCCCGGCGGCGGCCGCGGCCGAGGCGTCACCGCCCTGTTCGCCGGTGACTCCGGCACCGGCAAGACCATGTCCGCCGAAGTCATCGCGGCCGACCTCGGCCTGGACCTCTACACGGTCGACCTCGCGACCGTCATCGACAAGTACGTCGGCGAGACCGAAAAGAACCTCGAACGCATCTTCTCCGAGGCGGCCGGCATCAACGGAGTGCTGCTCTTCGACGAGGCCGACGCCATCTTCGGCAAGCGCTCCGAGGTCAAGGACGCGCACGACCGCTACGCCAACGTCGAGAGCGCGTACCTCCTCCAGCGCATGGAGTCCTTCGACGGCCTGGCCATCCTCGCCACCAACCTCCGCGCCAATCTCGACGACGCCTTCACCCGCCGCCTCGACCTCGTTATCGACTTCCCCGTCCCCGACCCGGAGCAGCGCCTCCTCCTCTGGGAACGCTGCCTGGGCCCCGCCCTGCCGCGCTCCGCCGGCCTCGACCTCGACTTCTGCGCCCAGTCCTTCGAACTGGCCGGCGGCAACATCCGCTCGGTCGCCGTCACCGCCGCCTACCTCGCGGCCGAGTCCGGCGCCCCCGTCTCCATGGCCGACCTCATCCACGCCGTCCAACGCGAATACCAGAAACTGGGCCGCCTGACCCTGGCGTCAGAGTTCGGGCCGTACATGGAGCTGCTGGCGGGATAGCCGAACGGCCTTACACGAGCGTAGAAATTCGCCTCACACGGACGTCGCCGCCTACATCGCGTCCACTGTGGGTCTCCGGTCTCCATGGACCGATCCCAACAGCGCCGTCCAGCGTGGAGGCCCGGTGCGCTGCCGCCTCACCTGGGCGGCCGTTCGGACGGACCTTGGATGAGTTCGTCGGCAAGGCTCGGAAGGCCCGTACCTCTGCCACAGCAGTGTCCGCAGCGCATGACACGCTGCGAGAGCGGCGTGGTGGCGGGTCATTCGGTGTCGGCATGCTCAACCATGTTCAGAGAGTCGATCACCAACCGGGCTTCAGTGCTCAACGCGGAGCCGTACCAATGGATATGCATGGGCTGCTCGACGTCGAATACACGCCGTGCGGCATCAGCGATCGTGTGGCCGGCTGATTCAAGTGCCTGCGGTTCCGCCGGTAGTCGTAGCTGAAACCACCAGTCGTCCCGTTGGGCCGCATGTCTCGCCTCCCCCTTGAGTGGGGGGTGAAAACCGAGGCCGGTCAGAGTTGCGCGATGTGCGTGAGACAGTGATTCAAACTCGTGTGATTCCGGTGGAGATACCGCGAGAATCCAAATGTCGCGCCCGTTCCGGTTCATCTCGAGTGACAGCGATTCGTCAATCATGAGCATGACGGAATCCAGGTCGGCAAGGGCTCCGAGAAGTCTACCCAGGCCGATGCCGAACGCTGACCACATCGCGTCATCGAGGTTCTTGATGTCTCCGTATGGGCGCGGCTGCTGTTTCAGGTTACTGCGATCAATGAATTCTCGATGCCACAGCGTCACGCTTACCTGACTGATGTCGCGCCCGACCTCCAGCTCGTAGGTCGCGCCCGTCCACCCTTGCCATGCCCCATGGCCGTAGTCCGGATTTCCCAGGAAAAGCGGAAGGCTCTCCGTGAGAATCTCAGCATATCTGTCGAGCTCAAGTTGCCCCGGGCGGTCGAGCTCATCGGCGGGCTGGCTGACGCCGAGGATCATATGAGTGATCTCGTCGGTTGAGTCTGATGCCTCGACGTACCCTTTCAGTCCGGGGTTTCTACGTGATGTCAGCCAATGCGAGGACCCGTCGGGCTCTGTCTTGTGTACGGTCCAGTCGATGTCCGAGAGAAGTTCTGCCAGTTCTCCGTGTTCCAAGCTGGATTCACATTCCCTCAGGCGAGCGCAAATATGAGCTACTTCCTGAGGGGGTAGACTCTTGAGCTGACTCAATCCTCAGCCTCCTTCCTGGATTCTTCTGGAGCTCCTGCTCTCGCTGGCCAGCTCCAGAGTGAAGTCGAGGTGGCGCAGCATCAGAATCTCGTCTCCTCTTACCCAGGCCGCGACCTTTCCTGGGCCCTTCTCTGGGGGACCGAAAATGCTCACCAAGGCGTCTTCGTGCCGAAGGTAGAGATCATCAAGAATCGCCAGGGAGGCGGAGTCACTTTCATCCATGAATTCGGTCAGACTGATTGAAATTTGAAGAACGAGTGACTCTTCCGGAATATTCGTGACAAAGCCCTCGACGCCGGGCAGTTCGGGAAACTCAATACTTACGGTAGGGCGGTCCAAGGGTTCGAGTGGTCTGAGATCGGCAGCCGCTAGAAGGTCTTGCAACTGGTCGATTCTCCATGACCATTCATGCGAGTCAAGACGCATGGCCAGGTTGGCAACCTGGTTCGACTTCAGGTGTTGCATGCTTTTCTCCCGCGTCTACGTATCCGGCGTCAGGTCGAACTGGCTCACGAGCACCTTTCTGCCGCCTGGCGCCTGGACGAGGTGATACTCGACAGGGACCTTCCCCTTGTCGATCAGGTCAAGCAGGCCCATCTTTTTGGCGTTCTCGCGGAATCCAGAATCGTTCTTGATCATCCACTGAAGATACTCGGGTGTGCCCTGCTGGTAACTGGTACCGCCAATGCTCTTGGTGCCGAGTTCGCTGCTTCCTCCCTTGGCTTCGCAGACCAGTAGCACTCTTGGCGGACCGGGTTTGTAGTAAACCATGTCCAATGTGCCCGGCGTGCCCTTCGGCCCTGCGCTGAGCAGCGATGCTCCCTTGGACTTCGCAAAGTCGTCTGCTGCCAGCACGCCGAGGTCCTCAGATTTACTGTTCAACTGATTTCCGAGGGTCTTGTACTGCCGGTTTGCGAGCTCAAACTTTTCGGCATCGGCTCGGGCTTGCGGGCCCTTGCGCTTGTGCTTGCTGAGGAATTTGTCGTCGACTTTATCGGGATCATCATAGCCGAACTTCGCTGCCAGAGATCGTCGGGTTATGTTCAGTGTGCTCCGCTTGTCCTTGAGATCTTTTCGTTCCTTCTCTACATCGTCCATCTTCTTGCCGGTGTCTTCGTCGGTGACTTTGTGTTCCTTCTCTGGACCCTTCTTCGCTGCTATGTAGTTCTCTCGGCGAGCCTTGGATCGTTCTATGAGCTTCTGGTACAGGTGCTTCGCTGTCTCGGGCTTGAGGGTGCCACCTTCGGTCCGCTTTATCAAGCTGTCCAGCTCGTCCTTCTCCGCGTCGTTGAAGGTGTCGTCTGCGCTGCGTGTTCTGTACCTGCGCATTTCTCCAAGAATGGCGCTCTCTCTGCGGGCCTCGAGAGTCTTTTTCGCCTTGGGGTTTATTTCTCCATGGACTTCCCAACGCTCGCCGTTTGCCACGGGTTTGAGGGAGGTGAGTCGGTAACGGATGCGTATGGCGGAAAGCAGGGGTGAGAGTAC
The DNA here is from genome assembly GCF_044327625.1 of Streptomyces sp. NPDC018031. Lineage (NCBI taxonomy): Bacteria > Bacillati > Actinomycetota > Actinomycetes > Kitasatosporales > Streptomycetaceae > Streptomyces > Streptomyces sp. NPDC018031. Next base: position 263,854 of record NZ_JBIRFT010000009.1, read on the forward strand.
TGCTTTTGCGACGAAGCGATTACTGAAGCGACTGGTGGCTGCTACGGCAGCAGACATGGCCTTGTCAAGCCGTTGCTGCTTCCCTTGGGGACTGTCGTCACCACCGCGTATCTTTCCTTTGATCTTGGCCCAGAGTTTTTTGCCTTGTTTGGCGATGAGGTCGACGAGTTTGTCGATGGCGCGGTTGACGGGGCGGGCGGCGGCTTGGAAGACCTGGCGGACCTTGCCGGCGAG
>NZ_JBIRFT010000010.1:0-246761 GCF_044327625.1 Streptomyces sp. NPDC018031
GGCCGATGCCCACGTCTGGCGGGAGTCGGACCTGCCGGCCGCGGCGGCCGGGACGACGGTGATCGCGGACGGCGCCTACCTGGGCACCGGCCTGATCGTCCCGCACCGGAGGAGAGCCGGACGCCCCCTCCTGCGCGGCCAGGAGGAGGACAACGCCGAACACCGCCGGGTCCGTGCCCGCGTCGAGCACACCTTCGCCCGCATGAAGAACTGGAAGATCCTCCGCGACTGCCGCCAGAGGGGCGACGGCCTCCACCACGCCGTCCAAGCCGTTGCCACCATGCACAACCTCGCCCTGACCGGGTGAAACAGCAGGTCAAGCACAACTCCGGCCTGCCCGAGCCCGACCTTATGCAACACCCTTTAGACGCCGTGGTGGTTCTGCGGCCCGGCGGAGAACGCGGCCCTGCGGGCAGCTGCGGCGAGCCAGGGCCTGATGGAGCCGTCGTTGGTGAGGTCGGCACGGTAGGCCAACGCCACGGTCAGGTAGCGGTTGACTCTCCGGGTGTACCGATATCGCAAGCTGCGGCGGACCTTGTCGGGACAGGGGGCGAGGCCGCCCCCGTCGCGGGCGCTCCAGATGGTGAGGCGCCAGGCCCCGCCCCCGTCGCCCAGGTCCCCGTGCGCGTCCCGGGCCGTCGCCCAGTCGGGGAACGCGAAGACCTGGACGGAGACGTGGACGGGGTTCTCGGGCGTGGCGTGGGGGCCGGGCTGCTCCACGTAGACGCCGACGATCACTTCGGTACAGTCACGGCGCGCGAGTTCCCCGGCCAGGTCGCTGGGGCCCGCTTCACGGGAGAGGCGGGTGTCCTCGGCGATCCGGGCGAACTCGATGTCCAGGTCGTTGGTGAACCGCCGCGGGAGCAGGGCGTCCGCGGTGAACGGCGTCTCGTCGGTGGAGGCGCGGTTCCAGGAGTCGGGAGAGGGCGGCCGAGGCGCCTGTCGGGTGTCGTCCATCCGGCGGGTGCGCGGGGGCGGGGGCATCGTCGCGGTGGGGGCTTCCGCTGCCGCGCACGACGTCAGGAGGGCCTGAAGTCGCTGCTGGACCTGCTGTGCCGACTGGGGGCGCCGGTCGGGGTCGCGCTCCAGTAGTTCGGCGACGAGCGCGGTCACCTCCGGCGGCAGGCCGGGGCGGAACGCGTCGAGGGGCGGGGCCTCCTCGTCGAGTTTGCGCCGCACGACCGCGATGCTGTTGTGCCCGGTGAAGGGCGGCCGGCCGGCGAGCATCGCGAAGAGCATCCCACCGAGTGCGTACAGGTCGGAGCGTTCGTCGCCGCGTTCCGTGAGGAACTGCTCCGGTGCGCCGAACTCCGGCGTTCCGGCCGGGGTCAGTTGGGAGGAGCGCGCCACGGTGAACGCGGCCTGGAGGAACCCGGCGATCCCGAAGTCGATGACCTTCACCAGCCCGTCGCCGGTGACGATGACGTTGTGGGGCTTGATGTCGTAATGGATGACCTGGGCCCGGTGGGCGGCCTCCAGCGCGGCGCAGACGCTGCCGGCGATGGCCGCGGCACGCGTCAGGGGGAAAGGAGTCTCAGCCCGGAGCCGCTCTGCGAGCGTCTCGCCGTCGACCTTCTCCATGACCAGGAACAACACGTCGTCGTGGATGCCCCGGTCGTACAGGGCGGCGACGTTGGGGTGGACGATCTGGGCAGCGGCGACCGCCTCGCGCTCGAACCGCCGGGGCAGGTCAGCCTGGGTAATCCCGTCGAGATCCAGCAGCTTGAGCGCGACCTCACGGTGGAGCACGCGATCCCGCGCGGCCCACACCTCGCCCATACCACCCCGGCCCAGACGGCCGATCAGCTCGTAACGGTCCGCGATCAGTTTTCCCCGCTCCACGGGGTCAGCATACGAGGCGCCTCCACACCTGCGAAGACGGCGGCGGCGGCCGCCAAACCGTCTCTCCACTGCCGCCCCCAAGGCCGCGAAGAACGCGCGAGCAGCAGCCAGCCCGCGTCTCCGCGGCCGAGGACGGCTCCGGTGAGGATCACCGGAGCCAGTGCCTGCCCGGCGTCGAAGCCGATGTCGAGGAAGCCCTGGTACCGCCCCTGGGCGTGGTCGGGGGCGAGACCGAAGCCGAGGACGAAGCCGGCCGAGGGCTCCCCTACCCCTCCGGGCTGTGCACGCAGACGGCGAGGATGGCGGGCCCCGGCGCGATTCAGGCCGGCATGTCCGCGGTCAGGGCCATCAAGGGGGTTCCCCGCCGGGATCCCCGCCAGCAGCCCCGTCGGCCCGGCGATGGTGAGGCCGGCACCGACCTGTGCGGCGGGCAGTTGCACGACCAGCGTGAAGTAGAGCACCGCGGCGGTGTCGAACAGCCCGTTGCCCGCCCGGCTGAAGAAGCCCGAGAGGATGCGGGCGCGCTGCGGACCGAGTGGCCCCGGGAGGGCGGATATCCGCTGCTCGGGGCCCTTGTCGATCATGTGGAGCAGGCCGGCGGCGGTCCGGTCGGCGGCGGTGCGCGTGATGCGGGGCCGCTGGTCGACGGGCGGTCAGAGGCTGGTGAGCAGGTCGTCGAGCGGCGCCGGCACACGGTCGGGGTCGAGTGCCTCGACCAGGACGCGACCGTAGTGGATCTTGCGTCCCTTCTTGGTGCCGAGGAAGCGCCGCACCTGCTGCTGTGCGGTCCGCCCGCGCTGCGCCGGCTGGCGCAGGAACGTCTGCAGGGCGCGCAGTTCGCCCTCCGCCCGGACGAGGTCCGCCACCCGTGGGACGCCCAGCGCGCGGATGAGTTCGTCTTCCAGGTCAGCCGCGCAGACGAAGAACTCCTGCCGCGCCGCACCGGCCCGCTCGAAGCCGCGGGTGTAGTAGGAGCGCTCCGCCTCGTCGCACAGTCCGGCGAGGCGCAGGCCCAGTCCGGGCGGCCCGAGCAGGGCGGCGAAGCGTGCGATGTTCATCGCGCCGCCCATGGACAGGACGCACACCCCTTCGGCCGCCAGGTTCCGGCCCCGGCGCGCGGCCAGCGCGCTGACCGCCGCTACGTCGCTCGCCCCTTCGAGCAGGACCACCGTGCGAACGGGCAGCCGCGAGGCCAGTTCGCGCGCGGGATCGCCGGGGCCGCCGGCCGCCCACGCGGTGACCGCCTCCTGGAACGCCCCCATGTCCGTCATGGGGGCGAGTCTCCCTCAATCCGGCCGGCGCGGCAGGGAATTTCACCACCGCGGCGGCAAGGACCCGGCCTCCGGCCGGCTTGGCGCGGGCTCAGCCGCCGATCCTCCGGCCCGGCCGGCGGCGCGGCGGCGAGCCGTTCGCCGCCGCGCCGCAGGCGCCGGGTCCGGGGCGGGGCTGGGCCGGCGCCCCCGCCCCGGACGGCCCGCCGGTCAGTGGAACTGGCCGGGCCGGTAGTCACCGGCGGGCGTCCGAAGCATCACGTTCCCGCGGTTGAAGGCGTTGATGACGGTGATGACCCCCACCAGAGCACCGAGCTGGTCCTCGTCGTAGTGCTTGGCGGCGTTGTCCCAGACCTCGTCCGGGACGCCGCCGGCCGCGTCGGCGATGCGGGTGGCCTCCTCGGTCAGCTCCAGGGCGGCGCGCTCGGCCTCGGTGAACACCGTGGCCTCCCGCCAGGCCGCGACCAGGTTGAGGCGCTCCGGGGACTCTCCGGCCTGCACGGCGTCCTTGAAGTGCATGTCCGTGCAGAATCCGCAGCCGTTGATCTGGCTGGCCCGGAGCTTCACCAGTTCCTGGGTCGAGACCGGCAGGGTGGAGTCCGCCAGTTCCTTCCCCGCGGCGATGAGGTGCTTGAAGACCTTGCCGATGACCGGGTTGGTGAACGGGTTCAGGCGCGCTTCCATGGCGTGCTCCCTTGCGTTGTTCCGACGGTTGCACACCTATGACGGCGTAGCCCGGCCGGTTGTGACACGAACCCGTGTGACGTGCGTCTCGCCGCTCTCCTGCATCGCGCCCCGCCCCGGCCGGACCGCTCGCGCCCGTGCCGTCCGACTCGCCCCGGGCCCGCGTCCCCCCTGCCCGTTGGCCGGCCGACCACCGGGACGGCCCCGGCCGGGGCGGCGTCGCGGCCGGTCCGGTGTCACCCGGTCAGTCGGTCGCCGAGCGGACTGCGGCGGTACAGCACCCGACGACCGTCGCGGGCCCGGGTGAGCAGTCCGGTGGCGTGCAGCACGCGCAGGTGCTGGGAGACGGCGCTGGGGGTGACCTTGAGGCGGCGGGCGATCTCGACGGTGGGCAACGGCTCTTCGAGGAGGCCGAGCAGCCTTGCCCTGGACTTGCCCAGCAGGGATACCAGGGCGGCCGGGTCAGCCGCGGGCGCCGGGGCCCACAGGGTCGCCACCCCGCGGCTGGGGTACGCCAGCGCGGGGGGCTCGTCCGGGCTGACCGGCGGCGCGGGCTTGTGGGCGAAGACGGACGGCACGAGCAGCAGCCCCCGCCCGGACGCCGCGACCCGGTGCCTGCCGATCATCCGGTCGATGTGCAGCATGCCGTCCTGCCAGCGCAGGTTCGGGTGCATGTCCGCGAAGAGCAGGCGGGCACCGCCCATGGCCAGTTGTCGCGCGCGGTAGGTCATGTCGGCTTCCAGCAGCAGCCGCATCCGCGGCCACGCCGGCTTGACCGCCACTTCCCAGTAGTCCCGCAGCAGGTCGCAGATGGCGTCGCGCAGAGCCGTCACGGCCTGGTCGGTCCCGGCCGCGTCCCGCAGCGCGTCCGGCAGCGGATCCGGTGCGTGGGTGGCCAGCAGGTCCCGGCGGACCAGGTCGGGGGGCGTACGACGGACCAGGGCGAGTTCCTCGTCGAAGGCCGGCGCGAAGACCCGCGGCCGCGGGGTCACGAAGTCGGGGAGGGTGCGGCGCACCGCGACCAGGGACATCAGCAGGCCGGTGTCGAGCGCGCCGAGTCGGCCGAGGACCGCTCTGCGCCACGGCAGGTGCAGTGCGGACAGTCCGGGTTCCCGCAGCACCCGCAGGCTGCACACCGTCTCGTGCAGGGGTGAGAGGGCGAACCGGGTGTCCGCCAGGTCCTCGACGCCGAGCTGGAAAGTGATCATTAAGTCATACGCTACATCCGTCGGCGTTGCAGCGCGGGTGCGGTGGACTTCCCGCATGACGCGCACAACGCACGTACGGTGCACGGCGTTCGTTGTGAAGACCGACGACCTGCTGAAGGACACGCCGCCAATGCGCCCCGCAGCGTCCGGCCGTGGGCATCGTTCCGCAGCTCAGCGACGCCGAGCTGCCAACGCCGGCGATGGTGCAGGCGATACTCGGCTTCACCTCCGGGGCCCGCCGGCTGCGTCATGCCGGCGCCCACCTCCGCCACCTCTTTCCGTACCTGCCCCGGCAACCCCGGTGGCCGACTCGGACATCCGCCTCCTGCGGTCGGCCCGCAAGGGTGAGCCCCGGCGGGCCGGCTCACAGCCGTTCGAACGAGGTCGTCGCCCTGTCCGGCTCTTTGTCGGTCGCCGTCGGCGCGGCCGTGACCCTCGGGATACGACGACACGAGTCGTTCCACCGGCACGCCCTGCTGGAGCGCAAAGGGAACGAGGAGATCCCGGCCAGGCAAAGGTAGTTCGAAGCCCGGACCGCACCGGGCACGTCCGAATGAACGTCACCGGGCCGGCCACCGGCGCCGCCTGGTGAAAGCCCCGTCCGCCCGCTGAACACCCGTTCGTTGTATGCTGCGGCGAATTTTTCAAACTCAAGAGCGGGATTACCTTACATGTACGGCATGCGCCATTTCGGCAGATCGAGCGCGGTACTGGTGGCGGCCCTCGCGGCCGCGGTGCTCGGCGCGGCCACCGGCTGTTCCTCGTCGAGCGACGACGACAGCAGTGGCAGTGGCAGCAAGAACAGCGGCCGGAACGGCAAGAAGGCCGCCGCCTCCGCCGCCCGGCAGGTCGGCGGCGAAGGGTCGCCGTGCGTCCTGCCGGTGACGTTCGAACCGGCGAAGTCCTGGAAGCCGAAGGCCGTCGAGCCGATCCCGGCCGGCCAGGAGGACCATGGCTTCAACAAGCTCCTCCAGCGGGGCGGGGTACGGCTGGTCTGCGAGATCGACGCCAAGCCCGCCGGGAACATCGGCTTCCTGAAGGTGTGGACGGGGCCGAAGTCGGCAGCGGGTGCGAGCCCCCGCACGGTCCTCGAGGAGTACCTGGCCGACGAGATCGACGAGCTACGGCAGACCGCCTACCGGGACATCAAGGTCGGCGACGCCGGCCTGCCCGCCACCGAGGTCGTCTACACGCTGTACAGCAAGCTGATGGAGGAGACCAGGAAGCAGACCGCCGTGGCTCTGGCCACGCCGGAGGGGCCGGTCCTGTTCCAGCTCGGCGGCCTGGACACCGAGGAACACCAGGAGATGCTTCCCACGCTGGAACTGGCCAAGAAGACGGTCAGGCTGTCCACCGGGCGGTGAACCGCCCGTCGCCGGGTGTTCCCCTGGTGGGGCCGACCGGCCCGACCGGGGGAACATTGTCGGAGGCGGCCGGCTCCGGCCGGCGGTCACCGGCCACCCCGCTCCGGCGGCGGCCGCGTCGGGCCGCCGCCGCCCGGTCGCCGGTCCGTGCGGGACGGCGGCGGGGCGCAGGGCCTATGGAGCGACGGCGAGCGCCTCGACCTCCAGCAGCAGATCGGGCCGGAACAGCCCGGCGACCTGCACGGCGCTGCTGGCCGGCGGCCGTTTGACGTCCACGAACTCGTCGCGCGCCCTGCGGACGGCGGGCAGGTATCCGATGTCGGTGACGAAGTAGGTGAGCTTGATGACCTCGTCGAAGCCGACGCCCGCCGCCGCGAGGCAGCGCCGCAGGTTCTCGAAGACCTGCCGGGCCTGCGCTTCCGGGTCACCTTCGCCCACCAGATTGCCGTCGCCGTCGAGGGCGATCTGCCCGGAGACCGCGATCAGCCGGCCGGTGCCGGTGACGACGTGGGTGTAGCCGGTGCCGGGGACGACGCCCTCGGGCTCGGGGATGTGGGTGATGTCCGCCTTCTCATGCATGCCGACCATCCTCGCCTGTTTCCACCCATCCGACCAGCGCATATCCTGCAGGGCTGGCATGCCGGGATCGCATGACGGATGGTGCGTCAACCGGCCTCCGGGGAACCGGCTCGGCGCCCGGACTCCGCCTGCGTCGACGCAACGGGCGGGACTGCCGGTTCGGGCCGGGAGGGTCGGTGCTCGGGCCGTCCGACCACGCCGGCCGGTAGCCCGCGATGCCGAAGTCGAGCATGACGTCCTCGCGTCAGGGGCCCTCGCCCGCCCCGGCTCGCGGCGGTCCCGTACGGCGGTCGAGGGCGGTTCACCGGCGGGGCGTCATGTGCCGGGCACGTCCCCGCCGTGCTGTCCGGGGAGGTCCTTGACGAACACGATCCCGTCGCAGGCGGCCAGGTGTGCCGGGTCGAGCGGGGCGTAGCCGAAGTAGGGCGACACGCGAGGGGCGGGGGGCGCGCCGCCGAGGGCGGTGGCCAGCCGTGGGGCGTCGACGAGGCAGCGGTCCTCGGGAAGCGCGTACAGGAGCCCTTCGACGGTGTCCGGCGGCGGGGTGTCCACTCCCTGGTGGCGGATCGTGCCGAGGGCCGTCGCCACGAAGGCGTAGTCCGCACCGAGCCGGGCGTTCACCAGTGCACCGGCGCTCCACCACGCCAGCCGCTGCCCGCCCATCCGCATCGTGCTCTTCTCCCGCTGGAGATGGGAGTTGTGGGCGTGGACGAAGGCCGGGCCCCGCGCGGCGACGGCGAGCAGGTTGTGCGCCATCATCAGGTCGCGCAGGCCCACCAGCCGGTTCAGCCGGGCCGGTGAGCTGTCGGCCATCCAGTAGTGGTAGCGCAGCAGGCCGGTGGCGGTGCGTCCGTACAGCCGCGCCCGGTCCCCGTCGTCCGGCGAGGCCGCCGTGCCCAGCTGGGGTGCGTGCGCGTCGAGCAACGCGACCAGGTCGTCGGCGAGCACCCGCAGTTCCGCGGCTTCGGCCGACCGGCCCACGGACCGGGCCGGGTCCGTCATCGCGGCCGGATCGGTCCACCGGTCGTCGGTGCCGAGCAGGCGGTCGAGCGTCTCCGCGGCGCAGGGGAGCAGGTCCGCGTCCAGGCGGGCCGCGAGGTAGCCGTGGAGTGCGGTGAGGGCCTGCCGGGGACTCGCCGCTCCGGTGATCTCCAGCGGGCCGTCGAAGCCGACGAAGCGGAGCCGCTCGGACGCGGGCCGGCCGTCGTTGTAGGTGCGCATCCAGCGGACCAGTTCGCGGTTGGCCGCGGAGGCGCCCCAGCCGTGGCTGAACCCGTGCGCCATGACCTCGTCGAGGGTGCCCGTGCCCGATGTGACGTGGTCGTCCACGGCGAGGCCCGCCATGCAGTCGCTCTCGATCGCGATCGTGCGGTAGCCCTGCTGCTCGACGAGTTCCCGGAAGAGCTCGTTGCGCAGGTCGAGCAGGGTGTCCTCGCCGTGGGTCGGCTCGCCCAGGGCGAGCAGCCGGGGCCGGGCCGGGAGCAGCCGCATGACGGCGGCAGCCTCGACGGCATGGACGGTGTCCTTGGTGTCGGTAGCCATGCCTTCAACGCTATCGTTGAAGCTTCGGTTGAAACTTTTTCGCGATATCGGCGGGATCATGCGGCGAAACCTTCGAAACGGTGAGCGGCTCAGGCCGATCGATCTGGCACGCGGGCACGGCCTGTCCACCCAGGCGGTCAGGAACTACGAGGAAGCCGGCATCCTGCCGCCGGCCGGTCGCACTCCCCACGGCTACCGCACCTACACCCCGCTGCACGCGGGGGCGTTGCGCGCGTTCCTCGCCCTGGTGCCGGGCCATGGCCACCGGACGGCGTCGGCGATCATGTGCGCCGTGCACCAGGGGGCGGTCGACGAGGCGTTCCGCCTCATCGACGAGAGTCACGCCCAACTGCTGGAGGACCGGCGGACCCTGCGGGCCGTGGAGAGCGCCCTGCGCGATCTGGAGCCCGTCGCGGAGCCCGGGCCGGTCGCGGAGCCCGGGTCCGGCGGCACGTTCATCGGGCCGCTGGCGGGGAAGCTCGGGATCCGGCCGGCGACGCTGCGCGCCTGGGAGCGCGCCGGGCTGGTGCGCCCGCGCCGCGACCCGCTGACCGGATACCGCGTCTACGACGACGCCGACGTGCGGGACGCCCGGCTGACCGGCCAACTGCGGCGCGGTGGCTACCTGCTGGAGCAGATCGCGCCGCTGATCGCCCAGGTGCGGGCGGCCGGCGGACTGGAGCCGCTGGAGGCCGCCCTGCGCGACTGGCACGGCCGGCTGTCCGGCCGGGGCCGCGCGATGCTGGCCGGGGCCGCCGAACTGGACGCCTATCTCCGCGCCCGCGGTTGACGCCTCGTCGGCCGCTCGGCCCGGCGCCCCGGCCGGGCGGTGGCACGGGCCGGACCCGGTCGTCCCCACGCGCGGGCGCCGCGGTGGCGAGCCAAGTCCGGGCAGGCCGCGGGCGGAAGCGGTCCCGCGCGGGCGCCGGCGGGCGTCCGGCCTGCCCCGGCCGCGGGGTCAGCCCCGGTCCCCCAGGTCCAGGCGGTCGAGCAGCCCGGCCCGGGTGAAGGCGGCGACGAGGTCGTCGCGACCTTCGGTGAAGTGCGCCCAGCTGTCGTAGTGGACGGGGACCACCCGGCGGGCGCCGAGGATCCGGGCCGCTTCGGCGGCCTGTGCGCTGTCCAAGACGATCGGTTCGCCGCCGAAGAGGACGGTGAAGCGCGGGGCCCCGGCGAACAGGATGGCGGTGTCCACCGGGCCGAACCGGTCGGCGATCTCCCCGACCAGGGCGAGCGAGGCGTTGTCACCGCTGACGTAGACCGTGGGCAGGCCCTCCCCGGTCAGGATGAATCCGACGACCTGGCCGGTGATCGGTTCGACCTCCTCGCGCGGGCCCGGCCCGTGCACGGCGGGTACGCCGGTGACGGTGACGGCGCCGCCGTCCGGGGTCGCCAGTTCCACCGACTCCCAGTCGGCCAGCCCTCTGGCCCCCGCGCCCAGTCGCCGCCCTCCTCCGGGGGTGGTCAGGGTCAGCGGGACGTCCGCGAGCAGTGTCCGGCCGGATTCGTCGAGGTTGTCGGGGTGTTCGTCGTGGGAGAGCAGCACCACGTCGATCGGGCCGAGGTCGGCCGGCGTGACGGAGGAGGGCGCCGTCTTGGTCAGCCGGCCGCCCGGCACGGGGTAGACGCGGGGCGCGTCGAAGGTGGGGTCGGTCAGGAATCGCAGGCCGCCGTACTCGAAGAGGGCGGTCGGGCCGCCGAGGACGCGGACCGGGATCCGGCCGGTGGCCGTGCTGGTGGCAGTCATCAATACCTCACGGATAGATGTCGGTTCATCCGTGATGGACGATAGGGGTCTCTCACGGATGAGCGCAAGCCGTAGCATGAGAGGCATGAGCGAGACCCCAACCGCCGGATCCGTCCCCCCGCCCGCGCCGGGGGCGGAGGACCACCTCGCCCTCGACTTCGTCAACAGCGCCGTCGCGCTGCCCGGCGGGCACTTCATCGACCTCCTCGGCACCCCGGCGGCCACCAACCGGTGGCTCACCGGGCACGGCCTCGCACCGGACGACGCCGGGGTCCAGGAGATGTGCGCGGCGCAGCTGCGCTCCCTGCGCGAACACCTCAGGGTGCTGTTCGCCGCCCGCGTCGCCCGGGTGCCCGCCCTGCCCGCGGCACTGTCAGCCGTCAACGACGCGCTGAGCAGGGCCCCCACGGCCGCCCTGCTGTACTGGGACGAGCGGAACGGCCCCTACCGCGCGACACCGTGCCCCACCAACGAGATCCTGGACAGGGCGCTCGCGACCCTCGCGGCCGATGCCGCCGACCTCCTCACCGGGCCCGACGCCGACCGCCTGACCGGCTGCGACTCCGCACCGTGCAACCGCTATCTGCTGCGCCACGGGCGCCGCCACTGGTGCTCCACCCGCTGCGGCGACCGGGCCCGGGCAGCCCGCGCCTACGCCCGGCGCACGCAGGCGAAGGCGGACTGACCGGGCCGCCCGGTCCCCCGCGGCCGCCGGCGCCGGACGCCGGGTTCCGCCGCCGGCGCGGGGCCGCGGGCCCGCCCGGCGGGGGCGCGCCTCACGCCGGGCGGAGCGGGGGCGGTTCCTCGTCGCGGTGCCAGGCGACGTAGTCCGCCACCACCTCGGCCGGGTTGGCCGCCATGGTGAGGGCCAGTTCCTCGCCGGCGCGGTACATGTCGAAGAGCGCGATCGGCACCGGGCGCCCCAGGACGCCGGCGAGCCGGCCGCCGGAGCGCGCCCGGCGCATGTGGTCCTGGAAGGTCACCACGCCTCCCTCACGCCGCGCACAGTCGACCACGAGGCGGTTCCCTGCGGTCGTCCGGGGCCCGTTCCCGGGCGGCAGGTACATGCCGCGGGCCGGTCGATTACCTGCCAGGTCATCGATTCCGGTGCCGGCGGATGACACGATCACCGCGTACCGAGCCCGAACCGACCGGAGGAACCCCTTGCCGGCCTACGTCATCGCGCATCTGCAGGACGCCGCCCCGCACCCGGAGATCGCCGAGTACATCGAGCGGCTCCCCACCACCTTCGAGCCGTACGGCGGCCGTTTCCTGGTGCACGTCACACAGCACGAGGTGAAGGAGGGCAGTTGGCCCGGGAGCGTGGTGATGATCGGCTTCCCCGGCATCGAGGAGGCGCGGACCTGGTGGGACTCGCCCGCCTACCAGGAGATCGCGCCGCTGCGCTCGCGGCACATCGAGGGCAACATCATCCTGATCGACGGGGTGCCCGAGGGCTACGACGCCGCCACCAGCGCCAAGGCCATGCGGGAGGCCCTGGCCGCCGATTAGCCCACCGGCACGGGGCCGGGCACACACACGGGCCGGGGGCTCCCTGGGCCGGGCCAAGCACCGGCACGGGGCCGGGGCTTCCCCGGCCGGGCCAAGCACCGGCCCGGAGGGAGGCCCCGGCCCGGGGGCGGTGCCGGGCGCAACCCGCGTCGGCCGGGCACCGGAAGACGGCGGCGGCCGCGGCGGCCACCGGCCCCAGGCGGCAGGCCGCGCGGCGCGGGCGCCTCTCCGGAACGGCCGACCCCGCGCCACCGCCCGGCCCGGCGCGGCCCGGCTCCCACCCGGCCCGGCGCCCGGCTCCCACCCGGCCCGCCCCGCCCAGCCCCGCCCAGCCCCGCCCAGCCCCGCCCAGCCCCGCCCAGCAGACGACAACCCCCGAAGCGGCGTGCGAGTTACGCCCGGACCGCGGCCACCTCTGTCCCTGTTCGCCGCATTACCCGATGGTAGTACCGTCTGCCCCCTCTCCTCGCAGTGCGTCTTCGGATAGGCTGAAGTGCGCCAATTGCCGTACTTCCGCGCGGGGTTGGGCGCGGAGGGCCATGAGACCTGCCAGAAGTTCCCCTGTGTTGATCGGCGCCGTGTGCACCCTCGGAGTGGCGGCGGCGATGGCCGTGGCGCCCTGGGCGTCCGGCGAAGCGCCCGCCCGGACCACCGGACTGTCCCTGGTCCGCGACGGAGCGGGCGCCGCGCCCGCACCGCGCGCGAAGCCGACCGTCGGAGCGTCCACCGACGCGGCGCCGGCCGCCGCCTCACCGCGGCGGTCCGCACCGTCCGGCACCGCTTCGCCCCCGGCGTCACGGTCCACCGGCTCCCCGACGCCCGCACACCGCACCGGCCCCGGCAGTGCGCCGCCCTCCTCCACACCAGGCCGCGGGTCCGGCCGGCCGCCGTCCTCCGCGTCCACCTCCCCGGCGACCACCGGCCCGTCCTCGCGCGGCCCGGCCCCCTCGGGGCCGGCCACCTCGGCACCGGGCCCGTCGGCACCGGGCCCCACCACCACTCCGACCTCCCCCACCTCCGGGCCCTCCGCGCCCGGGCCGGACCACTGCGGACACGCACGGCCGGGGCAGGGGTTGCGGATCGGCTTCACCGCGCCCTGCGAGGGCGCACGGGTCCCGCAACTGGTGCCGGTCCGGCTGGCGGTGCCGGTGTATCCGACCCGGGAGCAGGGGGCGTTCGTGATCACCGGCACCGTGCTCACCGACGCCACCGGCCGGCGGCTGCCGGAGCCCTACACCTTCTCGGCGTTCCACCCGCTGGTACTGGGCCCCGGGACGTCGGAGGAGACCGGCCGCCCGGACGTCTGGCGGAACAACGTGATCGTCGGTTCGCGGTGCGCGCCGCTGGCCGACCGCACCCGGGTCCAGTTGCGGATCTACCTGCTGTCGCCCGCCGGCCTGGAGTTCGCGGAACGGGAGTGGCGTCAGTCCACACCGGTACGCATCCCGGCGGACAGTGTCCTGATGGACCACGTCAACGTGACCCGGCAGGACGCCTGCCGCTGACCGAGGGCGCCTCGGGCGCACCGTCACGAGCGCCGGATCCGGCCCGCCGCGAAGGAGACGCCATGAGCACCGCTTCCGGAACCCCGGAACCCGCCGGCGAGGACCGCGCGGACGACGACTCCGCCGCCGAGGAGGAGCCGGGCCGGGCGAGATCCCGGCGGGTCGGCTGGACCGTCGCGATCGGCAGCGGCGTCGCCATCGCCACCGCCTTCGCCGCCCTGGTGACGGCCTTCACTCCCTGGCTGACCGGCGGGGGCGGCGGCAGTGACGACGGGGCCGCCGGACCCACGCCCGCCACCCGGCCCGGCGGGCCGGCGACGCCGGACCCGTCGACGGTCGGCCCCGCACCGTCCGGCACCCCGCCGGCGGCGGAGAAGCCCTGCGGGTCCGCGAAGGCGGCGCACGGCTTCCGCGCCGCCTTCATCGCGCCCTGCGACGGCGGTTCCGCCACCGCGCCGTACCCCACCGTCACCCTCGCGGTGCCCCGGTACCCCGCCGGCGACGGTTCCCAGGGGCGGATCTGGATCGTCTCCAGGATCCTCACCAACGGCGCGGGGACACCGCTGGCGGACGAACCGCTCTACGGGCAGTACCCGGTGGAGCGCAAACACGCCGACCGCTTCACCGCCACGACCTGGCAGAAGAACCTCTCCGTCTTCCGGACGTGCCACGAATACGGACCCACGGAGCTCTCGGTGTACTGGCTCGACCCCGGCGGAGCGAAGGAAGCCGAGAGGTGGCGGCCCGGCGTGACCATCACGGTCCCCGCCCGCAGCACACTGCTGGACAAGGTCACGGTCACCCTCGGCCCCAGCTGCTGACCGCCGCCGGCGCCCCGGCCCGGCCGGCCGGCGCCCGTCCCGGGCCCCGTCACCGCCGGGCGCCCGGCGGCAGTGCTCGCCCGACCGCGGCCCGGAGACGGCGTGCGCGCAACTCCCGGCGGCAGCGTGCCGCCAGCCGGACGGCGCGCCGGGCGTCGTCGTCGTCCACCTCGTGGTACAGCGCGCGCTCGGTCAGCCCGGCGAGCGCGACCATCGGGGGCGGCCCGGCGTCCCGTGCCGTCCGGGCGGCCGTCATCCCGCCCGGCCCGGGCCGCCCCGCTTCGGCCACCCGGACGACGCCCTGCCAGGCAGCGAGGACACGCCGGTCGGCGGGGGCCCGGCGGCCGCCGCGGGGCCGCCGGCGGACCGACCGCACCACCCCGGCCAGGACCGGCCACAGCAGCAGGGGGGCGAGGAGGATCAGTAGGCGGGCGTACCACGGAAGACCGGGCGACGGAGCGGAGGGGTCGCCGGCGGACCGGTCCGGCCGGGGGTCGGTGACGGCTTCGGTCGGCCGGTCCGCGGCGGGCCGTCCGGCCTGGCCGGGCAGCGGCAGGTGGTCCGTCCAGCCGAGTCCGGCGTACCGCACCTGCGGCCAGGCCAGCGCGTCCCGCTCGGTGGCCGTGAGCACGCCGTGGGCCGGGGCGTGCCGGGGCCGGTACCCCACCACGACCCGGCTGGAGACCCCCAGCAGCCGCGCGGTCAGGGCGAACGCGGTCGCGTACTGCGCGCTGTTGCCCTGAAGCCGCGTCAGCAGGCGCCGCACGGCCGCGCAGTCGGTCCCCGTTCCGGCCGACGGACGGTACCGGTAGGGGGTTGAGGCGAGCCGGGTCCGCAGCCGCTCCAGCCGGTCCGCCGGGGCGGGCCCGGCACGCAGCGCGTCCCGGCGCAGGCCCTCCAGCGCGCGGGCGGCGCAGCGGGGCACCGGGCCGACGGCGGGGACCGGCGCGGCGGCGCGGAGCCGGGCGCGCGAGGGCGGCAGCCGGACGGGGGCGGTCAGCTCGTACCGCGTGACCGCCGAGGGCGCGTACAGCGCTTCGTGGCGCGGGTCCCACCGGAGGCCGCCGGCCGGGACCGCCCCCCAAGGGTGCGGCAGCAGGCGCGCCGGGCGGGCGAGGGTGACGGTGACCCGGTACCCCGCAGGCCCGGTTCCGGGACCCGGAGCCGGGCCCGGGACGGGCTCCGCCGACCAGCCCCGGTCGTCGGAGAATTCCTGGTAGGCCAGCAGCGGCCAGACCGGTGGGCGGTGTTGCGGCGGCCCGGTGAGGGTCGCCCGGAAGACCTCGGCGTCGCCGTGCCGCGCCGGGCGGGTGAGCCGGTGCAGCGGGTCCTGCTCCACCGCGGGGGACGCCGGAGCAGGGCCGGGGCGCTGTGCCGTCCGGGCCGGCAGCGGGAGCAGTGCCCCGGCGGCACCGGTCAGCGCGACGGCCGCCACCACCACGGCGGTCGGCCCGCGCCGGTGCCCGGGCCGGCCGCGGCGCCCGGTGAGCAGCAGCAGCCCCACCAGGCATGCGGCGGCCGCCGCGGCGGCCACGGCAGCCCCGGGCCCGCTCATGGGGCCAGGGAGAGCATCAGCGGCGGCAGCTCCGCCGGACGGCCGACCTGCCCGTACCGGATCCGCCCGGCAGGCGCGAAGGCCCCGGTGCCGCCGTCGGCGGCGGCCCGGATCACCGCCACCCAGCGGAACCGGTCGGCCGGCCAGTCGAGACCGGGTTCCGCGGCGCCCAGGTCGCGGTTGGTGCACACCGCCGCCAGTGCCGCGCGCGGTCCCGTGGCCAGGGCCCGGACCGCTGCCGCCAGTGTCGGGGCGGGCGGCCGCGCGTCGCGCCGGGCGGCCGGGGGCGCCGCCGTGGAGAGCTCGTCGAGTACCGTCCGGCGCCCGGCCGCGCCGGGGGGGCACACCACCGGCCCGCCGGTCAGCGCGGGGTGCCACAGTGCGACCGGCGAGCCGGCCCGGAGCGCGGCGACCGCCAGGCTCGCCGCGCAGTCCACCGCCAGCTCCAGCAGTTCCCGGTCCGCTCGGGTGTGCGCGGGGGCCAGGTCCAGCAGCACCGCGGTGCCTCCGCCGGCCGCCGGGGAACTCTGCCGGATCTGCAGGGCACCGGTCCGCAGCGACGCGGGCCAGTGCACCCGGCGCAGGTCCTCACCCGGCTGACGGGGCCGCAAAGCATGGAATTCGAAGACGTCCTCGGGATCGGCGCAGCGGGTGGTCCCGGAGAGCTCCCCGGCCACCTCGCGGGGCCAGGGCAGGTCCTCGACGACGACCGGGTGGACCATCAGCCGGGCGCCCGCCCCGGTCCGTGCCCGGGCGCGGGCCAGCCGCGTGGGGTCCCGCCATTCCAGCATGAGCGGGCCCGCCTGCCAGGCGCCCCTGCCCAGCGGCGGGGACAGGGCCCGGCCCGTCGTGCCGGAGACCTCGACCGTCCACTCCTCCGCGCCGCCGGGGGTGCCGCACCAGCGTTCGCGCACCACCGTGGCGTCCGCCGCGCGGGAGGCGGGCCGCACCCGGTAGCCGGTCTCCACCCGCCGGCCGCGCACGGCCGGGGTGGGCGACAGCGGGGCGCGCACGATGTCCAGCGGCGTGCGGCGGGGCGCGCCGAGCAGCGCCGCCGCGCAGGCGGCCAGCCCCGCCGTGCCGAGGCCGGCCAGCAGGTGCTGCCGCAGGATCAGGGCGTCGACCAGCGCGGTGGCGGACAGGCCCAGCAGCCATCGTCCGCGGGTGGTGAGCCGGACGGTGGTCCGGTCCGTGGCGGCGCCGCGGCGTCCTGACCGGCGTCCGCCCCCGGGCCCGTCCGGGGCCGTGGTCCGTCCGGTGGGCCGGTCCATCACCGCACCGCCGTGCGTTCGGGCACCCGCACCCGCCGGACGAGTTCGGCGACCACCTCGGCGGGTTCCCGTCCGGCCCCGGGCCGGACCACCATCCGGTGCGCGAGGACCGGCACCGCCAGCGCCTGCACGTCGTCCGCCACCGGGAAGCGGCGTCCGGCGAGCATGACCCGGGCCCGCGCCGCGCGGACCAGCGCCGCGGTGGCCCGGACGCTCACCCCCCGGGACACGTCGGGGTGGGTCCGGGTGGCCCTGGCGAGCCGCACCGCGTAGGCGGTCAGCGCCGCGGAGGCGGGTACGGCGGCGAACGCGCGGAGCGCGGCGACGAGTTCGGCGCGGGTCATCATGGGGCGCACGTCGGCCGCTCTGCCGATGCGTCCGGCGGCGATCTCGCACTCGGTGGCCTCGTCGGGGTCGCCGACCACCACCCGCATCAGGAAGCGGTCGAGCTGCGCCTCGGGGAGGGGGTAGGTGCCCTGCAGTTCGACCGGGTTCTGGGTGGCGGCGAGCAGGAACGGCTCCGGCAGCGGCCGGGTTTCGCCGTCCACCGTCACCTGCCGCTCCTCCATGGCCTCCAGCAGCGCCGACTGCGTCTTGGGGGAGGCGCGGTTGATCTCGTCGGCCACCACGACGTTGGCGAACAGGGGGCCTTCCCGGAACCGCAGGCCGCCGGGCGTTCCGTCCGGCACGGCGAAGCCGGTGACCTCGGCGGGCAGCAGGTCCGGGGTGAACTGGATGCGCCGGTAGGTGCCCGCCATCGCCCGGGCGAGCGCCTGCGCCAGGGTCGTCTTGCCGCTTCCGGGCTGTCCCTCGATCAGCACGTGCCCGCCGGCGAGCGCGCAGATGACCGTCTGTTCCACCGCTTCCGGGCTGCCGGCGAACACCGCGCCGATCGGGGCGAGCAGCCGGTCCCGCAGCCGCTCCGCCCATCTTCCGGCGTCCTCGTCCCGGACTGACTCCGTACCGCTCATCAGTACGCCCCCGCCCCCGTACGGCCGGCCCGCCCACCGGCGCAAACCACCCTTACCGCGGCACTCTAGACACCCACCGAGCCGAGCGCAGCGGATCGGCGCGGATGAAGCGATGCTGTGACCTGAGGCGGCTCCGCGCCCGGGTGGGACGACGAGCCGCGGGTGGCCCGTGGCCGCCGCCGGCCGGGCCGGCCCCGCGCCGACGGGTGGGCGGCGGCCGCGCTCCGCCGGCCCGGACCAGGGCGCCGAAGGGGAGGGCCGGGTGGCGGCAGCCGGCCCGGGCGGACCGCGGGCAGTGCGGCAGTCGGTGGACCCGGGGGCGCAGCCCGGGCCGGGCCGGCGCCTCAACCGGCGGCGGGCCGCCGCCCGGGAGCGTCGCCGCGGTCCTGGTTCGCGGTCCGCCGGTGCACGGTCATACGGATGTCGTCGGCCGCCCAGAGGACGAACCGTTCGACCGGCGTCACCCGGTGTCCCGGTGCCGGCCGGAACCGGAAGCGTTTGAGCAGGACGGCCAGGACCAGCTCCGCCTCGACCATGGCCAGCGCGGCGCCCTCACAACTGCGCGGGCCGATACCGAAGGGGACGTAGGCGAGCCTCGGTCGCCGGGCGGTTTCCTCGGGGGTGAACCGCTCGGGGCGGAACTCCTCCGGTTCGGGCCAGTGGTCGGGATTCATGTGGATCGCCCAGAACGGGTAGAGGATCGTCGTTCCGGCGGGGATCTCGTAGTCGCCCACGGTGAGCGGCCCGGTCGTCTCGCGTGCTCCGTAGGGGCCGGGCGGGTAGAGCCGCATCGACTCCTTGAGGGTCATCTCCAGGTACCGGAGCCGCCGCAGGTCCGCGTAGTCGGGCGCCGCACGGTCACCGAGCACCCGGTCCAACTCGCCGGCGACCCGATCGGCCACCTCGGGGTGGCCCCCCAGCAGGTGCAGGGTCCACGAGACGGCCACCCCTGTCGTGTGGTGCGCGGCCAGCATCATCGCCATGACGGTGTCGCGGATCCGGGCCGGCGACGCACCGGCCTCGACGAGCGCACCGATCAGGTCGCTGCTGCCGGCGCGACCGCCGGAGCGGTGTGCCCGGACCACCCGGTCGACCGTCGCGCGCAGGTGGGCGAGGGCCTCCTCCGCCCGCCCGGCCGATGTCCCCGGCGGATCGGAGGGCGGGTCCTGGTGGAGCCGGCCCAGGTGTTCGGTGAGGACCGCCTCGAACGCGGCGACCACACGGTCCGGGTCCGCCGTGTCGCCGCCGAGCGCGTAGCCGCAGATCATCCGCAGCGACAGCGTGGTGAGGTCCTTCTGCAGCCCGACGGGTCCGTGGTCGGCCTGTTCGTCCCAGCGGTCGGCGAGGGCCGTCGCCAGCTCGGTGAACCGGGGGAGATGCCGCTCGTGGGAAGGCCGTCCGGCCAGTGCCGACAGAACCTGGCGCCGCCACGGGGTGTGTTCGCCGGCCGGCATCGCCTGGAGGTTTCCCGCCTCGAAGAGCGGATCCAGGAAGGCGAACAGGCGCTCCGGCCGCCGGTCGATGCCGACCGTGGCCTCCAGCAGTACCGGGTCCGCGACCGACACGGCCTCCCCCGCGCCCGGGAGCTGGAACCTGACGACGGGTCCGTAGGCGGCGTGCAGCCGCAACTGGTAGGTGTGCAGTCCGCCGGCCGCCGCGAGCGCGGCGACGCCACCGTCCGCGCGGGGTTCGGGTCCGGGGATGTCCATGACCGTTCCTCCTCACCGGGCGCCTCGCCGGGGAACCGGCGCTCCCGCGTGAGGGCCCGTCATGGACGAGTCTGTCCCATGGCGGCCCGGCGCATCCGGCGGACGCGCAAGCCGGCGCCTCCGGCGCGCCGGAGGTGCGGGGAGCGGCCGGAACCGGCGCGGACGCGGCTCGGCACCCGTGCCGCCCGCGGCGGCGGCCGTCCGGAGTACCCGGTCCGGTGGCCCGGCGGGTGCGGCCCGGAGGGACGACCGGTGACGGGCCGCGGCGGTGACGCGCGTACGATCAGTCGGCCAGCCGGCCCCGCACCCCGAGGAGTTCCGCCCGGTGACCGCCGTCATCCCGCCGGCCCGCCCCGCGACCGGTCCGCTGCCCGTGCGGCTGCTGCCCCGTACCGAGGACGGCGAGCGGCTGCACGCTCTGCTGTGGCGGGCGGGCCCCGGCTGGCGGATGATCAGCAGCGCGGTACTGGGCGGCGGCATCGGCGAGCGCGCCTGGGTCCTCAACGCGCAGGTCTCCCACGGCTACCGGCGCACCGACGCGGACCGGCACCTCGCCGACCTGGCCGGTCGGGCCGGCGTCGGCGGGGCCGGCGTCGGGCTGATGACGGCCGCCGACGTGCGGGCCCACGGCCGCGCGCACGACGGTGGGGTGGCCGCGGTCGCCACCGCGGGCCTCGGGGTGCGCGGCTGGGCGGCCGCCGCCCCGGTCGAGGCCCAGGCGGTACCCGCCCCGCCGGGCACGGTCAACATCATCGTCGCCGTCCCGGTGGCGCTGACCGACGCCGCGCTGGTCAACGCGGTGGCGACGGCCACCGAAGCGAAGGTCCAGGCGCTGCTGGAGGCCGGTTTCGACTGCTCCGGCACGCCCACCGACGCCGTGTGCGTCGCCGCGCACGCGCCGCGCCCCGGCGGTGAGGTCCACGCCTTCGCGGGTCCCCGCTCGCTGTGGGGCGCCCGCCTCGCCCGCGCCGTCCACCGCGCCGTACGGACCGCCGCCGTACCGTGACGGGCAGCGCGCCCGCGCCGGCCCGGCAGGGGCACCGGCGCCCTAACCCGCCGCCGCGATCCACATGCCCAGCGGCAGCAGCGGCCAGGCCGCCAGGACGACCGCGACCCAGGCGGCGTTCCTCCTGCTGTCCCGCAGGGCGGGGCGGTGCGGGAGCAGCCAGGCGACCGCCAGCAGGATCGCCGCGATCTCCCAGGTGAGCCTCGCGCCGTCGAGGTAGCTCCTGCCGCTGAACAGGTCGTGACTCCAGGCGAGGAGCGGCACGCCGAGCCCGGAAGCGAGGGAAGGGGCCACCCACCAGGCACTGTCGCGCGTGGCGCCGTCTCTCGGCGCGTCGTTTTCGATCATGTGTCTCATCCCAGCAGCCCGGCCGGGCCGCGGCATGGTGGGGGGTACTCATCCCCGCCTCCGTGCGGATACTCAGTCGAGTGCCCGGCGGCGGCGCGGCCCGCGCCAGGCGGCGGTGCACCGGCCGGGTGAGCGCCGGGCGGTGAGCGCGCCGGTGCCGGGGCGGTGCGCCCGTCGGCGGGGGCGCGGCCGGGCGCGGCGGGCGGCCGGACCGATCAGTTTTCGAGAAGCCGGGGTCGCGGAGCCGCGCCTAGCATGATCGCCATGGACATCACCATTCACACGAGCTTCCTCCCGCATGACGACCCGGACGCGTCCGTGGCCTTCTTCCGCGACGCCCTCGGCTTCGAGGTCCGCAGCGACGTCGGTCAGGGCAGGATGCGCTGGATCACGGTCGGCCCCGTCGGTCAGCCTGGCACGTCCATCCTGCTGGCGCCGCCGGCCGCCGACCCCGGGGTCACCGAGGACGAGCGCCGCACCATCGTGGAGATGATGGCGAAGGGCACCTACGGATGGATCCTGCTGGCCACCCCGGACCTCGACGGCACCTTCGAGAAGGTGCAGGCGGCCGACGCCGAGGTGGTCCAGGAGCCGACCGAGCAGCCCTACGGCATCCGGGACTGCGCCTTCCGCGACCCCGCGGGCAACCTGATCCGCATCCAGGAACTCCGCTGACCCGTCCGGCCCCGGAAAGGAGTTCTGCCATGTGTCACCCCTCGTGGGGGGCCGCGCTCGTCGCGGCACAGTGGCGACGTGACCTCGCGCGGCTGCGCCGCGTGCGCGACCGGATCGACCGGGAGTACGCGCGGCCGCTGAACGTCGAGGCGCTCGCCCGCGGCGCGGACATGCCGGCCGGGCACCTCAGCCGCCAGTTCCGGCTGGCCTACGGCGAATCGCCGTACGGGTACCTGACGGCACGCCGGGTCGAACGGGCTCAGGCACTGCTGCGGTGCGGCGACCTCGGTGTCCCCGAGGTCTGCTCCGCGGTGGGCGGTTCCTCGCTCGGCGTCTTCAGCAGCCGCTTCACCGAGCTGGTCGGCATGTCGCCCGACGCCTACCTGCGCCACACAGCGGGCGCCGCGGCCGGGGAGCCGCCGGGTGCGCCGCGGCCGGCGGCGAACCTCGGGAACCGGACGGCGACGGTTGCCGCGTCGCACCCGGCGTGACGGCTGCCGCAGCGTGCCGTCCGGGACCGGCCGCCGGGAACGGGGTCGGGGCCGGGCCACCGCTCGCGGCTCCGGCCACCACCGCCCGGTGCACCCCGGAGGCGGGTCTCCGGGCAGGTGCGCCGGGCGCGGCGCGGGCCGTGCGTTCGGGTACTGTCACCGCCGAGCACGGACGAACACCCGTACGCTCGCAGGTCCTTGGAGCCCCGCACCGGGGCGTATGCGGGAGCCGCCGGGGCGCCGCGGGGCGGTGACCCCCGCGTCGCCCACGGCCCCGGCGGACCGGCGACGACCATAGGAGCACCTCGAGTGGAGGGCTCCGTGTGAAGTGACTGGAGGAAGCATGGCAGGCGCGCCGCCGCGTGGGCTCGAGGAGAGGCTGCGGGACACCCGCACGAGGCTGGAGAGTGACGTCGACCTGTGGGTCGCGACGTCCGGTGCCTCGGACGGCGCCCACCTCGTCCCGCTCTCGTTCCTCTGGGACGGGACCGCGATCCTCATCTCGACGCCACGCGCCTCGATCACGGGCCGCAACCTGCTGGCGGACGGCCGGGTGCGACTCAGCCTCGGGCCGACCCGCGATGTCGTCATCGTCGACGGCACCGCGGAGCCGGTGGACATCGCCGACCTCGGCCCGGAAACGGGCGACGCCTTCGCGGCCCGGACCGGCTTCGATCCGCGCGAGCTGGACGGGCGCTACCAGTACTTCTCGATCCGGCCGCGGCGCATCCAGGCCTGGCGGGAGGCGAACGAGCTGCGCGGCCGGGACCTGATGCGGGACGGACGCTGGCTGGGCTGAGGGCCGGGGGTGTGCGGGCGGCGCCGGCTCTGCCGCGGCGCCGCCCGGGTGGTGGCAGGACCACCGCGGGAGGTAGGGCCGGCCCTACCCGGACCCGGGGGTCGGCCGGAGCGCGCCGGGTGCCTGTCGATGTCACGCTGGCTTCCACGGCGGCTCGCACCGGGCCCTGTGACGAAGCCCGCCCACCCCGTACGCCCGAGCCAGGAGCCGCCCATGTCCGTGCCCCATCCCCCCACCGCCGCGCCCGGGGCCGCGGCGCCCGTCCCGCGACGGGGGCTGCTGGCGCTCGGCGCGGCCGCCACGCTGCTGCTCGGCACCCGGACGGCCGCGCCGGCCGCCGCGGCCCCGCACCGCACCCCCGCCGCTCCGCTGCCGCCCTCCGGTGCCCTGGAGCTGCCCGCGCCGACCGGGCCCTACCCGGTGGGCACGGTCTCGCTGCGGCTGGTCGACCGGCACCGCCCCGACCCGTGGGTCGCCGGACGGCGCTGCCGGGAGCTGATGGTGAGTGTGCGCTACCCCGCCCGGGACACCGACCGGTACCCCCTCGCGCCGCACATGACCCGCGGGGTCGCGGCCGGCTTCGACGAGCTGAACGGGCTCGGGGTACCGAAGGGCCGGGTGGACTGGGCCGCCACGCGCGGCCACGCCCGCGAGGGCGCCCCGGTGGCCCGCCGCGGCGGCCGGCTCCCCGTGGTGCTCGCCTCGCCCGGTGTCGGCGACCCCCGCGCCATGGGCACCACTCTCGTCGACGAACTGGCCTCGCGCGGCTACGTCGTGGTGACCGTCGACCACACCTACGACGCCGCCGCCGTGGAGTTCCCCGGCGGTCGGGTCGAGCACAGCCGGCTGCCGGAGGAGTTCGCCGAGGCCCAGCGGACCGGCCGGGTCACCGAGCTGCTGCGGAAGACCCTGGCCGTACGCGTGACGGACACCCGCTTCGTGCTGGACCGGCTGGAGCTGCTCGCCGCCGGGCACAACCCCGACGCGGACGCCGCGCCGCTGCCGACCGGGCTGCGGGGCGCCGTCGACCTGCGGGCCACCGGCATGCTCGGCCACTCCGCCGGAGGATTCACCGCCGCCCAGGCCCTTCTCGAGGACCGGCGGATCGACGCCGCCGTGAACATGGACGGCGTCCTGGGTTACGTCCAGCGGTACGAGGATCCGTCCCACCCCGCCACGGTCGCGACCCAGGGGGTGGACCGCCCGCTGCTGCTGATGGGCCATGAGGGCCACGACCACCGCACCGACCCCTCGTGGGGAGCCCTGCGGCGGCACAGCACCGGCCCGGTCAGCGAGCGGACGCTCGCCGGTGGACGGCACGCCTCCTTCACCGACGCCGAGGCGCTGCTCCCGCAAGTGGCCCGGCTGCTGGGACTGCCGGAACAGACCGTCACCGACAGCATCGGCCCGGCGGATCCGGTCCGGGCGGTCGCCCTCCAACGGGCGTGGGTGTCGGGCTTCTTCGACCGGTGGTTGCGGGCCGGCAGCCGCATCTGACGAGGAGGGGAGTCCGCGGGCCGTGAGGGAAACCGCCGGTCCCGGGCGGGCGTTCGGCAGTGGTCGATCAGGGGAAGGAGGTGTACCCACTCCTGGCCATGCTCAACGTATAGCGCACCGGGGGGCTTGCGGCAAGGCCCCGGGGGTGCCGCAGAATCGCCGGCCGAAGCCGAAACCTCAGGGACCGGGGGCCACCAGGTGCGTGTGTTGCTGTCGACGTATGGGTCGCGCGGGGATGTCGAACCGCTGGCGGGACTCGCGGAGCGGTTGCGGGGGCTCGGCGCGGAGGTGCGGGTGTGCGCGCCGCCGGACGAGGACTTCGTGCGGCGGCTGGCCGCGGTCGGCGTGCCGCTGGTGCCGGTCGGCCCGTCGGCGCGCGAGCTGACGCTCGCGGCGCCGACGCCGTCGTCCCTGCCCCGGTACGCGGCCGAGTTGATCGCCACCCAGTTCGAGGTGGTCGCCGCGGCCGCCGAGGGGTGCGATGCGGTACTGGCGACCGGCATGCTGCCGACCGCGGCCGGTGCGTTGTCGGTGGCCGAGAAGCTGGGCATCCGCGCCGTGTCCGCCACCTTCCAGCAGCTCGATCTGCCGTCGCCGCACCACCCGCCGCTGGCGTACCCGGGCCGCCCGTTCCCGCCGGGGGTGACCGACAACCGGGTGCTGTGGGACCTGGACGCCCGGAGCGTCGACACGCTGTTCGGCGAAGCGCTCAACACGAACCGGGTGGCGAACGGCCTGCCGCCGGTGGACCGTGTCCGTGCCTATGTCGTCGGCGACCGGCCGTGGCTGGCGACCGACCCGGTACTGGACCCGTGGCGGGAGGTGCCGGGGCTCGACGTCGTCCAGACCGGCGCGTGGATCCTGCCCGATGTGCACCCGTTGCCGGCCGAGTTGGTGTCGTTCCTGGACTCCGGCACCCCACCGGTCTACGTGGGCTTCGGCAGCATGCCGATGCACGCCTCGGCGGACATCGCCCGGGTGGCCGTGGAGGCGGTCCGCGCGCAGGGCCGCCGCCTGGTCGTGGCCCGGGGGTGGGCCGGCCTGGATTCGATCGACGACCGGGACGACTGCTTCGTCGTCGGCGAGGTCAACCAGCAGGCGCTGTTCGGCCGGGTGGCGGCGGTGGTGCACCACGGCGGGGCGGGCACCACCACGACCGCCGCCCGGGCCGGCGCGTCCCAGGTGGTGGTGGCCCAGGCGACGGACCAGCCGTACTGGGCCCGCAGGGTGGTGGACCTCGGCGTCGGCGTGGCGCACGACGGTCCGGCGCCGACCACCGAGTCCCTGTCGGCGGCGCTCAGGGCGGCGCTGGACCCGGAGACCCGTGCACGGGCGACCGCCGTGGCCGGCATGATCCGCGCCGACGGGGCGACGGTGGCCGCGCGGCTGCTGCTCGACGAAGCCGGCCGGGGCAGGCCACCGGCGTCCGCGTGAACCGCACGCCGGGGCCGGTGGCCCGGCACCGGTCGGGTGGGTTCGGCCCCTCCCGCTCCGGGCGCACGCGTCGCGACCGCTCCCCGCCGGGCTTTGGAGCGGGAGCCGGCGGGGACCGTCACGGCTCCGCGCCGCGCACCGCGAACAGCTGGAGTCCCGCGTCGCCGACGACGGCGAGGCGGCGGCCCGAGGGGGCGAAGGCGACCTCCCAGACCGTCGCGTTGGTGCGGACCCAGCACAGGCGGCGCAGGTCGGCGAGGGCGAAGAGGCCGATGATGTCCCCGCCGGCGACGGCGACGTGGTCGTCGCTGACGGTGATGTGGCTCAGGGCGCGGACGTCCTGGACCGTGCGGTTCCGCTCGTCTTCGCGGGGCGGCCCGGGCCACCGCGCCGCGGGCGGTTCCACGGCGGCCCCGGTCAGCCGCCACATGGTCAGCACCCGTCCCAGCCGAGGGTGTTCGCCGATGGCGACGACCCGGTCTCCGCCGGGCGCGAAGCAGGTCGCGCGCCAGCTCCACCGTCCCTCCTCCGCGCCCAGCACGGTCGTGGTGCCACGGCTCCGGTCGACGACGCGAAGCGGCCCGGGCTCCGTGTGCCCCAGCAGGTGATGCCGTGCGTGCGGCCCGACCAGCACCGTCGTCCCGCTCATGTCCGCCCATTGCTGGCGGCGCCGCACACCGGGCGTGCCGGCGAAGGGGCGCGGGGGGCATTCCCGCCACGGGGCCTGGGGGGCGTCGGGATCCACGCTCAGCCAGGTGCCGGCGAACCGGTCCCCCACGGCCAGTTCGGCTCCGTCGGCGCTCCACATCACCGCGTCCAGCCGCGGCGAACGCCGCCCGGCCGGGCCCCGGCCGGAGGGTTCCGTCCGCCATATCCGCACCACGCGCCGCTCCGTGGTGGTGGCGATGGCCAGCCCGTCCGGCCGCCACGCCGCGCCCAGGTCGCCGGTGCGCAGTACGCCCACCGGAGTCTCCGCCTCGCACACCGGCTCCCTCCCGCGCGCCAGGTCGGCGTCCGGCGGCATCCGCCACAGCGCCCACCGCACCCGGTCTCCCGCCGACCCGCTCCGGAGCGCCAGGCGGCCGCCGTCGGGAGACCACCGTGCTCCGTGGCCGTCCGGTTCGGCCCGCCACAGCACCCGCTGGGCCGACGGGTCCACCAGTAGCGGGTCGGGCAACTGGACCAGCGCGCTGCGGCCGCCCGGCCGCCACGCCAGGCTCTCGGCGGTCGGTCGCCACGCCTTGCGCTCCGCCCCGGTGCCGAGGCTCCGGTAGGGCCAGACGGCGGGGAGCCGCGGCCCGTAGGGGTCGGCCCACAGCAGGAGTGCGCCCCCTGCGGTGGCGCTGAGCTCGTCGCCGTCCGTGGCGGCGAGCAGGCCGTGCTCGGGGTGCCAGTCGAGCGCGGCGAGGTGGGTCCGGCCGAGGGTGGAGTCCGGTGCCGCGCCGGGCAGGACACGGGGCGCCCGGCCGGATCCGGGTTGCCACAGCCCCGCGCCGTCCACCGTGGCCCCCCGGCAGACCACGGCGAGGCAGGCGGAGTCGGGCGCCCAGCAGAACCCGGGCTCGGGGCTGGGCAGCCGGTCCACCTCGCCGCGCGTCCGCGCCTCGTAGACCCGCAGGGTGTGGAAGTAGCGGGTGCGTTCGGGGTTCATGCGCCGGCTGACGAGCGCGAGGTGCGTCCCGTCCGGGCTCCACCGGACCAGGGCCACCGACTCGTCGGCGATCTCGATCGGATCGCCGGCTTCCAGGCCGGTGCGGTCGAAGAAGCGGACGGCGGGCCCGTCGCCCGCGACGGCCAGCAGCTCCCCCGCGGGATGCCAGTGCAGGGCCGCACAGTTGCCGTCACCGTCCCGGGCCCGGAACGAGCGCTCCAGCGCCTCGTGGTCGCGATCGGGCGGCGGGTGCAGGGCGGCCAGTCCGTGGGCGGGGCGTGCCTCGGCGGCGTGGCGCAGGGCGGCGGGCGTCGCGGTGAGCCCGGCGAGGCGGTACTCCAGGGTCACGGCGGCGTCGCCGGCCGACAGCCCGCCGACGAACAGATGGCCCTCCCGTCTGAGTACTTCCGCCAGTTCACGTGCGGCGGGGTCCTCGCCGCACCGGGCGAGGTCGGACTCCAGTGCAAGGGGGCCGGAGCCGGCCAGCCGGACCGCGAGGAAGCGCATGTCCCGCACGAGTGCGGTGAGTTCCGCCGTCCGACCGGCCTGGTCGAGGTGGAAGCCGAGGGTGGGGAGGAAATCCCGGTCGGGGCCGCGGAGCGCGTGCCATCCGGGTTCCGGACGCAGGAGGTCGAGCAGCCGGGTGCTGACCGCGGCCGGCAGGTCCGGAGCCCGTCGGCGCAGCGCCTCGTGGGTGACGTCGTGCAGGCGCACCCCGGCCCCGTCCGGCGCCGCGGAGGCGAGGGAGCGGTCGATGAAACGGTCGCCCTCGGCCCGGGCCCGCAGCTCACTCACTCCCCACAGGCGCTGCAGCAGCCGGTAGGGGACGGTCTCTCCGCGCGGGAAGGCCGCCAGTTGGAGGAAGCGCTCACGCGAGGACTCCGGCAGGTCCGCGAGGCTGACCTCCAGCGTCTGCGAGATGCCGCGTACGGTGTCCGGACCGGCGGCGGCCTCGGCCTCGGACAGCTCGTCCAGGGCGGTGATGCCCTCACGGTCGAGTTCCCCCAGCAGCTCGGCGACCGCCTCCGCGGCGGTCTTGGCGTGCCGGGAGGAGACCAGGCTGCGCACCGGGCCCGAGAGCAGGCCGAGGGCGAGCGGCCAGTGGCCGGTCCGTCGCAGCAGCGGCGCCAGTACGGCGCGTTCGTCCGGCAGGCCGAGCAGCTCCGCGGCTTCGTCGTCGTCCATGGCCGTCACGGGAATCTCGGTGCCGTCCCGGTCGTCGAGCAGGCCCGCGCGGCGGGTGGTGACCAGCAGGGTGGCGCCCGCGCCGCGGAACGGATGCAGATCCGCCGCGGCCCATACGTCGTCCACGACCAGCAGCGGCCGCCGCTTCGCGAGCGCCGACCGGAACGCGTGGGCGGCGGAGGGCACATCGGGGTGGATGACCGGCGCGTCGCCGGTGAGTACCGCGGCGAGCCCGGCCAGCACCGTGACGGTCCGCTCGGTGGTGGGCGCCGGTCCGAGCCGGACCCACAGCACACCGTCGGGGAACCGCTCCCGGATCTCCTCGTGCCGGCCGGCCCATGCCGCGAGCGTGGTCTTGCCGAAGCCTCCGGCGCCGCAGAGTGACACCGGACCGTGCGCCAACGCCTCGATGAGCGACTGCCCCAGGGCGGCGCGCGGCACGAAGTGGCGCGGCACGGGCGGGGCCATGGCGGGCGCCGGGTGTGCGGGCGGCGACGGCAGCACGTCGGGGAGCCGGTCCGGGCGGAGTTCCGTGTGCAGCAGCCGCTCGAGCAGCCGCCGTTCCGCCGCGGGCAAGCGGTCGGCCCAGCGGTCGGCGCGGCTGACCGCCAGCCTGCCCGGGCCGTCGGACCGGTGGTGGAGCACGACGATCCCGACGACCCGCCCGTCGCTGAAGACGGCCGCCCCCGACATGCCGTCCCAGCTGCCCGCGGGCGCCGGGACGCGCAGATCCAAGGTCCCCTCGCGCCGGTTGGCGAGCACCGAGCAGGTGCCGTGCACATGCTCGGAGTCGCGGTAGCGCGATCCGTCCGCGTCCTCCCGCAGCTTGAACGCCGGGAAGCCGACGGCGCTGCACCGCAGCACCGCGTCCCGCTCACCGACCCGGCCGAACCGGGCGGGCCCGCCGGGCGGGGCGGCGTCGGCGGTGACGGACAGCACGGCGACGTCGATCGTCGGGTGCGCGAAGACCACCTCCGCTGCGAGCAGCCGCTCCCCCGGCCGGTCGGCGTCGAACCGTACCCGCACCGCCGTCCCGTCCTCGACGGCGTGCGCCGCGGTCAGCACCCGGCCGGCGCTCACCAGATAGCCCGAGCCCCGGCGCGACGTGCCGGACGCCGTGGTGACGATGACCTCCGCGACCCGGCCGATGTCCGGTCCGGTCACCGGCCGCTGTCCGGTCAGCGCTCTCCCGCGGCCTCGGCGCCCGAGATCCGGGCCGCCGTGCGGGTGCCGGCCGGACCGGGGACCGTCGGCTGGAGGGTGACCGTGACGCGTTGCGTCTCGGCACGCGCGTACCTGCCGTCGGCGCCGGCCTCGACGACGAGGAAGCGCACCCTGCCACCGCCGCCCGCCTCCCGGGTGACGGCGACGTTCGCCTCGATCTCGATCGGCCCGACCTCGAACCGGAGCGCCTCGTCGGCCCCTTGCGCCGCGGCCGCGGTCAACTGCGCCCGCAGTTCCCGGATCATCTCAGTGAGCTCCACGCGCTCCCCCTTCCCACCGGTGCCCCAGCGTAGCCGCCGCACGGCAGGGGGCCGGGTGCCGGGGGCGCGGGCGCTGTCACGGACGCGCGAGGGGGCCGCTTCCCCGGTCGGTAGGGTGGGCGCCATGTCCGAACGGATGAAGGCGGAGCCGGTCGTCGCGGCCTGGGGACGGATCGCCACGTGGCTGCACCGCTACGCCCCGGTGTCGGCCGGGACGATCCTCCCACCGGCCGGCGCCGGGGAGTTGGCGAGCACCGAGACACACTGCCTCGCGGTATACGGACACGGCGTCCCCGCGGAACTGACGGCGCTGTGGCGGTTGTGCGGCGGTGTGCGGTGGGTCGACGTCGAGGAGGACGAAGGCGGCGACCTGGCCGCCTACGCCTTCCTCGGCTCCGTACTGCTGGGCCCGGACGAGGCGGTGCGGGCCCGGGGCGGCCGGGAGTCGCTGGCGGGCAGCCTGTCCGCCGCCGCCCGTCCGGTGGCGCACTGGCTCCCCTGGCTGGGAGCGGACAACGACGGGCCCGACAGCGGGCTGTACGCCGCCGACTCGGGGGTGGGCCGGTGGGCCTGCTACGAGGGGGTGGAGCTCGGGGAGCCGACCGCGTTCCCCTCGGTGACCGGATATCTGGAGGCGGTGGCCGATGCCCTGGAGCACGGCACCGGCCCGCTGGTCTCCAGGCCGGTGCCCAACCGCGAGGTGCCCGGGCTGGTGGGTGGCGCCCTGATCTGGGCGCACCTGGACCACCCCTACGGGATCCCGGACGGCTGGGAGCCGATCCACCCGCTGCCCTGAGCCGAAGGACGGCCCTGACAGACCGCTGACATCCGCGACTTCGCCGGGAGCCGGGCGGGCCGGGGTGGGCCGGCTCCCCCCCGGCCCGGCCGCGTCAGCTGGTGCCGGCGTCCGGAGCGGCGCCGCGCACCACGGCGAACAGGCCGCGGGAGGCGGTGCCGTCGGGCAGCAGCCAGTCGGCGGTGACATCGCCCAGGACGTGCCCCGCTCCACCGGCCTCGCCCTCCGCAGCCGGTACCAGGAAGCGGTGGAACCGCAGCGTCAGTTCACCGGCCGATCCGGCCCGGACGAGGACGTCGGTGCCTTCCCGGTCGTGGCTCACGCCCACCGGCCCGGACACCGTCCCGACCCCGGCGTCCGCGAGGCGGCCGGTCACCGACGGGTCGGTCCGGTCGCTGACGCTCTGGGCCTGGGCCTCGACCCGGCCCTGCAGGAAGGCGAACAACTGCGTGACGAGGACGGGGTCATGGGTTCCGTCGTAGATCCACCGGCGCCCCAGCACCCCGTGCTCGGCGGTTCCGAGCAGCGCCCGGTCCGCACCCGGGAGCGGCGCCCCGCGGTAGGTCAGCGGCACCAGGTAGCCGCCCGGCCGGTCGCCGGCGGCGTCGGAGACCACCATGAACTCGATGCCCACCTCGCCGTGCGGATCGTCCAGCCGGAAGCCGCCCGCCTTGGACAGCTCCGGCTCGCTCCCGTCGCCCCGGTACCACGGCTGGGTGGGCAGCCACGAGGTGAGCAGTTCGAGTTTGGTGGGCGTCAGTGTGGTGCGGTGGATGACGGCCATGATGCGGCACCTTTCCCTGGTCGGAGCCTCATCCTGCCACCGCCGCGCGACGCCCTCGGCACCCGGGGCGGACCCGTCGGCTGCGGCGGTCAGGGGCGGCGAAGGCGCGGACGTCGGGGCCGGGGGCCGCGCCACCGCACCGCCCGGAGCGGCCGAGGGGGACGGAGCGTCGTCGCCCGGGCGCCGGCCCCCGCGACGCGGGGGCCGGTCGGCCGGGGCGCCGTCCGTCCCGGCCCGCCCGGTTTGCCGGCCCGGGCCGTCCCCGACGAATGCGGCGCCCGGCCCCACCGGGCGGCGTCACCGGGCGGCGGCGAAGTGGGCGGTGAGCGCCCTCGCGACCGGTTCCACCACCTCCGGCGCGATCATGTGGCCCATGTCCGGCACCATCAGCAGCCGGGCCCCGGCGATCGCCTCGGCGATCAGCCGTCCGTGGCCGGGCTTGGCCGGTTCGTGGGTGCCCTCGACGACCAGCGTCGGGGCCACCACCTCGACCAGCGCGTCGACCGGTTCCACCTCCAGGTCGGCCATGCCGGCGAGCCGGTGGTTGGCGGCGGTGCGCGGGTCCCGGCACCGGTCGAACAGCGACTCCTCCAGACGCCGCTGGGCGTCCTCGTCGAACGGCAGCGCCGTACCGTTCATCACCCGGGCCGTCGCGATCTGGAGGTCGACGGCCTCGGCGCGGGTGGCGGGCGGCGGGGCCGTCGCCGCGGCCCGGAAGAACTCGACGAACTCCGGCCGCGGTTCCGGCAGGCTGCCCGCCGGCTGCGGCTGCCCCATGATCGCCCGCATCAGCACCTGCCCCTCACGGGCGCCGAGCGGCGAGGAGCCGATCACCGTGAGGGTGGCCACCCGCTGGGGGTTCTCCGCGGCGATCCACTGGGCGATCAGGCCTCCCGCGGAGTGGCCGACCACATGCGCCCGGTCGATGCCGAGGGTGTCCAGCAGGCCGAGCGCGTCGTCCTTGAGCGCGGCCCAGGTGTAGGGGTGGGTGCCGAAGTCGCGGGCGGTGGACCGGCCGACGTCCCGGTGGTCGTAGCGGATGACCCGGTAGCCCGCGGCCGCGACGCGGCCCACGAACTCGTCGGGCCACAGCAGGCCCTGGGTCATCGCGCCCATGATGAGCAGCACCGGCGGGTGGGAGGGGTCGCCGAACTCCTCGGTCCACAGCTCGATGTCGCCGACCGTGACCAGCTGTCCTGCTGCCGTCATCCGTTTCTCTCTTCCTCGTCGCCTCGAGCGGATCTCGTGGACGGGCACCACTGTGCCGGGGCGGGCCACCGGTGCCATCCGTAGGACCACTGGTGGCGACTACCGAAGCAGCCGGGTCAGCTCCGCGCGCGAGGCGATGCCCAGCTTCGGGTAGACCTTGTACAGGTGGTACTCCACGGTGCGGGGGCTGAGGAACAGCTGGGCCGCGACCTCGCGGTTGGACGCGCCCTGGGCCACCAGTCGCGCGATCCGCAGCTCCTGCGGGGTGAGCGTGGCGAGCGCGTCCGGCGCCGGGCGGTCGGCGCTCTCCCCCGCGGCCCGCAGCTCGTCCCGGGCGCGCCGCTCCCACGGTTCGGCCTCCAGCCGCCGGAAGGCCTCCATGGCCTGGCGCAGATGTCCCCGCGCCTCGCCGATGCGGCGGGCGCGGCGCAGCCGTTCGCCCAGCAGCAGCGCGGTACGGGCCTGGTCGTAGGCGGCGCCGCGGTCCCCGGCGAGGTGCCCGAGGGCCTCGGTCAGCAGTGGTACGGCCGCGTCGTCCCCGGCGACCAGCGCCCGGCAGCGGGCCAGCAGGGCCCGGGACCGCGCCGAGGACGCGGGTGCCGACCACCGTTCCAGGAAGGCCACGGCGGTGCGGGCGGCGCCGTCGTCCCCGGCGGCCGCGGCGGCCTCCACCCGGTCGGCGATCGACCCCCAGACGACCACCGGGTGACCGGCGCCCGGGCCCGCGTCGGCCAGTGCCGCCAGCCGCTCGTGTGCCCGGGCGAACCGGCCGAGGCCCAGGTCGAGCACGCCCAGGGCGTAGGAGGCCACGCCGACGCGCAGTCCCAGCCGGTGCGGAATCGCGATGGCGAGGGCCTGCCGGGCATACGCGTGGCAGGTGTCCTCCTGGCCGCGGACCGCGGCACAGACCGCGAGGTTGGCCAGGTGCGCGGCGGCCGAGTTGCTGATGCCGGCCTCCTTCGCGAGGGCCAGCCCTTCGGTGGACAGGGCGGCGCTCAGCGCGAACCGGCTGTTCAACCGCTCGGCGGTGGCGGCGTTCTCCAGGACCACGGGCAGCGTTCCCACCGTGCCGGACACCCGGGCGACCGCGCCGGCCCGGGTCCCGTACCCGGCCGCCGCGTCGCCTTCGCCGAGCAGGCTGGCGGCGGCCGCCGCCCACAGCAGGGTGGCGGCGTCGTCCGCGTCGTCCGGCACTGCCGCCAGGGCGCGTCTGAGCAGCGGCACCCCGCGGTCGGGGGCTCCGTCCCACAGGGCGCCGGACCCGGCCAGCACGTCCCGCAGGAACGCCTCGGCGGGGTCCCGTAGCCGGGTCTCGGGCAGGGACTCGGCACGGCGTCCGATGCGCACCGTGGCGTCGGTGTCGCCCACGTAGGCGGCTGCTTCGGCGGCGTCCGCGAGCAGTTGGATCCGGTCGGGAGCCCGGTCCGCCGCGGCGAGGAGGATGCGCAGCGCCTCGGCCGCGTCCCCGGAGTTGAGCGCGAAGCGACCGCGCAGCTGGGCGAGTTCGGTCAGCAGGCCGGGGTCGGTGGTGATCTCGCCGGCCGCGGCGAGCGCGCTGTGGGCCTGGCCGGGCCGCCCGCCGAGCCAGGCCGCCGCGGCCGCGTCGGTCAGCCGGCGGGCCCGGTCGGCGGGGTCGGGTGTCAGCTGCGCGGCCCGGGTCAGGGCGTCAGCGGCGTCCGCGTGGCCGCCCCGGGCCCGGGCCCGGTCGGCGGCCGCGGTCAGGTCGGCGGCGATCTCCTCGTCGGGGCCGATCGCCGCGGCGGCCCGGTGCGCTGCCCGGCGGTCCGCGTCGCCGGCCGCGCCGAAGGCCACAGCCAGCGCCTGGTGGGCCGCGCGCCGGTCCGCCGGGCTCGCGGCGGCGTGCACCGCCGCGCGGATCAGCGGGTGCCGGAAGGTGATCGCGGCGGGTCCGGCCGCCACCAGGCCGGCGGCCTCGGCCGGCTCCAGGGCGTGCTCCGGGGCCCCCAGCCGGGCGGCGGCGGCCAGCACCACGCGGGGGTCGCCCCGTCCGTCGAGGGCGGCGGCCAGCAGCACCCGGCGGGTCGCCGCGGGCAGGGCGGCGAGCCGGTCGCCGTAGCCGGCGGCGACTCCGTCGCCCGGCGGCAGTGGGTCGGGCAGCGGCTCATGGCCGGTCAGCTGGCCGGCGGTCAGCAGTTCGGCGGTCTCCCGCAGGGCGAGCGGGTTGCCGCCGGTGGCCTCGGCGATCCGGGCCGCGACCCGCGGCGAGGGCTCCACGGCCGCCCAGCCGGCGAGGGCGGCGGCCGCGTCGGCGGCGGGCAGCCCGGTCAGCCGCCGCTCCGGCAGGTCGCGCAGCGCGTGCCGGATGTCGGGGGTGTCGCGGGTGGCGATCAGGAGTCCGACGCCGTCGGTGTCCAGGCGGCGCGCGGCGAACAGCAGGGCGTCGGCGGAGGCCCGGTCGACCCAGTGGAAGTCGTCGATGACGCACAGCAGGCCGTGCGGCTGTCCGGCCTCGGCCAGCAGGGACAGCACCCCCGCGGCGACCAGGAACCGGTCCTGGGCGGCGGGCGGCGCGGCCAGGCCCAGCGCCGCGCGCACGGCGTCCCGCTGCGGGCCGGGCAGGGCGTCGGTGAGTCCGGCGACCGGCCGCAGCAACTGGTGCAGGGCGGCGAAGGCGAGGCCCGTCTCGGGCTCGGCGCCGGTGGCGCGCAGCACCGCGGCGGGGGCGGCGTGCTCCGCGGCGTGCCGCAGCAGCGCGGACTTGCCGACGCCCGGCTCGCCGCGCAGGACCAGTGCCCGCCCGGCCCCGGAGCGGACGCCGTCGAGCAGATCGGCGAGCGCCGCGCGTTCGGCCGCGCGTCCGGCGAGTCGGTCCCCTGGCATGTGCGTGTCCCCCCGGTGCTGGTGGGCGCGGCGGGTCCGGTGCCGCGCGTCGGGGCGACTGTACCTGCCCGGTGATCACGGCCCACGGGGTCGCGGCGCCACCCGGGTGCGGGCGCGGGCGAGCCGGAACGGTTTCGTCCGCCCGGTGGGGCGCGGTGCGCCGCCCCCTGCCCGACCCACGGGGTCGGCGCCGCCCGGTGTGGGCGCGTGCGGACCGCAACGGCCTCGTCCGGCCGGTAGGACACGACGCACCGCCCCGACCCACCGGACCCGCCACCTCGCAGCGCCACCCGATGCCGGCCCACGCCGACCCAACGCCACCACCCACCCGGTAGGACACGACGCACCGCCCCGACCCGCCGAACCCGCCACCTCGCAGCGCCACCCGATGCCGGCCCACGCCGACCCCAACGCCACCACCCGCCCGGTAGGACACGACGCACCGCCCCGACCCACCCCCGTGGGGTCCGCCCTGCACCGCGGGGCGTCCGCGCCGGGCAGGGGGCTGTCGTCCCGGGCGCAGCCCGTCCGGCCTGCGCCGGAGCGCCGGCACGGCGCGCCGGGCGGAGGCCGGCTCGCCCCGGTGGAGGACGCCTCCGGCGGGGCCCCCGCTCGCGCGGGCGGGCCGAGGTGGCACAGTGTCCTCATGTGCGGCCGATACGCCTCCACCCGCAGCCCGCAGGACCTCGCTCAGCTCTTCCGGGCCACCGACTGGAGCCCCACCGAGACCCTGGCGCCGAGTTGGAACGTCGCCCCGACCGACAGCGTCTGGGCGGTCCTGGAGCGGCCTCCTAGGGACGGCTCCGGCCCGCCGCGGAGGAAGCTGCGCCCGGTGCGCTGGGGTCTGGTGCCGTCCTGGGCCAAGAGCCCGGACACCGGCGCCAAAATGATCAACGCGCGGGCGGAGACCGTGCACGAGAAGCCCGCCTTCCGGCGCGCCTTCGCCAAGCGCCGCTGTCTGCTGCCCGCGGACGGCTTCTACGAGTGGGAGGCGAGGGCGGCGACGGAGCACACCAAGGCTTACAAGCAGCCGTACTACATCGCCCCCGAGGACGGCCGGGTGATGGCCATGGCGGGGCTGTACGAGTTCTGGCGCGACCCGCGGGTGACCGACGACGAGGATCCGGCCGCCTGGTGGACCACCTGCACCATCATCACCACCGAAGCCCGTGACGCCGCCGGCCGCATCCACCCCCGGATGCCGCTGGCCGTCACCCCGGACCAGTACGACGCCTGGCTCGATCCCGGCCACCAC
This sequence comes from Streptomyces sp. NPDC018031, assembly GCF_044327625.1. Lineage (NCBI taxonomy): Bacteria > Bacillati > Actinomycetota > Actinomycetes > Kitasatosporales > Streptomycetaceae > Streptomyces > Streptomyces sp. NPDC018031. The sequence goes on from NZ_JBIRFT010000010.1 coordinate 37,037, forward strand.
GACGCCGACGAGCTGCGCGCGCTGCTCACCACGCCGGCCGGCGGGCGGTTGACCGCCCGGGCGGTGACCACCGCGGTGAACAACGTCCGCAACGACGGGCCGCACCTGCTGGACGCGCCTGAGGACCGGTAGCCGCCGACGGCCCGTGCCGCGGCGCGCCGGGGCGGGTGGGGCGCGGGGCCGGCGCGAGGCGCGGGGCGTACACCGGGCGGTCGCCGGGGACCGGGCCGAGGCAGTGGTGGCCGGGCGGGCCTGCCCGCCGGACCTGCCGGGCGGGCCTGCCCGCCGGGGTGCCCGGGGCCGGTGGCGGCGACACGGCCCACGGTGCCCGGCCCGGCGTGGTCGATCGCCTGGCGCGGCCGCAGCGGGAGGGTGACGCGGGAGCGGGCCGGTGCGGTCGACCGCGCGGACGGCCCGGCGGCCGGGTCCGGCCGGTTCACCACCGCTCGCGGTGGCGGCGACGGCGACTCCCCCACGCCTGCCCCGGGCCCCGTCTGACCGCCGTTCAGGGCGCCGGCCGGCCGGTCTCGCGGCCGTCGACGTACGTCGCCACCACCTCGATGTCGCCGATGCGCGAGGGGTCGACACGCCGCGGGTCGTCGCCGAGTACGACGAGGTCGGCGTACTTGCCCGGGGTGAGGCTGCCCAGGTCGTCCTCCCAGTGGCAGGCGAAGGCGCCGGCGACGGTGTAGGCGCGCAGGGCCTCCTCGACGGTGACGGCCTCGTCCGGTCCGATCGAGCGGCCGGACGCGGAAGCGCGCTCGACCATGAACTGGACGGCCCGCAGCGGGGAGCCGTCGGCGACGGGGCGGTCGGAGCTGCCGACGAGGGGGATGCCGTGGTCCAGGAACGCCCTGCCGCGGTAGAGCCACGGAGCCCGCTCCGCGCCCATGATCTCCGCGTAGTCGTCGCCGAAGTGACGCAGGAAGTTGGGCTGCACCACCGCGCTGACGCCGAGCCGCGCGAACCGCGGGAGCTGGTCGGGGCGGATCAGGCCGGCGTGCTCGATCCGGTGCCGGGCCCCGGGGCGCGGCCGGAGGCGCTGGGCCCGCTCCAGGGCGTCCAGGGCGACGTCGGCCGCCCGGTCGCCGATCGCGTGGACGGCGAGCTGCCACCCGGCGAGGTGACCGGCCACGATGGTGTCCGCGAGGGTCTCCGGATCGTCCTGCAGTTGCCCCGAGTGGTCCAGTCCCTGGTAGGGGCGGCTCAGGGCGGCGGTGCGGGCCATCATGCCGCCGTCGGTGTAGATCTTCAGTGCGCCCACCGAGAGCCGGCCGTCGCCGAACCCGGTGCGCAGGCCGAGGTCGAGGGCGCGGGGGATGCCGTCGGCCCGGTGGGCGGTGACCGGGCGCAGCCGGTCCGCGGACACCATGAGCTGTACCCGCAGCGGCAGTCGGCCGTTGTCCCGCGCGAGTTGGTAGGCGCCGAGTTCGACGGGGCTGTGGCCGAAGAGCGTGCCGCCGATACCCGCCTCGGCGCAGGCGGTGACCCCTTCGGCCAGACAGGTGCGGGCGGCGCGTCCGATCGCCTCGGCCAGTTCCTCCTGGGAGTACGGCAGGCGCAGCGCGCGGGCGGCCCCCATGGCGCCCTCGGCGAGGAAGCCCCGGTCGTGCGGGGTGTCCGCGGGCAGCAGGTCGAGCACGGCGGAGTTCACGACGCAGCCGTGCCCGGACTCGTGCATCAGGTACAGCCGGCGCCCCTGGCTGACGCCGTCCAGTTCGGCTGCGGTCAGATGGCGGCCCAGGACGCGCTGGTCGTAGCCGGCGATGCTCACCCAGGATCCGGGCCGGGCCCCGCGCACCACCTCCGCCACGGCGGCGAGCACCTCGTCGATCCGGGTGCGGCCCGCGATGCTCGGGGTGTCCTCCTTGAAGCCGGTCCAGGCCAGGTGCACATGGGCGTCGATGAACCCGGGCAGCACGGTGGCGCCCTGAAGGTCGATCACCCGGCGGGCGGGCAGGGAGGTCACGGCGTCGTCGAGGCCGACGATCCGGCCCTGCCAGATGCCCAGGTCGTGGGCGACGGGGTGGTGGGCGTCCATGGTCAGGAAGCGGGCGTTGGTGAGTCTGGCGCAGAGCATCGGCGATGTCCCCTCGGAGGGTCGCGGCACGGTCGGGAGCGGGTCGGCCGCCTGGCGCGGCCGGGTCGGGAGCCCGGTCGGCGGGCGTACCGGCCTGGTACCCGGCACCGGCACCGGGGCCGCCCCGTCGCGAGGTGGTCACCATGGAAGCGAGTGCCATGATGAGGTTAGGCTCACCTAAGCGTGAACGAGCCTAGTCCTTCCCCGTTCCCCGTCACAAGGAGACGTGCATGCGCCGCCTGACGTTCGGTCACCAGACAGCAGGGCGCCGCGCGCCCGGTTCACGGGTCCGCGCACCCGGCACCGGTTCCGGCCCGGCCGTGCGCGGCGTTCTCGGCGGCCGGCCGTGACCGGCCCCGTCCCCGGCCGCCCGGCCGGCCCGGAGACCCCCTTCGCGGCGTTCGGACTGCCCGGCGAACCCGGCACCGGCGAGTTCTGGGCGGCGGTACGGGCACCGGTGTCCATACCGGCCGCCGACGGCGGCTGGCGGACCCTGTTCCTGTGGCGCGGGCCGGAGGCGAGCATCGACTTCGAGAGCTGGTCGGGACCGGTCCCGCTGCGCCGGTGGCAGGCCACGGACTGCTGGTACGCCGAGGTCCGGATGCCGGCCCGGCTGCGGGTGACCTACCGGTTCCTGGCGCACGACGCGGCGTACGCCGACCCGTTCAACCCGGTGGGGGCCGGTGGTGACCGGTCCATCGCCGCGACCCCGGACGCCCCGGCCCAGCCTCACTGGCCCGCCATCGGCGCCGACGACGTGCTGCCGGTCCCGCACACCCGGCTGCGCTGGGCCGGTGAACGGCTCGGCGGGCGGCGCACCGTGCGGGTCCACCCGGTGGCCGGCGGCGGTCCGGTGGTGCTGCTGCTCGACGGGGACGACTGGCTCTACCTGCACCCGGCCATGGCCGCGTTCGACTCGGCGGCCGCCGACGGCGTGATGCCCGCCGCCACCCTCGTGTTCCTCCCGGCCGGGGACCGGGAGGCCGAGTTCACCTGCCGGCCCGAGCTGTGGGAGGCGGTGCGGGACGAACTGCTGCCGCTGGTGGTGGAATCCGGCGTCCCCGCCGACCCGGAACGCCTGGTGGTCGCCGGGCAGAGTCTCGGCGGGCTCAGTGCGATGTACGCCGCGCTCGAGTTCCCGGACCTGGTGTCCCGGGTCGCCGTTCAGTCGCCGTCGTTCTGGTGGGCGCCCGGCGCCACGGACCTGGCGGACCCGCTGGGCGGCCCGGTCGGCGGGACCGTCGCCGCGCGCCTGCGGGAGGGCCCCGACCTGTCCGGCCTGCGGATCGCGTTCGACGTCGGGGAACACGAACGGCGGATGCTCCCGCACTGCGAGCTGGCCGAGTCCCTGGCCGGACGGGCCGGCGCGACCGTGCGGGTCTCCCGGTCGGCGTCCGGCCACGACCGGGCGGGCTGGCGGCAGGCCCTGCTCCGGGATGTCGCCTGGGCGCTCGGCTGACGGGTCACCGGGCCACCGCGCGGCAGTAGGCCTCGTCGGTGGCGAGGAGGTTCCGGTGGGTGTCCTCGGCGGTGATGACGCCGTCGTCCAGGACGAGGACCCGGTCGGCGGCGTCCAGCAGGGCCGGGCTGCTGGTGATGACGAGGGTGGTGCGGCCCCGGCGCAGCGCCGCGACGTTGCGCGCGATGAGCTGCTCGGTGACCGCGTCGACCGCGGTGGTCGGGTCGTGGAGGACCAGGACCTCGGTGTCGGCGGCCAGCGCGCGGGCCAGCGACAGCCGTTGGCGCTGCCCTCCGGAGAGGTTCGCGCCGCGGTCCCGGACGCCGTAGTCCAGTCCCTCCCGGTGCAAAGCGACGACATCGGTGAGCATGGACGCCTCGACGGCCTCGGGGACCGTCCGGCTGGTACCCGAGGGGTCGATGTTCGTGCGGAGGGTCCCGGCGAAGATCTCCCCGTCGTAGGGGTTCACCAGCATGTGCTCGCGGACCGCCTCGACCGACAGGTCCGCGAGCTCCTGCCCGCTGATCCGCACCACCCCGTCGTAGTCCTCCGGCGGGACGTTCACGGCCAGGACCGACGCGAGGTCGGCCGCCGCGCGCGCCTGGTAGGCGGCGATCGCCACGAACTCGCCGGCGGACACCTGGAACTTCAGCTTGCGCAGGGAGCCGTGCCGGACGCAGTCGACCTCCAGGTCGCCGCCCGGGGCCGGGCGTTCCGGCCCCGGGGTGGTCACCGGCGGTGCGGCCAGCACCAGCGCCATCCGCTCGGCGGAGGCGCGGGCGATCATCACGTACTTCGGCATCTCCGAGAACAGTTTCAGCGGTTCCATGATGAACTGCGCCAGTCCCACCGCCATGACCAGTTCCCCGATGGTGATCTGGTCGTCGAACGCCAGCCAGCCCGCCGTCAGGGTCACGGCGGCGGCGAGGATCGCGTTGAGCGCGAGCGCGGCGCCCGTGTAGGCGCCGTTCACCCGGGCGACGGTGATCGCCTGCTGCTTCGCCTCGGTGCTGACCTTCCGGTAGGACCCGAAAGCCGCGTGGTTGCCGCCGAAACCGTGCAGCGGGCGCAGACCGGTGATCAGGTCGGCGACCTTCGCGCCGGCCCGCGCCACCCGGGCCTGCTGTTCGCGGGTGCCGGCGCCGATCCGTTTGGACAGCACGCTCAGGATCGACAGGATCGCGACGGTGCCCACGATCACCAGCAGGCCGAGCCGGACGTCGGCCAGGCCCAGCGCGACCGCCGCGACCACCACCGCGACCAGCGAGCTGATCAGCAGCGGCACCACCTCGATGATGTCGGCGGTCTGGTCGGCGTCCTCGGTGGCGATGGTCAGCACCTCGCCGGACTTCAGGTCGGTGTCCCTGGCCACCGGCTGGAGTCCGCAGGCCGCCACCCGCACCCGCCAGCGGTGCGCCTCGGTGGTGTTGGCCTTCTGCAGGATGCGCATCCCGAACCGCCACGACAGCGAGACGGTCGTGATGATCACGGCGAGCGCGCCGATCGACAGGGCGAGCGCGCCGAGGCTCCGGTCCCGCATCGTGTGCTCCACGATCAGGCCCAGCGCGATGGGGAAGGCGGTCTCACCCGCCTGGTACATGCCCATGAGGACGGTGCCCCAGGTCATGGCGCCGACGTTGCGGCGCAGTGCGGTCCTCAGGATGTCGGACCCCGGGCGGGGCCGCTGCGTGTCAGGAGTTGTCATCGAGGTGGCGGGCAATCGCTTCCGGGGTTCGCAGGGTGAACAGGTCACGGATGGTGATCACCGGACCGTACTCGCGGCGGAGCAGTCCGATGAGCCGTACCGCCAGCATGGAGTGTCCTCCGAGGGACACGAAGTCGCTCACCGCGCTCACCTCGTCGTCGTCCAGGTCCAGTGCTTCGGCGAAGAACTCGCAGACCACGGTCTCGGTCCCGGTCTCCGGCCCTCGCTCTCCCGCCGTGGTCAGCGCGCCGAGCGGCCTGGCCTCCGGCAACGCCTTCGTGTCAGCCTTCCCGTTCACCGTGAGCGGGATGCCGTCGACCTGGGCGTAGTGCGTCGGCCGCAGGAAGTCCGGCAGTCCGGCCCCCACCTCGGCGGCGACCGCCGCGAGGTCGGAGCCGTCCAGCACGAGGTAGGCGGCCAGCCGGTAGGCCCCGTCGACCTGCGGGTCGGGCTGGGCGACCGCGGCGGCGAACCGCACCGCCGGGTGCGCCGCGAACGCCGCCTCGACCTCGCCCGGTTCCACCCGGTGTCCGCGGATCTTGACCTGCTGGTCGGTGCGGCCCAGGTACATCAGGTTCCCGTCGGGCCGCCGGAGGACCAGGTCACCGGTGCGGTACATGCGCTCGCCGGGGGCGCCGAACGGGCAGGCGACGAACCGGTGCGCGGTCTGGCCGGGCTGGCCGAGGTAGCCGCGCGCGATGCCGATGCCCGACACGTACAGCTCTCCGGGGACTCCGTCCGGCAGCGGGCGCAGCCATGGGTCCAGCACGTACACGTCGGTGTTGTCGATCGCCACGCCCACCACCGGGTCCTGGCATTCGAAGGTGCCGACGCCGAGGGTGTTGATGGTGTACTCGGTGGGACCGTACAGGTTGTAGCCGACCGTCCCCTCGGTCTCGGCGAGCCGCTGCCACAGCGTCGGGGTGACGGCCTCACCGCCCAGCAGGACCAGCGCCGGCCGCCGGTCCGGGTCGTCCAGCAGACCCTCGGCGACCAGTTGCTGCGCGTAGGTCGGTGTCACGTTGACGACGTCGATCCCGTGCTCCAGGCAGTACTCGGTCAAGCGGGGCGCGTCGCGGCGCAGTTCCTCGTCGCAGATGTGCACCTCGTGTCCGTCGGCGAGCCACAGCAGCTCCTCCCACGACATGTCGAACGCGAACGACACGGTGTGCGCGATCCGGAAGACCCGGTGGCCGTGCTCGGCCAGCACCGGTTCGAAGATCCGGCGCTGGTGGTTGATCAGCATGTTGGTGAGTCCGGCGTACTCGGTCACCACGCCCTTGGGCTTCCCGGTCGAGCCGGAGGTGTAGATGGTGTACGCGGGGTGCCGCAGGCGGTCCGGGTCGTCCGGCGCGAACGTCCGGTACGGCTCGGCCTCGGGCAGCGGGCGGTCCAGCTCGATCAGGTCGCCGGTGAGGGCGGTCAGCCGGGGCGACACCGCGCTCACGGTGAGGGTGACCTCCGGGCGGGCGTCCGCGACGATCGCGGCGATCCGCTCGTCCGGGTGGTCCAGCTCCAACGGTACGTAGGCGGCGCCGACGCGCAGCACCGCGAACAGCGCCACGATGGAGTCCGGCGAGCGCGGTATCGCGAGGCCCACCGTGGTCTCGGGGCCGATGCCGCGCGCGGCGAGCACTCCCGCCACCGCGCGGCTGCGGTCGCGGAGTTCGGCGAACGTCATGGTCGCTCCGTGGGCGACCAGGGCCGTCCGCCGCGGGTCGCGGTCGGCCGCCTGGTCGAACCGGTCGACGACGGTGTCCGTGCCGATGCCGGTGCGCTCGGCGGGCTCGGGCGTTCGTCCGAGGCCGGGCAGCGCGCCGACCGGACCGGTCCGGCGGGCCAGGTCGTCGAGGACGCGCAGGTAGTCGTCGAGGAGCCGGCGGGCGTTGCCGGTGTCGTCGTCGCGGTACTCCAGCTTGACCGTGAGCCGGTCGCCGGGCGTCACCACCCAGGTGAACGGGTAGTGGGTGGAGTCGTCGGCGCGCACCGAGGTGATGCCGTGCCGGGCGTTCATCTCGGCGAACGCGTCCAGGTCCAGGAAGTTCTGGAGCACGAACAGGTTGTCGAACAGGGTGTCGTGCCCGCTGGCCCGCTGGATCTCGCCGAGCCCCAGGTGCTCGTGCTCCATCGCCTCGACCCGGGCCGCCTGTACCGCGGCGAGGTAGTCGCGGACGGTGTCGTCCGGCCGGGCCCGCGTCCACATGGGCACGGTGTTGAGCAGCACGCCGACGATGCCGGACCGGTCCTCGCCGTCGCGGCCGGAGACGGTCACGCCGAACACGGCGTCGCCGCGGCCGGTGTGCGCGCCGAGCAGCAGCCCGAACGCGCCGGTGAGGACCGAGTTCAGGGTGACGCCGTGCGCCTTGGCCGCGTCCCGCAGCAGGTCCGACTGCTCGGCGGTGAGTGTGTGCACGAGGGCGCGCGGCAGGTCGTCGGTGAGGGCCGGTGCCGGTCCGGCGAGCAGCGTGGGGCCGGTCAGGCCGGCCAGGTGATCCGCCCAGAAGCGTTCCGCCCCGGCGGGGTCCTGGGCCGCGAGCGCCCGGGCGTGGTCCTCGAAGCTCGGCGTCGCCGGGGCCGGGTCGAGCGGTTCGCCCGCGAGGACGGCCTCGTAGGCCTCGAACAGGTCCCGCAGCACGATCTCGCGGGACCAGCCGTCCCACAGCAGCAGGTGATAGCTGAGCAGCAGACCGTCCCGGCCGCCGGGCAGGCGGACCGCGGTCAGCCGGATCAGCGGCGGCTCGCCGGGGTCGAAGCCGGTGTCCCGGTCGCGGGCCCGCAGGGCGTCCACGTCCGCTTCCGCCGTGAGTTCGACGGTGCGGACGGCGACCCGCCGGCCCGCCTTGAGCACCTGGACCGGGTTGCCGTCGTCGTCGGTGGCGAAACCCGCACCGACCACCGGGTGCCGCGCGATCACGTGGGCCATCGCCTCGGCCAGCGCGTCGGTGTCCAGGCGCCGGTCGAAGGTGAACCAGCTCTGCGCGACGTAGTGTCCGGCCGGGCCCGCCAGCTGGGCCTGGAAGAACAGGCCGCGCTGGAGCGGGGTGACCGGTGCCGTGCGCTCGGCCGTCGCGGCGGCGTCCGCGACGGCTTCCAGCGCGCTTCGCCAGTGCTCGGTGATCTCGTCGGGGATGCCGTCGGCGAGGGTGAAGGCGGCGTGCAGGCTGCCGGTGGCCGCGTCGGTCCACGCGTTGACCTCGACGGCGTACGGGCTGCCCGGGTCGCCGCCGGTGATGTGCGGGACCTGCGACTCGTCGCCCCGGCCGAGGTAGTTGAAGAGCACCTGCGGCCGGGCGGTCAGCAGCGGGGCGGTCTGCGGGTCGAGGTACCGCAGCCGGCCGTAGGCGGCGTGCGCCCGCTCGTCCGGCTGGCGTTCGGCGACCTCCCGTGCCGCCGCGACGGGGTCGGTGTGCGCCGTGAGCCGGACCGGCGCGATGGCCGTGAACCAGCCGACGGTGCGCGTGTAGTCGTGGTGTTCCCGGGCCGGGATCCGGCCGTGCCGCTCCAGTTCGATCGCGAGGTCGGTGGGGGCGGGCTGGATCCGTGTCAGTGCGCAGCGCAGCGCACCGCACAGCAGCTCGGTGAGGCCCACGCCGAGCGTGGCGGGCGCGGTACGCGTCAGGCGGTCGCTCGCCTCGGGCGGCAGGACGACGGTGGTCTCCCGCCGCCCCGCGACGGCGGGCCGCCCCGCGGTCCCGGGCAGCAGCGCGGGCGCCTGGAGGGTGGTGATCCAGTGCCCGAGGTCGCCGACCGCCTCGGCGGACCGGCACGCCAGGGCCTCGGCGTACTCGGCGTAGGACGTGGTCGGCGGCGGCAGGGCGTCCCCGCGCATGGCGGTGGCCAGGTCGTCGAGCAGGACCAGCCAGGACACCGAGTCGACGGCGAGGTGGTGCGCTGTGACCACCAGGGTGCGGCTCGCCTCCAGCCATGAGAACGCGATGACGTCCCCGGCCTCGGGGTCGAGCCGTCCGGCGGCCTCGTTCGCCGCGGCCGTCGCGTCGGCGGCCGCCGTCGTCTCGACGGTGACCTCGCCGGCGGGTCGGGTGCGCAGGGTCCAGACGCCGTGCTCGACCCGCAGCCGCAGCCGGAGCGCCGGGTGCGCGGCCACGACGGCGTTCGCGGCCCGGCGGGCGTCGGCGAGCCCGCTGCCCTCGGCCGCGGTCACCGTCCTGGCCTGGGCGAACCGGTGGAGGGAGCCGCCCAGTTCCCGCTGGCGCAGGATGATCGGGGTGGGCGGCAGCGGGCCGTCCTCGCGGTGCGCCGGTGCCGGGGCGGGGGCCTGCGCGGGGCGCGCCGCCAGGTGTTCGGCGAGCGCGCGCGGTGTCCGGAACAGGAACACGTCCCGGGGTGCGATGGGCAGGCCGAGCGCCCTGGCCCGGTTGATCACGGTGATGGCGACGATGCTGTCGCCGCCGGCCCGGAAGAAGTCGGTGTCCCCGTCCACCGCGGAGCCGGGCAGCGTCCCGGCGAAGATGCCGACCAGCGCGGCGAGCGCGGACCCGGTCGCGGCCGGCGGGGTGCCGCCGGGTGCCGCCGGGATGCCCTGCTGGGCGGCCCGCTCGGTCAGGGCCTTCCGGTCCAGCTTGCCGTTGACCGTCAGCGGCAGCGCGTCGACCGGCAGCACCCGGCCGGGCACCATGTGCCCGGGCAGCTTCGCGGAGAGCAGGCCGGGGAGGTCGGCGGGCACCCGGCCGACCAGGTGCGCGACCAGGTGGTCGCCGCTGTCCGCGACGGTGACCGCCGCGTCGACCACGCCGTCGACGTCCCGGATCGCGGACTCCACCTCACCGAGTTCGATGCGGAAGCCCTTGAGCTGCACCTGGTCGTCGGCGCGTCCGATGAACCGCAGCTCGCCGTCGAGCGTGCGGCGGGCGAGGTCGCCGGTGTGGTACATACGGGAGCCGTCGCCCGCGAACGGGTCGGCCACGAACCGGCCCGCGGTGAGTCCGGGCCTGCCCAGGTAGCCGAGTGACACCTGGTCGCCGGCGACGTAGATGGCGCCGACCCGGCCCGGCGGCACCGGCCGCAGCCGGTCGTCGAGCAGATAGGTGACCAGGCCGGGGATCGGACCGCCGATGGGGCTGGCGTCGGTGCCGCGGGCGAAGTCCTCCTCGGTCAGCACCCGGTGGGTGACGTGGACGGTGGTCTCGGTGATGCCGTACATGTTGACCAGCTCGGGCGAGCCGGTGCCGTGCCGCTCGACCCAGCCGCGCAGCCGCCCCAGGTCCAGCGCTTCGCCGCCGAAGACGATCCGGCGCAGCGCGGGGAGCGGTTCGTCCGCGTGCCGGTCGGCCTCGATGAACTGGTAGAACGCCGACGGGGTCTGGTTGAGCACGGTCACTCCGCGTTCGCGGACCAGCCGGTGGAAGTCGACCGGGGAGCGGGTCAGCGCGTACTCCGGCACCAGCAGCTCGCCGCCGTGCGCCAGCGCTCCCCACAGCTCCCAGACCGCGAAGTCGAAGGAGTAGGAGTGGAACTGCACCCACACGTCGTGCGGGCCGAAGGCCATGGCGGGGCCGGTGTTCCCGAGCAGGGCCAGCACGCTCGCGTGCGGCACGACGACGCCCTTGGGCCTGCCGGTCGATCCGGAGGTGTAGATCACGTACGCGGGGTCCTGCGGGCCGGGTCCGGCGCCGGACCCGGTGGTGGCCGGCGGCTGCTCCTCCCCCTGGACGAGGACCCGGGCCGGCACGCCCGCCCGGGCCAGCAGGCCGGTGAAGCGGTCCCGTTCCCCGGGGGCGACGAGCACGACCTGCGGAGCGGCGTCGGCGAGGACGTACTCCAGCCGTTCGTCCGGGTACGCCAGGTCCAGCGGCACGTACGCGCCGCCCGCGGAGACGACCGCGACCAGGGCGACGATCTGCTCGACGGAGCGCGGCACGGCCACCGCGACCCGCCGGCCCGGCCCGACTCCGGCCGCGCGCAGCGACGCGGCCAGCGCGTTCTTCGCGGCCGCCAGTTCGCCGTAGGTCAGCGACCGGGCGGCTCCGTCGAGGCCGCACTGGGTGACGGCGGTGGCGGCCGGGTCCCGGCCCGCGGCGGCGTCGAACATCTCGCCCAGGGTCCCCGGGGTGCCGCCGGCCCCGGCCGGGCCGGCCGCGGGGACCCCGCGGGGCGCGGGGCGCCGGGTGCCGCCGGCTGCCAGGTCGTCGACGAGTGCGTCCGGCCGGGCGAGCAGGTCCGTCAGAACCCGGGTGAAGGTGCGCAGGATCGTCCGGGCGCCCGCCTCCCGCAGCAGCTCGCCGTCGTAGACCAGGTTGAAGCGGGGACGGCCGTCGAGTGCGCGTTCCACCACCAGCGTCAGCGGGTAGTGCGGGGCCCCTTCGTTCACGATCCCGGTGATGGCGAGCGTGTCGCCGGGCCGGCGCAGAGCCGCCACGTCGGTCGCGACGTCGAACACCACCAGGGTGTCGAACAGCGGGCCGGCGCCCGCCTGCCGGCCGATCCGCGCCAGCGAGACGTGCTGGTGCGGCAGCACCGCGCTCTGGTGCTCGCGCACCGAGGCGAGCAGGTCGCGGGCGGTGGTGGATCCGGTCCACCGGGCGCGCACCGGGACGGTGTTGATGAACAGCCCCACCATGTCCTCGATGCCGGGCACGTCGGCGTCGCGCCCGGACACCGTGGACCCGAACACCACGTCGGCGCCGTGCAGGATGCCGCCCAGCGTCACCGCCCAGGCGCTGTGCACGGCCACGCTCAGTGGCACGCCGGCCGACCGTGCCGCCGCGTCGACGTCCCGCCCCGGTTCCACGGCGGTGTCGGCGAACCGGTCGGAGGGGGTGTGTCCCTCGGCGACCAGCGAGGGGCCGGGCAGCCCGGCGAGCTGGTCGCGCCACACCCGGTCGCTCTCGTCGTCGTCCCGGGCGGCGAGCCGGCGCACGTAGTCGGGGAAGCCGCCGACCGGGTAGGTGCTGCCCGGCGTGTGGTACTCGGCCAGCAGCGCGCGCAGCATCGGCGGCACCGACCAGCCGTCGGCGATGATGTGGTGCACGGTCTGCACCAGGACGTTCCGGCCGGAACCCGCGCGGATGAGGGTGTAGCGCATCAGCGGGCCGGTGGCGAGGTCGAACCCGGCGCGGCGGTCCCGCTCGGCGTGGTCGCGGATCTCGGCGTCGGTGATGCCGGGGCGGTCCAGTGTGGTGAAGGGCGCCTCGACCCCGTTCTCCAGCACCGAGACCACCCGTCCGTCGGCGAGAGCCGTGAACCGGGCGGCCAGGTTCGGGTACAGCGTGAGCAGCCGGGTGGCCGCGGTCGCGAGCCGCTCGGCGTCCACCGCTCCGTCCAGCGTCAGCAGCTGCTGCTCGACGTAGGCGCCCGCGGAGTCGTCGTCGAAGACCGAGTGGAAGTACAGGCCCTCCTGGAGCGGGGTCAGCGGCAGGATGTCCCGCAGCGCCGGGCCGTCCAGGGTGTCGACGTCGGCCTGGGTGAGGGCGACCAGGTCGAAGTCGCTGGGCGAGTGGCCGCCCCGGTCGAGCGCGGCGAGTCCGGCCAGGGCCTCCCGGTAGTACTCGGCGAGGGTGGCGATGTCCTGGTCGGTGAACACCCCGTCAGGCCAGGAGATGGTGGTGACCAGTTCGTACTCGCCGGTCGGGGCGGGTTCGGCGATCGCGTTGAACTCCAGGGGGCGCGGCAGGCGCATCCTCGGGTCGCGCTTCTCGCCCAGCTGGCCCGTGGTGCCGGCGAGCTGCCAGTCGCCGGCGGCGCCGGCGTCGAAGCGGCCCAGGTAGTTGAAGAGCACCTGCGGTGCGGGGGCGTCGAACGTGGCGTCGCGCAGGTAGCGCAGGGCGCCGTAGGAGACGCCGTTGCCGGGTACCCGGGCGAGGTCTTCCTTGACCGCCTTGAGCGCGGCGGCCAGGTACCCGGGTGCGGTGGGGTCGGCCGCGGCGCCGGGGTCGACGGTCACCGGGAACAGGGTGGTGAACCACCCCACGGTCCGGCTCAGTTCCGGTTCGAAGCCCGCGGCGTCCGCCACGAACCGCCCTTCGCGGCCATGGCCTTCGAGTTCGATGTGGGCGAACGTCTGGTCCTGCCCGAGGTCCCGGCGCCACCGGGCGAGGGTGACGGCGAGGGCGGTCAGCAGCACGTCGTTGACGCGCGCGTGGAACTTCGCGGGTATCTCGCCGAGGAGCGCCGCGGTGATCCCGGGGCCGACGGTGAGGGTGCGCACCCGCTCCCGGGCCACGGTGTCGGCCGGGAGCAGCGCGCGCCTGCCCAGCGGCCCGTCCGTGCCCGGCAGGTCTCGCTGGTAGTAGGCGCGGTCCGCGTCGAACGCCGTGCTCTGCAGCAGCTGGGTCCAGCGCCGGAACGAGGTGCCCACCGGCGGCAGTTCGATCGTCGCGCCCGAGGTGATCTGCCGCCATGCCGTGGCCAGGTCCTCCATCAGGACCCGCCAGGACACGCCGTCGACCACCACATGGTGGGCCACCAGGACCAGCTGCCGTTCCGCGCGGCGCCAGACGGCGCGCAGCATCGCGCCGTTGTCCGGGTCCAGCGCGCCGGTGGCGAGCGCGACGCACTCCTCGACCGGCCGGTCGTCGGCCTGCCACACCGCGGCGGCCGGGCCCGTCGGCGGGATGTCGAAGCTCCAGCGGTCACCACGCACCAGCCTGGCGCGCAGCATGTCGTGCCGTTCGACGACCGCGGCGAGGATCGCGTCGAGCGCCTCGGCGGTCAGGTCCGCTGGGGTGTTCAGCACCACCGACTGCACGAAGCCGTCGACGGCGTCCGTGGTCTCACCGAGCCACTGCACGATGGGCGATCCGGCGACCGGTCCGGTCGGCACGTCGCCGTGGTCCACGGCCGACACCTCTTCGCGGCTCGCCACCGCGGCCAGTGCCCCCACCACGCTGTGGGTGAAGATCTGCCGGACCGTGACGAAGAGGCCCGCGTCGCGCAGCGCGCTCAGCAGGGAGATCGACAGGATGCTGTCTCCGCCGAGCTGGAAGAAGTCCTGGTCGACGCCGACCTCGTCGAGCCGCAGCACCGCGGCGACCGCCGCGCACACCAGGCGCTCGTTCTCGGTGGTGGGCGGGGCGGAGGTGCCCGCCCGGAGCTCGGGTTCCGGCAGAGCGCGCCGGTCGAGCTTGCCGTTCGCGGTGAGCGGGAACTCCGGCAGCACGACGATGTGGGCGGGCACCATGTACTCGACCATGTGCTCGGCGGCCCAGGACCTGACCTGGTCCGCCCGCAGGTCCTCGTGCCCGGCGGCCGGGATCACGTATCCCACGAGGTAGGTGCCGCCGGCCGTGTTCTTCTTCGCGACGACGCAGCTGTGCCGTACGGCGGGGTGTTCGGCGAGGCCGGCCTCGACGTCCTCGATCTCCAGCCGCATGCCGCGGATCTTGATCTGGTTGTCGGCCCGGCCGAGGAAGTCCAGTGATCCGTCCGGGGTGTACCGGGCGAGGTCACCGGTCCGGTAGAGCCGGGAGCCGTCCGCGGCGAACGGGTCCGCGACGAACCGGGACGCGGTCAGGCCGGGCGCGCCCACGTACCCGCGGCCCAGCAGGAACCCGCCCACGTACAGCTCGCCGCCGACTCCCACCGGGACCGGCCGCAGCTCGTCGTCGAGTACATACAGCCGGGTGTTGGGGTTGGCCCTGCCGATCGAGGTCGACAGGCGTTCCGCGGCGCCCCGGTAGACGACGTGCGAGACGCCGATCGTCGTCTCGGCCGGGCCGTAGCCGTGGTACATGGGGATGTCGAGTCGGGTGCGGAAGCGCTCGTAGAGTTCCGGGGTGAGCACCTCGCCGCCGCACCACACGTGCCGCAGGCTGTCCAGGCGGTCCGAGTCGCCGGCCATCTCCAGCAGCACGTCCAGCATGGACGACACCAGGTAGGTGAAGGTGACGCGCTGCTCGGCGATCACGCCGAGCAGGTGGTGCGGGTCGCGTTCGCCGCCGGGCCGCAGGACCACCAGTCTGCCGCCGCACACCAGCGGCAGGAAGATCTCGTTGATGGAGATGTCGAAGGACAGCGGTGCCTTGAACAGTGACGCGTCGTCGGTGCCGAATCCGAGGATCTCGTTCACCTGCCACAGCAGGCGCTCGCTGATGGCCTCGTGCCGGATCATCGCGCCCTTGGGCCGCCCGGTCGATCCGGAGGTGAAGATCACGTAGGCCAGTGCGGCGCCGAGGACGGTGACATCGGTCCCGCCGGCCGGGTGGCCGCCGTACCGCCAGGCGTCGAGGTCGACGGCCGCGGCTTCCGGTTCGCCGGGGGCGTGCTCGCCGGAGCCGTTGAGTTGCAGGACGACCCGGGCGTCCTCGATGACGACGGCTCGGCGCTGGGCGGGCCACTGCGGGTCGAGCGGCACGAAGGCGCACCCGGCCTGGAGCACACCGAGCAGGCCGATGACCATCTCGGCGGAGCGGTCCAGCGAGATGCCGACGACCTGCTCGGGGGTGAGTCGGCGGGCGAGCAGGTGGTGGGCCAGCTGGCTGGAAAGCTCGGCCGCCTCACGGTAGGTCAGCGACCGTCGTTCGTCGACGATGGCGACCGCGTCCGGCCTGGCCCGCGCCTGTTCGCGGAACATCTCCACGACGGTCGGGCGGAGCCGGTCGGCCGCGGTGTCGTTCCACTCGGCCAGGGCGCCGAGCCTCGCCGCCACGCTGGACGGGCCGATGGTGCCGAGGGGCCGGTCGGGGAAGTCGGCCAGGTCCTCCAGCGCGAGCTGCGCGTCCGCGAGCACGACGCCCTCCGGGACGGCGATGCCGTGGCCGTCCTCCGTGACCCCCCAGCCGTCCGGTCCGGCACCGCCGTTGTCGACCCATCCGAGTACCTCGGCGAAGAGCGTGCCGGGGGTGAGGTCGATGCCGTCGGGGCTCCGGCCCGTCGCCCAGTACGACAGCCCGATGGCGCAGGCTCGGGCGATGGTCCGGTCGGAACGGTCACCGGTCCGCCGGCGCACTTCGGCCAGGCGCGCGGGAGAAAGCAGTACGAGACGAGCGCTCGGTTCCATCATCGAAGACTCAGCGTCCCTTCCAAGATCCGAAAGTTAGCCTAACCTAATTTAGGGTTACCTAACCAGGGTGCTAACTGCCCTCTCGCCAGGCCCGCCACAGTCGTGCGTACCGGCCGCCCAGGGCGACCAACTCCTCGTGCGTTCCCTGCTCCACGACGCGCCCGGCGTCCAGCACGGCGATCCGGTCGGCCGCCATCGCCTGGGTCAGCCGGTGCGCCACGAACAACGTGGTGCGCCCCGCGCACGCGGCCCGCACGGCCCGCTCCAGCTCGGCGGCGCCCTCGCTGCCGGCCTCCGCGGTCGACTCGTCGAGCACCACCACCGGCGCCCGGCCCAGCACCAGCCGGGCCAGGGCGATCTGGGCGACCTTGGTGACGTCCAGGCGCTCCCCGCCCTCGCCGACCCGGGTGGCCGGCCCCTCGGGCAGCGCCGCCACCCATCCGTCGGCGCCGACCGTGCGCAGCGCGTCCATCAGCTCGGCGTCGGTCGCCTCCGGCGCGGCCAGCCGCAGGTCGTCGGCGAGCGGGCCGGAGAACACGTGCGTCTCCTGCGTCAGGATGCTCACCAGGGCCCGGGCGCCGGCCTCGTCCAGGCCGGCCAGGTCGGTCGACCCGACGCGCACCGACCCGGCCTGCGGCGTCCCGATGCCGGCGATCAGCGCGGCCAGGGTCGTCTTGCCCGCACCCGTCGCCCCCACCAGGGCGAGTGACGTCCCGGCCGGGATGGTCAGGCTGACGTCCCGGAGGACCGGCCGGTCGGTGTCCGGATAGCTGAACGTCAGCCCCTCGACCGTCACCGGGAACGGACCGGCGTCCGCCGGCGGGCCGGCCGCGTCGCCCACCAGCCGGCCCCCCGCGGACTCCCCCACCACCCCGACCAGCCGGGTCAGGCTCGCCCCCGACTTCTGCGCCTCGTCGAAGGTGAACATGATGGAGCCGAGCGGGGTGAACAGCCGGTGGAACAGCAGCGGAGCCGCCGAGACCTGGCCCAGGCTGGCGGCGTCGGACTCCAGCAGCGCGTACCCGACCACGATGATCAGGACCAGCCCGATGAACTCGGCGCGGTTCTCCCGGCCGACGAACCGGCCGAAGAACCGGAACACCTCGATGCCCAGTTCCCGCACCCGCCAGGACTCGGTGGTGACCTTCTCCCGGAAGGCGCCCTCCAGACGGTACGCCCGGACCGTGTCGATCCCGTTCAGGCCGCTGATCAACGCCTGGGCGCGGTCGGCCTGGGCCACACGCTGCTTCCGGTAGAGCGGCGCCGACCGCGGCAGGTACCAGCGCAGGGCCAGCGCGTACGCGGGCAGCGCGCCGGCGCCCGCCAGCCCCAGCCGCCAGTCCAGCCCGAACATGCCCGCCGTGGCGATGACGACCAGCACTCCCGCCGAGAACACCGTGGGGATGGCCATGCGGATGCCCTTGGACACCACGGCCACGTCGTCACCGACCCGGGAGAGCACATCGCCCCGGCCGACCTGTTCGATCCGCGCGCTCGGCATTCCCAGCACCGCCCGGACGGCGCCCTCCCGCAGCCGCGCGAGGAGATCCGCGCCCAGCCGGCCGATCAGGTACGTCGACGCGGCGGTGGCCGCCGCGCCGAGCAGCGCGGCGACCGCCATCAACGCCCCGATGGTGACCAGGACCGAACGCGGTTCGTCCTCGACCACCCCGTCGACCACCCGGCCGAGCAGGAGCACCGGCAGCACCTGGAGCGCCGCCCCGGCCACCGTGGTGAGCATGGTGGCCGCGGTCAGCCACGGCACCTCGCGGCAGTGCGCCACCACCCATCGGGTGGCCTCACGTCCGGTCGCCGTGCGCAGGGTGGCCGGGGCGACGCGTGTGTCGGTGGCGCTCACACCTAGCCGACCGACTTGACGAGTTCGTCGATCGCGTACGGCAGGGACAGCAGGGTGCTCTGGGACATCGCGGCGCCGATCGCCGGACCCTCGCTGTCCAGCAGGTAGGACACCTTGCCGTTCTTGGCCGCGGGCAGGTTGGCGAAGAGCTCGAAGTCCTTCAGCGCCTTCTGGTCGGCCTGGTCGTTGATGACGAAGATGCGGTCGACGTCGATCAGGTCGACGCGCTCGGGGGAGAGCACGGTGTAGAAGTCGCCGTCGGCGATCTCGTCGATCCGGGTCGCGCCCTTGAAGCCGATGCCGGTCACCAGCCGCCCGCGCACGTCGGTGGTGGTGAACGGCGCCACCGAGTCCTTGTACCAGGACAGCGCGACGGCGGTCTGGTCGGCGAACTCCGGGTGCGCCTTGCGGGCCGCGGCGAGCTTGTCCTGGATGCCCTGGACCAGCTTGGCGCCCTCGTCGGCCTTGCCGAGGGCCTTGGCGATGTGCAGCGCGTTGTCCTGCCACGGCGCGCTGAAGGGCTCCTTCTCCCCCTTGGTGCGGCCCACCGTCGGGGCGATCCTGGAGAGCTTGTCGTACGCGTCCCGGTCGATCTCGGAGTAGACCGCGATGATCAGGTCCGGCCGAAGAGCCGCGATCTTCTCGTAGTTGGGGCCGGAGTCGCCGTTGCTCATGACGACCTCGGGGCGGGCGTCGCCCCACTTGTCCTTGACCCAGGGCCACTGGGTGTTGATGTCCGGGCTCTTACCCGGGGGGTTCGGGTACTGGTCGACCATGCCCACGGGCTTGGTCCCGAGCGCCAGGATGGCCTGGTCGTCGGTGTAGCCGACGGAGACGACGCGCTTGGGGGCCTTGGTGACCTCCGTGGACCCGAACGCGTGCTCCACGGTGACCGGGAACGCGCCGCCGGCGCCGGCCGGGGTGTCGTCGCCCGAATCATCCGCCGAGTCGGAACCACAACCGGCGAGGAGGGCGACGCCGAGGATCGCGGCGGACAGTGTGGCCGCCAGCCGCCGCCAGGGCTTCATGAGCGTCGTTCGATGGAGGAGCATCCGAGTTCCCTTGCTTTCGCGCTGTCCGGTGCGCCGCTGTCTCAGGGCACGCGTACTGTATCCGGCCGAAGTGAGGTTAGCCTAGCCTAACTTCACCGTGTCTTCGCCGGAGTGTGGCCGAGCTGGACGTGGGTACGGCCGATCGGCACGATGAGCGGCCGGTCACCCACCGGGTCGTCGATCACCGCGGCGCGCAACCCGAACGCCTCGTCCAGCAGTTCGGCGGTGATCACCTCTCGGGGATGACCCTGCGCCAGGATCGACCCCGCCTTCATCACGACGAGGTTGTCGCTGTACCGCGCGGCCAGGTTGAGGTCGTGGAGCACGGTGACCACGGTGCATCCCGACTCGTGCAGGTCGTCCACCAGGTCGAGCACGTCGATCGCGTGCGCCAGGTCCAGATAGGTGGTCGGCTCGTCCAGCAGCAGCAGATCGGTGCCCTGAGCCAGGGTCATGGAGATCCAGACGCGCTGCCGCTGTCCGCCGGAGAGCGCGTCGACCGGACGGTCGGCCAGATCGGCCACTCCGGTCATGGCCAGCGCGCGCTCCACGACGGCGGCGTCGTCCGACGACCACTGCCGCAGCCAGCTCTGGTGCGGATGGCGTCCCCTGGCGACCAGGTCGGCCACCGTCAGCCCGTCCGGCGCGACCGGCGCCTGCGGCAGCAGGCCCAGCTTCTTCGCCACGTCCCTGGTCCTGAGCCTGGCGATGTCCTCGCCGTCCAGCACGACCGTGCCCCTGGTCGGCTTGAGCAGCCGCGACAGGGTCCGCAACAGGGTCGACTTGCCACATCCGTTGGGCCCGATGATCGTGGTGATCACTCCTGGCGGGATCGCCACGTCGAGATCGTCGATGACCGCCCGGTCGCCGTACCCGACCGTCACGCCCCTGGCCGAGAGCCGTGCGACGCCGCCGGCTCCGGAACCCGACTCGGTGTTGTGCTGAGCGACCACGAGGCCCCCTTCTTCGAGCATTCCTGACCTTTGCATCAACTACCTGCGGTTCGCCCGCACCAGCAGATATACGAGGAAGGGGCCGCCGATCGCGGAGGTGACCACACCGACCGGGAGGGTGACCGGGAGCGCGGTGCGCGCCACCAGGTCCGCACCGATCAGCAGCACCGCCCCCACCGCGCCGGAAGCCACCATCGGCGGGGTGGGACAGCGCGCCAGACGCATCGCCACCTGCGGCGCCACCAGCGCGACGAACGGGACCGGGCCCGCCGCGCTCACCGCCACACCGGCCAGCAGGACCGCGCACAGCAGCAGGACCGCTCGGACCATCCCGTAGCGGACGCCCAGCCCCGCGGCGACGTCGTCACCGAAGTGCATCGGCTTGAACTGGAAGGCCACGCACGACACCAGGACCAGGAGGGCGGCGGTGCACCAGAGCGCCGGTGTCACCTCGTCCCACGACCGGTTGTCCAGTGAGCCGACCAGCCACGCCTGTGCCCGGGCCACGTCCCTGATGTCGGCCTTGGTCAGCATCCAGGACGTGAGCGCCTCCATCACGGCGCTCACCGAGATCCCGATGAGGATCAGCCGGAAGCTGTCGATGCCGCGCCGCCAGGCCAGGAAGTACACCAGCAGGCCGGTGCCGAGACCGCCGGCGAGCGCCGCCGCGGACAGGCCCACGGTGCCTTCGATCGCCGAGGCGGCGCCGCCCGAGACCGTCACCAGGAACACCGCGACGGCGCTGGCGCCCCCGGTGATCCCCAGCACGTCCGGGCTGGCCAGCGGATTGCGTGCGATGGACTGCGTGATCGCGCCGGACACCCCCAGCGCGACCCCCACCACCAGCCCGGCCATGGCACGCGGCATCCGCAGATCCATGATGACGAACTCGTCGACCGGCTCGCCCTGGCCGAAGATCGTGGCGATCACCTGGGACAGGCTGATCGGGAAGTCCCCGATGCCGATGGACAGGCAGAACACCAGGAACGTCGCCGCCGCCAGCAGCAGTGTGACGAGGAGGACCCAGGGCCGCCAGACGAACGACACCCGGCCGAGCCGCAGGCCCGGCGTCACCGAAGGCTTCACATCCGTCCCGTTCATGCGTTCCTGAGCTTTCCGCGCCAGACCAGGGCGGCGAAGAACGGGGCGCCGAGCAGGGCGACGAGCACTCCCGCGTCCAACTCGCCCGGCCGGGCCACCAGTCGTCCCACGATGTCGCAGATCAGCAGGGTGACGGCGCCGAGCAGGCCCGCGTACGGCACCAGCCAGCGATAGTCCGGCCCGGTCAGGTACCGGGCCACGTGGGCCACCATGAGCCCGAGGAAGGCGATGGGGCCGCACGCCGCGGTCGCGGCGCCCGCCAGCAGGGTGATCGCGACGATGCCGACGGTCCGGGTCGCGGCGATGTTCACCCCGAGACCCCGCGCCACGTCGTCGCCCAGGTTGAGCAGGTTGAGGGCCGGCAGCACGGTCAGGGCCAGCACCAGGCCGACCGCGACGAACCCGGCCACCGGCCAGATGACGTCGAATCCGACGCCGGCCACCGAGCCGGTGTTCCAGAACCGCAGCGCGTTCAGCGCGGCCTGGTCCGACAGCGCGACCGCCGTGGTCATCGCCGCGAGGAACACCGTGACCCCCTGCCCCGCCAGGGCGAGCGTCAGCGGATTGCCGGCCCCGCGGCCGATGCTGGCCAGTCCGAACACCACGACCCCGGCGACGGCCGCTCCCAGGAAGGCGAACCAGACGTACTGGAAGGGGTCGGTGAGCCCGAACACGGAGATCACCGACACCACGGCGAACGAGGCGCCCGCGTTCACCCCCAGCAGGCCGGTGTCGGCGATCGGGTTGCGGGTGTACCCCTGGATCAGCGCTCCCCCGACCCCCAGGGCGACGCCCGCCACGATCGCGAGCACCGTCCGGGGTACCCGTACGGTCTCCACGATGAGCCTGATCTCGGTGAGCCGCTGGTCGGAGTCCGCAGACGCGAACAGCCCGCGCCATACCTCGGCCGGGCTCAACGCGCGCGCACCGATCGCCAACGACGCCGCCCCGGCGACCGCGAGGATCACCACGAGCGTGCCCAACCCCACGGCTCGCCGCCGCCGGACCTGTGACCAGCCACCGGGCGCGGGACGCTCAACTGCAGTCATGCCCATGTCCACTTACGTTATCCCTTTGATCCACCACCGACGAACGGCCGACCGGCACCCGGGCGGCCACCGCTGCCCCGGCGAGGGGTCCGGCGAACCCGGCCGGCGCTGGGGCGCGTGCCCGGGGACACACCTGCCCCTCTCCCGGGCACGGACCGGCCCGCCCGCCCGGTCCGGTGCCGCCGGGCCGGCGGCTCGGCGGCGGACCGGGCCGGACTAGCGGGCGGCGCTGCCGATTCCGTCGGCGACCGTGCGGGCCTCGTCGGCTGCGGACTTGACGCTCCGGCCGAGGAGCGAGTCCAGGATCTCGCCGACCCTGATCGCGGTGTTGGACAGCAGCGACGAGGTGATGCCGTGCGTGTGCTCCGTGCCGCCCTGCAGGTAGATGCCGCAGCGCACCTCGGGGTCGGTCGCCACGCGGTAGTCGCGCTCGACACGGACGCGTCCCTCGCCGTCGCGGAGGCAGCGGTCCGCCACCTCGCCCAGCAGACCGAGGGGGTCGGCCTGGCGGTAGCCGGTGGCGAAGACCACCACGTCCGCGTCGAGCGGCGTCTCCTCGCCGGTGACCAGGGACTTCACCGTGGCGCGGACCGCCGTCGGCGTCTCCTCCACGTCCACGAGCCGGGACACGTTGAGGAACCGCAGCCGCTCGGTACCGAGGACCTTCTCCTGGTAGCTCTGGCGGTAGAGGTCGTCGATCAGGTCGATGTCCACCACGGAGTAGTTGGTGTTGCCGTGATAGTCCATCAGCCGGCGTTTGACATCCTCGGGCGCGGCGAAGTACTCGTCGACCGCCCCGGGGTCGAAGATCCGGTTGGCGAAAGCGCTGTCGTCGGCGGGGCTGTAGCCGTAGCGCGAGAAGACCGCGCAGACTTCGGCCGCGGGGAAGTGGCGGTGCAGGTAGGCGACGTTCTCGGCCGCGCTCTGGCCGGCGCCCACCACGACGAAGCGGGAGGGGGCGGTGCCGTCCAGCTCCGCCACCCTCGCCAGCAGTTCGGAGTTGTGCCAGACGCGGTCGCCGCGCTCCATGCCGTCCGGTATCAGCGGGCGCAGCCCGGTGCCGATGACGAGGTTGCGGGCCCGGTGGACCGAGAGGCTCTCCCCGGACCGGACCGTCACATCCAGGTACTCCACCGCTCCGTCGCGGACCACGGGCGCGACGCCGACGACCTCGTGGCCGTACGAGACCATGTCCTCGACCTTGGCCGCGGCCCACTCGAAGTAGTCGTGGAACTCGACCCGCAGCGGGAAGAGGTTCTTGTGGTTGATGAAGTCGATCAGCCGGCCCTTGCTCTTCAGGTAGCACAGGAAGCTGAACTCGCTGGCCGGGTTTCGGAGCGTCACCAGGTCCTTGAGGAAGGACACCTGCATGGTCGCGTCGTCGATCAGCATGCCGCGGTGCCACCCGAACCGCGGCTGCTGCTCGAAGAAGTGAGCGGTGATCGCCTCCTGCCTGTCGACGCGCGCGTTGTGCTCGCCGAGTGCGATCGCCATGGCCACATTGGACGGTCCGAAGCCGATGCCAATGAGATCGTGAACCGGTGCTGCGTCACCAGGAGGAACCCGTGACATGTCACTCCCATCGTGCGGGGCAGTCGCCTGTCAGGCGTGGGAAGTTGAAAAGGCGGGCATGCCAACGGAGCGGCACGCCACGAACTTAGGCAAGCCTAAGCTAAACCAGTGACGCTGTCGACACATCGGGCCCGACCGGGCCGTCGACGCACCGAGCCCGGCCGACGGGCACGGGAGCCGTCAACTGGAGCACCATATAGGCAGGTTGCAAGCTAAGGTAAGCCTTGCTTTACTCTTCCCTGGTCAATCCCTGCTTGGAGGAGGAACCCCATGCGCGTCGTCATGTTCGGTTACCAGACCTGGGGGCACCGCACCCTGCAAGCCCTCCTGGATTCCGAACACGACGTGGTCCTGGTCGTGACGCATCCCAAGAGCGAGCACGCGTACGAGAAGATCTGGAGCGACTCCGTCGCCGACCTCGCCGAGGAGAACGGCGTGCCGGTGCTGCTCCGCAACCGCCCGGACGACGACGAGCTGTTCGAGCGCCTCAAGGAGGCCGACCCGGACATCATCGTGGCGAACAACTGGCGGACCTGGATACCCCCGCGCATCTTCGACCTGCCGCGCCGCGGCACGCTCAACGTCCACGACTCGTTGCTGCCCCGGTACGCCGGCTTCTCGCCGCTGATCTGGGCCCTGATCAACGGCGAGACCGAAGTGGGCGTCACCGCGCACATGATGAACGACGAGCTCGACGCCGGCGACATCGTCCGGCAGGAGGCGGTCCCGGTCGGACCGGCGGACACCGCCACCGACCTCTTCCACAAGACCGTCGACCTCATCGCCCCGGTCACCATCGGCGCGCTCGACCTCATCGCGTCCGGGCAGACGGAGTTCACCAAGCAGGACCGGTCCCAGGCGAGCTTCTTCCACAAGCGGTCCATCGAGGACAGCCGCATCGACTGGACCTGGCCGGCGGCCGACCTCGAGCGCCTGGTCCGCGCGCAGTCCGAGCCGTACCCCAGCGCCTTCACCTACCACAAGGGCAAGCGCCTGGAGATCCTGGCGGCGGTGGTGTCCGAGGGCCGGTACGGCGGCACCCCCGGCCGCATCTTCTACCGCGAAGGCGACGGTGTGGTGATCGTCGCCGGCGCCGACGCCCGCACCGGCCGCAACCACGGCCTGGCCATCACCCGGGTACGGAACGAGGAGGGCCAGGAGCTGGCCGCGACGGAGTACTTCACCGCCATGGGCGGCTACCTCACCAGCCGCCCCTGACCCGCCGGGCCCCGCGGGGCCGGGCCGGGACCGCCGCCGTACGAGGACTTGCCGTCCCGCACGGCGGCGGTCAGCTGTACCAGACCAGCACGCACACCTGGACGGCGCGTATGTCGGGGCGGACGGTGTACTCGACGAGCACCGGTTCGCCCTCGATCCGCAGGCCCCGGCGCAGGCCCGTGTGGTCCATGGGCTCCCCCGGCAGGTCCCGGCCGGCGTCATGGGCGCCGCCGGCCTCCAGGGCCAGTGCCGCGACGTAGTTGGTGACGGCCTTGGCCAGGTCGCGGGGCATGTCCAGGATGATGGAGGCGGGTGTGTCCTCGATGTAGACGGCCCATCCGGGCCTGCGTCGCAGGGTCACGCCGGTGACTGCTCCAGTCGCGACATCAGGTCCTCGATGAGCGTCATGCCCTGTCCGGCGCTGCCGCGCTCGCGGCTGCGGTCGGCCCCGGGAGCCCGGTCCAGCATCGCCTTCATCCACCACCGTCCCATCACCTCGGGCACCCGGGTGTCCTCCGCGGCCAGCACCTCCCCGTAGAACTGTGCCCGGGCCGTCCCCTGCAGGGCCTCCCCGATGCCGTTGATGGTGTGCGGGATCGCGCGGACCGGCCGGCCGGCGGAGTGCTCGGGCTGTGCGCTCATCGTCTCCCCTTCGTCACCTCAAGTCTGCCCGATCCCGGCGCGGCCGGTCGAGCCCGGCCGTCCGGAAGGCAGCCGCGCCATGGCGGGCCGCGCCGGGCGCGGAGACCCGGCGCCCGGGCCGCCGACCGCGAGCCGCAGCGGCCCCGGGGGCGGCCGGACGGGACGGGGCCGCTCCGGTCAGAGGCGGCCGGCGCGGGCGGCGAGGTGGTCGCGGTCGCGCCAGGCCCGTTCCCACTGCCGGGTCAGGGCCGGGTAGACGAGGAGGTGCCGGAACGGCGCGATGAGGGCCATGTAGAGGCGTCCGAACCCCCCGTTGGGTTTGACCAGGACGGCCATCCGCAGTTCATGGTCACCGTCCGCCCCCTGCGCCCAGCCGAGGTGCATCACGGTGTGCACCGTGGCGTTCGCCAGTTCGCGCACGGACTCCGTGGCGGTCTCGTAGACCGCCTTCAGGGGCATGGCGTCGTTGTCCGGGCCCCGGGGGGCTTCCCGGAGGTCGCCGGGCAGGCGGTCCCGGAGCGAGCCGACCCGCGCGCCGACACCGGCCGCCGGGCGGTCCCAGCCGAGGAGTGCGCCGAGTCTCCACCGGACGGCGAACAGGAAGCGCACCGGCCGGGTCTGCCTCGCCAGCCCGCCGGAGGTCCGCATCGCGGCGAGCATCGCGGGGAAGTCGCCGGGGCCGGCTCCGGGGGTGCGGAAGGTCCACACGTCCTCCACCCGGAAGTCGGTGGTGAGTTCGTGAATGCGCCAGGGATGCCGGGTGTGTGCCGACCTCGGGAGCCGCGCCATGTGCCACCTCGCGTTCTGTACGCCACCGTATATCTTGATCTGTACGGTACCGTACACCCTCCGAACCGAGACCCCGGGCCCCCCGGGGACCCGAGACCCCGAGAGCAGGTGGGCAGGTGCCTCCGACCGCTCGTACACCCCGCAGCCGCTGGATCGAGGCGGGGCTCGACGCCCTCGCCCAAGGCGGACCGGACGCGGTCCGGGTGGAGGCACTGGCCGCCGGCATCGGGGTGACGAAGGGCGGCTTCTACGGATACTTCGACGGTCGCCCCGCGTTGCTCGCCGAGATGCTCGACGCGTGGGAACACCGTTGCACCGGCGCCATCCTCGAACAGGTCGAGGACGAGGGCGGAGACCCCGCGGAGAGGATCCGGCGGGCCAGCCGGCTGACCTTCTCGGAGGACCTGCACCGGATCGATCTCGCGGTCCGCGAGTGGGCTCGCCACGACCCGTCGGTCGCGGAGCGGCTGCGGCGGGTCGACAACGCCCGGATGGACTTCCTCCGCGCCATGTTCGGGAGCTTCCTCACCGATCCGGATGACATCGAGGCACGCAGCACTCTGATCTTCACGCTGGCGATCGGCCGCCACTTCATCGCCGCAGACCACCCCGGACGCACCACCCGGGAAGCCGTCGGGCTGGCCGGAGAACTGCTGCTGCGCCCCGGACTGTGAACCCGAGTGGTGGCCAGGCCGGCGCGGACGGCGCCGCGAGGCAGCCGGTCGGGGCCGGCGAGCGGGCAGCCGGAGCCGGACCGCCCGTCCGGGCGGGGGACGGCGCCGGTCGGTCCGCACCGCCGGGCGGAGGCGGGTGAACTCCCCCTCCCCCGCCGGGCCGTCACCCAGGTGGTGCGGGCGTCCGGGCCGGGTGCCTCCCGGTGACCGGACGCGGGCCGGCCCCGTGCCCCCGGTCCGCCCGGCGGTGTGCGGACGGTGGGTCCGGTTCGCCCGGACGGCTGCGGCGGGACGTCACGCCCACCGGACGCGCGCCAGGAAGTCGCCGACGAGCCGGGAGGTCTCGGCCGGGCGTTCGAGGGCGATGAGGTGCCCGGTGCCGGGGGATGAGGTGCCCGGTGCTGGGGAAGCGAACCAGTTCGGCGTCGGGCAGCGAGCCGGCCGGATGCTCGGCGATCCGCCGGAAGTCCCGCACGTCCTCGGTACCCACGCCGACGATCGCCGGGACCCTGATCGCGCTCAGGTCCTCGTCGACGGGGGGCTCCACATCCTCCTGGTACTCCTCGGAGTCCCCGGCGCCGAAGCCGGGACCCCTCGAGCCGTCCCCGTCGGGGCGGCGAGCCGCCGGCGAAGGCTTCGCCCGGCGGACGGCCCGTTCCGGCGGCGGCTGCGTGCCACCCGCCCGTGCCCGGCCGCGCGGCGGCCGGGCGGGGTGACGGCGCCTCAGCCGCGCACCTGTGCGGCGAGCAGGGCCGGCAGTTCGCGCATGTCGTGGAAGACGGTGGTGCCCGGCCCTTCGAGCCGTTCCGCCGGGGTCAGTCCGCCGGCGTAGCCGAAGGCCCGCATACCGGCCGCGCGGGCGGCCAGGACGCCGGGCCGGCTGTCCTCGACCACCACACAGGCGGCGGGGTCGACCCCCGACTGCCGTGCGGCGTGCAGGAAGAGGTCCGGGGCCGGCTTGCCACGAGCGACTTCGGTGGCGCTGTGGATGCGGCCCGCGAAGTGTTCGTAGAGGCCGGTGCGGCCCAGGGTGTGGCGCATCTTGTCGTGCGTACCGCTGGAGGCCACACAGGTCGGCAGCGTGATGGCGGCGAGCGCCTCGGGGAGGCCGTCGACGGGGGTCAGACCGGTGTCCACCGCCTCGCGGTGGAGCTGTTCGAACCGCTTGGACCACAGCGCGGCGGTCTCCTCACCGAGCCGGGCGGCGACCTGCTCGCGGATGGCGGCGTGCGAGCGCCCGATGAACCGGTCGACGACCTCGTCCTCGGTGAGGGCCCAGCCCAGTTCCGCGCCGAGGGCGACCTGGACGCGGGCCGCGATGCGTTCGCTGTCGACCAGCACCCCGTCGCAGTCGAATATCACGAGTTCAATCGGCTTGATCATCCCGGCAGCCTACTGACCCCCGCGGTGGTGCGTGCTCCAGGCCGCGGCAGGCCCGTGCCGGGGTGGCGGCCCTCACCGGCCGGTGCCCGGTGGCATGGCGCGGCGTCACCGGTCGCCCGCTTCCCCGGCGGCGAACACGGCGTTCCGGCGCAGCAGTCCGGCGCACCAGCGGAAGTGTCCGTCGTTGTCGTCCAGGCCGAACAGGTCGTAGGTGGTGAGGGCGTACGCGGCCTGGTAGGCCGCGAGGGTGGCGGGGGCATGACCGAGTTCACGGGCGAAGAGCCGGGTGAGCTCGGCGGTGTGCTCCTCGGCGTACGGCCCGTACATGTCCCAGACGGCCGCGGTGACAGCGGCCTCGAACGCCGGGTCGCCCGCCGTCGTGCAGAAGCCGAAGTCCAGTACGGCGACCGGCCGGCCGGCCGCGTCGGTGTGGATGTTGGACGGGACGAGGTCGCCGTGGATCACCGTGACCGGGGCGTCGGGCAACGACCGCAGGGCGCGCAACGTCCGTTCCACCCCCGGGTCGAAGTCCGGCAGGTGCCGGGCCAGCGCGGCACCGTGCCGGTGCGCGGCGCGGGCGACCAGGGCCCCGAGCGCGTCCTGGAAGCGGTCGTGGTCCCGCCACAGCGGACGGTCGTCGCCCTGCACGGTGAGCCTGCGCATGGCGTCGGTGCCGGGCACCGAGGCGAGACCGCGCAGGACCGTGAGCAGCACGTCCCGCCGGCGGCCGGGGATATGGCGTTCGTACCGCTCGTGCGCGGAGTCGGCCCGCGCCGCGACGCCGGGCAGCTCGCGCTCGTACGTCACCCAGACACCCTCGTACTGCTGGACTTCGAGGATCTCCGGGGTGGCGAACGGCAGCCGGTGCCGCGCGATGTCCGCGTACACCCGGCGAGTGAGTTCGAGACCGGCCGGCGGCCGGCGGGTCCACACCTTGGCGATCCGGCCGTCACCCAGCCGGTAGACGACACCCTCGGTCCCGGCACCGATCCGGCGCGCCGCGGGGTGCCCGCGACCGGCGAAGAACCGGGGCCAGGGGTCGGTGGCGGGTGGCGTTGCCTCGTTCTGCGTGCTTCGCATCAGGGCATGAAACCAGCTGCGGCACCGGACCGACCAGCTGATTCCGTTTCATGCCGGCTCCGCCGCCCGGCGTTCCGGGCGGGCCCGGCACCGCCCCGGTGGTGGCCCGGCACCGCCCGGCCGGGCCGCCGGGCGGTGCGGCCGGCGGACCGCGCTCGGAGGCCGGGCCGCCGGGTGTCCCGGGGTTGTCGGTGGCCGCCGCTAGGGTCCGCGCCATGAACCGTGATCGCCATCAGGTACGCCTGCCCCGCACGGATGCCGCCCCCGTACTCCGGACCGACTTCACCGACGCCGCCGGCTGGCACCGCCTGCTGCGGGCGCTGGCGACGCCCGTCACCCACGAGGAGGGCTCGCAGGACATATTCGCGTACGACCGGGCCATCTCGTACCTCACCCCGGTGGACGAGGAGAGGTACCGGGGCCTGCTGCCCGGGGCGGTGCTCGCCGCGGCGCCCGGTACCGGCCACGACCTGCCCTACGACCACCTGTATCTGGCCGACGCCGGCACCTTCGCCTCCCCGGACCTCCCGCTGCTCGGCATCGACCTCCACGTGGACGTCTCCGACGGGGAACCGTGGCCGCGTGAACGGCCGTTCCGGGTCCCGGCCCTGCATGTGGTCGGCGTCGAGATCAACGACAGCATCGCGAACATGTTCTTCCGCGAGTACCACGACTTCGACTGGTCCGCTTCCGAGGTGTACGTGGCCGAGCCCGGGACGGCCCTGTACGAGGAGTTCCGTGCGATGGACCGGGAAGCGGAGGAGGACGGGTTCGACGGCTGAGGCCGGCCGGCCCGGGCCCGGGCGGTCGGCGGCCGCACTGTCCGACGGTCTCCGCCGTGGCGGGGAAGAAGACGGCGAAGCCTTGTGATCTGTCAGTCGTCGTACCGACAATTGGCCTTGCACCAGGGAAGAGTCGGGTCGTCCGCGGCGGTCTCCGCTCCATCAGCCCGCCGCGGCAGCCCGTACGGGGAGGCGCCGGCACCGGGAGAGGAAGCAGATGAGTCAAGCGCAGCAGGGACAGCACGAGGACGACGAGCGGCGTCGGAAGGAAGAGGAGCGCAGGCGCCGGCTGGACTGGGAGTTCCAGCTGGAGCAGGACCGCCAGCGACGGGAACGGGAAGCGGCTCAGGCGGCCCAGGCGGCAGCGGCGGCGGCGGCCCAGCAGCAGTACTGGCAGTAGCCGGAAGCGACGGCCTCGGCAGGCGCCGAGCGCGGGCACGTGGCGCTCGGCGTACCGCGCCCGGTCGAGACCGGCGGGGCGACCGCCCCGGCCACCGAGCCGGCGACGGCTGCCCCGCTGGTCCCGGTGCGCGGAAATGCCCCCGCGGGAGCCCCGGTCGGCCGGGGGCCGCGGCAGCGGGTCGCGGCCGCACGATCGGTACCGGCGTCTTGACGGTGCGGTGAGGCGGGGCGCACAGTGATCCACACCCCCCACACCAGCACCATGTGGAGCAAAGGGGCTGATCACGTGCTCTTCCCGCGACGTCACCACACCGGCGCGTCACCCTCCCGCGCCACCGACGCCTCGGTGGTCGATCTGGCCGGGGAACGCCTGCGCCGCCGCCGGGCGTCCGGCACCGAACTGACCGGGTACGACTTCCTGCCGCTGCTCCTGGCCCACGGCGTCGACGACAGGGTGCTGGCCGACCACCTGGCCCGGACCGCCAACGCCATCCAGCGGCACATGGCGGCCGTCGGCGCGCCGCGGCCGGCGGAGTCCGGGGACCGTCTCGGCGGCTGACCGGCTGCCGGCGGCACACCGTGCTGGCGGGCCCGTGCCGCACCGGAGGTGCAGGGGAACGCTGCCGGGCCGGCCGGGTCCGGGCGGGGGCACGACACCGGAGAGACCGGAGAGACCAGAGAGACCGGTCGGCCCTGTGGCCACACCCTGGCCGGAGGCCGCCGCGCGCCGGGGGCGGTCGCGGTCGCCGGGTACGCACCGGACCGCCAGGGGCTGGCCGGGTACGCACCGGACCGCCAGGGGCTGGCCGGGTACGCATCGGACCGCCGGGGATGGGCCGGTGCGGCGATGCCGGCGCCGGGTCCGAGCGGCCGGGCCGGTCGGCCATGCGTCCGGCCTGGCGTGATTCCGTCTCGCGGAGCACCACCCGCGACTTTCGGACAATCGTAAGGTTAGGCTAACCTACGCGTCGTGAAAGCCGGTGAAGAGATCTCCGCGGCCGGACGTCCCCGCGGCCATGAACTGTCGGCCACGGGTGTCACCGTGGCGTACGGGGGCGTCGACGTCGTCCACGACGCGTCGTTGACGCTGCGGCCCGGCGAAGTGACCGTCCTGGTGGGCCCGAACGGCAGCGGGAAGTCGACGCTGCTGCGCACCCTGGCGCGGCTGCAACGGCCCAGGACCGCCACGCTCGTCATCGACGGCGGTACCGACGGCCTGGCGCTGTCGCCCCGCGAGTTCTCCCGCCGGGTCGCGCTGCTGACCCAGGGGCGCCCCACCCCCAGCGGGCTGACCGTGCGGGACGTCGTCGAGTTCGGCCGCTACCCGTACCGGGGCCGGCTGGGCAAGCCGGACCCGGACGGCCGGGCGGCGGTGGACCGCGCGCTCGCCATGACGGGCGTCGCGGAGCTCGCCGAACGCGGCGCCGAGCACCTCTCCGGTGGGCAGCTGCAACGCGTATGGCTCGCCGGCTGCCTCGCCCAGGAGACCGGCGTACTGCTCCTGGACGAGCCGACGACCTACCTCGACCTGCGCTACCAGGTCGAACTCCTCGACCTCATGCGCGACCTGGCGGACGACCACGGGATAGCCGTCGGCGCCGTCCTCCACGACCTCGACCAGGCCGCGGCCGTCGCCAACCGGATCGTGCTGCTCCGGGCGGGACGTGTCATCGCCGACGGCCTCCCCGCCGAAGTACTCACCCCCCAGCGGCTGACCGACACCTACGGCATCCGCATCGAGGTCGACACCGACCCCGTCACCGGCCGGCTGCGCACCCGCGCCATCGGCCGACACCACTCGCGAAGCGAAAGGCTCAGCACCACCCCATGAGACGCCTCCTCCTGACCGCCGCGGTCGCCACCGCGGCGGCTCTCACCCTGACCGCCTGCGGCACCACCGAGCCCGCCGCCGACGACGACGCGAAGAAGAAGACCACCGAGCGCATCACCCTCACCGACGCCACCGGCGCGAAGGTGGAACTCGACGGGCCGGCCGAGAAGGTCGTCGGAACCGAGTGGAACGTCGTCGAGAACCTGGTCTCGCTGGGCGTCGACCCCGCGGGCGTCGCCGACGTCAAGGGCTACCAGACCTGGGACACCGCCGTCCCGCTCAAGAACGAGCCCAAGGACATCGGCACCCGGGGCGAGCCGAGCATGGACACCATCGCCTCCCTGAAGCCCGATCTCATCGTCGCCACCGACGACCTGCCGGCCGGTGCCGTGAAGCAGTTGCGCAAGGTCGCCCCCGTCCTGTCGCTGCGGGCCGCGGACGCCTCCGACCCGATCGGCCGGATGACCGGGAACCTTGACCTGATCGCCCGGGCCACGGGCACCACCGAGCAGGCCGAGAAGCTCAAGAAGCAGTTCCAGGCGAAGATCGAGGAGGGCGGCAAGGCGCTCGCCGACGCCGGCCTCGACGGTGCCGAGTACGCCTTCGCCGACGGCTACGTCATCTCGAACCAGGTCTCGATCCGGCCGTTCACCAGTGGTTCGCTCATCGGCGCGGTCAACGAGAAGCTCGGCCTGAAGAACGCCTGGACGGTCAAGGGCGACAAGAACTACGGTCTCGGCGCCACCGACGTCGAGGGGCTGACCAAGCTCGGTGACGTCCAGTTCGCCTACATCGGCAACGACGGCGACAAGAACAGCACGCCCTTCAACGGCGCCCTGGCCAAGGACTCCGTGTGGAAGTCGCTGCCGTTCGTCAAGAAGGGCAACGTGCACCGGCTGCCCGACGGCGTCTGGATGTTCGGCGGACCCGAGTCGATGATCAAGTACGTCGACGCCGTCGTCGCGGCGCTGACGAAGTAACCCATGGCCGTCACCACCTCCGCCCCCACCACCCGTCCGTCGGCGGCCACGTCCCGGTCGGGCGCGGCCGTGGTGACGGCCGCCGTGGTCCTGCTGGTCGCGGGGCTCGCGCTCGTCGACCTGACGCAGGGCACCGCCGCGGTGGGCGCCCCGGAAGTCTGGAAGGCGCTCACCGGTCAGGCCGACCCCGACGACGCGTCCGTCGTCATCGCCTCCCGGCTGCCGAGGATGACCGCCGGCCTGCTGGTCGGCGCCGTACTGGGCATGGCGGGCGCGGCCCTGCAGGCGGTCAGCCGCAACGTACTCGCCTCGCCCGACACCCTCGCGGTCAACGCCGGCTCCTATCTGGCCCTCGGCCTGGCCACGGTCACCGGTGTCTCGCTCCCGCTGCTGGCCACCTCCGGCGTCGCCTTCGCCGGCGCCCTGGTGACGGCGGCCGTCGTGCTCGGGCTGTCCGGTCTCGGCACCGGCACCGTACGGCTCGTCCTCGCCGGCAGCGCCCTCACCCTCGGCCTCACGGCCGTCACCGAGGGCCTGCTCCTGCTGTACCCGCGGGAGACCGAGGGGCTGTACCAGTGGAACCAGGGCAGCATCTCCCAGAACGGGTTCGACGGCGTGCTGCAGATGGCGCCGATCGCCCTCGTCGGCCTCCTCGGGCTGCTGCTCGTCGCCCGCCGGGTCGACGCGCTGGCCCTCGGCGACGACGCCGCCCGCGGGCTGGGCGTGCCGGTCCGCGCCACCCGGGTCACGGTGGTCGTGCTCGCGTCGCTGCTGTCCGCGGCGGCCGTCACGCTCACCGGGCCGATCGGCTTCGTGGGCCTGTGCGCCCCGGCGCTGGTGCGTCCCCTCGCCCGCAGGTTCCGGGCGTTCACCCGGTCCCGGGGGCGCCTGCCGCTGGCCGGTCTGACCGGTGCCGGGCTGGTGATCGGCTCCGACGTGCTGCTGCGCGCGGTGGTGCCCGCGGACGTCGCGGTCGCCGTGCCGACGGGCGTCGCCACCAGCCTGGTCGGGGCGGTCTTCCTGGTCGTGATGGCCACCAGGGTCCGGGACACCGCCGGCGCCGCGGCTCCGGACCGCCTGCGCATCAGGAGCCGGGCCGTCTTCCTCACCACCACCGCCGTGCTGGTGGCCGCCCTCGTCGGGGTGGCCATCGCCGCCGTACTGCTGGGCGACAGCAAGCTGCTCCTCGGCGACGTGATGAACTGGGCCCAGGGCCGGGCCGGCCGCACCACCACGTTCGTCCTCGACACCCGGGTGCCCCGGGTGCTGGCGGCGCTCCTCGCGGGCGCGGCCCTCGCCCTGGCCGGGACGCTCGTCCAGGCCGTGACCCGCAATCCGCTCGCGGAGCCCGGCGTGCTGGGCGTCTCCGGCGGTGCCGCGGTCGGCGCCGTGCTCCTGGTGACGACGGTGCCGCTGGCCGGCTCCTGGAGCGTGGCGGGCGCCGCGTTCGCGGGCGCCGCGGTCAGCTCGCTCATCGTCTTCGGACTCGCCGCGCGAGGCGGGTTCCAGCAGGACCGGCTGGTCCTGGTGGGGTTCGGTGTGGCCACCGGTTCCACCGCGCTGATCAGTCTGCTCATCGTCCTGACCGACCCGTTCAACGCGACGAAGGCC
This sequence comes from Streptomyces sp. NPDC018031, assembly GCF_044327625.1. Taxonomy (NCBI): domain Bacteria; kingdom Bacillati; phylum Actinomycetota; class Actinomycetes; order Kitasatosporales; family Streptomycetaceae; genus Streptomyces; species Streptomyces sp. NPDC018031. The sequence continues at coordinate 72,215 of NZ_JBIRFT010000010.1, forward strand.
CTCACCTGGCTGTCGGGTTCCACCTACGGGCGGACCCTGCCGGATGTGGCGCCGCTCGCGGCCGTACTCGTGGTGGGCGTGTTCGTCGCGGTGCTGCGGCGCACCGAACTCGACCTCGTGTCGCTCGACGAGGACACCCCCCGGCTGCTCGGCCTGGACCTGGCACGCGGGCGCCTGGGCTTCCTGGTGCTGAGCGTCCTGCTGAGCGCCACCGCGGTGGCGGCCGCCGGCACGATCGGCTTCGTGGGTCTGGTGGCGCCGCACGCGGCGCGCGCCCTGGTGGGCAGGCAGCACGCCCGGGTGGTCCCGGTCGCGGTGCTGCTGGGGGCCGTGCTCGTCTGCACCGCGGACCTGGTCGGCCGTACGGTGATCGCGCCGGCCCAGCTCGGCGCCGGCCTGATGACCGCGGTGATCGGCACGCCGTACTTCCTCTACCTGCTGGTGCGCGCCCGGCGGTAGGACGCGCGCCCACCCACCGTCACCACGGCGCCGGGGAGTCCGCGAGGGCTCCCCGGCGCCCGGCTGTGTGCGGCCCTCCCGGGCGCGGCCCGGTCGCCGCGGCGAACGCCGGGGCTCAGGACCGGGGCTCGGCCTGGCCCTCGCCGAGCACCCGCGCCGTGGCACGGTTGGTCGAGGCGTCCTCGACGCAGCCGCGCAGGCGCATCAGGTCGTGCGGCGGGAGGGCGGGCCGGATCACCCCGGCGTACACCTCGTCCTCCAGGCGTTGCAGGAAGCCCCGGTCGTTCAGGGCCGCGGTGGAGCGACGGCAGGTCTGCCACAGGTCGTCCGCGGCGAGTTGCTGCGCCTGCGGCGTCTCCTCGCCCCGCATCTCGATCCGGAACACCACCGTGGTGGCCGCGGCGTCGGGGGTCGGTTCGGGGCGGGTCTGGGTGGCGTCGGCCAGGCTGCTGCGCATCAGCATCAGGATCGGCACCGTGGCGACGGCGGCGGCCAGCACCGCCAGCTTCCGCCAGAAGCGGGACGGCGGGAGGGCGGGCCGGTCCTCCAGCCGCGCGGCCCGGGCCGCCGTGCCGGGATGGGTACCGGCAGGGGCGGTGAGGGCCGTGAGCCGTCCGGCGAGCCGGCGTTCCGCCCCCGGGCGGGCGGTCGCCCCGGCGACCTTCTGGATGACGAACGCCACGCCGGACAGGGCGGCTCCGGCCACCATCAGGACCGGGATGAAGACGAACGTCCGCTGGGTGCCGTCGCGGTCGTGGGAGCCGATCCAGCGGAAGCGGTCCGGTGCCGTCTCCCGTGACTGGTCCAGCCGTTGCCGCACCTCCTCCACCCGGGCGTCGTACTCGGTCAGTCTTCGCTCCAGCCGGGACAGCCGGTTGAGGAGGACCAGGCAGGCCAGGAAGCCCTCGATGATCAGCAGCAGCACGCCGGAGATCAGCGCGCGCTGCCACTCCCACCGGTACAGGTACAGCACCATGTAGTACCCGGCGTAGGCGGCCGACAGCCCGCCGAAGAGATAGCTCACGTACTTCATGCCGCCGCTCCGTTCCCGGTCGCCGGGGTCTGCGGCGACGTGTGCCGGTCGGTGTTCTCCACCGCTCCGGTTGCTCCGTCCACCGACACTCCGGTGCCGGGCGGGAAGCGGTCCAGGGCGCCGGGCACGCCGACGGCGGTGGGCACCTGGTACTCGCGGGCGAGTACCGCGAGGTGTGACAGGACGCTGCCGGTCTCGGCGACCAGTCCGGCGAGGCCGGGAAGCAGCGGGGCCAGCGCCGGGTCGAGCGCGCTGACCACCAGCACCGGCCGCTCGGGCCGGTCGCCGTTGCCGTCCCAGGCGGTACCGGTGCCGGTGCCGCCGCCGGCGCCTTGCCCCTCGCCGCTGCGGCCGCGCCCCACCGTCGGGTCGGCCACCGGTCGGCCGTCGGCCAGCCGGAAGGCGGCGGGCAGCGCCGGGGTGTCCGGTCTGGGAAGGCGTTCGGCCAGGTCGGGCGGCAGCCCGCCGCCGTCGGCGGCCCGGGCCAGCTCGTCCCAGCGCAGCAGGGCCAGACGGGACGGCCCCACGGCACCGGCGCCCACGGCCCCGCGGGCGGCGAGTTCGCGGACCATCTCCGCCTGCATCTCCTGCACCCAGCGGATGCGCAGCCGCAGGCCCTCCCGGACCGGGAGGGCCCCCACGCCGCGCGGCACGCCCGGCCGGCCGGTGCTCTCCGGCAGGTCCGGCCGTTCACCGAGGGTGGGCGGCAGCAGGGACAGCAGGACGGGGTAGCGGGCGAGCAGTTCGGCATCGGTCAGGCCCCGGGCCCGGCCTTCGGCAAGCTCCGCCAGCGCCTCACCGGCGGCGGTCGCGCCGGAACCGGTACCGAGCAGCGCGCCGGCCAGCGACTCCTGGGCGTGCAGCGGGGACAGCACCGCCCGCCCCCAGGAGACCGCGTCCAGGATCTGGCCGCCGAGCAGGTGCCGCGGGGCGGGCAGCTCGGCGAGCCGCCGGTCGACGTCGGCCATCAGGTCCAGCGCGAGCAGCGGCAGTGCCGAACGCAATCGGCCCACCCGCCAGGCGGCGGAGGCGCGGCGGGCGCCGGGGGCCGGGTTGAGGAAGTCCAGCAGGGGGTGCGCGGAGCGGGCCGCGCCGAGCAGGCGCAGGTCGGCGGCGGCCCGGCCGCCGACGGTGGTGACCACCGGCAGGGTGCGCAGTTTGCGCCGGGGAGCCGCTCCGGCGATGTCGAGGGCGAGCGTGAGGCCGTGCGACATGGGCGCGAGCCACAGGTCCTCCTCCAGCGGCTGGAGCACGCCGGGGAAGGTCTCCGCGACCGGGCCGGGGCCCAGCAGACGGGTGCCGCGCGGCGGCCGGGCGGCCATCGCGGTGATCGGGCGGGACTGGAACAGCCACAGCCGGCCGTCGGCGTCGAAGCCGAACTCCACGTCCTGCGGGCCGCCGAACACCCGCTGCGTCTTCCTGGCCATGCGGACCAGCCGGGTCGTCTCGCTCCGGCCGAGCAGCCGCGCGGAGCGGGGTTCGGCCGGCTCGGTCCGCAGCAGTCTGCCGTGCCGGGTGAGTTGGTAGCGCACGCCCTGGGTGCTGCCGTTCACCAGTTGGTCGGGGCCGCCGCGCACGGCGCTGATCAGCACGCGGTCCTCACGGCCCTCCACCGGGTCCGCGCCGAACATCACCCCGCCGGTGACCGCCCGCAGCATCGGCTGCACCAGGACCGCCATGCCGTCCAGCGGGTCCGCGTCCCGGCCTTCGGAGGGATGCAGGACGTGCACCCGCCGGGCCGAGTCAAGGACCGTGCGCACGGCGGTGGTGAACTCCTTCCAGCCCGTCACGTCGAGGACCGACTCGAAACGGCCCGCCATCGAGGAGTCCGCGGTGTCCTCGTGCGCCGAGGAGGACCGGACGACCAGCGGCCGCTCGTCGTCCCCGGCGAGCGTGTGCCAGGCGCGGCGCAGCGCCTCCGCGCCGGTGGGGGCGTCCGGTGCCCGCCCGGCGGGTACCAGCGCGAAGCCGGGGAGCACCGGCAGCCCTGCCGCGGCCGCGCGGGCCAGGTGGGCCGCCTTGGCGCCGGTGACGGCGGGGTCCTTCGCGCGTTCGCTGTCCAGCGGCACGACCGCCAGCAGATCTGGGTCAATCCCCACGTTCCGCTCCTTCTCCGAGGCGCCTGCGGGCCGGGGCCGGCCCGCGGGCGCTTTCGGTGTCCCGTACCAGGGAAAGACGCCTGATCGGGTGGCCGAGTTGACAGACCGTTCACTTCCTCGCACCGTGTCCGGCGCCACACCGGGGCAGGGGCCGACCGCGGTGGGCCGCCGAAGCCCCGGGCCGCACGCCGCGAGGTCTCCCCCTCCGGAACCCCCGCCGGCGGACGGTGCCCCGGCCGGGGCCGCCGGCCGGCCCGGTTGGCCCGTGGCGCGGGACCGCGGATAGCGTGGCGGTCCTTCGAGACCACCGAACGACGAGGAGTACCGCGATGACCGCCGGCAACCGCACGGACCCGCCCCGGTCCGGAACCGAACGCGAGACGCTCCGGGCCTACCTCGACTACCACCGCGCGACGCTCGCGATGAAGTGCGCCGGGCTCACCGACGAGGAGTTGCGCCGGCGGTCCATGCCGCCCTCGACGCTCTCGCTGCTCGGCCTGGTGCGGCATCTGGCCGAGGTGGAACGCGCCTGGTTCCGGCGGGTTTTCGAGGACGGCGAGGCGCCGCTGGTCTGGTCGGACCGGACCGATTTCCAGGCAGCGTACGACGCGAGCGGGTCCACCCGGGCCGAGGCCTTCGCCGCCTGGGAGGCGGAGGTGGAGAACTCACGGCGCATCGAGCGGGAGGCCGGGTCGCTCGACCTGGCCGGGTACCAGCCGCGGTGGGGCGAGGAGGTCTCACTCCGGATGGCGCTGGTACACGTGCTTCTGGAGTACGCCCGCCACAACGGGCACGCGGACTTCCTGCGCGAGGGCGTCGACGGGGTCGTCGGGGCCTGAGCGGCCGGTCCGGCGGGTCGGTCCACGGCGGCGCGGGGGTCGGACCGGCACAGCCGCCGGCCGCGTCAGGGGCGTTCGGCGGAGGCGGCGAGGACCGCCTCGGCGACGGAGGTCCGGGCGTACAGCACACAGCGGCCGGCGCGGTGCGAGCTGACCAGTCCCGCGCCGCGCAGCGCGGTCAGGCACTGGGACACCCCGGCCGCCGACAGGCCGGTGCGGCGGGCGAGTTCGGTCGTGGAGGCCGGGGAGTCCAGTTCGGTCAGCAGCCGGGCCCGGGAGCGGCCGAGCACCGTGGCGAGGGGGCCGGCCGCGGTGGCGTGCCGCGACTCCCACAGCGAGCCGCTGCCCCGGGCGGGGTAGGCCAGTTGGGGCGGGTCCGGCGGGGTCACGCGGGTGAACAGGCCCGGCCCGGTGAACACCGACGGGATCAGCAGCAGCCCCGAGCCCGCCGTCTCGCGGGACAGCGGGCCAGGGCGGCGGGCCAGCCGCAGCGCGTCGGCGTCCCAGCTCACCGAGGAGTGCAGTTCGTTGAGGAGGCGGGCGGCGCCGTGCGCGGCCACCTGCCGGAGCCGGTGGTGGATGTCGGCGTCGAGCACCGCCCGGATCCGGGCCCAGTAGGGCGCCAGCGCCAGCTCCCAGTAGGTTCCGATCTCCTCGGCCACCCGGGCCAGTTCCTCCCGCGGCTCGGCGTACAGACCGCGCAACCGGGGGCCGAGCCGCTTCTGCTCGTGCCGCAGGCGGTCGAGTTCCCGCCGCACCCGGGCGGCGGGCGTGGCCCGGATCCGGGCCAGTTCCTCCGCCAGGGTGGGAGCGGGCCCGGCCGGTGCGGGGTTGAGGAAGTCGGGCACGTACCCCGAAGCCGGGACCAGTTCGGCGAGTCGCCCCCGGTCGAGGCCGGCGGCCGCCAGCCGCGGCCGTACCTGGGCCGCCCACCCGCGGTGCCCGCGGTGCCCGGAGCCGGACCGCAGCAGCCGCAGGCTGGGGCCGACCTCCCACATCGGCGAGACGGCGAACCGCATCTGCGCCAGATCACTCGCCGAGAAGGCCAGTTCGGTCATGCGGGTCCCCCGAGGATTCACTCATTCCTTAACCAATGGCCCGGCAGCCTACCGGCGTTGCACCATCCCGGCATGACCTCCCAGAAGATCACAGCGGCGGCGGCCGGCACCTGGCGGCTCGGCGACCTCGACGTCAACCGGATCGGCTTCGGCGCGATGCGTCTGCCGCAGACCGGCCAGGCACTCGTCCACGACGCGGTACCCCGCGACCGCGGCCAGGCGATCGGCGTGCTGCGCCGGGCGGTGGAGCTCGGGGTGAACCACATCGACACCGCCGCGTTCTACTTCTCCCCGCTGCGCTCCGCCAACGAGCTGATCAACCAGGCGCTGGCCCCCTATCCGGACGATCTGGTGATCACCACCAAGGTCGGCCCCGGCCGGGACCCGTCGGGGGCCTGGCTGCCGCACGCCACCCCCGGGCAGCTGCGCGGTCAGGTGGAGGAGAACCTGCGCCAGCTGGGCCGGGACCACCTGGACGTGGTGAACCTGCGCATCGTGGGGTCCGGCTCGATCGCCGACCGCTTCGGCGCGCTGGCCGAACTCCGCGAGGCCGGCCTCATCCGTCACCTCGGTCTGTCGAACATCCAGCCCCACCACCTGGCCGAGGCCCAGGCCATCGCACCGGTGGTGTGCGTCCAGAACATGTACGGCATCGGCGTACGGCCCGAGTACGACGAGTTCCTGAGCGTCTGCGGCAGGCAGGGCATCGCGTTCGTGCCGTTCTACGCGATCGCCGGTAGCGGGCGGGAGGCAGGCGCCGGCGGCACCGAAAGCGCCGAGATCCTGAAGGTGGCCCGGGCGCACGGGGCGAGCGCGGCGCAGGTGCGGCTGGCCTGGACACTGCACCGCGGCCCGCACGTGCTGGCCATCCCGGGCACCGGCGACCAGGACCATCTGGTCGCCAACGTGGCGGCCGGCGCCCTGCGCCTGACCGCGGACGAATCGGCGCTCCTGGACTCCCTCCACCGCCGGGTGCGCGAGCGGACGGCGGATGCGCGGGGCTGACCGCGGCGGGCTGACCGCGGCGGACGGATCGCGGCGGACGGACCGGTGCCGTGCGGGCGGCGCCGGCCCGGTCGCCGGCTCACCGTGGCGACGCCCCCGGCGGGCGCCGGGAGCCCGCCCCGGCCGCCGTCACGGGAACACCGTCCCGGACCGGCCCCGTCGACGTGGCCGAGGAGGCGGGGCAGCCGGCTTCCGGGTGCGCGGTACCCGCCGTGCCGGTGCCGTCCCCGGGCCCGGGGACGCTCACTCGCGCTCCGCGAGCCGGCGTTGCAACGCCTCGTGGCGGAACTGGTACACCGCGCCGGACTGCCGCAGCAGGTGCCGGTTCTCGTGTGCGTCGGCGAGGAACGTCATCAGCCGCCAGGGCAACCGGCCGGTGAGCGCCAACCGGCAGCGCGCCACGGTGTACCGGCCCCAGCAGGTCTGCAGGAAACCGACCGCCAGGCCGACCGCCACCAGGTCGGCCGCGGCGACCCCCAGGCCGCGCGCCGGCCCGAACTCCAGCCCCACCGCGCACCCGGCGCTCACCCCCACGGCGAGGCCCCAGGCCGTCGCCACCACGAGGAAGGAGGTCCGGTCCCGGGCCAGGACCGCCCGCGGCCCGGCCGCCGTCGTCAGGTCCGTGGTGGTGGACCGGAGCCCGCCCACGACGGCCCCGGTGGCGGTGGCGACGGCGGCCACCAGGAACCCCCGTTCCGGGCCCAGCCGGAGTCCCGTGCCCAGCCCCAGCACCGCCCCGGAGACCGGGCCGGACACCAGGCCCCGCCAGGACCAGCGCAGTCCGCGGGCCGGGATCTCGGGCGAGGCCAGCCCGGCCACCAGCCCGGCAGCCAGCCCCAGGCCCAGGCCGTTGACCAGCTGGGCCGGCAACCAGATGTCCGGGGCACCGACGAGGGTCCCCGCCGCGCCGCCGGCCACGCCCCCGGCGAGCCCGGCCCGGAACCGGGTGAAGCCCGCCACCGCGACACCGACCGCCACGGCGTTCACCACGGCCGGGCCGGGGCCCGCCACACCGGCCGCCGGCCCGAAGAGCGCCTGGGTGGCGAAGGCGGTCGGCACCGCGCCCAGCAGCCCGCCGGCCAGCGCCCGCGAGATGCCGCCGCGCCCGGCCGGGAACCGTGCCCGCGCCGCCGCGGCGGCGAGCGCCCCGGCGGCGAGCCCGCATCCCAGGCCCATCGGCAGCAGCAGTCCGGCCGCGCCGACCAGGCCCGCCGCCAGCCCCACCGCCAGCCCGGTGGTCGCCGCCGGGACCGCGCCGCTCAGCTCCCACCAGGCGAGGTCCGTCCGGCCGTGCCGGCGGCGCTCGAGATCACGGGCGAGGAACATCAGCCATCGCTCGGCCCGCTCCGCCCGTTTCCGCGCCGGCGCGGGGGTGGCGGCCCGGTCCCGGTAGGCCGCGGCCACCAGTCCGTCGCACAGATGGCTCTCCAGGCTTTCCCGGGAGGGGAAGTCCCGCTGGTCCAGCAGGTCCGCCGGGCTGCCGGCGGAGCCGGCTCCCGGCCCGTCGCGGGCCGGGTGGTAGACGGTGCGGGCGAGGGCGGCCATCAGCGGAGTGCTGAGTGCCTGGGCCAGCGGCGGCGGCGCGCCGGCCGCGGAGGAGGCGGCGAGCGCGTCGCGGACCGGGGTCCAGCGCGCCGCCTCCGCGGCGCCGCCGGCGCAGTCCTGCAGGTACCGCACCACGACCGCCGGGTCCAGGGGCAGCAGCTCCACCCCGGCGGCCCCGGTGAGCCGCGCCCCGGTGCCGTCCGGCGGACACACCGCCGAGCGGTAGGAGTCGCCGCGCGCGGCCAGCACCAGCCGCTGCCCGGGCCGCAGGGAGCCCTCGAGCCGGGCGACGGCCGAGCCCCGCGCCGCTTCCGGGATCTCGTCCATTCCGTCCAGCACCAGCACCAGCAGCCCCGCGTCCAGCAGCGCCCGGGCCCGCGACCCGGTGCCCGGCGGCCCGGGCTCGGCGAGACCCGCGTGGTCGAGCGTCAGCCGGTGCTCCAGCCAGTCGTCGAACCGCTGCCCGCCCGGGTCCCAGGAGGCCAGGGACAGCAGCACCGGCACCGGGTCGCCGGGGCCGCGCAGCGCGAGCAGGTCCAGCAGCAGGCGCGCCAGGAGGACCGTCTTGCCGGCTCCGGGGCCGCCGAGTACGACCAGCCGGCCGGTGGGCACCTGCTGAAGTGTGCGGCCGAGTCCGCCGTCGGTGCCGGCGAGTTCCGCGGGCCCGCCGGCCCACGTCGGGCCCGCCGGCGGGGGCGGCCAGCCGGCGCCGGTGGTGGCGAGCCGGACCAGCGACGGCCAGTCGTCGAACGGTTCCGGCGCCGCCGGCGCCCAGCTGACCGGCAGCGGGTAGGGCGAGTTGAGCTGCCGTCGCCGTTCCTCGTCCGCCCACTGCCGGCGCACCGCCACCGCCAGCAGGTCCGCCACCACGCCGAGATCCACCGCCCCGGAGGCCTCCGCCCGGTCGTCGCGGTACGCGGACCAGGCGAGCCACAGCCCGGTCAGTCCGGTCACTCCGCCGGCGAAGCCCACCAGCGACGCCGCCCCGTCCAGGTCCAGCCGCCAGGCGAGCAGGAGGGCCACGGCGGTGGAGCCGAGCAGCAGTCCGAGAGCGATGCCCCCCGTTCTGCGGACCGCTGCCGGATATCGCGCCACATCCCCCATCGTGCCGCCAACCGGCCGAGTCTGTCAGGGAGTTGACGGTACGTCCGTCCTGCTCGGCGCACCCGGCGGGACCGGCGAGGCGGGGCGTCCGGTGGGCCGTCGCACTCGATGTGCCCCCTCCCGGCCCGCCGGGAAGTCTTCCCCGGTCGCCGGAGAGAGACGTCTCGGCGACCGGGTCTGTACCACGGCGGGGGCCGGCCGGAGGGCCGGAGAGGGAATGCCGTCCGGCCGTGCTCCCCGCCTTCATTCCGCCTGTCCCGGACACGCGATATCAAACCCCAGAAAATATGGTCATTTACCTGCATTGCCCTCACGCAGCCGCCACTTCGCGGGTGCCTCTCACGGCGAGCACCGGCACCCAGGGGGCCGCACGGCAGGTCAGGGCGGGTCCGGCGCACCCACCACCCCACGCTGATTGAACCTTCACCCAGTCGGCGGCCGGCGGACCCGCCCGGGGGCGCCACGGGCCGTGCCGTCCGGGTTCCGCGGTCCCCGGAGGCCCGGCCCCGCGTCGCCGGTGCGGACCCACCGCCCCGGACCCGGCGCCGGCTCCACAGGCATGTACCACTTCAGCCCGATTATCCTGAATCCCGTGGAGTTCCGACCGTCCCCCGCGTGGGCCGGCCCCGGTCGGCGGCCGCCCCGGGCCGGGGTGCGCGCGGAGATCCTCGCCTCCTGGCAGCGCTCGCAGTCGCTCGGCATCGACCGCGAGCGGGTGACCTTGCCGGTCACCCAGGACCTGGACCCCGATTCCCGGCTGGTCAGGGCCGCGGCGCCGGTGCTGGAGCGCCTGTGCGCGCGGTTCGCCGGGACGCCGGTCTCGGTGACCCTGGCCGATGCGCAGGCGCACATCCTGGACCGGTGCGGGGACCCCGGCGTGCTGGAGTTGATGGACGCCGCTTCCCTGGTACCGGGCGCGAACGTCGACGAGCGGTTCATGGGGACCAGCAGCGTGAGCATGGTGCTGAGCACCAGGGAACCGTTCGTGGTCGTCGGCCAGGAGCACTTCCTGCACGACCTCAAGGCACTGACCTGCATGGCGGCGCCGGTGCGCGACCCGGTGGGCGGCACCGTGCAGGGCGCGGTCAACTTCTCCGTCCCCAGGGAGCTGGCCGATCCCCGGATGGCGCTGACGCTCCAGGACGCCACCGACCGCATCGCGGAACGCCTGCTGGAGTTCAGCACGGCCCGGGAACGCGACCTGATGAGCCACTTCCTCCGCGCCCGGGAACGCGGTGAGCACGCCGAACTCGACCTGTTCTCGGGCGAACTGGCGGGCCGCGGCGAGGCGGCCCCGCGGCTGACCCCGCAGGAACGGCTGATGCTGCTGGAGAGCGCCACCGAACTGCTCGCCCGCGACGACGAGACGTTCGCCGAGGTCCGGCTGGCCGGCAACCGGGTGGCGGCGCTGCGGCGCAAGCGGCTCAGCCACGGCGACGCGGAGGGCGCGGCGGTCGAGGTCAGCTTCCGGGACGCCGACGGCACCGGGGCTGCGCCGGCCACCGTGATCGCGCCGGGCGGCCGGGAGGTGCCGCTGCTGCGCGCACCCGCCCCGGCCGGGCGGGCGGCCCCGGACGACCCGGCCGGGCGACCCCCGCCCCAGGCGCCGGCCCGGCCCGCCGGGGCGACCGCGCGGTCCGCGGCGCGGCCGGCGGTCGGCGAGTCCTCCGGGGAACCGCCCAGCCGGCCCGACGCGTGGCTGCTGCTGGTCGGCGAGCCGGGCGTCGGCCGGCTCGCGGTCGAGGCGCGCGGGCGGCTGTCACTGTTGAACGAGGCGGGCGTCCGCCTCGGCACCACGCTGGACATGCGGCGCACCGCCGAGGAGCTGGCGGAGATCGCGGTGCCGCGCCTCGCCGACGTGGTCGTGGTGGACCTGGTCGAGGGCGTGCCGGCGGGCGAAGACCCGCCGCCGGCCCCGCTGGGGCCGGACGTGGCGCTGCGCAGGGTCGCCTGCCACGCCCACGGGGCCGCGGCCGGCGGCGCGGCGACCGGTGCCGCGGACGATCCGGTGGCCTACGCTCCCGGCACACCGCAGGCCCGGTGCCTGGGCAGCGGACGGCCGGTCGCGGACTCGGTGCTGACCGCCGCCCTGGCCGGCCCCTCCCCCGGCGGGCACCCCGTCGAGCTGCTCGGCGAGGGGGTGCACGCCTACCTGGGCGCCCCGCTGTGTGCGAGCGGCGCGGTCCTGGGACTGGCCGGGTTCTACCGCCGCGGGGCCGGGCCCTACGAGGCGGACGACCTGGTGCTGGCCGGCGAACTGGCGGCCCGGGCCGCGATCAGCGTGGACAACGCCCGCCGCTTCACCCGGGAGCGCGATGCCTCGCTCACCCTCCAGCACAGTCTGCTACCGCGCGAGACGCCCCGGGTGGCGGCCGTGGACCTCGCCTACCGCTATCTGCCCGCCGACACCGGCGCCGGGGTGGGCGGCGACTGGTTCGACGTGATCCCGCTGTCCGGGATGCGGGTGGCGCTGGTCGTCGGTGACGTGCCCGGGCACGGCCTGCAGGCCGCGGCGACCATGGGGCGGCTGCGCACGGCGGTGCGCACCCTGGCCGATCTGGACCTGCCGCCCGAGGAGGTGCCGGCCCATCTGGACGACCTGGTGGGCCGCGGGCCCGATGACCCGGCGACCGGCGCGACCTGCCTGTACGCGGTGTACGACCCGGTGACCCGCCGGTGCACGGCCGCCCGGGCCGGGCATCCGCCGCCCGCGGTGAGACTGCCGGACGGCCGTATCCGGCTGCTCGACGTGCCGGCCTGCCCGCCGCTCGGGCTCGGCGGGCTGCAGCCGTACGAGTCCGCCACCGCGGAGCTTCCGGAGGGCACCGTGCTGGCGCTGTACACCGACGGACTACTCAAGGAGGGGCGGGCGTACGGCGACGTCGAGGCGGGCACCGGCAGGCTGCTGGCGGCGCTGCGGGGCGCGGACCCGTCCCCGGAGGCGGTCTGCGACCGGTTGACGGCCACCGCCCCGTCCGGCGCGCCGCGCGACGACGTCGCCCTGCTGGTGGCCCGGCTGCGTGCGCTGCCCGACGACCGGATGGCGTCCTGGGAGCTGCCCGCCGACCCGTCGGTGGTGGGCCGGGCCCGGGCGCTGGTCAACCGGCAGCTGGCCGCATGGCACCTGTCGGAGCTGGAGTACAGCACCAGCCTGGTGGTGAGCGAGCTGGTCACCAATGCCGTTCGGTACGGCGGCGCGGGCCCGGTGGGTCTGCGGATGCTGCGCGACACGGCGCTGATCTGCGAGGTGTCCGACCGCAGCAACTCCTCGCCGCGCATCCGGCGGGCCGGGACGACCGAGGAGGGCGGGCGGGGCCTGTTCCTGGTGGCGCAGTACACCAGCAGCTGGGGCGCCCGCTACATGCCGGAGGGCAAGACGGTGTGGGCCGAGCAGACGCCGCACACCGAGCCCGCCGGAGCACCGGTGGACGAGGACACCTTGCTGGCCCGGTACGAGGACCTCGTCTGAGGCTCCTGGGCCGCCGGTGGGTACGGCGCCCCGGGCGCGGCCTCCCGGCGGCGCCCCGGCCGGGGCCGGTGCCGTGCCGCCGGCCCGGGCCGGCGCCGCGGGCGTCGGCCGAGGGCAGGTGAGCGTGCCGGTCCCGGGGCGGGCCGCCGTCACCGTGCCCCGTGTCGCCTCCCGTTGCCCTTTGCCCCCTTGCCCCCTTTCCCTCCGTCGCCCCCGCCGCCGGTGCGGTGGCCGCCGGACCGGGGACGTCCGTGATGCCGCGGACTCCCGGTTCGCCGGGCCAGGCCGGTCCGCCCCGGCGGCCCGGGGCTGTTACCGTCCGGGGGGACCCGCGCCGCGCCCCGCCCGGCCGGGGCACCGCACCGACGGGGTGGCGGGTGCGGAGGTACCGGGCGCCGACAGCGCCGGCCGCGCCGCGGACACGCCGGCCCGTCCGTGCCGCCGCACCGGCGGCGCGCGGCGGCAACGACGACCTGGAGCATGCCTTGTTCGACCTGATACCGCGGAGGCTCCGCGGTGCGTTCACGGCCGTGGTGGTGCTCGGCCTCCTGGCGGTGCCCGCGACCGGATGCGCGGGGAAGGACCGTGAGCACTCGGACGCCTCCTCGGCCCCGGCCTCTCCCGGTGCGACGAAACCGCCGGCGGACGGCGACCCGGCGTCCCGGTCCCCGGGTGCCGCCGACCCGGCCGAGGTGGTGCTTCCGGAACCGCACGTCGGCTTCGACTACCAGATCGGCGGCGCCTATCCGCCACCGCCGGGAGTGGGCGCCGTCTCCCGGGACCGCACCGCCGGACCGGCCGACGGGCTGTACAACATCTGCTACGTCAACGCCTTCCAGGCCCAGCCGGACGCGACCGGCTGGTGGCGGAAGAACCACCCCGACCTGCTGCTCCGGGACGAGTCCGGTGAACCGGTGATGGACGAGGACTGGGGCGAGGCGCTGCTGGACGTCTCCACCCCGGCCAAGCGCGAGCGGCTCGCCGCCATCGTGGGAGAGTGGATCGACGGCTGTGCCGCCGACGGGTACCAGGCGATCGAGGCGGACAACCTCGACTCCCACGAGCGGTCCGGCGGCCGCCTCTCCCCCGAGCACGACCTCGCCTTCGGACGGCTGCTCGTCGCCCGCGCCCATGCGGCCGGTCTGGCGATCGGCCAGAAGAACGCCGCGGAACTGGCGCGGCGGGGCCGGGAGATCGGCTTCGACTTCGCCGTCGCCGAGGAGTGCGGCCAGTACGACGAATGCGACCGGTACGCCACCGCCTTCGACGACCGGGTCCTGGTCATCGAGTACGAGGCGGCCGGGCTCGCCGCGGCCTGCGAGGAGTGGGGCGACACCCTGTCGGTGGTGCTGCGCGATCTGGACGTGCGGCCGGCCGGGTCCGCCGGCCACCTCCGCCGGACCTGCTGACCGGCCGCCGGGCCCACCCGGCCGCGGTACGGCGGTCGCCGGTCGGTAGGGTCCCCGGCGGGCGTGATCACGAACGGAGGGGGAGGTGGCGGTGATGGGTCGTCAGCGGCACGGGGCTGCCATGGCGGTCGGCGCGTTGGCGTTGTCGCTGGCGGCGGCGGTGTCCGGGTGCGGCGCCACGGGGGACGGCGCGGGCGGTCCCAACGGGGCCGGCGGGGACGTGCCTCGGATCGGGGGCGGGGACGAGGTGCCGGCGCTGCCGCTGGACCGCTACCGCATGACCGACGAGGACAGCGAGCGGCTGGTGCGGGCGCGCGACCGGCTGGTGCAGCGCTGCATGCGGGACCTGGGGTTCACCGGCTTCCCGCTCCGGCCGAAGGACCCGCGCGGCTCCCGTTCCGGCGGTTCCCCCGACTTCGCGCTCTCGGTGGTGCTGGTGTCCAGTACCCCGATGGGCAGCCTGGACCTGGAGGACGCCCGCCGGTGGGGGTACGGCTGGGACCCCGAACGGGTCCGCGAGCAGGGGCTGGGGGAGCCGGACGGCCTGGCGATGACCCAGCGGGAGTACCAGGCCTACCACGGCTGGAGCGGCACCGCGGGCGGGCGGGTCACCGTGGGCGGGCGCGCGGTGCCGGAAGGCGGCTGCGCCGGACAGGCGGGCCGCGAGCTGCGCCTGACCGACGTGCGGTCCCTCACCACCCGCAACTACCCTGCCGAGCGCGGGGAGGCGGTGGACCAGGCGGCGCGGAAGGACGAGCGGGTGCGCCGGGCCTGGGCGCAGTGGGCGCGCTGCATGGCGGACAAGGGCTTCACCGGCTACTCCGACTCGCGGGAGGCCGCCCGGGACAGGAAGTGGCGGCGGGACGCGCGGGGCAACACCTCCCACGGCGAACGGGAGGTGGCCACGGCCGTCGCGGACGTCGAGTGCAACCGGGCCCACAACACCGCGGGGCAGGTGTGGGCCGTGCTGGCGGAACGTCAGCGCGCCGACCTGGACCGCAACGAGCCCCGGTACGCGGCCGCCGCCAAGGAGACGGCCGCGCTGCGTGCCAAGGCGGACCTGGTGCTCGACGGCCCGGCGAAGTGACGCCGCCGCCACGGTGCGGCGGCCGCGCGGGGCCGGGGCGGGGCGGGGCCGGGGCCGTGCCGGGCAGGCCGGGGGCGGGTACGGGCCGGAGCGCGAGCCCCTTCGGCGGCGCGGCCCCGGCCCCGTCCGCTACGGCCGGTGGGTCCGCTCCGCGATCCAGCCGGCCATCGCCCGCACGCCCGCCGCGATGGCCCGCTCGTCCGGGGCGAAGTCGGGGTAGTGCGGATAGGCGGTGGTGATGGGCGCGCCGGGGGCGCGGACGCCGAGGAAGGTGTACGTGCCGGGGACCCGGTCCAGGTAGAGGGCGAAGTCCTCGCCGTTGAAGGGGAAGGCGGCGTGGAGTTCGGTGACCGTGTCCCGGCCGAGCGTGCGGCGCAGACGGCGGGCGAGCGCACGGGCGTCGGACTCCGGGCAGACCATCGCGGGGAACGGTTCGCCGGGGAAACGCACCCCGGCGCCCGGGTGGAACGCGGCCAGCCGGCGGATGTCCTCGCGCACCCCGGTGTACCGTTCCTGCGGCCAGCAGCGGTAGGACACGCTCACCTTGGTGTCCAGCGCCCCGGCCCGGACGGCCACGAACCGGGCCAGCGGCCCGTCGGGCGTCTGCACATCGGCGACCATCCGTTCCAGGTCCGCCGGGGTCCGCGGCGGGGTCACCGTCGCGAGCGCGCCGATCTCGGCGGCCAGCCGGCGCGCCGCCGCGGGCGCGTCCGGCCCCGTGAGGGTCACCTCCGCGTGGTCCTGGCCCGGCAGCCCGTGGCCGGGGGTCACCGCGAACCGTCCCACCGGGAACGGACCGCAGTGCAACGCGTGGATCTCCGCCACGCCGGTACGCTCCAGCACCCCCGCGTCGATCATCGCCCGGGCACCGGCCAGCGCCTCTTCGGCGGGCTGGAAGAGGAACACCACCGTGCCGCTCAGCCGCCGCCGCAACCGCGCCAGGGTCCGTGCGACACCGAGGGCCACCGTGGTGTGCACATCGTGCCCGCACACATGGGCCGGTGCCGTCCCGCCCCCGACGATGCCCGCGGCCGGCACCGCGTCCATGTCCGCCCGGTACGCCACGGTGCGGCCGGGGCGGGCGCCCCGCAGCACACCGACGACGCCGTGGCCGCCGATCCCGGTGGTGACGGCCAGCCCGGCCGCCCGCAGTTCGCCGGCCACCACCCCGGCGGTGCGCTCTTCCCGGCCCGGAGCCTCGGGGTGCCGGTGGAGGTCGCGCCGGAGTGCGATCAGTCCGCGCTCCAGCCGTGCCACCTCCGCGTCCACCGCCCCCTGCGGCAACCGCCCGGCCCGCCCGGCGTCGGCGGCGGCCGTTCCCGCGGCTCCCCACAGCAGCCCGGTGCCGGCCATCGCCGCGGCGCCGAGCAAGGTACGGCGTGCCGGCGGCAGTTCCATCGGTCGCTTCACGGTGTCCCCTTCGTGATCGTGCGCCTGGTCCTCCGCCGATGTCCGGGGAGGACCTGCCGGAACACGATCGCCGACGGACGCCGCCGGCGCCCATCCGGCAGGCCACCGGCGGGGCGTGGGGATAGCCCCACCGGAGCCCGGGCGGTCCGGGGGGAACGGCGCGGGCACGGCGCGGGCACGGCCGCACGAGCGGCCGGCCGGCGGAGCCGGGCTAACCGTGGCAGGCGGGCAGGAACTCCAGCCCCTCCGGGGTACCTCGGGTGAGCACGGCCAGGTAGGACTCCGGAATGTCGCAGCCCAGGTCCTGCCACTCGAGCGCGAACAGGGTCCACACCACGAAGGCGCCGAGAAGGAGCCAGTGCCAGCCTTTTGACATGCCCGATTATGGCCCGGGGGTGAGCCGTGGGGACAGGGGCCGGAGCGGACGGGACGTCAGGGCCCCCGCGCCCCCGCACGGCGACCGGGCCCGGGGCCCCGGGACGCCTCGGCGACGAAGGGGGCGGCAGCCGTGCGGTCGGCCGCCGACCGCCAGGGGACGGAGCCCCCGGCGACCGCCGGACCGGGGCGATAACCCCGGCCTATCGCGAGATGCCATCTCCCCGCTGCCCGGCGGGCGCCCGCATACTCCCGGGGATCGAGTTCCTCCACCTCCAGGGCGCCCCCCACACACCACGGATCGGCACGTGGCAGAGCGACCTGCGGATGAAAGCGAACTTCTCCCATGGATGCATCTCGTTCAGTTCCTCCACGCGGCCCGTTGCCCGGTGGCGGTGCCGGCGCCCGGACGGCCGCGGCGCGGCCCTCCGCTGCCGACCGGCCCGGACCCGACGGCCCGGCCGGCACCGGGCGCGCCGCGCGCTGACCGGCGCGGCGCCCGCGCCCGCCCCTGCCGTGCCGCCGGTCGCGGAGCCGGCCCTCCGGGACCGCGGCACGCCCCACGACGGCGCGGCCCACCCCGCCCAGGGGTGCCGCCGCGCGCCTGCCCCACCGCACCCTTCCCACGCTCCGGCCCTCCCGGACGCCGACCCGGCGCCCGGGAACCGGCCACGAGCCACACCCCCCATCATGAGGAGCACAGGTGCAGATACGTACTGCCGGTATCGGCATGGCCCTGGCGGTGACCACCGGTTTCGCGGTGGTCCCGCTCACCACTCCGGCCTCGGCGTCGCCCGGACAGGCGGCGACGGCGCAGGCGCGCTCCGACGCCGCCTCCGGGGGCGCGCGCAGCGCCGCGGCACCGGACGTCGACGTCAGCAGAGTCCAGGGCCACCTGACCCAGCTGAACCAGATCGCCCGGGACAACGGCGGCAACCGGCGCTCCACCACCAACGGCTACCGCCAGTCCGTCGCCTATGTGAAGGGCAAGCTCCAGGCAGCGGGCTTCACCGTCACCGAGCAGGCCTGCACCTCCGGGTGCACCCCGGGAGCCGGACCGAACCTGGTCGCCGAGTGGCCCAAGGGCGACGCCTCGAAGGTGTACATGTTCGGCGCGCACCTGGACGGGGTCTCCGCCGGACCGGGCATCAACGACAACGGCTCCGGGTCGGCCGCGCTGCTGGAGACCGCCCTGGTGCTGGCCCAGCAGAACCCCGCCATGCTCAACCGGGTCCGCTTCGCCTGGTGGACCGACGAGGAGCAGGGTCTGAACGGCTCGCGGTTCTACGTCAACTCGCTGCCGAGCACCGAGCGGTCGAAGATCAAGGCGTACTACAACTTCGACATGATCGGGTCGACCAACGGCGGCTACTTCATCAACAACCTCAACAGCACCGCTTCGGCGCCCATGAAGGCGTACTGGGATTCCCTGGGGCTGCGTCCGCAGGAGAACGTCGAGGGGCAGGGGCGCTCGGACGACTACTCGTTCCAGCGGGTCGGCATCCCCACGTCGGGTTACGCCACCGGAGCCTCGGCGCGCAAGACGTCCACCGAGGCGGCCAAGTGGGGCGGCACCGCCAACCGCGCCTACGACCCCTGCTACCACTCCTCGTGCGACACCACGAGCAACATCAACGCCACCGCGCTGAACCGCAGCGCGGACGGCATCGCCTACACGGTGTGGCGGACCGCGGTGTCCGGCGGCGCCGTCACGTCGTCGCGGTGACACCGGCGGACCACTGACCGGTCACACCGGGCTGCCGGGCGACCGGTCCCCGGGCGGGCGTTCCGAGCCCGCCCGGGGGCCGTGCACCGGCCACCGGCTACGCCACCGGGCACGGGCCCGTCCGCGGCACGGTTCCGGGCGGCGGTGGCCGCCGGCAGCACCCGCCCGGCCGGGCCCGGTTTCCTTCCTCCCGGGGCCGTTCGGCCCCTGTCCGTCCCGGTCCCGGACCGTGTTCACTGCTTCCCTCGGCTGAAGACGGAGACGAGGCTGGAGGCGAAGGATGACGACCTGGGGACGGGCCCGATGATCGCGGCCGTCGGGCACGCGGACCTGACCGCGGACACCCTGGAGTTGCTGGAGACCGAACTGCGGACGCGGCTGGAGCGGCTCGCGGAGGGCGCGACGGGCCTGGTCCGCGGCGGCGCCGGGCTGCCCCTGGTGTTCGGGCGGGCGATGCGCGAGGCGGGGCGGCGACTCACGCTGCTGCTGCCCGCCCGGGGCGCGCTGCCCGCGGTACTGCCGGAGCGGGACCGGCACGCCGCCGGGGAACTGCTGCTCCTGGCCGAGCAGGTCCGGCTGCTGCCCTTCGACCCGGCGGACCGGGGCGACTGCATCAGCACCGACGAACGGATCATCCAGTCCTGCCGGCGGGTGCTGGTGGTCTGGGACGGCTCGCCGTCCGACGGTTCGGACGCCACCGCGCATCTGGTGGCCTTCGCCCGGGCCCGCGGCATCCCGGTGGAGGTCCTCTGGCCCGCGGGCGCCTCCCGGGCCGGCGGAACACCGCGTGGGCCGGTGGCCCGGCACGCCGGCCGGCCGGCCCGGCCGCACGGGGGCCGGCCCGATGCGGAACCGGCCGCCGGGCGGGACTGACGGGCACTGCGGGTGGCCGCGGCCCGGCGGCGCGTCCCCCGCGGCAAGGCCGGGCCGGTGTCCGTTCCGCCGGGCCGGTGTCCGTCCGCAGCGGCTCCCGGCCCGGCGGGCCGGCCCCCGCGGCCCGGTCACCGGGCGCCGCGGCACCGGGCGGCTGCCCGCGGCCCGGCGCCCGCCCGCCCCCGGCGTGCCGGCCCGCCTGCCGGGCCTACCGGCAGACCCGTGGGAGACCGCCCGCCCCGGCCAGTTCGGTCTGCCGGTCGTGGCGGATGCGCCCGGCGGGCACCCCCGCGTCGGCGAGGCGGGCCACCGCGGGGGCGACCGTCTCCGGCGGGCCGCTGACGAACGCGAGGTGCCCGGACCAGTCGCCGTCGCGCAGCACCTCCTCGGCCAGCGGGCCGAATCCGCCCGCCCCCGGCCCGCCGCCCGGCACCGGAACCACCGTCAGCCAGGGGCGGCGGTGCGCCGAGCCGGCCAGGTGCGCCCGGTCGTACGCCTCGGGGCCGAGCAGGAGGTGGACCCGGCCGCCGTGGGTCCGCCGCGAGTCGAGCTCCTGCAGCAGGGCCTTCACGGGCGCCCAGCCGGTGTCGTACGCCACCAGCAGCAGGTCCCCCACCGGGCCCTCGTCCAGCGTCATCACCCCGTGGGCGGGGCCGAGCCGCAGGACGTCGCCGGGGCGGGTGCGGTGGACCAGCGCCTCGCTCACCCCGCCGCTCCCGACGGCCCGGACGTGCAGCTCCAGTTCGCCGTCCGGGCGCGGGGCGCCGGCGAGGTAGTACGGGCGCCAGGTGTGTTCCAGCAGCGGGGATTCCACGGACGCGCAGTGGCCCGCCAGGTACGGGTAGGGCTCGTGCGTCCGCAGGCGGAGCACGGCGACGCCGGGGGTGCGCAGGTGGTGTTCGAGCACGGTCGCCTGCCAGCAGGGCGGTTCCGCGAGCGCGGACTCCGCGCCGTCGACCATGGCCGCGACGGCGAACCGCAGCATCCGCAGCCACGCCCGCTCCAGTGGTGCGGTCCACCGCGCGCCGGCCCGGCGGCGCAGCGCCTCGCACAGCGCCTCCTCGAACGCCTCGTAGTGCGCGGGCCGCACGCCGAGCTTGCGGTGGTCCCGGCCCAACCGGGCGAAGGCGGCGGTGATGTCGTCCGGGCGGTCCAGATGCTCGATCAGGTACTCGAAGATCAGCGCGAGGTGCCTCCGCTGGAACTCCATCGACTCCGGGAACAGCGACCGCAGGTACGGGTGGCGCGCGAACAGCACCTCGTACAGCTCGCCGATCAGCTCGTCGAAGGGGGTCACCAGGTCGCGGCAGCCGGTGATCAGCCGCCGGTCGGCGGCGCCGTCGTAGTGGTCCGGTACCCGGCCGCCGCCGGTCTCCCGGTCTGGGCCGGGCACGAGGAGCCGGCGGCGGAGCCGCATCGCGTCGTGCCGTGCGAGGAGTGTGTGGTAGTCGTCGCCTGTGGTGTTCACGGATTAGCCAGCAGCTCCTGTCGGGGGTACGGGCGGCTGCGCGGCGGCACGGGGAGCGCCCGGGACCGCCCGTCCTGGTATGGGGCGCGCTCACTATGGCATCTGACCGGTATGCCCGTTCGCCCCCGGTCCGTAGGGCCGTTCGGCCCTACCGCCCCGGAGGTGATGAGGTATGTGCTGGCGCACGCCGGGACGGTCCCGGCGTGTGGCCGAAAGACCCAGGCACACCGGAAGAGAGCACCACGTGGATCACTCGCCCCTGACCGCAGCGCCGGTACGCGTCTTCGTCCTCGACGACCACGAGGTGGTGCGCCGCGGAGTGCGCGACCTCCTCGAAGCCGAACCGGACATCGTGGTGGTGGCGGAGGCGGGCACCGCCCGCGAGGCCCTGGCCCGCGTGCCGGCCGTGCGCCCGCAGGTCGCGGTGCTGGACGTACGGCTCGGCGAAGGCGAGGAGGGCGGCGACCGCCAGGGCATCGAGGTGTGCCGGGAACTGCGGGCCCGGATGCCGGAGCTGGCCTGTCTGATGCTGACGTCCTTCGATGACGACGAGGCGCTGTTCGACGCCATCATCGCGGGCGCCGCGGGCTATGTGCTCAAGCAGATCAAGGGCGCCGAGCTGGTGACGGCGGTACGCACCGTCGCGACCGGGCAGTCGCTGCTGGATCCGCGGGCCACCTCGCGGGTGATGGCCCGGCTGCGCGGGCCGCAGCCGGTCGAGCGGCCCGAGCAACCCGAGTGGGCCGGCCTTTCGCCGCGGGAACTGCAGATCCTGGAGCTGATCGGGGACGGCCTGACGAACCGGCAGATCGCCGAGCGGCTGTTCCTGGCGGAGAAGACCGTGAAGAACCGGGTCTCCTCGCTGCTGGCCAAGCTGGGCGTGGGGCGCCGGGTGCAGGCGGCGGTGGTCGCCGAGCGCATGCGGAAGAGCCCTTCGGCGCCGGTCTGAGGCGCCGCGTGGCCGGGCCGGTGGGCGAGGGCGGACGGCCGGTGCGGCCGCGGGGTCACGGCAGCGGCACGCGCCAGACGATGCGGGTCCCCCCGGTCGGCGGGGAGTCCACGGTCAGGGCACCGCCCAGCAGTTCGGCGCGGATGCGCATGTTGACCAGGCCGCCGGTGTGCGGGGCGGTGCCGACGCCCACCCCGTCGTCGGCGACGGTGAGCGCGACCTCGTCGTCCGTGACGGCCAGGTGCACGTCCACCCGGCCGGCCCCGGCGTGCCGGGCGGTGTTGCTCAGCGCCTCCGCGGCCACCGCCGGCAGGTGCTCCGCCAGTTCGTCCGGCACGGCGCTGTCCACGGGGCCGTCGATGCGCAGGGCGGGGGCGAAGCCGAGCGCCGGGGCGGCGGCCTGCGCGGCCTCGGCCATCCGGCGGCGCAGCCCGGACGCCGGGCCGCCGACACCGGTCGAGCGCAGGCCGAAGATCGCCGTTCTGATGATCCTGATCGTGTCGTCGAGGTCGTCCACGGCCCGGCCGACGCGCTCGGCGGCCTCCGGGCGTTCGATGAGGCGGGTGGCGCTCTGCAGGGTCATCCCGGTGGCGAAGAGCCGCTGGATCGCCAGGTCGTGCAGGTCGCGGGCGATCCGGTCGCGGTCGTGCAGGACCGCGAGTTCCTCGGACTGGGCACGGCGCCGGGCGAGTTCGAGGGCGATCGCCGCCTGGTCGGCGAAGCCGGAGATCAGCTTCACCTCGGCGGGGTCGAACGCCGGCCGGCCCGCCAGCCGGCTCAGCCGCAGGGCCCCGCCGCCGGTCTCCACCGGCAGCGGGACCGCCACGGTGGAGCCGTACGCCTCCGGGTCACCTCCGAACGGATGGGCGCGTTCGTCGGAGCGGATGTCGCGGCTCACCGCGGGCTCCCCGGTGGAGGCGGCGAGCCCGGCCAGCGACCCTCGCGCGGGTACCGCCCGGCCGCCGATGGACCGTGCGTCGCGGCCGTGGGCCACCTCGGCGACCAGGCAGTCCGGCCGTCCGGCGGCGGGGATCAGCACCGCGGCGGTGTCGGCACCGGCGACCTCCAGCGCACGCCGCGCGATCAGGTCGAGCACCTCGCGGGCCTCGGTGCCGGTGAGCAGGGCGCGGGTCACCTCGGCGAGGGCCTCCACCCGGCGTTCGCGGCGGCGGCTCTCCTCGTACATCCGGGCGTTCTCGATCGCCATGCCCGCGGCGACGGACAGGGTGTTCAGCACGGCCTCGTCGTCGGCGTCGAACTCCCCGCCCCGCTTCTCGGTGAGGTAGAGGTTCCCGAAGACCTCGTCGCGGACCCGGATGGGGACGCCGAGGAAGGTGCGCATCGGGGGGTGGTGGGCGGGGAAGCCGTAGGAGGCGGAGTGCCGGGCGAGATCGGTCAGCCGCAGCGGGACGGGGTTGCGGATCAGCTCGCCGAGGATGCCCCGGCCGCAGGGGACCTGTCCGATCCGGGCGGCCAGGTCGTCGGCGATGCCGACGGGCAGGAACCGGGACAGCCGCTGTCCGTCACCGACGACGCCGAGCGCCCCGTACTCCGCGTCGGTGAGGGTCACCGCCGCCTCCACGATGCCGCGCAGCACCTGGGAGAGCTCCAGCCCGCGCCCGAGGCTCATCACCGCGTCGAGCAGGCCGTGCACCCGGTCGGGGGAGCCGAGCCGGGAGTGCGGTCCGCGGGACGCCGTCTCACCGTCTGCTGTCTGCGCCATGCCTGCTCCCCGGACCCATTACCTGACCAGCAGGGTAGAACACCGCGCGACGCGGTCGGCGCGGGGCGTGGTGTCCGTGCCGGGCCGTCACGGGGCGGGCACGATCCGGTACGCGGTGACCATGCCCGGTCTGATGCTGACGAAGGTGTCGGCGCGTTGGTCGATCCACGGCCTCAGCACCGTGCGGTAGCGGTCGACGAGCGCCTCGTCGCGGACGACGGTCGCCACACCGGTGAGGATGACGCTCCAGCCGGTGTGCGAACGCGGGTCGATCTCGTCGGCCTCGTAGGCCACGACACCGCTGAGGACCGCCTGCTTCAGCAGGGCGGTGCCGGTCCGGGACCGGATGACGACCCGGCCGTCGTGGACGATGTGGTTGACGGGGCGGATCGCAGGCAGCGCCCGGTGGGTGAAGACCACCCGGCCCAGCCGGACTCCGGCGAGCAGCCGCAGCGCGTCCTGTTCGCCGACCTCGACCACGCGGACGTCGGGGCGGGCGCCGGTGGTCATGTGCCGGCTCCGCCCCGGCGGGGCCGCGGCCTGTGCGTGCCGGACTGTGCGGTCATCGGTGAGCGCCTCCTCGGCGGTGAACGGACGGCCACGAGACCGCCCGGGGAACGCGGTTGCGGCCCCTGCTGACACGGGGCGACCAGTGCACCACCGGCACCGTGCCCCGGCCCAGGGCCGTTCGGCCCTGTTCGCGGGGGCGGCGCGGTGCGGGGCCGGTCGGGCGGTGCGGGGGGCCGGTCGGCCCCCGGGCGCAGGCCTGTTCGGCCCTACCGGCGCCCCGGCCGCGCGGCCGATCATGTGGCGGCGGGCTGGGAAGCGGCGGCCGGTCCCCCGCGGCCGTACACGCTTCCCGGTCCGTCGAGGACGCGAGCGAGTGGAGGGTCCCGGCCGGTGGACGACGTGGGTCCCGCGAGTACGCGGGGTCAGGTCGCGAGGTACGGCGCGGAGGTGAGCGGGGTGATGCCGCTGATGTCCTCCGCGGCACGCCCGAGCGCGCGGGCCAGCGCCGGCGCGTGGCGGGTGAAGGAACTCCTCCTGCGGAAGACGAGGGAATGCCGGATCCGCCCGCCCAGGTCGGCGACCGGCAGGTGCCGCACCCCTTCGGCCGGCGGCAGCGAGCTCTGCACGAAGGACACACAGCGATTGCCGCGGATGACGTCGGGCCGCGGCCCGGTCACCGGGATGTCGTAGGTGATGGTGGGGTCGAATCCGTACGGTCGGCAGGTCCGGCGGAGCCACTCCATGCAGTTGTCGCGCCCGGAGGAGGAGATCCACTCCTGCCCGGCCAGGTCGGCCATGCTGACGGCGTCCCGTCGCGCGAGCGGGTGGTCGTCGGCCACCGCGACCTGCATCGCCGATTCGGCCAGGGCGAGTTCCGCGAGGTCGTCGGTGTGCAGGAGGGCGCAGTCGGCGCCCGCCACCCGCACGGCGGCGTCGAGTTCCCCGGTCCGCAGCATGCCGAGCAACTCGGTGGAGGTGTCGGCGACGACGAACTGGACCCGCCGCTCCGGCTTCTGCACCTCGCCCCAGTCCATCAGCGCGCCGGACAGGGCACTGGAGGTCCAGCCGACGCGTACCACGCCGGGGGCGTCGGCGCGCAACCGGCCCAGCTCGCCGGCGGTGTCGTCGAGGAGCGCCAGGATGGTCCTGGCCTGCTCCAGCACGGCCGTTCCGTACGCGGTCGGGCGCGCCCCCGTGGCGCCCCGGTCGAACAGCGCGCCGCCCAGCAACCGCTCGACCCGCCGGATCTGGCGGCTCAGCGCCGGTTGCGGCAGGCCGAGCCCGGCCGCGGCCCGGTTGAGGCTTCCCGTCTCGGCCACGGCACACAGGGCCCGCAGATGCCGGATTTGCAGTTCCACACGACTTCCCGACGCGAGGGCCGCGGCAAGGCCCGGGCCCTGGCGCGGCGTGGGCAGGGGGATGGGGGGTCAAGGGGGTGCCGGCGGCCCGCGGCGTGCACCGCCGAGCGCCCGTCGGTGGTTCAAACTACCCATCGGCGGCACGGATCGGCCATCCGGAGCGGGGAGACTACGGATACCCGAAAAAATGCGGCACGGGAGGAGCCCGCCCGCCGGCGACCGGCGACCGGTGAAAGCCCGTTCCGCCGGCGCGCGCCGCGGACCGTCGTCCCGGGGCCTACGGCGGCAGCAGGGTGCCCAGCGGTCCCAGGTCGAGGTTGAGGTCCTCCAGGGTGAGGTCGTAGCGGTCGCACAGCTCCACCATCCGGTCGTGCAGGATCATCAGGGTGAGCCCCAGCCGCTCCTCCTGCTCCTCGGTGAGGCCGCCCTGGTCGACCCGGCGCAGTGCCTGGCGCTCCATCAGCTGGCGGAGCAGTTCCACGATGGTCAGCACCAGCTGGACCAGGTCCCGTTCCACCGTGTCCGGGTCGGCGTGCAGCCGTCGGGCGGCGCGCTGCCCGCGCCGCCCGGACACCCCGGGCAGCTCCTCCGGTCGGGCGGGCAGCAGGGCGAAGGCCCGGGACGCCGCCTCCGCGACCTCGCGCATCCGGTCGGTCTCCGGGGGGTCAGGGGAGTTCACCGCGGATCCCGCCGCCCGGGGTGGGCGTCAGCCCCGGGAGGGCGGATGCCCAGGGCAGATCGCTCTGCTCGCTGATCGCCACGATCACCGCGCGCAGCGAGACCCGCACCAGGTCGATGTCCGCGATCGACAGCACCAGATCGCCGGTGAGGACCACTCCGCCGCTCAGCAGCCGGTCCAGCAGGTCGATCAGGGCCACCTGCCGCTCGGCGAGGGGGCGGTCCTCGTAGGCGCTCACCGGGTCGCCTCCCGCTGTGCGTCGGGTTCCGGTGGCGTGGCGAAGGAGTACGGCGCCCAGGGGCCGGTCACCTCCACCCGCACCCCGGGCAGGCCGTCCGCGGCGCGTGCCATCCGCTCGCGGAACTCCTCGGCGAGCGGACCCGGGACCAGATAGGCGTCGTTGGCGACGTTCTCACCGGCCCCGCCGCCCGGCGGGGTCTGCTGGACGCGGTGCCGGGCGCGGTCCAGCGCCAGCCCGCGGGCCTGCTCGTCGATCCGGCGGACCGCTTCCTCCGCCGTCTGCCAGGCGTCCTCCCGGGCCCGGTGCTGGTGCCGGCGCCGGGCCAGATAGGCCCTGCCGGGATCGGGTGACTCCGCCGCGGAGGTCGCGGAGGCGGGGGCGGCCGGCGGCGCGGTGGCCGCCTCGGCGTAGATCTTGACGCCCCACTCCACCATGTCGGTGAGCCGGGCGAGCATCGCGGTGAAGTCCTCCTCGCGCTCGGCCAGCATCTCCCGGACCCGGGCGTGGTCGAGGTACACGGTCGCCAGCCGCAACGGCAGCACCGTGGTGTGCGCCGCCAGGGTCTCGATGACGAAGTGGTGGGCCCGGGCCGTCGTCTCCAGCCAGTCGAGGTCTTCCAGATGCCCCTTGAGGGCTGCTTCGTGGAAGTCCGCCTCGGGTACCGTGCTGACGGCCGCGGCGACCCCGCCGGAGTGCACCAGGGTGACGGGAGCGGCGGCCACGCCCCGGACACCGGCGAGCGCGGTTTCCTCCAGTGAGTCGCCGGAGCGCACCACCGCGTACGCGTAGCTGAGCACACCCTCCATGATCAGCTCCGGTCGTCGTCGCGGCGCCGGTCGTCGTCGCGGCGCCGATCGGCCCCGGCGGACTTGGCGCCGCGGTCCGCCTCGGCGGACTTGGCGCCGCGATCGGACGTGGCGGACCTGGCGCCGCGGTCGGACGTGGCGGTGGCGTCATCGGCGCTGCGCCTGCGCCGCCGCGGCTCGGCGGCGGACTCCCGTACGGTCTCACGGGAGCGGCGGCTGCCACTCCCGCCGTCGGTGAGTTCGGCGGGCGACTCCGCGACCCGCTGGCGCAGTGCCGTGATCTCGGCGCGCAGGCGCTGGTTCTGCTCCTCCAGCGCGCGTTCGCCGTTGGCGCGGGAGGACAGCGCCGGATCGTGCTCCCACCAGTCGATACCGATCTCCTTCGCCTTGTCGACGGAGGCGACCAGGAGCCGGAGTTTGATGGTGAGCAGCTCGATGTCCAGCAGGTTGATCTTGATGTCGCCGACGATGACGATGCCCTTGTCGAGCACGCGCTCGAGGATGTCGGCGAGGTTCGTGCTCTGCGACCCCTGGCCGTACGGATACATGCTCCGCGACGGCGGGGGGCCGGCGGCCTCAGGCTGGGACACGGTGTACTCGACCTCGCTTCCCGGAGCGGCTCGGCGTCCGCGGTCAGCGGCGGCGCGGTCGCTCGTCGAGAGGTTCTGGTTCCTCGTCGTCGTAGGGTTCCTCGTCCCGGTCGTCCTCCTCGTCGTCGTATCCGTCGTCGTCCTCGTCGTCCTCGTCGTCCCTGGCCTCGTCCTCGTCGTCCTCCCCGTCTTCGTCTTCGTCGTCGTATGCGTCCTCGTCCTCCGCCCGGTCCTCCGCTTCGTCCTCGTCCTCGTCCTCGTAGAGTTCCTCGTCGTCCCGGTCCGCGTCGCGGGCGGCCTCCTCGTCCCGGTCGTCGGTCGCCTCGTCCTCCCCGGCTTCGCCGCCTTCGGCGTCCTCGGGTTCTTCCGGTTCGTCGTCGCCGCGGACCACCTCGCCGTCGCGGATCTCCCCGCGCCAGCCGCCGGTCGCCTCGCCGCGCATCATCACGAAGGTGCGGAAGAGCTTCAGGTCCAGCCTGGTGCGCCGGCCCTGCGCGCGTACCAGCCCGCCGGTCTTCTCGACCACGCCCTTGGGGAAGTACTGCAGGACCAGCAGCACCTTGGTGAGGTTGTCGGCGAGCGGATGGAAGGTGACGACGCCCTTGGTGGTGCCCTTGGCAGCCTCCGAGGTCCAGACGATCCGCTGGTCCGGCACCTGCTCGGTGATCGTCCCCTGCCAGTGACGGCTCGCCTTGGCGATCTTCACCTGCCACTGCGTCGTGGTGTCGTCCTCCTGGTCGACGCCCACCACGCCCTTGGCGAACCGGCCGAACTCCTGGAACTGGGTCCACTGGTTGTACGCCTCACGCACCGGGACACCGATGTCGATGTCCTCGATGATGGTCAGGCTCTTGCCCGTATCGGTGGTGCCCCCCTGCTTCTTCACCCCTTCCTTCGCCTTGTCCAGCAACACGTCCTTGGCGTGCGCGGCGGTCTTGCCGAGCACCGACCCGCCCGGCGTCAGGTGCCCGCCGAGTGCCTTGCCGCCCTTGGCGGCGACACCGACCAGCTCCCGGGCGCCGAGGTGCGGGGTGTGCGCGGTGCCGAGCCGGCCCGCCGCCTCCCCCAGCCGGCGGCCCATGTCCGAGACCATCAGCTCCAGCCGGGTCTGGGCATAGGACTGGAGTTCTTCCTTCAGCCGGTCCACGCCGGAACTCTCTCGTACCTGGTCACGGACCGTGTCCGAGGTTCCGGCCGCCCCGCGCGCGCGGTCCTTGCCCTCAGCCATCGTCCGACCTCCTCGGCTTCGCTGCGCGGCCCGCGGAGCGGCCCGGGCGCTCGGCAGCCGGCTCCTTGCGGGCCCGGCCGGAGGCGCTCCCTCCGCTGCCCGAGGAGGAGCCGCGCCGGGAGGAGGATCCTGCACGGCGCCGGGTGCTCTCGGCGGACCGCTCGGCGGGTTCTCCGGCCCCGGTGCCGCCGTTCTCGTGCTCATCCCGCTCGTCCGGCTCGTCCCGCTCGTCCGGGCTCTCTTCCGCCGGCCCGGCATCGTCCGCGCGACCCGACTTCGTCCGCATCTCCTCGGTCCGCTGGTGCAGGGCGTCGGCCATGCTTCCGGCCTTGGCGGTCAGCACCGACGACGCCGCCGCCTTGCCGGCGTTCGTCAGCTCGCCACGGACCTGCTCGTTGAGACCGCTGAGGATCGGTGACTGGCTCAGTGCCTTCCCCAGTTGTCCGGACCTCAGCCGGGAGCCGGCCAGCATCATGCCGACCCCCAGGGCGGCCCTGGCCTTCTTCCGGCGGCCGAGCACATAGCCGCCGATGAGGGCGGTGCCGATCTTGGCGTTGTTCATGGCGCTGTCTTCTTTCCTCGCCCGTGTCTTTCCTCGCCCGTGTCACGGTCCGCTGGGTGAGCCCTGCCCGAGCTGATAGGCCCTGATCTCTTCGAGGCGCCGCAGCAGTTCGTCCTCCCGCCGGTCGAACTCCTCGTCGTCGATGTCGCCCTCCTCCCGGGCCCGCTCCAGCTTCACGAGTGCCTCCTGCACCGGTGCGGGGTCGTAGTACTCGTGCTCGGCTTCCTGGACGACCTTGTCGAGCACCCAGCCCACGCCCCTGACCGGGGCGAGGGGCGCGGTCAGGATCGCTGTCACCAGTCCCACACTGCCTCCCTGTCACCGGCGATGGACGACTCAGGTGAAGCTGTACGGCGGCAGGGGCCCGCGGAGCCGCAGCTCCACGTCCTCCCCGTACCGTTCCGCCAGCTCCCGGCCGGCGCCGACGAACTCCTCCGCGCGGTCGGCGTCCACCAGGTACGAGACGTTGACGAAGTACTGCTGCGACGGCGGCGACAGCTTCTCCTCGCGTACCAGCGGCCGCAGGGCCGCCACGATCTCGGCGGCGAGCGCTTCCTGCCGGCTCTGGACCTCCTGGGCCAGCAACTGGCCGAGCGCCACCCGGTCGTCGTAGCTGCCGCCGCCGTCCCGCGTCGCGTCGTTGAGCCGGCGCGCCTCCGCGGAGTCCTCGAGTACCGCACGCAGTACCGAGTCCTCGTCCTGCACCCCTTTGACGTTGAACTCCACCCGGCCGGTGAGCTCCTCGAGGGACTGCCGGAAAGCGTCCGCACGCTCGTCCAGTACCGAGCGCACCGCATCCTCGTCGTCGGCCACGAAGCCGAAGCTCAGGGGCAGGGTGGTGCCGTCGGCCCACAGGCGTTCCTGCACCTCGTGGTGCGCCGACACGTCCCGGCGGCCCACCGAGAGGTCTTCCGGCGCCTCGCTGACCACGGCGCTCAGCGTGTCACCGCGTACCGCACGCAGCGCGGCCGGCTCCTCCCCCACCCCGGTCAGGCCGTCCAGACGCAACGGGTGGGAGGCGTCGGTGATCGCATACACATACAGCGCCATCGGCTCACCGCTCCTCCCGGCGCCGGCCGGAGCGGCGCTCCCGGCCCCGCTCCGCGGACTGGCGCTCTTCTTCGGGTACGGCCTCACGGCCGCCCCGGGTCTCGTCGGTGCGCCCCTGCAGGGAGTCGGTGAACGCTTCCACCGCGCCCGTCAGCGCGCCCTTGCTCTTGCCCTTCGCCCCGCTCTCCACGCTTCCCTCGACGATGTCCGTGAGCTGGGCCGGGGCCTTGCGACCGGACTCCAGGTCCAGCCGGTTGCAGGCCTCCGCGAAGCGCAGGTAGGTGTCGACGCTGGCCACCACGACCCGGGCGTCGATTTTGATCACTTCGATGCCCACCAGCGAGATGCGGGCGAAGACATCGATGACCAGCCCCCGGTCGAGGACCAGTTCCAGTACGTCGTAGAGGTTTCCGGATCCCCCCGCAGGCGCGGGGACGCCCCCGCCGCCCTGCGGCATCACAGTCACCGTGCACTCCTTTCCGCAGGTCCGCCGGACCGGTCAGCGCTTGTCCCGGTCGATCTGCGCACGCGTGTAACGGCGCCCGCGCTCGTATGCCAGCAGCTGGCCGGCCGGGTCCAGTACCACCTGGTAGCTGGCCATCACGCTGGTCGTCTCGGGAATCCGCTCCAGTTCGAGCACCTCGACCTCGGCCTCCCAGCCCTGTTCGGTCGGCTTGATGGAGGAGACCGATTCCGGCGGCCTGCCGAGCAGTTCGCTGAGCTGCTCGGCGGCGTTGCGCATGGCCTTGGCGGCCGACACGCGCTCCTTGGCAGGCGCCTGATCGGAGGTTTTCGCTTCGTCCCGCCCACGGTCGCTCGTGGTGAATCACCTTCTCGACTGTTCACCCACCATCATCCCTCGCATCCCCGCCCCGCCCAAGCGGAGGGGGTGGGGCGGGGAGCCCGCCGCCCTGCCGTGGCGGGCGGAGTGTCCCTGAACCGGCCGTCAGCCCCCAGGAGCGGTTCCCGGCCTGCCCATCGATTGCATGGCGGAAGAGGTGGATGACCAGGGATGAGAAGGTGTGCACTCCGGAAGCCGGCCGCGAGGGAAGAGGCCCGGACCGACCGGCACGGCGACCGCTGACCGCGGCGGGGCGGGCGGCGCGGGGGCACCGCACGGGGGCCTACCGCCGCCGCGGACCGCCGGGACACGGGCCGTCCCCGGGGGCCGCCGGAGAGCCGGGGGCGGGGCGACGCGCCGGGCACCGGGCCCGCCGTCGGCGTGCGGGGCCGGGCGCGGGCCGGCTCAGTGCCGCCGGGGCCGGCGGCCGTCCTCCGGAGCCGGGCGGCCCCGCGAGCGGAACGTGCGGCGGTAGGTGTCCGGGGGGACGCCGACGGTGCGGTTGAAGTGCCGGCGCAGGGTGGTGGCGGTGCCCATGCCGGTGGCCTCCGCGACCAGGTCGACGCTTTCGTCGGTGGTCTCCAGCAACTCCTGGGCGCGGCGGATGCGTTGGGTCAGCAGCCACTGCAGCGGGGTGGTGCCGGTGGCCGCCCGGAAGTGGCGGCCCAGATGGCGCGAGCTCATGCGCGCCTGGCGGGCCAGGTCCTCCACCGTCAGCGGCTGGTCGAGCCGTTCGAGCACCCAGGGGAGCAGCGCGCCGAGCGGGTGGTCGTCCTGGGCCGGCACCGGAGTGGTGACGAACTGGGCCTGCCCGCCTGCCCGGTGCGGCGGCACGACCAGCCGGCGGGCCGTGGCGTTCGCGACCGACGAGCCGTGGTCGAGGCGGACGAGGTGCAGGCACAGGTCGAGTGCGGCGGCCTTCCCGGCGGAGGTGAGCACGCTGCCGTTGTCCACGTAGAGCACGTCCGGATCGACCTCCACCCGGGGGTGGCGGGCGGCCAGTGCCTCGGTGTGCGCCCAGTGGGTGGTCGCGCGCCTGCCGTCCAGCAGCCCGGCCGCGGCCAGCACGAAGGCGCCCGTGCAGAGGGAGGCGACCCGCGCGCCCGCCTCGTGGGCCGCGCGCACCGCGTCGACCAGGTCTGCGGGCGGGTCCCGGTCGACGTCGGCCCAGCCCGGGACGATCACCGTGTGAGCGTGCCGGAGCCGGTCCAGTCCGGCGTCGGGCTCCAGCAGGAACCGGTCGAAACGCACCGGGCCGGTGCCGCAGACCCGCAGGTCGTACCAGGGGACGGAGACGGCGTCCGGGGCGGATCCGAAGACTTCGTACGCCACGGAGAGTTCGAACTGCAGCATCCCGTCGGTGACGGCCAGCGCGACAGAGGTCATGTCCGTAATTGTACGCGTCATGTCGTTCCAGACACTCCCGGCGGAGGGCCGGCCCGGACAGGATGGTCCCAGTCGATCAATCGAGCACGGGAGAATCCATGGCATCGGGGCACGAGGTGGCGGTCTACGGGGCGTACGGCCACACCGGACGGTTCGTGGTGGAGCAGCTGCGGGAGCTCGGGTTCGTCCCGGTGCTCGTCGGCCGCGACGCGGACAAGCTGCGCACGCTGGCGGCGTCCGGCCCCGGGTTCGAGACCCGCCCGGCGGCGGTCGACGATCCGGCAGCGCTGGACCGCGCGCTGGCCGGCACGGCGGCGGTGATCAACTGCGCCGGTCCCTTCGCCGCGACCGCCGGCCCGGTGATCGAGGCGGCGCTGCGGGCCGGTATCCCGTACGTGGACGTGGCGGCCGAGATCGAGGGCAACGCCGACACGTTCGCGCGGTACGCGGACCGGGCCCGCGAGGCCGGCGCGGTGATCGTCCCGGCGATGGCGTTCTACGGCGGTCTCGGCGACCTGCTGGCCACCGCGGCGATGGGCGACTGGACGTCGGCCGACGAGGCACACGTCGCGTACGCGCTGAGCAGTTGGCACCCCACCGCCGGCACGCGGGCGGCGGGCACGGTCTCCCGGGAGCGGCGGGACGGCCGGCGGGTCCGCTACACCGGCGGGCGGCTGGAGTACGTCAGCGACGCCCCGCCCACCCTGGACTGGCCGTTCCCCGCCCCGGTGGGCACCCGGAGCGTCATCGGTGAGTTCACCATGGCCGACGTCGTCACCCTCCCCAGCCATCTGGCCATCCCCGAGGTCCGCACCTACATGACGGTCGAGGCGGCCCGGGACGTCCTGGCCCCGGACACCCCGGCGCCCGCCCCGGTCGACGAGCGGGGGCGGTCCGCGCAGACCTTCCTCGTCGACGTCGTCGTGCGGTCCGGCGGCACCGAGCGGCGCGCGGTGGCCCGGGGCCGGGACATCTACGCCGTCAGCGCGCCGCTGGCGGTGGAGGCGGTGAGCCGCATCCTCACCGGCCGGACCAGGAAGGTCGGGGTCGCCTCGGCCGGCGACGTGTTCGACGCGCCCGACTTCCTGCGCGCGCTGGCCCCGTACCTGTCCGTCGAACTGCCCGGGTGACGGGCGGGACGCCGCCGCGGCGCGCCGGGCGGCCGTGGCGGGCGGGGGCACGGGCGCGCGGCCGGCCCCGTCCGGCACACGGTCAGCCGACGACGAGCGGGAGCCTGCCGGCCAGCTCGCCGAGCGCGGCCCGCTCCGCGTCGGTCGGGGCCCGTCGCCCGGTACCGACCAGCAGCGCGTCCCGGTCGGCGAACGACGCGGGGAACGCGGCCCCGGCGATCCCTTCCAGCAGCTCGCGGGACCGGGCGAGCGCCGCCGCGGAGGGGCCCGCGGCGTCCGGGAGGTGCGCGACCAGGTCGAGGTGGTGCAGGGTCCACTCCAGGACGTACGCGGCGAGGTAGTCACCCGCGGTGAGGACCACGTCACGGGTGCTCACCCGCAGCGCGGGATCGGCGAGTCGGGCGGCCCGCCCGGCGGCGGACCCGACGTCGTCGAGGTGGAACTTGAGCAGCCGGGGTTCCTGGTACGCCGCGGCGAGCCGGACGGTCAGCGCGTCGAGCGGGTCGTCACCGGTCGGCGGTGTCCCGGCGACCTCCCAGTAGGTCACCGCGTCCCTGGTCGGTTCCGAATCGGCGGGGGTGGCCAGGGTGATCAGGACGTCCTGGGCGTCGATGATCAGGTGGCACACCAGGTCCCGGACGAGCCAGCCGGTACAGCCGGACGGCTGCGCGAAGTCCTCGTCCGAAAGCTCGGCGACCGCCGTGCGTAACGCCGTCCACGAAGGTGAGAAGAGATCCACACCCGCACCGTAGTGCGGTGCCGGAAAACCGGACAAGCGCTTTGCGCGGACCCGCGCGGCCGGCCCCCGGCCGCGGTCCGCTCCCCCGCCGCGGCGCACCGCGGGCCCGCCCGGATTCCGGCCCGTACCGTGCCGCCGCCGTGCCGCCGCCGGCCGCGCGGGCCGGGAGCCCGGAGGTCCGGGTGCCGGTGCCGGACTCGCGGCGCCGACCGTACCGGCGCCCGTTCGCCGCGCCGGATCCGGCGGCCCCGGGTGCGGTGCGGGCCGCTGTCACGGCCGGGTACCACCTCGCCGCCGCGGCGGAGGCGGGTGGGAGCACCGGGAAGGCGGCCCCGCGGGTGGGGCGGTGAGCCGCGGGTGCCGGGCGTCGGCGGACGCGGCGTGCGGTGCGCGCGGGCGCCGGTCCGCCCCGGGGGAGCGGGACGGACCGGCGCCGAGGCGCGGGGGCGGCGGTGGCGGGTCAGAACTGGAGCGACCAGCCGTTGATGTAGCCGGTGTCGTTCACCCAGTTGTCGTTCACCCGGAGCTTCCACGTGCCGTCGGCCGCTTCGGCGGAGGCGTCGACGGTGTAGGTGGCCTGCACGTGGTCCGCGCCGTCGTTGCTGTCGTGGTCCTTCAGCAGGTGGCCGGTACCGTCCGGGGCGACGAGTTCCACGCGCAGGTCGCCGCGGTAGGTGTGCCGGATGTCCACCGTGACGGACAGTCCGGCCGGGGCGTTGCCGCCGACACCGGAGACCGCGACGGGGGACTCGACCGTGGCGTTGTCCCTGATGGTGACGTCCGCGGTGGACTCGAATCTCGGGCCGGTGGGCGGGGTGGTACCGCCACCGCCGGTGTAGAGCAGGCGGTTCGGGGACCCGGTGCGGGCGTCGGAGATCTTGTCCGGGGTGGCGTCGGCCACCAGCTTGTCGCGGACCTGCGCCGGGGACCAGCCCGGGTTCGCCGAGAGCAGCAGGGCCGCGGCGCCCGCCGTGTGCGGCGCGGCCATGGAGGTGCCGCTCATCGACTGCGTGGCGGTGTCACCGGAGTTGGACGTGGAGACGATGCCGGAGCCGGGCGCGAAGATGTCGAGGCAGGATCCGTAGTTGGACCCCTGGCCGTTGCTCCACCCGGTCGAGCGGGCGTCGGCGCTGTCGGTGGCCCCCACGGTGATGGCCGCGGGGGTGGAGGACGGGGAGTACTGGCAGGAGTCCGCGTTGTTGTTGCCGGCCGCGACGACCCAGGTGACGCCGGAGGATATGGAGGCGGCCACCGCGTCGTTGACCGACTGGGTCCTGCCTCCGCCGATGCTCATGTTGGCCACCGCGGGCCGCACCGCGTTCTTGGTGACCCAGTCGATGCCCGCGAGCACTGGGGCCCAGGTGGAACCGGAGTTCCCCTGGCAGTTGAGAACCCGCACACCGACCAGCTTGACGCCCTTGGCGATGCCGTGCGATCCGCCGCCGACCGTGCCGGCCACATGGGTGCCGTGGCCGTGGCAGTCCGCGGCGTTGGAGTCGTTGTCGATGAAGTCGTAGCCGCTGACCGCGCGGCCGCCGAAGTCCCGGTGGGTCGTGCGGATGCCGGAGTCCACGATGTACGCGGTGACGTTCGAGGCGGTGGTGGAGTAGGTGTAGCGGTTGTCCACCGGCCGGTCCCGCTGGTCGACGCGGTCCAGCCCCCAGGAGGGCGGGTCGGGCTGGGTGTCGACCGCGTAGGCCACCCCGTCGGCCTCCACCCGGGCCACGGACGGTTCGGCGGCCAGCTGCTTCGCCCGTTCCTCGGTCATCTTCACCGCGAATCCGCGCAGGGCCGCCGTGTAGGTGTAGCGCAGGCTGCCCGCGTGCCGCTTGGTCAGTGCCTTCGCCGAGGCGGGCACGTCGGTGCGGGCCACCGAGTCCTTGAAGGTGACGATGTAGGAGCCTTCGACCGCCCCGGGGCGGTCCGCGCCGATGATGCGGCCCTCGCCACCGCCGGGCGGTACGGGGGCCGCCCCGGCGGTCGTGGCGGCGCCGATCAGCAAGGCGGCGCCGGTGCCGACTGCGAGCACGCGCCGGAGGGCGCGAGCGTCGAACTCCATGGTTTCTCCCTTGAGAGCGGTCCGGTCCCGGCCCGGGTCCGGAGGCGGCACATCGCGGAGTCCTCGGCGCGATCCCCCGCCGGGGGATCGCGCTTCGGCGAGACGGCGGAACTGATGTCGCGAGCACGACAATCGGGTGCCGGGTCCCGGCGTCCGCGAATGGGGGGTGCGCCGCACGGCGTGGGGTTCCGCGCGGCACGGGCCCGACCACGCCGGACGGCCGCCTGGCAGCGGCCGCCCCCTCGCCCCTTCGGTCCCGTGGCCGGGCCCGCTGGGTACGGGGTCGTCGTCGGACCGTCCGCAGCTTCGGCCACCCCACCGGAGCCCGGCAATCCGTAGCGGCTACCCAAAGAGTGCCGGGCGGCGCGCGGCCCGCCGGGCGCCCCGCGGTGCGGCTCCGGCGACCGCCATTGCCTAGGTGGTCGACCCCTATTGCCGCCGCGGTCGCCGACCGGTAGACCACCTGCGCACGGGCGTCGGAGTACGGACGGACGGGATGCCCCGCAGTGGAGGAGGAACCCGTGGACGGACCTGCCCGCGCCGACGAGGGGCCCCGCCGCGACGGGTCCGCGCACACCACCGGGTTCGTGGGGCGGGGCGCGGAGGCCGCCCGGCTGCGCGCGGCGCTGGTCCGGCCGCCGTGCGTCGTGGTCGTCCGCGGGGCGCCCGGGGTGGGGACCTCCCGGCTGGTGGACGAGGTGCTCGCCGGCCCGGAGCCCGGCGGCCTGGTGGTCCTCCGTGGCACCTGCCCCGACCTGCGGCAGGACGTCCCCCTGGCCCCGGTCGCGGACGCGCTGGCCGGACTGCCGTGCCGCCCGGAGGTACCGCTGCCGGCGGTGACCGGGGTGGTGGGCACCCTGGTGCCCGAGCTGGTGGAGTGGCTGCCGGAGCCGCCCGGGACGGCGGCCGGATCCGGAGTGCGGCGCGCCCTGCTGCGGCGCGGGGTGCGCGCCCTGCTCGCGGCGCAGGGGCCCGCGGTACTGGTGGTGGAGGACGTGCACCGGGCCGACGAGGAGACCCTGGACCTGCTCCACGATCTGCTCGCCGCGATGCCGCCGCAGCTCCGGCTGGTGGTCACCGAACACTCCGCGCCCGGGCTGCCGGTCCTCGGTGTCCGGGCTCCGCACCACGTCCTGGTCGAGGAGGTCGCGCTGGAGCCCTGGACCCCCGACGAGACGCGGCAGGCCACGCGGCGGTGGCTGGGCGAACGGGCGGACGAACCAGGGCTGTCGGAGCTGGTGCACGCGCGCACCGGCGGGCTGCCCGGCGCGGTCGAGGCGCTGCTGGGCGCGGTCCGCGAGCGGGGCGCGCCGCCGAAGCCGCTGCCGGCCGCGGTCCGCGACGCCGAGGTGCCGCCCCGGCTCCGGCGCGACCTGGCCCGGCGGCGCCAGGGGCTCACCGACGACGCGCAGCTGATGGTCGAGGCGGCGGCGGTGCTCGGCCGGCCGGTGTCGGTCGGCGACCTGGCCGAGGTGGCGGGCATCGAGGCCGGGGCCGCCGAGCGGGCCGTCGCCCTCGCCGTCCGCCGGTCGGTGCTGCGGGCCGACCGGCCGCAGCCGTCGTTCCGGCACCCGCTGGACCACCAGGCCGTACTGGACGGGGTGTCCGCGCCGCGGCTGGCCTGGCTGAGCCTGCGCGCCGCGCGGGTACTGCACCGGGGCGGCGGCCCCCTGCCGCTCGCCGACCTGGCCCGGCTGTACCGGACGGCCGGCCGGGTACGGGAGGGGCTGCGCTACCTCACCGCCGCCGCGGACCGGGCGGCCGCCGAGGGCGACCACGCGGCGGCGACGACCCTGTACACCCAGGCCGTCGCGGAGGATCCGCGGCCCGCCGGCCGCGTCCGCACCGCTGCCAAACTGGCCCGCACGGCACAGCCGGCACGAGCCGACGAGCGGGTGGTGAGCACCGTACGGCGGGTGCTGGAGGAGGACGATCCGCCGCCCCGGCTGCGCGGCGAGATCCGCCTCCAGCTCGGCATCCTGCTGCGCAACCAGAGCGGAGCGGCCCTGGACAGCCTCAACGAGATCGCGCGGGCCATCCCCGACCTGGAGGTGTCCGATCCGCAGACCGCCGCCCGGGCCATGCTGGTCGCCGCCATCCCGTCCATCAAGGGCTGGCCCGTCAGCCGCCACCGGGCGTGGCTGGAGCGGGCCGAGGCGCTCGCCGGGCAGGTGACGGACCCGGTGGCCCGGGCGGCGGTGGCCGCCAACCGCGCCACCGCGCTGATGCTGCTCGGCGACCGGGGCGCGTGGTCCGCCGCCGAGGCGCTGCGCCGCCCGGCCGCGTCCGCGCTGGAGGCCGCGCAGTGCACCCGGGGCTGGGCCAATCTGGCGCACGCCACCGCCGCGCTCGGCCACACCGGGCGGGCATGGGACTTCCTGACCCGGGCCGCGGCCGGGCTCGCCGACTCCAGCAGCCCCTATCTGGAGGGGCTGACCGAGACCGCGCGGCTGGTCCTCTGCTGGCACGAGGGCCGCTGGGCGGACCTGCACCAGGAGGCGGACCACGGCACCCGGCTGTACCGGGAGATACCCGACCTGGCCGCGGAGGCCATGCTGGTGCGCGGGCTGACCGCGCTGCATGTGCTCGGGGACGTCCCCCGCGCCCGCCGCGACCTCGCCGAGGCCGCCGGCGTCACCCGTTTCGACACCGGCTTCATCCTCACCGCGTCGGCCGCCGCCCTGGCCCGCATCCACCTGGAGGCAGGACGGCCGGGGCAGGCGAGCGAGGCCGTCGAGGCCACCTTGCACCGGTTGGAGCAGACCGGCGGCTGGGTATGGGCAACCGAACTCCTCCCCACCGCCGTGGCAGCGTTGCACGGCAGCGGCCAGGCAGCCCGGGCGCGCCGGCTGGTCGCCGAGTTCGCGGCCGGGATCCGCGACCGTGACGCGCCGGCCGCCCGGGCCGCGCTGTCCGTCTGCCGGGCACTGCTGGCCGAGGCGGCGGGCCGTCCCGGCGAGGCCGCCGCCCTGCTGGCCGGGGCCGAGGAGGAGTGGCGGCGGCTGCGCCGTCCCTTCGACGCGGCCCGCGCCGCGGAGGCCGGCGGGCGGTGCCTGCTCCAGGAGCACCGGGAGCACGGCGGCGGGGGGCGGCTCGTGGAAGGCGGCAGCAGAGAGGACGGAGAAGGCGCAGAAGACGGGGAAGGCGGGGAGCTCCGGGAGGACAGCGGGCAAGGGACGGCAGGAGTGGACGGGGGTGGCCGGGAGGGGCCGGACCGGCAGCAGGCCGCGGTGAGCACCATCCACCGCGCGATCGAGGTCTACCGGCGGCTCGGGGCACGCTGGGACGTCGCCCGCTGCCACCGGCTGCTGCGCCGTCACGACGTGGTCACCACCCACCGCCGCGGCCGTCTCGGCTACGGCGACCGGCTCTCCCCTCGCGAGCAGGAGGTGGCCCGGCTCGTGGTGCAGGGGCGGGCCAACCGCGACATCGCCGAGAGCCTGGTGCTGTCCACCCGCACCGTCGAGCACCATGTGGCGCGCATCATGCGCAAGCTGAACGTGTCGTCCCGCACCGACATCGCCGCCGCGCACGCGCGGGCCGCGCTGCTCGCCGGGGACGGGGACGGGGACGAGGGGGCGCGGAACCGGCCGGACGGGAGGTAGCCGCCCGCCCGGTCCGAGCGCCGTCGGCGCGGTGCGGGCCGCGGTCCGGACCACGGCCCGCACCGGGCGCCCCGGGCCCGGGTCGCCTGCCACCGCCCGGCGGGTCCCGACCGCGCCCTGCGTACCCTGTTCCCCGTGTCACCTCTCCACCTGCACCGTGTCGCCGTCCTCGTGCTCGAGGGGGCGAAGCCGCTCGACGTCGGCATCCCCGCGCAGGTGTTCACGACCCGCGCGAGCATGCCGTACGAGGTGCGGTTGTGCGGTGCGGTGCCCGGTCTGGTGACCGGCGGCGACGGCCTGTCGTACCACGTGGCGCACGGCCTCGACGCGCTCGGCTGGGCCGACACCGTCTTCATCCCCGGCTACCGGTTCCCGGACCGCGAGGATCCGCCACCGGCCGTCGTGGACGCGCTGCTCACCGCCCACGACCGGGGCGCGCGGCTCGCCGCGATCTCCACGGGCGCGTTCGCGCTCGCCGCCACCGGCCTGCTGGACGGGAAGCGTGCCACCACGCACTGGCATTACGCCCGGGCGCTCGCGGCGAGGCATCCGCTCGTCCGGGTCGACGAGAACGTCCTGTTCGTCGACGAGGGCAGCGTGCTGACGTCGGCCGGGGCCGCCTCGGGCATAGACCTGTGCCTGCACGTGCTCCGCGGCGACCTCGGGGTCGCCGCGTCGAACCACGCGGCCCGCCGCCTGGTGGCCGCCCCCTACCGCAGCGGCGGTCAGGCGCAGTACGTGCCGCGCAGCGTGCCCGAGCCGCTCGGCGAGCGGTTCGCCGCCACCCGGGAATGGGCGCTGCACCGGCTCGGCGACCCCCTCACCCTGGAGTTGCTCGCCCGGCATGCGGCGGTGTCCCCGCGCACGTTCTCCCGGCGGTTCGTCGAGGACACCGGCTACACCCCGATGCAGTGGGTCATGCGGGCCCGGGTCGACCTGGCGCGGGAGTTGCTGGAGCGTTCGGAGCGGAGCGTCGAGCAGATCGCCGCCGACGTCGGCCTGGGCACCGGGGCGAATCTGCGGCTGCACTTCCAGCGCATCCTCGGCACCACCCCCAGCGAGTACCGGCGGACCTTCACCCGGGGCGAGTAGCCCGCCGCCCGGTGGCGTGATCCTTTTGAACCGTGGCACTCACGCCGCTGCCACCGGCGGTCGGCGCACGCGATCGTGGTGACGAACCGAAGGGACACCACTCATGACCCGCATCGCCATCAACGGATTCGGCCGCATCGGACGCAATGTGCTGCGCGCGCTGCTCGAACGCTCCAGCGACCTCGAGGTCGTCGCCGTCAACGACCTCACCGAACCCGCCACTCTCGCGCGGCTGCTCGCCTACGACTCGACGGCCGGCCGTCTCGGCCGGCCGGTGACCGTGGACGGGGACGTCCTCGTCGTCGACGGCCGCCGGATCACCGTGCTGGCCGAGCGCGAGCCGGCGCAGCTGCCGTGGGCCGACCTCGGTGTCGACATCGTGCTCGAGGCGACGGGCCGCTTCACCTCGGCCGCGGCCGCCCGCGCCCACCTCGCCGCGGGCGCGAAGAAGGTGCTGGTCAGTGCGCCGTCGGACGGTGCGGACGTCACGCTGGCGTACGGGGTCAACACCGACGCGTACGACCCGGCCGCGCACACGATCGTCTCGAACGCCTCGTGCACGACCAACGCGCTCGCGCCGCTGGCCGCGGTGCTCGACGAGCTCGCCGGCATCGAGCACGGCTTCATGACGACGGTGCACGCCTACACGCAGGAGCAGAACCTGCAGGACGGGCCGCACCGCGACGCCCGGCGCGCCCGCGCCGCCGGTGTCAACATCGTGCCGACCACGACCGGCGCCGCCAAGGCGATCGGCCTCGTGCTGCCGAGCCTCGACGGCAAGCTGTCGGGTGACTCGATCCGGGTCCCGGTGCCGGTGGGCTCGATCGTCGAGCTCAACACGACCGTCGCCCGCGACGTGACGCGCGACGAGGTGCTGGCGGCGTACCGGGCCGCGGCGGAGGGGCCGCTGGCCGGCGTCCTCGAGTACTCCGACGACCCGCTGGTGTCGTCCGACATCACGGGCAACCCGGCCTCGTCCATCTTCGACTCGGCGCTCACCCGGGTCGACGGGCGCCACATCAAGGTGGTCGCCTGGTACGACAACGAATGGGGCTTCTCCAACCGCGTCATCGACACGCTGGAGCTCCTCGCCGCCGGCTGAACGCACGGCGGGGCGGCCCCGGCCATCGGGGCCGCCCCGCCGGAACCCGCTTCTGGGGGACGCCCGGCTCGGCCGGGCGTCCCCGTCGTGGCCCCCGCGCGATGCTCGGGGGCCACGGCCGTGCCCGGGTGTTCAGCGGTGTTCACGGCTGTTCACGGCTGCTCGAAGAGCCGCCGGATGACAGCGCGGGCCGCGGGGCCCGGGTCGGCTCCGAGATCGGCGGGGAGTGCGCCGCTGAGCCACAGGGTCGCGAAGCCGTGGACGATGGACCAGGCCGCCAGTTCGGCGGTCTGACGGTCTTCCTCGGTCCCGGCCGGGACCGAGGAGGCGAGTGCGGCCGCGAGCCGCTGCTCGGCCCGGTCCCGCGCCGCGGCCACGACCGGATCGTCCGCCTGGTACAGCCCCGGCTGGAACATCAGCTCGAAGTGGGCGCGGTGCGCGGCGGCGAACCGCACATAGGCCACCCCCGACTCCAGCAGGTCCTCCCCCGCCGCGTCGAGCGCGCCGGCGAGCAGTTCGTATCCCTGAGCGGCGAGTGCGGTGAGCAGCCCGGTCTTGTCCCCGAAGTGGTGGGCGGGGGCCGCGTGGGAGACACCGATCCGGCGCGCCACATCCCGCAGGCTGAGCGCGGCGACCCCGTGGTCCGCGATGGCCTGGGCGGTCGCGTCGAGCAGCGCGACGCGGAGGTTTCCGTGGTGATACGGCCGAGCAGTCATGCCATCACCCTATCTTGCCATTGACAAGATGGCACCGGGCGCGCAATCTGGACAGTGGAAAGTTCGAGAACCGGAGGTGCGCCATGGAACCCCTGATCGCACTCGTCGCCGGGTTCACGGGAGCCCGTCTGACCGGCCTGGCGGGGGTGGACGCCCTCGACGGCTGGCATCCCGCACTCCGCGTCGGACTGGCGCTGATGTTCCTGTTCACCGCGTCCGCACACTTCCAGGGCAGGCTACGCAGGGAGCTCATCGGCATGGTCCCGCCGCGGCTGCCGCGGCCGGGGCTGCTCGTCACCGTCACCGGGATCCTGGAGGTGGCCGGCGCGACCGGTCTGCTGATCCCGGTGACCGCGCCCTGGGCGGCGGCGGGCCTCGGCCTGCTCCTGCTCGCCATGTTCCCGGCCAACGTCTCGGCGGCCAGGCGCCGGGTGGCCCAGGGCGATCCGCTCGGCCCCCGCAGCGCGCTGCAGGCCGTGTACGTCGGAGCGGCGGTCCTCCTGGTGCCCTGAGAGGAGACCCGGGCGCGTCATCGGCTCGCGGCCCGCTGTGGACGTGGTCGGGAACGGCGTCATGGGCGTGGTCGGTCAGGGCCATACGCAGCAGCTCCAGGGCCGCCCGGTGTTCCTGCAGCAGCGCCCGGCCGGGCCCCGGGCCACCGCCCTGTGGGGCGTCCTGCCCTACCTGGTCCTCGTGCTCCTGGTGAACGGCAGCGCCTGGCGCTACCGCTACGACCGGTTCGGCTTCACCACCCGGTCCAGCCAGCTCCACGAACACCGGCTGCTGCGCGTCGGCAGCCCGCTGTTCCACTACGGTCTGCTCTTCGTCGTCGCCGGGCACGTCGTCGGGCTGCTGGTCCCCGAGTCCCTGACCGAGCGGCTGCACATCGGCGAGACCCTCGACCACGCCAACTCCCTGGTGCTGGGCGGCGCCGCGGGCCTCGCCGCGGTCGCCGGACTGGGGCTGCTGCTGTACCGGCGGCTGCGCGTTCCCGCGGTGCGGGCGTCCAGCACCCGCAGCGACCGCGCCGTCCACCCGCTGCTCGCCGCGGTGCTGGTCGTCGGGCCGGCCGCCACCGCCTCCGGGGCTCGCCCGGACGCCTACGACTACCGGGAGGGCGTGTCGGTGTGGTTCCGCAGCCTGTTCGTCCTGGGCCCCGACGTCGCGGCGATGGCCCGTGCACCGGCCGTCTACCAGTGGCACGCGCTGCT
Organism: Streptomyces sp. NPDC018031; assembly: GCF_044327625.1. Lineage (NCBI taxonomy): Bacteria > Bacillati > Actinomycetota > Actinomycetes > Kitasatosporales > Streptomycetaceae > Streptomyces > Streptomyces sp. NPDC018031. The sequence continues at coordinate 116,751 of NZ_JBIRFT010000010.1, forward strand.
CGGCATGGCCCTGTTCGCGCTGTGGCCGTTCAGCCGGCTGGTGCACGCCTTCACCGCGCCCCTCACCTACCTCGCCCGCCCCTATGTGGTCTACCGTTCCCGCACTCCGGCGCGGCCCTACCGGCACCTGGCGCTGCCCGCCCGGCCCGGACCGCACCGGCCGCGCGGCGACGGGCGGGCGGCGGCGCGGCGGCCAGGAGGCCCGCGCCCGTAGTCCGCCGGGCCGTTCGGCCGCCCGGCGGCCGGACCGATCGGCGGCCGGAGCGATCGGCGGCAGGCCGGTGCGGCGACGGCAGTGCCGGGCCCGCTCCCTCGGTCGGCCCGGGCCTTCGGCCGGAGCCCCGGGCCGGCTCCGAGCCCGGTTGCTCCCGCGCCGTCGGGGAGCGCCGCCGCGGGCATGCGCCGGGTGGGCAGGGGCAGGCGATACCCACCCTCGTGACGAAGGAGCCCCCTCATGGTGATCGTCGGTGTCATCGCGCTGTGTGTCGTCCTGGCCTTCCTGGCCTTCCTGCTCCCCAGGCTGTCGCGCCACCCCGAACGCGGCACCCAGCGCACGCTGGGAGCCGGAACGCGGGCCGGCGGCAAGGCCCCCGGCCTCCTGGGCCGGATCCTGAGCAAGCCATTCCGCAGCAGTTCCAAGGCCGTGAGCCGCAGCGGGTCCGCCGGCCGCCGGGCCCGCCGCCGCATGCCGTTCTGACGGGGCCGGCACCGGGGCGGCGACCGCAGTCGGTGCCGGCCCCGGTGGCCGGAACCCCGCTCCCGCCGTGGGTGCGGGATCATTTCCCGGCGGCCGGGACGAGGCCGGGGAAGCGGTTCGGCACGGGCCGGGCCGCGTACCGCGCGGCACCGGCCCACCGTTCCTCCGAAGGCCGCACCCGCCGGGAACACGTTTCCGAAACCGGGCTCGGGCAACGCGAGATGAGACACCCCCTCTGGAAGGAGCCCACCGTGGCCCTCCTCTCTCTCCTGCTGCTCCCGGCCCTGCTGGGCGGTCTCGTCATGCTCGGGCGCTACGAGGAGCGCATACTGGCCGACCCGTCGGCGCCCCGCCACGCCGCACCGAAGAAGCGCCATCTGCACGCGGTACCCGACACCGGGGCCGCCCGGACCCGCCACCTCGACGGGCCCCGCTCGCCGGCCGGTTCCGCCGGGGACGAACGCGCCGCCTGAGACCCGCCGGCCGGGCCGCCCGCACCTCCCCGGGCCGGACACGCGCCGTTTCTTCGGGGCCGGACCGGAAACCGGTCCGGCCCCGAAGAAACGGCGCCCCGGCATTACCGGCATGCGGACGGGACTGGAGCCGACGGGCCGTCGTCTGTTTGCATGGCTCCCGGAAATCGCTCCGGGTTCCAGGAGGTGACGGGCGCATGGTGTCCACCGAGAGCATCCTCGCGTTCGCGGCGATGTCGCTGCTGGTGATCGTGGTCCCCGGGCCCAGCGTGCTGTTCGTGATCGGCAGGGCCCTCGCCTACGGCCGCCGCACGGCGCTCGCGACGGTGCTGGGCAACCTGGTCGGCTCCTACCTCCTGGTGATCGCCGTCGCCTGGGGCCTCGGCTCGCTGGTGGAGAGTTCGGCGGCGGTGTTCCTCGGGGTCAAGCTGGCCGGCGCGGCGTATCTCGTCCACCTCGGGGTGCGGGCGTACCGGCACCGCCGGGACCTGCGCGCGGCGGATGTGGCGGCCCCGCCGGGTGAGCGGCGCGGCGACCTGCGCACGGTCCTGGACGGCGTCTTCGTGGGCGTCACCAACCCGAAGGGCATCGTCTTCTTCGCGGCGGTGCTGCCGCAGTTCGTGGACCACTCGGCGGGCCATGTGCCCGTGCAGATGATGGTGCTGGGGCTGGTCCCGGTCGCCATCGGCCTGATCACGGACACCCTGTGGGGGCTGGGCGCCTCGGCCGCCCGTGCCTGGTTCGCCGGCTCCGACCGCCGGCTGTCGATGGTCGGAGGCGCCGGTGGCCTCGCCATGATCGGACTGGGCGTGACGGTGGCGACGACGGGCCGGACCGACTGAGGGTTCCCGCAGCGGAGGATCCCGGCCGTCCCCGGTGCGCACGGGCCTGCCGCGGACACGCGCGCCGCCCAGGCGGATCACCCGCGTGCCCCGCGAGGCTTCTCCAGGTCTCCTGTGCTCCCGGGCTCGTGTGCTCCCGGGCAAGAGAAAAACCCCGGCCATTTTGACGGTCGGGGTGTTCGTCTGGAATTATCGTTGATTTCCACGCCCTATGCAATTTCAGGGCACGAAGAAGCTTTACGACGTCATGATATCCGGGCGGGAGAAGAATTGTCAAACGAGGAATTGCGTCAGGAGCAGGAATTCACCGATCGGCTCCACGAACGCCTCGACGCGCTGCGGACCCGGGCCGAGGCGGCGGTACGGGCGGCCCTGTCGCAGGACGCCCACACCTTCCAGGCGCGGCTCGAACGCGATGTGCTGGTGGCCGAGCAGTCCGGACTGCTGGCCGCCTTCGACAGCGGTGAACGCGGCCTGTGCTTCGGCCGGCTGCTCTTCCGCGACGGGCGCGACCACCACATCGGGCGGATCGGCGTCCGGCTCGACGACGCGGACCGCACACCGCTGGTGATCGACTGGCGGGCGGACGTCGCGCGGCCGTTCTACCTGGCCACCGGGCACACCCCGATGGGGCTGCGCCGCAGGCGCCACCTCACCACCGAGGGCCGCCGGGTCACCGCGCTGCACGACGAGATCCTGGACCTCCACGACCCCCTCCGCACCGGCCACGAGGGCACCGACGCGGACGCCGTGCTCCTCGCCGCGCTGGACTCCGCACGCTCCGGCCGGATGCGGGACATCGTGCAGACGATCCAGGCCGAACAGGACCGGATCATCCGCGCCCCGCACCGCGGCGTCCTGGTCGTGGAAGGCGGCCCGGGCACCGGGAAGACGGTGGTCGCGCTGCACCGGGCCGCCTATCTGCTGTACGCGCACCGGGAACACCTGGCCCGGCGGGCGGTGCTGGTCGTCGGCCCCAATCCGACGTTCCTCGGCTACATCACCGAGGTGCTCCCCGCACTGGGCGAGACCGGGGTACTGCTCGCCACCCCGGGCGAACTGTTCCCCGGCGTGCGGGCGACCGGAACCGACACCCCGCGGGCCGCCGAGGTCAAGGGCCGGTCGGCGATGGCCGACGTGCTGCGCCGCGCCGTCCGGGACCGGCAGACCCTGCCCGACCCCGTGATGGTGATCGAGCACGAGGACGGCGAGCTGCTGCTGGACGCGGACATGGCGGCCGAGGCCCGCCGCCTGGCGCGGGAGACCGGGCTGCCGCACAACCTGGCCCGCCCGCACTTCGCGTTCGCCCTGATCGACGCGCTCACCGCGCAGCTGGTCGACCGGATCGGCGCGGATCCCTACGGGGGGCCGAACCTGCTGGGCCCGGACGACACCGCCCAGCTCGCCAAGGCGGTCGCGGCCTCCCCGGAGGTGCACGCGGCCGTCGAGGAGCTGTGGCCACGGCTCACCCCGCGGCAACTGGTCGCCGACTTCCTCGCCGAGCCGTCGCACCTGCCGGACGCGGACGCCGAGGCGATCCGCCGCACCGGCGGCGCCTGGACCGTGGCGGACGTCCCGCTGCTGGACGAGGCGGCCGAACTGCTCGGCCGGGACGACTCGGCCGAGCGGGCCCGGGCCGAGGCCGAGCGGCAGGAGCGGATCGCGTACGCGCAGGGAGTGCTGGACCTCTCCTACGGCTCCCGGACCCAGGAGTTCGAGGACCGCGACGAGGAGGACTCGGAGGTGCTGGCCGCCCATGACCTGGTGGACGCCGAGCGGCTGGCGGACCGGCACGAGGAGGCGGACCACCGCAGCGCCGCGGAGCGTGCCGCCGCCGACCGCACCTGGGCCTTCGGCCATGTGATCGTCGACGAGGCGCAGGAGCTGTCCGCCATGGCCTGGCGGCTGCTGATGCGCCGCTGCCCCACCCGGTCGATGACGCTGGTCGGCGACCCGGCCCAGAGTTCGGAGCCGGGAGCCTGCGGCAGCTGGGAAGCCATCCTCGCGCCGTACGTCGGCGACCGCTTCGAGCACCTGCGACTGGACGTCAACTACCGGACCCCGGCCCGGCTGATGGAGCTGGCGGCGGAGGTGGTCCGGGCCGCGGACCCCGCCTTCGAGCCGCCCCGCTCGGTCCGCTCCACCGAGGCGACGCCCTGGGCGCTGCGCACCGGCGACCTGCCCGGGGCGGTCGCCGACGCCGTCGCCCGGGAGACCCCCGAGGAGGGCCGGCTCGCGGTCATCGCACCGGACCGGCTCCACCAGGCGCTGGCCGCCGCCCTCCCGGACGGCTGCGCCGCCGACTCGCCCGACCTGACCCGCGCCGTGGTCCTGCTGACCCCGCGCCGGGCCAAGGGCCTGGAGTTCGACTCGGTGATCGTGGTGGAACCGGCCGAGTTCGGCACGGCGGAGCTGTACGTCGCGCTCACCCGGGCGACCCAGCGACTCGGGGTGGTCCACACCGGCGCGCTGCCGGCGGGGCTGGGCGGTCTGTCCCGGCCGGAGGAGAGCGCCGGCCCGGGCCGGTGAACCGGATCCGGGGCGGCCCGCGCCGGGGCGCCGCCGTGGTGCCCCGGGCCGGCCCGCCCCCGCCCGGAGCGGACCGGCCGCCGGCCCGGCCGCCCGCGCGGACCCCGCCGGGCCGGGCGCCCGGCGGCCGGGCGGGCGGCGCCGGGGCCCGTCACTCCCGGTCGAGTACCCGCCGCTCCGCCTCCTCGACCAGCAGCCGGGCGCCCGGGTCGCCGCCGTGCGCGCGGACCGCCGCGCGAACCAGTGCCAGGTGGAACAGCGCCGGGGCGCACGGCGCCCAGGACCGTGTCCGGTGGAGGAAGGTGAGCACCGCTTCGGGATCGGCGGGGGTGAAGGCGTAGGCGTCGTGCTCCCACTTGTCCTCCACGCCCTGGCTCCAGCGGGCCCGCAGCCGCTCCTCGTCGAGGTCCTCGAGGACCGCGCGGAAGAACACCGCCCACTGGTTGTTCAGCAGGTCCAGGCCGAAACCCAGGAGTTCCAGGTCGACCCGGTCGAAGGCCTGCACCGCCAGTTCCTCCCGCAGCGCCCGGCGTGCCACCCGGTGCAGACTGATCTCGCCGGACGCCGGCAGGTCGTGGTGGGCGGCGAGGCCCTCGTTGGCCGAGGAGTTCCACCGGGAGGCGTTCGGGCCGGCCACCTTGGCGCTGCGCCGGGAGAACAGCATCCGGCCGTCCTGCGCCGTCTCGACGGCGACGTTCACGCCGAGGCTGCAGAACATCCACGGCGGGGCGTCCAGCGGGTCGGCGTCCTCCAGATACTGCTTCCGCAGGGTGGAGCCGTTGCGCAGTCGCCGGCCCAGGTTCAGCGAGGTGGTGAGGAAGTCGTAGTAGTCCGCGTCCAGCAGGGAGACGGTGACCAGCGGCTCCTCCCTGGTGTGGGTGCGTGCCACGACCAGGCTCTCCACCGCGAACCGTGGGTTGTTCCACCGGAACGGTTCGCCGGCGGCCTGTTTGCGTGCCTCCTCGTCGGCGATCTCCCGCCGCCACGCCCCCAGTTCGTCGGGGAACCGCACCCGGCGACCGGTGTGGAGGACGCGCACGTTCTCTTCCGTGAGCGGCCGTGTGCCGTCACCCTCGTAGAGGTGGCAGTCGGTCTTCCTGCCGACGACCGAGAAGCGGTCCCGATAGGCCATCAACTCTCCTGCCGCTGGGCTATGTTGACCAGACTAGCCGTGCGTGGCGGAGTTCGGGTACCGGGCGTGAGCGGGGGGCCGGATGTCCAGGGAACTCGGGCGGGACGCGTTTCGGGGGGACGGCGTGGTCGGTGTTCTCGCCGTCGACACCTACGACGATCCCACCCGGCCGGAAGGGCGCGAGCGACTGGCGCACATCGGTGCCGAAAGCGCCCGTCTCGCCGCCATCGCCCGCGACATGCTGGGGTTCGGCGAGGTGCTGGACGGGCCGGAAGGGCTGCGCCGGGACCAGATCTCGGACTGGCTGGACGCGTTCCTGGAGCGCCGGGCCGGGCGCAGGATCCTGTACTGGACCGGGCACGGGGTGGACACCGGGGGCGGGTTCCACCTCGCCTGCCGGGACAGCTGGGCCGACGGCCGCTTCGCCCCCGCCCGGTCCCTGGTGCTGACCGACCTCGTGGACCGGATCCTCGCTGCCCCCGCGCCCGCGCACACCCTTCTGATCATCGACGCCTGCTCCTCGCACGGGCACCTGAACGTCGCGCTGCGGCGTGCGGTGAGCAAGGAGCGTGCGGCGGTCGCCCGCGCCTACCAGTCCTCTCCGGCCGGGTTCGCGGTGATCGGCACCTCCGGGGTGGGCGCCGTCATCAGGGAGGGGCAGTGGGTGGGCTGGCTGTCGTCGGTCCTGGCCAAGCCGGACGCGGTGGTCTCCGACGGCTCGCTGCCGATGCACCGCTCGGCCCTCTACGTCTCCGTCCCCTACCTCGTCGAGGCCATCGGCCAGGAGGCCGCCGCGGCGGGTCTGGAGACCAGCGACGAGCGGCCCGGCTTCGAGACGGTCCGGCCGCTGCCCAACAACTTCCTGCACAACCCGTACTTCCGGGACGACGGCGATGTCGCCCCGCACCGCGGCCCCTGGGCGCACCCCGCGGTGCTCTCGGACGGCGCCCGGCCGCCCTGGCCGGAGGAGTCCCCCTTCCAGCTCCAGGAGGGCGGGGCGCTGGAACGGGAGTTCACCGGACGCCACGCGGCGCTGAGCCGCCTGGTCCGCTGGCTCGACACGGCCGCGCACGGCATGCAGGTGGTCACCGGACCGGGCGGGTCCGGCAAGACGGCCCTGCTCGGGAGGGTCGCCCTGCTGTCGGTGGCCCGCCGCAGGCAACGGCTCGATCCGCAGCCACCGCCCCAGATCTGCCCGCGCCCCGGCACCGTGCACGCCCTCGTCAGCTGCCGTGACCGCTCGCTGACCGCCGTGGTCGAGGCCCTGTGGGAGGCGCTCACCGCCTTCGAGACCATGCCACCCCGGCCGACCGCGGGCTGCGACGCGGACCACTGCGCGGACGCCGTCGCCGACCTCGCCCGGCAGGCGGGCTCCCTGAACCTGGTCTTCGACGGCCTCGACGAAGCGATGCCGGGGCAGCCGCACGAGATCGCCCGCCGGCTCCTGAACCGGCTCGCGGACACCCGCGGGGTGAAGGTGGTCGTGGGGACCCGGCCCCGACCGCGCCGCCAACTGGCCGACCCGATGACCGCCGAGAGCCTGCTCGACGTCCTGGACCAGACCACCGCCCCGCTCGCCCTGGACCAGGACGACGACGCGGCGCGGGACATCGCCGCGCTGATGGAGTCCCTGCTCGGCGCGGCCGGGTCCCCGTATGCGGGCGAGCGGCGCGCGCTGCTGCGGCGCGAGGCCGCACAGACGGTCGCGGCCGGCAGCCAGGGGCTGTTCCTGGTGGCCCGGCTGATCGCCGGCCGGCTCGTCCGCCTCACCCGCCCGCCCACCGCCGGCGAGCTGGAGACCGAACTCCGGCAGGCCGGTGCCGGACTGGAGGACTGGGTCCGCCGGGAGATCAGCCATCTGGAGCGCGGCGGAGCGGTGCCGGCCGCCGCGATCCTCGCCCCGCTGGCTCTGGCGCACGGCGGCGGAGTGGGTGACCTCTCCCTCCTGGTGGTCATGGCCGACGCGCTGCGCGGGTGGCCGGGAGCGGTCCCCCGGAGCCAGGCGCGGGAGGTGCTGGCACTCGCCGAGGGCGGCCTGGTCGCCGTGGACGCGGGCGGATACCGGCTCGCGCACGCCGGCTACGGCGCGCACATCCTCCGCCGGCTCGGCCTCACGCCCCGCGAGGGCCACCTGAGGATCCATGACGCGCTCCGCGCCCGCGCCGCGCCGCACTGGGCCCGGGCCGACCCGTACACCCGCGCCTATCTCGCGGTGCACGCCGCGCAGGCGGACGAGGAGCGCTTGCGCGACCTGCTGGACGACCCCGAGTTCCTCGTCCACACCGACCCCGACGTGGTCCTGCCGCTGGCCGTCCCGCAGGTGCGGGGCAGCGAGGGCGCGGCCCTCTACGCCAGGGTCGCCGACGACTTCCGGCACCGCGTCGACACCGCCGCCCGGCGCGCGCTGCTGCGCGGCACGGCCTTCGTCCACCACCGGGACGGCATGTACCGCCGGCTCGCCTCCCCCGGGTTCGCCCGGCTGCCGTGGACGGAACTGTGGACCGACGCCGAGCCCGCGCCGGTCGATCTGCGCTGGCCCGCGGCGCGCGGGGGTGCCCGAGCCCTGTACTGGTCGGCGGTCTCCGCCGGGGGCGGCGCGGGCCCGGACACCGTGCTCTCGCTGGGGGTGCTCGGCGCGGTCGCGGTGCACGACCCGGAGACCGGTCGGCAGCGCCTCACCCGGCGCGCCCCGGACCGGGGCCGGTCACTGCGGCAGGTGACCGGCGCGACGGCGGGCCGGCGCCGGGTCACCGTGGCCGGCGACGGCAGCGGGGTGGTGTTCTGGGACGACGCGTCGGGGCTGCCCGCGAGGGTCTTCGACTGGGGCGGCGCGCCGAAGGCGCTGGCCGTCGCCGCGTGCGGCAGCCGCTTCCTGGCGATGGCCGCGGACGGGCAGCGGGTGTGGGCCTGGCAGTGGTCCGTCGACAAGAGCGCCGCCGAAGCGGATCTGGCCGGCATCCTGGACGTCCCGGCGGACCGGCTGGCCCTGTTCTCCCTCGGCGCACGGTACTTTCTGCTGTCCGCCGGTGCCGAGACGTGCGTCCGTCAGGTCCATCCGGCCGGGCGAGGGCGGGGGTTGCTGGGGCCGCCCGTGGCCCTGGCGCACACCGGGCGCGGCCCGGTCCGGGCCATCGCCGCGCTCGGGCCGCCGTCCGACGGCCCCGCCGCGGCGGCGTGGCTGGCCCGGGTGGACGGCCACACCACCGACGTCTGGCGGCTGGCGCCGGCTGCCGGCGAGGGAGGCCGGTCCGGCCGCGGCTGGACCGTGGCGCACGAGCTGGCCCTGGACACTCCCGAGGCGCGGGGGGCGGCCCTCGGCAGGGCCGGCGGGAGGCCGCTGCTGGTCCTGCACCAGGGCGACCGGGTCGGCGTCCACGGCCTGGGCGGCGGTCGGCTGCTGCGCACCTTCCCGGTCCACGGGCACCGGGACCCGGAGGCTCTGGCCTGCGATCCGTGCGGCACCGGGCGGGTCGCCGTCTCCGACGGCCCGCATGTGCTGGTCCTGGACGTCGCGTCGGCCGGCACCGGGGCCCCGACCGGCCCGGGAGGTGGCAGCCACACCGCAAGGGTGCTGGTAGAGGCCGCGCCGGGCCCGCCCGGCGGTCGCGCCCTGCTGTGCCGGGTCACCGGCTCCGTCGTCCTGGCCGGCCATGCCGGGCCGGATCCCTCCGGAGCCGCCGGGGAACGGGAGGTGCCGCTCGCGCACGACGGCACGGTCACCGCCGTGCGCGCGGTCCGGCACCGGGGCGGCTGGCTGGTCGCTGCGGTCGCGGGCCGGACGGTGCGCGTGCGGTCGCTCGCCGCCGACCTGGGACCCACCGCCGGCCCCCAGGACATCCCCCTGTCCGGGGACGCCGGAGCGGAGACCCGCGGACTCGGGCTGGTGGTGGAGGAGGACGGGGTGCCGAGCCTGTTCGTCCCCGGCACCCGCCGGGTGCAGCGGCGGCGGCTGAGGCACGGCCGGTGGGTGCTGCGCGGGGAGGTCGACGTCGTCGCCCACACCCTGGACGCACGGACCATGTCCGACGGCACCACATGGGTCTGCGCCGACACCGGGCGCGGCTTCCGCCTGTGGCGGGCCGGCGCGGAGGACGCGCCACCACTGCCGCTCCTGGACGACTCCTGGCGGCGTACCGCGGGGATGGTCCTGGGCGAGCACCGGGTGCTGGGGCGGTCGGTGGCGCTCGTCGCCTGGGGCGAGGACGACATGATCCACCTGGCCCGGTTCAAGGCCGGCCGGTGGATCACCCACCGGGTGGTCCATCCCGGGGGCCGCGCGGCCGCGCTGGTCTTCACGGGTCCTCCGGAGCGTCCGCTGCTCGCCGTCTGCGGTGGGGAGACGACGCTGGCGGTGTTCGACGTGACGACCCGCCGCGAGCTGAGGACGGCGGCCGTGCCCTGGCGCGGCCTCGACGTGGAGGCGGCTGCGGCCGTCTTCGACGCGGAGCGCGGGATCACGCTGGCCCTCCAGGGCCGCCGCCGCTGCGACCGGATCGTGCTCCGCCCGGAGGCCCTGGCCCCCGCGGCCGCCGCCCCGGGCGGCCGGCGGCTCCGGCAGGGCTGGTAGGCGCCTCGGGCGGCATCGCACCACGGACGACTTCAGGAGGAAGCATGAAGCACGACCTGGTGGTCTTCGTCCCGGGAATCACCGGAACCCGGCTCACCCGGGAGGGCAGGGATCTGTGGGACCTGTCGCTGCGCGCTCTGCTGGGCGCCGTGCCGCCGCGGAAGCTGATCGACAGGCTGCGGCTCCCCGAGGGGATCGGCGACGAGCGGCCCGAGGAACCGTACGCGGTCGAGGCAGCCGGGCTGGTCCACCGGCCGACCGGACTGCCGGGACTGCTGACGCAGCAGGGGTACCCGGACGTCGCCGGTCTGCTCACCGGGCTGCACCCCGGGCAGTTCGTCGTGTTCCCCTACGACTGGCGGCTGTCCAACCGCCTTACCGCCGCCGACCTGAAGCGCCGGGTCTCGGTGGAACTGGAACGGTGGACCCAGCAGTTCCGGACCGCCTATCCCAAGGCCGAGGACGACCCGAAGGTCACCCTCGTCTGCCACTCCATGGGCGGCCTGGTCGCCCGTCACTACCTGGAGTGCCTCGACGGCCGTGAGACCGCCCGTGCCCTGGTGACGGTGGGCACCCCGCACCGGGGCGCCGCCCAGGCCGTCCGGTTCCTCACCGGGCACGGGGCCGGCTCGGGCCTGCTGGGGCGGGCCGCGGCGGCGCTGGCGCCCCGGCTGAACGAACGGCTGACGCGACTGGTCCGCAGCTTCCCGTCGGTGGGGCAGCTGCTCCCGGTCTACGAGGCCGTACGCCGCCCGGACTACCCCGACGGCTACTACGACCACCTCACCGACATCGACGCCGGCCTGCCGACCGGAACGGTCCGGGACGTCTTCGCCTTCCACGACGAGTTCGAGACCGCGCTGCGGAACAATCTGCGAGGCCACACGGACCGGTCCCTGCCCTACGAGGTGCGGTGCCTCGGCGGCCGGGCCCACCCCACCGTCCACGGCGTGACGGTGCACCCCGGCCGCGAGCCGGAGTTCCATTACGCCCTGGACGACGTGGAGCCGTGGAGCGGTGACGGCACGGTGCCGGCCGAGTCGGCCTTCGCCGCCTGGGCACTGCGCCGCACCGACGACGCCCTGTGGAACGGCCACCGGCACGGCCATCTCATCAGCGCCGAGGCGTTCGGTCACCAGCTCGACGCCATCCACCACAGCAGGTCGGCGCGGGACACCCTGGCCGACGACGCCTTCGGCATCGTGGTGCCGGAGTTCGCGGTGGCCGGTGACCCGTTCGACCTCGTGGCCACCGGGGTCGAGCGGGGCCGTGCCGTACGGGCCGCGCTGCACGCTCACGGGGACGACCGTCCGCGGGACTGGGTGGTCCTGCCGGAGGCGGAGCCGGGTGAGCGCCGGGGCAGCCTCACCGCCGGGCCGGGCACCTGGGTGCTGACGGTGGTCGCGGACCGCCCCGACACCGTCCAGCGCGAGGTGCTGACCGTCCTCGAAGCCTGACGCGTCTTCCGTACGGCCGGGACACGGCCGTCGTCCCGGCCGACCGCGCGGAAGGCACCGGGCCGGCCGTGCGGAAGGGGCACCGGGCCAACCGCGCGGAAGGGCACCGGGCCGGCCGCGGCGCCGTGGCCCGCCGGGACCGGAACGGGTGGCTGGGCCGGAACCGGCTCGTCACCCGTGGTCCGGCACCGGCGGACCCGCCCGTGCCCCCCCTGCGGCGGTGGCGCGTGCGCGCCGGGCTCACCTCGCCCCTGTCTCATCGACCACACCAGGGACGGACCGGCCCTGGTAGGAACCTACGAAGCATCCGTCGCGTCCCGCCCACTTTTCATGTTTTCGGCGCCTGGCTGATTCCCTGCGGGCGGCTGTCTACTGATCAAGCAATCCCGAACGACGGAGAACTGGGAACGCCTTGCCAAAGACGCTGCTCGAACGACCCGTTGAGACCGCCCGGCCCGACCCCGGCATCACCGCCACCGCGGAACTCGACGGCCGGAGCCCGGCCGACGCGCCGCGGGAGCCCCGGCCCGGCCGGAGCCTCCGGCATGCTCTCATGGCCGGCGAGCACCCCGGCCGCGGGGCGCCGGCGCCCTCCCCGCTCCCTACCGGTGCCCAGGCCCGTACTGCCGACCGGCGTGTCACGCCCGAGGGCAGGGGGTTCCGCTCCGGGGCGCGGCGTGCGGGCATCACATACGGCGTGCCGGCCGGACCCGGGCACGCCACCCTCGCCGGGCGGCTCCGCGGGGAGGACACGCGGGCCCACGGGAGGCCGGTGGTGCCATCCGGGACTCCGTCCGGCGCGGCGCCGGTGTGCCGCCCGCCGGCTCCACCGCCCGCACCGTCGTCGACGCCGCCGGCCTGAACCTCGTCCGCACCCCGGTCTCCCGGAACACCTCCACCGCGTCCGGCCGGGCCCCCTTAGTCGTGCGGGTGTCGCCGCCTCCCCGATGGCACCCGCACCCCACCTCACCTCACCGCATTCGACAAGGAGCAACCGTGACCGTGAACACCGCGACCCTCGTCCAGGACGAGCAGGCATGGATGCAGCAGGCCATCGACGTCGCCACCGGCAGCGCGAACAGCGGCGGCGGCCCCTTCGGCGCCCTGATCGTCAAGGGCGGCACGGTCATCGCGACCGCACACAACCAGGTCACCGCGACGAACGACCCGTCCGCGCACGCCGAGGTCAACGCGATCCGCGCCGCCTGCACCGCACTGGGCACCTTCGTCCTCGAAGGCTGCACCCTGATCACCTCGTGCGAGCCGTGCCCGATGTGCCTGTCCACCGCCCTGTGGGCGCGCGTCGACCGGCTGGTGTTCTCCGCCGACCGCGACGACGCCGCGGCGGCCGGCTTCGACGACCGCAAGTTCTACGACCTGTTCGAGAAGAAGCCCCAGGAGGCCTGGCCCATGGAGGTCGTCCACCTGGACCTGCCCAACCGCACCGCGCCGTTCGACGCGTGGGTGGCGAAGTCCGACCGCATCGACTACTGACGAGCGCGGGAACCCCTGCCGGTGCGGGGTGGACACACCACGACGCACCACTCCGCGGTGATCGAAACCGTCACCCCGGGGGTGCCACCGTTCCCAGCGGTGGCACCCCGCCCGGCCCTTCGCGCCGGCTCCGCGCATCCGGCCGGATCCTGATCGCGGGCCGGCCGCGCGAGGGTGTCACCGCCCGCGCGACCACCGCCGGGCCGGGCCGCGGCCTCCCGCCGCAGTCGCGGGATCCGCGGCCACCGGGATCCGGCATCCGGCATCCGGCATCCGGCATCCGGTCGACGGTGCGCGCGGCCACCCGGCAGTGGCATTCCAGCCTCGTATGCGACCCTCGAGAAACCGGGGCGATCTCTTGACCCCGGTGGCGCCAGCCACTAATTTGCGGTGAACGTCGACCCATGGCTACCGAAGGAGGCGACCGGCGGATGTACACCAGCTCTGATCTCGGTCGCCTCGCCCAGTGCACGGTCTGGGTTCCGGGTCGGATCGCCCACGGCTGCTGAACGCGCCGTTCTGACGTGCCCCTGCGTGGCACATTCCAGGTTTCCCGTCACCACTTCTCGGCATGTCGCTGAGGCGTGCTGTTGTGCGCCCGCTCCTCTCACGTGGCGTGTCTGAACACAGAAAGCTGCCTGACATTGGCGAACATGATGAATCGACCGATCGCGCACCGAAACGAAGGCCTGTCATGGTAGCGGCGCGGATCACGGTCAATGGGGAAGAAGCACCGATTTCACCGGCCGCCCCACACACCACGGTGCTGGACTTTCTGCGGGAGCGCGGGCTCACCGGCACGAAGGAGGGCTGCGCCGAGGGTGAGTGCGGCGCCTGTTCGGTTCTGGTGGCCCGCCCCGGGGTGAACAAGCCCACCGACTGGGTGGCGGTCAACGCCTGTCTGGTCCCGGTCGCGGCGCTGGACGGCCAGGAGATCATCACCTCCGAGGGTCTCGCCACCGCCGGTGAACCGGGCACGCCGCCCACCCTGCACCCGGTGCAGGAGGAGATGGCGGTCCGCGGCGGCTCCCAGTGCGGCTACTGCACGCCGGGTTTCGTCTGCAGCATGGCCGCCGAGTACTACCGGCCCGACCGCTGCGCCCACCCGGACCCGGCCGAGGGCACCGACGCCGAGCACGGGCCGAACGGCTTCGACCTGCACGCGCTGAGCGGAAACCTGTGCCGCTGCACCGGCTACCGCCCGATTCGCGATGCCGCGTTCGCCGTGGGTGCGCCCACCGATGAGGACCCGCTCGCGCGGCGGCGCGAGCAGGCCCCGCCCGCGCCGGTCGCCACCGAATACGCCCGGGACGACAGCGCGTTCCTGCGGAAGGACACCCTGGCCGAGACGCTGGAGCTGCTGCGCGAGCGACCCGACGCGGTGGTGGTCGCCGGCTCCACCGACTGGGGCGTGGAGGTGAACATCCGTGCCCGCCGGGCGAGTTGCGTGGTCGCCGTCGACCGGCTGCCGGAACTGCGGGAGCTGCGTGTCGCCTCCGATCACATCGAGATCGGTGCGGCGCTGACTCTCACCGAGATCGAGCGTCGCCTCGACGGCGACGTCCCGCTGCTCGCGGAGCTGTTCCCGCAGTTCGCGTCGCGGCTCATCCGCAACGGTGCGACCCTCGGCGGCAACCTGGGCACCGGCTCCCCCATCGGCGACAGCCCGCCGGTGCTGCTCGCGCTGGAGGCGTCGCTGGTCCTGGCCGACGCCGACGGTGAGCGCGAGGTCCCGCTGGCGGACTACTTCACCGGCTACCGGCAGAGCGTGCGCCGGCCCGGTGAGCTGATCCGCGCGGTGCGCGTCCCGCTGCCGCTGTCGCCGACCGTGGCCTTCCACAAGATCGCCAAGCGGCGCTTCGACGACATCTCCAGCGTGGCCGTCGCTTTCGCGGTCGACATCGAGGACGGGCTCGTCCGCAAGGCCCGCATCGGCCTGGGGGGCGTGGCCGCCACCCCGATCCGCGCCCTCGCCACCGAGGCCGCCCTGGAGGGCAGGCCGTGGTCGGCCGAGACCGTCGAGGCCGCGGCGCGGGTGCTGCGGGGTGAGGGGACGCCGATGGACGATCATCGCGCCAGCTCTCTCTACCGCTCCGCGATGCTCGGCCAGAGCCTGCTGAAGCTGCACGCCCAGACCACCGAGGCGGTGTCGTCATGAGTCATCTGTCCGAGCGCCCCGAGAAGCCCGTCGTCGGCGTCTCGATGCCGCACGAGAGCGCCTTCCAGCACGTCACCGGCGCCGCGCTCTACACCGACGACCTGGTGCATCGCACCAAGGACGTGCTGCACGCGTACCCGGTCCAGGTCATGCGGGCCCGCGGCCGGATCACCGCGCTGCGGACCGGGCCGGCGCTCGCCGTGCCCGGTGTGGTCCGGGTGCTGACCGGTGCCGACGTGCCCGGCGTCAACGACGCCGGGATGAAGCACGACGAGCCGCTCTTCCCCGACGAGGTCATGTTCCACGGCCACGCGGTCGCCTGGGTACTCGGTGAGACCCTGGAGGCGGCCCGGCTCGGTGCGGCGGCCGTCGAGGTGGAACTCGAGGAGCTGCCCTCCCTGATCACGGTGCAGGACGCGATCGCCGCCGAGAGTTTCCACGGCGCCCGGCCCCTGATGACGCACGGCGACGTCGACGCCGGCTTCGCCGACTCCGCGCACGTGTTCACCGGCGAGTTCCAGTTCTCCGGCCAGGAGCACTTCTACCTGGAGACGCACGCGGCGCTGGCCCTGATCGACGAGAACGGGCAGGTGTTCATCCAGAGCAGCACCCAGCACCCGTCGGAGACCCAGGAGATCGTCTCCCATGTGCTCGGTGTGCCTTCTCACGAGGTGACCGTGCAGTGCCTGCGGATGGGCGGCGGCTTCGGCGGCAAGGAGATGCAGCCGCACGGGTTCGCGGCCGTCGCCGCGCTCGGCGCCAAGCTGACCGGCCGGCCGGTACGGTTCCGGCTCAACCGGACCCAGGACATGACCATGTCCGGCAAGCGGCACGGGTTCCACGCCACGTGGAAGATCGGTTTCGACGCCGAGGGCCGCATCCAGGCGCTGGACGCCACCCTGACGGCGGACGGCGGCTGGAGCCTGGACCTGTCCGAGCCGGTGCTGGCCCGCGCGCTGTGCCACATCGACAACACCTACTGGATCCCCAACGCGCGCGTCGCCGGTCGCATCGCCAAGACCAACACGGTCTCCAACACCGCTTTCCGCGGCTTCGGCGGACCGCAGGGCATGCTGGTGATCGAGGACATCCTGGGCCGCTGCGCGCCGCGGCTCGGCCTGGACCCCATGGAGCTGCGGGAGCGCAACTTCTACCAGCCGGGCCAGGGCCAGACGACGCCGTACGGCCAGCCGGTCACCCAGGCCGAACGGATCGCCACCGTCTGGCAGCAGGTGAAGAAGGACGCCGGCGTCGCCGACCGCAAGCGCGAGATCGCGGCCTTCAACGCCGCGCACCCGCACACCAAGCGGGCCCTCGCGATCACCGGCATCAAGTTCGGCATCTCGTTCAACCTCACCGCCTTCAACCAGGGCGGCGCGCTGGTGCTGATCTACAAGGACGGCTCGGTCCTGATCAACCACGGCGGCACCGAGATGGGCCAGGGCCTGCACACCAAGATGATGCAGGTGGCCGCGACCACGCTGGGCATCCCGCTGCACAAGGTCCGCCTCGCCCCGACGCGGACCGACAAGGTGCCCAACACCTCGGCCACCGCCGCCAGTTCGGGGGCGGACCTCAACGGTGGGGCGATCAAGGACGCCTGTGAGCAGCTGCGCGAGCGGCTGCTTCAGGTGGCCGCCTCCCAGCTGGGTGCGAACGCCTCGGACGTGCGCATCGTCGAGGGCGTCGCGCGCGCTCTGGGCAGCGAAAGGGAGCTGGCCTGGGACGACCTGGTGCACACCGCGTACTTCCAGCGGGTCCAGCTGTCGGCGTCCGGTTTCTACCGGACCGAGGGGCTGCACTGGGACGCGAAGTCGTTCCGGGGCACGCCGTTCAAGTACTTCGCCTACGGCGCCGCGGCGACCGAGGTGGAGGTGGACGGCTTCACCGGCAAGTACCGCATCCGGCGGGTGGACATCGTGCACGACGTCGGCGAGAGCCTCTCCCCGATGATCGACATCGGTCAGGTCGAGGGCGGCTTCGTGCAGGGCGCGGGCTGGCTGACACTCGAGGACCTGCGCTGGGACACCGGCGACGGCCCGAACCGCGGCCGGTTCCTGACCCAGGCCGCGAGCACCTACAAGCTGCCGAGCTTCTCGGAGATGCCCGAGGAGTTCAACGTCACGCTGCTGGAGAACGCCACCGAAGAGGGGGCGGTGTACGGATCCAAGGCGGTCGGTGAGCCTCCGCTGATGCTGGCGTTCTCGGTGCGGGAGGCGTTGCGGCAGGCCGCCGCCGCGTTCGGGCCGAGCGGGGTCAGTGTCGATCTGGCCTCGCCCGCGACGCCGGAGGCGGTGTACTGGGCGGTCCAGGAGTCGCGCCGGAGCGACACCCCCGAGAACGGTCACGCCCCCGACGGATCGGCCGTCAACGGGTCCGCCGTCAACGGCGGGGTCCGGGCCGTCTCCGAAGCGTTGAGCGGTGCCTGACATGACGTGGGTCGCCGCGGTCGCACGGTTGCGAGCACGCCGGGAGTCCGGCGTGCTGGTGACCGTCGCGACCGTGCGCGGCCATGCCCCGCGCGACGCCGGCGCGAAACTCGTGGTGGGGCAGACCGGGACATGGGGTTCGATCGGTGGCGGCAATGTCGAGGCGGTCGCGATCGACCGGGCGCGGGAGATGATCGCCGCGTCCAAGCCGGAGCCGGAGCTGATCGATTTCGCGCTGAACGACAAGGTGACCAACCAGCATGGCGTGCAGTGCTGCGGCGGCACGGTCTCGGTGCTGCTCGAACCGCTGCCGGTGGTACGGGCGGTAGCGATCTTCGGGGTCGGGCACGTCGGGCTGGAACTGGCGCGCATCCTGGCCCGTCAGGACCTCGACCTCCACCTGATCGACAGCCGCTCGGACATGCTCACCGAGGAACGGCTCGAGGTGCTGGCGGACGCGGTGGCGCAGCTGCACGTGCACCACACGCCGCTGCTGCCCGAGGAGGTGCTGGCGGAGTTGCCGCGCGGCACCCACATCCTGGTCATGACCCATGATCACGCCGAGGACGCCGCGCTGTGCGACGCCGCCCTGCGCACCAGCCACCTCGGCTCCATCGGGCTGATCGGGTCGGCGGCCAAGTGGGTGCGGTTCCGCAAACGCCTGGCCACCGAGGGCGGCTTCGACGAGGCCACCATCGATCGGATCAAGACCCCGATCGGGCTGGCCGACATCACCGGCAAGGAACCCGCGACCATCGCCGTGAGCGTCGCCGCCGATCTGCTGCGCACCTTCGGATCGGACGGGGACTGACTCTCCCGCCGGACCGGCAGCGGTGCCCCGCGGTCGTGCGAACGCACCCGCGGGGCACCTCCGTGACCAGGCAACCGGCCCGGCCCTACCGGGCGGTGAGGTCCTCGACGGTCGGGATGACCGTGCCGAAGAGATCGCCGATGGTGGTCAGGGCCGCCGTGTGGAGGGTGGTGGCGGGCAGGACGGTGCCGTCGGGCGCGTTCAGCGACCGGGTGGCGGTGGCCTCGGCGACGACGGTGGGGCGGTAGCCGAGCTTGAAGGCGCCCTGGGCGGTGAAGGTGACGCACATGTGGGTCATGAAGCCGGCCAGCACCAGGTCCTTGCCCGCGCCGAGTCCGCGCAGGGTCTTCTCCAGAACGGTGTCGTGGAAGGCGTCGGGAAACTGCTTGACCACGACGGGCTCGCCGTCGGCGGGGGCGACCTCGGTGCTGATGGCGCCGATCTCGGCACGGATGTCGTACGGGGTGCCCTCCCCGCCGTCGTTGACGATGTGGACGACCGGGGTGCCCGCGGCGCGGGCGGCGGCCAGCAGCCGGGCCCCTGCCGCGAGGGCCGGCCCGGCGCCGTCGAGGGCCATCACACCGGTGCGGTAGGTGTTCTGGAAATCGATCATGACGAGGGTGGCGTCGGCGAGCCGGGGCAGCCGGTCGTCGAGGCCGATCACCTCACGCAGGCTGGGGGAAGCGGTCATGACGGGGCTCCTTTTCGGGGCAGGGGAGGAGGAGGGCACGCCCGGCCGGGCGTGCCCCGGGAAGGGACGGCGGGGTTCAGCCGGTGGTGCGGAAGCGGCGGCGGTAGGCCGCCGGGGTGGTGCCGATCTGCTTGCGCAACGCTCGGTGGAGTGTTTCCACCGAGCCGAGTCCGCAGGCGGTGGCGATCTCGTCGAAGGGCCGGTCGGTGCTCTCCAGCAGACGGCGGGCCGCCTCCACCCGGGCGGCTTCGACGTAGGCGGCCGGTGTGCTGCCAGTCTCCTGGCGGAAGACCCGGGCGAAGTGGCGCTCGCTCAGGCACATCCGCGCCGCGAGGGCGGCCGCGGACAGGTCGCCGGCCAGTGAGTCCGCGATGAACATCCGGAGTTCGTCGATGTCCCTGCGGGAGGCCGGGGGCTGGCGCAGGGGGACCGAGAACTGGCTCTGACCGCCCTGGCGCTTGAGGTACATCACCAGTTGCCGGGCCACCGCGAGGGCGACCTCCTCGCCCAGGTCCTCGGCCACCAGCGCCAGCGCGAGGTCCATACAGGCGCTGATGCCGGCCCCGGTCCACACGTTCCCGCACCGCAGGAAGATCGGATCGGGGTCCACGGTGACCAGCGGGTGGTCGGCCGCCAGTTGATCGGCGGTCGACCAGTGGGTGGTGACCGTCCTGCCGTCCAGCAGTCCGGCCGCGGCCAGCAGGTGCGCGCCCACGCATACCGACGCCACCCGCCGGGCCAGTGGCGCGGCCGTCTTCAGCCACGCCACCACGTCCTGGTCGATCCGGGCGACCGGCCCGTCCGGGCGCAGGTCCACCGCGCCGGGTACCAGCAGCGTGTCCAGTACTCCGTCGACCTCCGCGAAGGCCAGGTCGGTGACCAGCCGGACGCCGGCCGAGGTGGTGAC
The DNA here is from genome assembly GCF_044327625.1 of Streptomyces sp. NPDC018031. Lineage (NCBI taxonomy): Bacteria > Bacillati > Actinomycetota > Actinomycetes > Kitasatosporales > Streptomycetaceae > Streptomyces > Streptomyces sp. NPDC018031. The sequence continues at coordinate 136,938 of NZ_JBIRFT010000010.1, forward strand.
CACGCCGGGCGTCCGGCCGGCGAGCTGGACCCGGTAGCCGGACCGGCCGCCGGTCTCCCGGTTGGCCAGCGCGAACACCTCGGCGGGGCCGGTGACATCGAGCAGGTCGACATCGGGGAAGACCGCGATGACGACGCGGCGGGTGCTGGGCATGGCCCCATCGTCGCTCCCACCCGGGCATGACCACAATGACGGTGTTCTGTCACATCCGGACACGGCCGGTCTGGTCAGACGGTCCTGGCCGGCCTGCTGATCGAGAGGGTCACCGGCGGCCCGGCCGAGGTGGAGATCACCCGGCGGATCGTCCGGCCGTCGCGTCTTCACGGCACCTACTGGCCCGGCCGCTCCGAACACGTCCGCGGCCGGCACTCGTGCAGCTACTTCACCGCGGAACGGGACGGTACCGCCGTCCGCGCCGACGGCACCCGGTGGAACACGTCCGCCGGCGGCACCGGGGGCGCGCTGATCTCCACGCCGGCGGACGTGAACCGGTTCTTCGCCGCCCTGCTGGACGGCCGGCTGCTCTCCGCCGCACGGCCGGCCGAGATGCGGGACACGGTGCCCGGTGATCCGGACCGGTTGGGCCCGCACGGCCGCTACGGACTCGGTCTGATCACCTCACCGCTCTCCTGCGGCGGACGCTGGACCGGGCACACCGGCTCCACCCGGGCCGGCCACCACGCCATCGGGGCGGTCGCGCCCGACGGCCGCCGGGTGACCGTCGTGGTCAACGAGACACCGGCCACCGACGCGAGCGCCGCCGCGCTCCTCGGGGTGGTCGACACGGCGCTGTGCGCACCCGCGTCCGGCTGACCGGCACCGCCGGGGTCCCAGCGGGCGCGGTCGCGGCCGGTCGAGCGCGGCGGGCCGGTGGCCACCGGCCCGCCGCGCTCCGTCAGCGCCCCAGGGGCAGGCAGTTGGCCCTGACCTCCTCGACGGACGAGACGGTCCCGGCCCGCACCGCGGTGACCATGGCCTGGTGCAGGGTCCTGCTCGACCCTTCCGAGTCGCAGCCGACCGGGCTGCCCGCGACGGTGAACCACTCGGCGGCTCCGCTGTACTGAACGGTCACGTCCACATGGTCGACGGCCCAGGTCGTGTGGACGTTCAGCTCGCCCCTGAGCACCCCCGCCTCTTCCGTGCGCACCCCTCCCGCGCCGGCGATCACCCCCGTCGTGGTCCACGATGCCCAGCTCATCACAGGTCTTCCTTCCTGGAGCAGGCCGACTCCCGGCGCCTGGTGTCCCGCGGCCCGGTCCGGCACCCGCCGTCGCCGAGGGCCACCGCGCTGCGTTGTCGGATGACGTCATCCGACGGTCGAACGATCGAGCTTTCTGACCGATTTTTTCACAAAAGGGGTAAATTCATCAATTTGGGGGATGTATCGACGTTCCGCAATGCGGATCATGGGGATGCCCATGGGGTCGTTCCCGGCCCGGCCGCTTCCGTCGTCCTCGGAAGCGGCCGAGGACGGGGCACGGGCCAGGGGATTCCTTGTGAGGATCTGCAGGCAGGAACGACCCCATGCCCTCCTCCGCGTACTCCGCGCCCGGCGGCCCCCGGCCCCTGAACGCCGACGAGCGATCCGAGTACGAGCGCCTCCGGCGCGCCAAGGCCATGCGGCACCGGGGGCTGCGCTACGCGTGCGGATCGGTCCTGATGGCTCTGACCATCCTCCTCGCCCCGCTCAGTGTGGTGGCCGCCTGGGTGGACTCCGAGATCACCGACACCGGCCGGTACGTCAAGACCGTCGCGCCGATCGCCAGGGACCCGGCGGTCCAGCGCGAGCTGACCGACCGGCTGACCGACCGGATCGCCGACAACGTCGACACCGAGGAGATCGCCACAGCCCTGGCCGACGCTCTCCGGCGGAGCGGCGCACCGCCCGCCGTGGTCGACCGGGCCGATGCGCTCGGCGGCCTCCTGGACATCGCGGTCCTCCGTGTGATCGACGGCGTGGTGTCGAACGTCGTCACCAGCGACCGGTTCGCCCAGGCGTGGGAGACCGCCAACCGGCGCGCCCACGCGGAAGTCGTCAAGGTGCTCACCGGCGAGGGCGGTGACGCCATCGACACCACGGACGGCGTGATCACCGTGGACCTGGGCACCGTCGTCGACCAGGTGCGGGACGAACTCGTCGACGCCGGCCTGGACGCGGCCGCTCGGATCCCCGACGCCGAGGGGACGATCGTGCTGGTGCAGACGGACAAGCTGGACGAGGCGCAGGACCTCATGCGCCTGCTGGACCTCCTGGGCTTCTGGCTGCCGGTGCTGATCGTCGTCCTCGCCGCACTCGCCGTGTGGGTCACGCCCGCGCACCGCGTCGCGCTGATGACGGTGGGCGTCGGTGTGGGGGTGATGATGGTGGCTCTGCTGATCGCGCTCGCCGTGCTGCGCGGGGTGTACCTGGACTCCGTCCCGCGCAAGGCGCAGTCGCAGGACGCCGCGGCCGCCATCTACGACACCTTCGTCCGGTTCCTGCAGGACAGCACCCGCACCATGCTGGTCATCTGCGCGATCCTGGTGGTCGCCGGCTATCTGATCGGCCCGGGACGCGGGGCGCGCGCACTGCGCCGGCTGGCCCGCCGGGGTACCGAGAGCACCGGGCAGGCGCTCGCCAGGGCCGGCGTGCGCACCGACGGCCTGGGGTCCTGGCTCGACCGCCACCGCAGACACACGGCGGGAGTCGTCTGCGGCCTGGCGGTGCTGACGCTGCTGCTGTGGAACTACCCCACCCCGTCCGCGGTCGCCCTGGTGCTCGGTGTCGCGGTGGTGGTGCTGGCCGTGCTGGCCGTCCTCGCCGCCGCGAGGGACACCCCGGGGCCGGTCGCGGCCGATACCGGGCATCCCCGGACCACTCCCGGCGCCGCCGGGCCCGCTCCCGGCCCGTCCGGGGCGGGAGACGACGACTCCGGCCGCTCCGACGACCACGGTTGACCGCGACGCGGGGCGCCGTGCGCCGGAGGGTCCCGGACCGTGTCGCGGGCCCGGTTCAGGAGGCCGGGCCGGCCGGCGTGCGGCGGATGTGCTCGGCTTCGGTGCGGGCCGCCTCGGAGGCGGCTCCCCGTCCCAGCTCCCGCAGGTCGACGGCCAGGTCCCGCAAGGTCCACCCGAGACGCGGCAGATATCCGGCGGGGTCGGTCGCGGCCAGCGTCCGGTACAGGGCGACGGCCTCCTCCCGACAGGACACCGCGTCCGGCAGCCGGCCCACCTCACCCAGCGGGAGAGCGACGTTGTGCAGGCTCTCGGCGAGCCCGGGCAGGAAGCGGTCCGGGGCGGTCCCGGCCAGCGTCCGGTGGACGGTGACCGCCTCCTCGTAGGGGATCAGCAGGTCGTCCCAGCTGCCCGGCAGACCGCTGCGCAGGGCTCGGGAGTTCCGCTTCCGGCAGAGCGTGTTGAGGGTTTCGGCGAGTGCGGCGAGATGTGCCGCCGGGTCCCTGCCGGCGAGCTCTCGCCGGGCCCGCGCCTCGTCCTCCAGGGCGCTGAGTTCCTCCAGTGTCACGACGGGCTTCGCCGACCGACGGTCCACCGTCCCCCCTCCCCTCACGGCCACGGGCCTCCCGGCGGTCCTTGGGGGCCGGGCCGGAGCGCGACCCCGTCAGACCACCACAGGATGCACCGCCTACCGCCGGGCCCGGAACCGCGCCCCCCGGGGGACGTCCGGAGAACGGACCCGCAGGCGGTGCGGGCGCGGCGAGTGCCCACCGGGACGCGGGCGCCGGTTCCGGCTCAGTCGTCCGGGTGCGCCCGGTGCTCCGCCCCGGTGCGGAACAGGTAGGCGGCGTAGCGGTAGTCGGCGCCGTGCCGGCGCCGCAGTCCGATCTCCTTCCGCACGGCGGCCAGCGTCTCGCGCATGCCGGGGCGGGCCGGGTCGGCGGCGGCGATGCGGGCGGTCAGCGGGGTGTAGTACTCGGTCCACCAGTCGCTCTCCGGCATCGCCCAGTGGGCGTCGACCCGGTAGCCGGCGGCCCGGGCGGCGGCCTCGTTGGCGGCGCCGGTGCGCAGCGGGCAGTGCTCCGCCCAGTGGGAGAGCGCTTCCGCGGAGGGACGGGTGGTGGCCCATTCCATCTCGGTGACCGCGAGGACGCCGCCGGGGGCGAGCAGGCGGCGCCAGACCCGCAGCGCGGTGTCGAAGCCGACGGCGTAGACCGAACTCTCGGCCCAGATGACGTCGAAGCTCCGGTCGGGGAGGGCCGGCTGTTCCATCCGGCGGTTCAGCACCGTGACCCGTCCGTCCAGGCCACGCCGGGCCGCCTCGGCGGCGAGTTCGTCCAGGAAGGGCTGGTGCAGGTCGACGGCGGTCACCCGCGCGCCGGCCTCCTCGGCGAGCAGCAGCGTGGCGGGGCCGCCACCGCAGCCCGCGTCCAGCACCCGCGGCCGGCCGGGCAGCGGCCGGGCACGTGCCAGCAGGAGCCGGGTGGTGGCGTCCGAGCCGGGGCCCTGCCGGGGCAGACCGTGGTGCAGGGCGAAGAACGCCTCGGTCACCTGGTCCCGGCGGGCGCTCCGGGGGGCGGTGTCGTGGGAGTCCATACCTTGCGCTTCCGGGGAGCCGGCGGGTGGCGGTGGGCGCGTGGCGTCCCGCGTCCCACTCCCCCGGCGGCATCCGCGGGGTTGGCCGGCGGGGCCGCACGGACTCTCGGGCGACCGCGGTGACGGGCCGGCCGCGGGCCCGGTGGTCCGGCCGCCGCCCGGCGCGCGAACGCCGTCGCACGCGCGTCTCCCAGTGTCACAGAACACCGGGCGGGCGGCCATGGGAGACCTGCCGCGGTCCGGCCGGGCCCCGTCAGGGGCCCGGCCGCGGACGCCCCGCACCGCCACCCGCGCGGAGGTCGGGGGACGGGCGTGTCCGCACGGGGCGTGTCCGCACGGGCAGCCCGTGCGGTGCCGGTGCCGCCCCCGCCGTACGGCCGGTCGCGCGACCGTGACCCCCCGGGGAGGCGGGGTGCCGGTCGCGCGGCGGCCGCCGGCTCGTCAGGTGCCGGCCGCCGTCAGGCCAGCACCTTCCGCAGGGCCGCGAGCGCGGACTCCAGTTCCTCCTCCGTGATGGTCAGCGGCGGCGCCAGCCGGATGGTGGATCCATGGGTGTCCTTGACCAGCACGCCTTCGGCGAGAAGCCGTTCGCTGATCTCCCGCCCGGTGCCGAGGGCCGGGTCGACGTCCACGCCCGCCCAGAGCCCGCGGGCCCGGTAGGCCGTGACGCCCGCGCCGGTGAGCTCGGCCAGTCCCCGGTCCAGCACCTCGCCCAGCTCCGCGGCCCGCCGCTGGAACTCGCCGGTGGCCAGCAGGTCGAGGACCGCCGAACCGACGGCCGCCGCCAGCGGGTTGCCGCCGAACGTCGAGCCGTGCTCACCGGGCCGCAGCACGGAGAGCACCTCGCGGCGGGCGACCACCGCGGAGACCGGGACGATGCCGCCGCCCAGGGCCTTGCCCAGGAGCAGGACGTCCGGCACCACCGACTCGTGGTCGACGGCCAGCGTGCGGCCGGTGCGCCCGAGACCCGACTGGATCTCGTCGGCGATGAAGAGGCACCCGGCGCGCCGGGTGAGTTCACGGACACCGGTGAGGTAGCCGTCGTCCGGGATGAGGACGCCCGCCTCGCCCTGGATGGGCTCGATGAGCACGGCGGCCGTCGTCTCGTCCACGGCCGCCTCCAGCGCGGCGAGGTCGTTGTACGGGACGACCCGGAAGCCGGGGGTGAAGGGCCCGAAACCGGTGCGGGCCGTCTCGTCGGTGGAGAAGCTCACGATCGTCGTCGTGCGGCCGTGGAAGTTGCCGTCGGCGACGACGATGGTCGCCCGGTCCGGTGCCACGCCCTTGACCTCGTAGGCCCATTTGCGGGCCACCTTGACGGCGCTCTCCACCGCTTCGGCGCCGGTGTTCATCGGCAGCACCATGTCGAGGCCGGTGAGCTCGGCCAGGCGCTCGGCGAAGCCGGCCAGCCGGTCGTGGTGGAAGGCGCGCGAGGTGAGCGTGACCTCGCCGAGCTGGCGGTGCGCGGCTTCGACGAGGGCCGGGTGGCGGTGGCCGAAGTTGAGGGCCGAGTAGCCGGCCAGCATGTCGAGGTAGCGGCGGCCCTCGACGTCCTCGACCCAGGTGCCCTCGGCACGGGCCACGACCACGGGCAGCGGGTGGTAGTTGTGCGCGAGCACCGGGGCCTCGGCACGGATCAGCTGCGCCGAGGAACGCGTCTCGGGCGCGGGCCCGGAGCCGGCCGGCTGCTCGGGGACGACGGTGGTGGGACTGGTCATCAGCGGATCTCCTGGGTGCAGCACTTGATGCCGCCGCCGGACTTGCGGAACTCCGACAGGTCGACGGGGACGGGGACGTAGCCGCGGTCGGCGAGCTGACCGATGAGGTCGCGGGCCTGCGGGTCGATGAAGACGTGGCGGCCGTCGGAGACGGAGTTGAGGCCGAACGTCAGCGCGTCCGCCTCGGTGGCGACCACCGCTCGCGGGTAGAGCCGGCGGAGGACCTCCCGGCTGCCCGGGGAGAACGCCGCCGGGTAGTAGGCGATGTTCTCCCCGCCCGCGCCGCCGTCCCCTTCGCCGCCCTCCTCACCGAGGTAGAACAGGGCGGTGTCCAGGTGGTAGAAGCGGGGGTCGACCAGCTGGAGGCTGATCGTCGGCCTGCCGAAGAACTCCTGCGCCTCGCGGTGGGCCGCCGGCTGGGTGCGGAAGCCGGTGCCCGCCAGGAGGAAGCGGCCGGCGGGCACCAGGTCGCCCTCGCCCTCGCAGACCGATCCGGGCCGGTGGACCTCGTACCCGGCGGTCTTGAACCAGGTCTCGTACTCCACGGACTCCAGGCGCCGCTCGGGCGCGTGGAAGGACGAGCCGAACACCCGGCCGTCCATGACGACGGCGGCGTTCGCGGCGAACACCATGTCGGGCAGGCCCGCCACCGGGGCCACCAGCTCCACCGTGTGGCCGTGGTCCCGGTAGGCCTGCACCAGGCTCTGCCACTGCTCGCGGGCGAGCGGGAGGTCGACCGGGGTCTCGGTGTCCATCCACGGGTTGATGGCGTAGCGCACGTCGAAGTAGCGGGGCTCACACATCACATAGCGCCGGGGTCGCCGGTCACGGGGGTGCGGGGCACGTCTTTCGGGCACGGGGTATCCCTCCGCCTTCTGCGGTGACGACTGGGGGTGCTCCCACGGTAGAAAGCGGCCGCCGCACACGACAAGAAAGAGAAGCTGCGCACATACGCAGGAATGCTGCGTGGATCGGCAGGTCAGAGCACGTTTACTGCGTCGCCTGCCGCCTCGCCGGAGACGGTGTCCGGCACCGAGGCGCTGGCCCCCGCCTCCGGGCTCTCCGGCAGCAGGTGGGACAGCACCATGTAACTGATCGTCTTGCGGATGAACGGCTCGCTGCGGATCTGCTCCAGCACCTCCTCGAAGTGCCCCACGTCGGTGGCCCTGATGTGCAGCAGCGCGTCGGCCGCGCCGGTCACCGTCATGGCCGCCGTGATCTCCGGGTACTTGCGCGCGACCTCCGCGAGCCGCCTGGGCGGCGCCGCGCCGTCGCAGTAGACCTCGATGTACGCCTCGGTGCGCCAGCCGAGCGCGGCCGGCCTGACCGTGGCGCTGAAACCGGTGATCACGTCGGCCGCGCGGAGCCGGTCCACCCGGCGTTTGACGGCGGTGGCCGACAGGCCGATGGCCGCGCCGATCTCGGCGAAGCTCGCCCGGGCGTTCGCGATCAGGGCCGCGACGATCTTTCGGTCCAGTTCGTCGAACGGCGTGTGCTTGGCGGTCATGACAGGCGATCTTCTCCTCGTGCTGCCCCCGCGGGAGGGGCCGTCTGTTCCCGGCGCGCCCGAGCGGCGTCGTCACGGTCCGGACCGGCAGCGACCCGGGCCGTCCCGCCCGGCGGCCTGGGGTCCGGTACGCCGAGGTGCCGAGGTCAGCCGGGCAGAGCGCGGAGATCCTACGTGACGCGGGCCCGGGCCGGGGCCGCGTCGTGCCCGGGTGGCCGCCGGGCTCCCGGGCGGTGGGCGCGGTTCCCCGTCGCCCGGTCACCCCCGCCCGCACCGCGCGCCGTTGACGCCCCGGCCGCCGGCCCGGTTCCGGGGCGCGACGCGCCCGTTCGCCGCGGCCGCCGTTGACTTGAAGGAAGCTTCAGGTTCTACCGTCCTCTCATGAGCATGGAGACCACAGCCTGGACGCAGCTGCACAGCGTCATGAACGCCCAGCGGGGCAGCCGCCCCCTGGCCCGCGCCACCCTGCGCCGGATCGGCGCCTTCGCCCGCCCGCACCGGCGCCGCATCGTCCAGTTCGTGCTGCTCAGCATCGCGGGCGCGCTCCTCGCCGTGGCGACGCCGGTGCTCGCCGGACGGGTCGTCAACGCGATCGTGCAGGGCGACGACTCGGACGTGGTGGTCCGCCTCTCGCTGCTGATCGCCGCGATCGCGGTCGGCGAGGCCGCGCTCGGCCTGCTGAACCGCTGGCTGTCGGCGACTCTCGGGGAGGGGCTGATCCTGGACCTGCGGACCGCGGTCTTCGACCACGTCCAGCGCATGCCGGTGGCGTTCTTCACCCGGACCCGCACCGGCGCGCTCGTCAGCCGTCTCAACAACGACGTGATCGGGGCGCAGCGCGCCTTCAGCAACACGCTCTCCGGAGCCGTCGGCAACCTGGTGACGCTGCTGCTCACGCTCGCCGTGATGCTGACCCTGTCCTGGCAGGTCACCCTGCTCGCACTGGTCCTGCTGCCGGTGTTCGTGGTGCCCGCCCGCCGCATGGGCGGCCGGATGGCGAGGCTGCAGCGGGAAGCCGCCGACCTCAACGCCGCCATGGGCACGCGGATGACCGAACGGTTCTCGGCGCCGGGCGCCACCCTGGTGAAGCTCTTCGGGCGGCCCGAGGAGGAGTCGGTGGAGTTCGCGGCCCGGGCCCGGCGGGTGCGGGACATCGGCGTACGGACGGCGATGGCGCAGTCCGCCTTCATCACGGCGCTCACGCTGGTCTCCGCGCTCGCGCTCGCCCTGGTCTACGGCCTCGGCGGCTGGTTCGCGTTGCGCGGCTCCCTCGACCCGGGCGCGGTCGTCTCCCTGGCCCTGCTCCTCACGCGCCTGTACGCGCCGCTCACCTCGCTCGCCGGGGCCCGGGTGGACGTCATGAGCGCCCTGGTCTCCTTCGAGCGGGTCTTCGAGGTGCTGGACCTCAAGCCGCTGATCGAGGAGAAGCCCGGCGCCCGGCCGGTGCCGGACGGGCCCGTCTCGGTCGAGTTCACGGACGTCCGCTTCGGCTACCCGACCGCCGACAAGGTCTCCCTCGCCTCCCTGGAGGAGGTCGCGACCCTCGACACGCGGGGCGGCGCCGAGGTGCTGCGCGGCATCTCGTTCCGAGCCGAACCGGGGCAGACGGTGGCCCTCGTCGGCTCCTCCGGCGCCGGCAAGTCGACGATCGCTCAGTTGCTGCCCCGGCTGTACGACGCCGACGAGGGCGCCGTGCGCGTCGGGGGCGTCGACGTACGCGATCTGACGGCGGCGTCCCTGCGGGGCACGCTCGGCATGGTCACCCAGGACGGCCATCTCTTCCACGACACCGTCCGCGCCAATCTGCTCCTCGCCCGGCCCGGGGCGACGGATCCCGAGCTGTGGGACGTGCTGCGGCGGGCCCGCCTGGAGGACCTGGTGCGCGCCCTGCCCGACGGGCTCGACACCGTGGTCGGCGAGCGCGGGTACCGGCTCTCCGGCGGGGAGCGCCAGCGCATGACCATCGCCCGGCTGCTGCTGGCCCGGCAGCGCGTGGTGATCCTCGACGAGGCCACCGCGCACCTCGACAACACCTCCGAGGCCGCCGTGCAGGAGGCACTCACCGAGGCGCTGGAGGGCCGCACCGCCGTGGTGATCGCCCACCGGCTCTCCACGGTCCGCGCCGCCGACCAGATCCTCGTGGTGGAGGGCGGACGCATCGTCGAACGCGGCACCCACGACGAACTGCTGGCCCTCGACGGCCGTTACGCCGAGCTGTACCGCACGCAGTTCGCCCCGCCGGCGGCCGGGCACGCACTGCCCGGGGCCGAGCGGGAGGCGGTGGTCTGAGCCGGCCGCGGCGCCCCGGCCGGCTCCCGGGCGGAGCCGGCCGGGGCCGTCAGCCGAAGGCCCGGCCGGCGGCGGCGAAGAGGCGGGCACAGCGGTCCGCCATGGCCTGCGGGGACTGGTCGGGGTGTCTGATCCACCAGCGGACCAGCGCGGTGACCATGCCGCGCCAGGCGTGACTGAGCGCCTCGGCGTCCAGGGCGTCGCCGGAGCCGGCCGCGCGCAGCAGGTCGGCGGTGCCGCGAGCGGCGAGCCGGTCGATCGCCTCGCGGTAGCGGGCCGCGGCCCGGGCGGCCTCGCCGCCGGCGGGCAGGGTGGCGTCGTAGAGCACGAACCACGCCTCGCGCCGGCCTTCGAGGGCGGTGAAGATGTTGCGCAGCACGAGCAGCGGGGTGCGCGGCATGGCCCCTCCGCCCTCGTCCATCGCGGTGCGCACGGCGTCCAGCAGCCGGTCGCCGATCGGGGTGAGGCAGGCGAGGTAGAGGTCCTGTTTGGCGCCGAAGTACTGGTGCAGCAGGGTCTTGGTGACGCCGACGCGGGCGGCGATGGCGGCCAGTGACGCGGCTTCGTAGCCGCGTCGGCCGAACTCCTCGGTGGCGGCGGCCAGGATCTGCCGCTCGCGTTGTGCCCGCGGGACACCCTTCGTGCCGGCCCTGCCCTTGGGGGTGGTCATACAAGCCAATTTACCCTACGGTAATTTACCTATAGGTAAATTCCTCTTCCGCGCCCCGGAGGACCCATGACCCAAGCCGCGAGCGCGTCCCCCGGCTCCCGCCCGCGCTCCTGGTGGGGATGGGGCTGGGCCGACGCCCACCCCGACGACGCCGAGTGCGTCCGACTGGGGGCCCTGCTCCCCGGCACGCTCGGCCGGCCCCTGCCGCTCCCCCGGATCGCCGACCTGCGCATCGGCCGCCCCGCCACCCAACCCCCGCGCAGCCTCGCGCATCTGGTCACCACCGCCCCGGAGGCGCGCGCCGCCCACGCCATGGGCAAGGCCTATCGCGACGTCATCCGCGCCCTGCGCGGCCGCCCGGGCCGGATCCCCGACCTGGTCGCCCACCCCACCCGCGACCAGGACGTGGCGGACCTGCTGGAGTGGGCCGGCCGGCACGGCGTCGCCGTCATCCCCTACGGCGGCGGGTCCTCGGTCACCGGGGGCGTGGAGTACCGCGGCGACACCCATCGCGCGGTGCTCTCCCTCGACCTCACCGCCATGGGCCGGGTGCGGGAGATCGACACCGCCGGCCGTGCCGCCCGCGTCCAGGCCGGCGCCCTCGGCCCGGCTCTGGAGGACCGGCTGCGGCCCCACGGCCTGACCCTGCGCCACTTCCCGCAGAGCTTCGAGTTCTCCACCCTCGGCGGCTGGCTCGCCACCCGGGCGGGCGGCCACTACTCCACCGTCCGCACCCGCATCGACGACTTCACCCAGTCCCTGCGCGTGGTCACCCCGGCCGGCACCGGTGAGTCCTGGCGCCTGCCCGCGTCCGGTGCCGGGCCCTCCCCCGACCGGCTCTTCCTCGGTTCCGAAGGCATCCTCGGCATCATCACCGAGGCGTGGGTGCGGCTACAGGACCGCCCCCGCCACAAGGCCTCCGCCACGGTGGCGTTCGCCGACTTCCACGCCGCGCTGGAGGCGGTGCGCGTCCTGGCCCGGTCCGGTCTGGAGCCCGCCAACTGCCGCCTGCTCGACCCCGGTGAGGCCGCCCTGGCCGGGGCCGCCGCGGACGGGTCCGCCGTGCTCGTGCTCGGTTTCGAGTCGGCCACCGCTCCGGTGGCCGCCGCTCTCGCCCAGGCCCTGGAGCTGGCCCGGGCACACGGCGGACGCGGCACCGGTCCCTCCGCGGCGGACGGCGCCCCGGCCGGCGCCGCCGTGGCCGCCTGGCGGTCGGCCTTCCTGCGCATGCCCTATCTGCGCGACGGCCTGGCCCGGATGGGAGCGGTCGTCGAGACGTTCGAGACCGCCACCACCTGGGACCTGCTGCCGGGCCTGGTCGACGCCGTCCGCAGCGAGGTCGGCGCCGCCGCGCGCGCGCGGCCACCGGGCACCCCGCCACCGTCAACTGCCGTCTCACCCATGTGTACCCGGACGGCGCGGCGCCCTATTTCACGGTCCTCGCCGCCGGCCGCCCCGGCGACGAGGTCGCCGTCTGGGACCACCTCAAGGCCGTGGCGAGCGAGGTGCTGCATCGCCACCGGGCCACCGTCACCCATCACCACGCGGTCGGCCGCGACCACCGCCCCGGCTACGACCGCCAGCGCCCCGAACCCTTCGCCCTCGCCCTGCGTGCCGCCAAGCGCGCGCTGGACCCGCACGGCATCCTCAACCCCGGCGTCCTGCTGGACTGAGCAGCGGGCGCATCACTCGCCGTCCGGGGCCGGAAGACAGGATGCCGGCACCATGTCCGCGCCGGAACGCCCACCACGGCGCGGGGCACGGACGTCCGGGCCGGCCGGTGCGGCCGGCCCGGACGGCGGGCTCAGGACCGGACGAGGTCGAACCGGTCGAGGTTCATCACCTTGTCCCACGCGGCGACGAAGTCCCGCACGAACTTCTCCCGCGCGTCGTCACTCGCGTAGACCTCCGCGAGCGCCCGCAGTTCGGAGTTCGACCCGAAGACCAGGTCGGCGCGGGTGCCGGTCCACTTCACCTCGCCCGTGGCGGCGTCCCGCGCCTCGAACGTGTTCTGGTCCTCGGACGTCGCCTGCCACGTCGTGTCCAGGTCGAGCAGGTTGACGAAGAAGTCGTTGGTCAGGACCCCCGGGGTGTCGGTGAGCACCCCGTGCCGGGACTGCCCGTGGTTCGCGCCCAGCACCCGCAGACCGCCGACCAGCACCGTCAGTTCGGGAGCGCTCAGGGTCAGCAGGTTCGCCCGGTCGATCAGCAGGTACTCGGCCGGCAGCCGGTTGCCCTTGCCCAGGTAGTTGCGGAAACCGTCTGCGGTCGGCTCCAGCGCGGCGAACGACTCGACGTCCGTCTGCTCCTGGGAGGCGTCCACCCGGCCCGGGGTGAACGGGACCTCCACCTCGTGGCCGGCGTCCCCGGCCGCCTTCTCGACGCCCGCGGCGCCGGCGAGGACGATGAGGTCGGCGAGGGAGATCTGCTTGCCGCCCGCGTTGAAGGACTGCCGGATGCCCTCCAGGGTGCGCAGCACGGTCGCCAGCTCGTCGGGGTCGTTGACCTCCCAGCCGCTCTGCGGCTGCAGGCGGATGCGCGCGCCGTTGGCACCGCCGCGCTTGTCGCTGCCGCGGAAGGACGAGGCCGAGGCCCACGCGGTCGAGACCAGCTGGGACACCGACAGGCCGGAGGCGAGGACCTGCTCCTTGAGAGCGGCGATCTCCTCGGCACCGACCGGCTCGTGCGTCGCCTGCGGCAGCGGGTCCTGCCACAGCAGCGTCTCGCCGGGGACCTCCGGACCGAGGTAGCGGGCGACCGGGCCCATGTCGCGGTGGGTCAGCTTGAACCACGCGCGCGCGAAGGCGTCCGCGAACTCGTCGGGGTTCTCCAGGAAGCGCCGGGAGATCTGCTCGTAGGCCGGATCGAACCGCAGCGAGAGGTCCGTGGTGAGCATGGTCGGGGCGTGGCTCTTCGCCGGGTCGTGGGCGTCCGGCACGGTGCCCGCACCGGCGCCGTCCTTGGGCCGCCACTGGTGCGCGCCGGCGGGGCTCTTGAACAGCTCCCACTCGTAGCCGAAGAGGATCTCGAAGAAGCTGTTGTCCCAGGTGGTCGGGGTGTTGGTCCAGATACCCTCCAGCCCACTGGTGATCGCGTCGGCGCCCTTGCCGGTGCCGTGGACGCTCTTCCAGCCGAAGCCCTGCTGTTCGATCGGGGCGGCCTCCGGGTCCGGGCCGACGGCGTCCGCCGGGCCCGCGCCGTGGGTCTTGCCGAAGGTGTGGCCGCCGGCGATCAGGGCGACCGTCTCCTCGTCGTTCATCGCCATCCGGCGGAACGTCTCGCGGATGTCGCGGGCGGCGGCGATCGGGTCCGGGTTGCCGTTGGGGCCCTCGGGGTTGACGTAGATGAGGCCCATCTGGACCGCGCCGAGGGGGTTCTCCAGCTCCCGGTCGCCGGTGTAGCGCTCGTCTCCCAGCCAGGTCGTCTCCGGGCCCCAGTAGACGTCCTCGTCGGGCTCCCAGACGTCCTCGCGGCCACCGGCGAAGCCGAAGGTCTCGAAGCCCATCGACTCCAGGGCGACGTTGCCGGCGAGGATCAGCAGGTCGGCCCAGGAGAGGTTCCGGCCGTACTTCTTCTTCACCGGCCACAGCAGGCGGCGCGCCTTGTCCAGGTTGCCGTTGTCCGGCCAGCTGTTGAGCGGGGCGAAGCGCTGCTGACCGGCTCCGGCGCCGCCGCGGCCGTCGCTGATCCGGTAGGTGCCGGCGCTGTGCCACGCCATCCGGATGATGAACGGGCCGTAGTGGCCGAAGTCGGCCGGCCACCAGTCCTGGGAGGTCGTCAGCACCTCCGCGATGTCCCGCTTGACGGCCGGCAGGTCCAGGTCCTGGAAGGCCCGGCCGTAGTCGAACTCCGCGCCGAGGGGGTTGGCCACGGCGGGGTTCTTGGCCAGGATCCTCAGGTTGAGCCGCTCCGGCCACCACTGGCGGTTGCCGCCGCCCTGCGTCGGGTGCGGTGCCCGCCCGTGCGCGACCGGGCAGCCTCCCTCGCCCTCAGTCTTCGCGTCTGTGACGATCGCATCATGGTTCTCCGACATGGGAATCCTTCCGGACTAGGCGGATCACGGTGCTCGGAACTGCGGGCGGAACGGCCGGGGCGCGGGCCCCGGCGGATCACCCCGGCCACGTCGGCGGACGCGCCGGGGGAGTCGGAACCGGGCCGGTGGGACAGCTCACCGGCCGTGGGGCCGGCACCGGCGACGGCACCTCACGGCCGGCGGCCGGGGTGCGGATGGCCGGCGCGGGTGCGCTCCTCCGGGCGGCGGGGGCGAGCGGCCGGGGCCGCCGGGCGGGCGGGTCCCCGGGCGGCGGGCGCGTGACGGTTCCCGGGCACGGCCGGCAGGACGGTCGGGACGGTACGGCACGCGCACCCGGTCACCGCCGGGCCGGTCACCGCGACGGCGGGACGGTCGCCGGCCCGCGCCCGGTCGAGGCGCGGACGGGCGGGGGCGGGCCGTCCGGGCGCGACCCGGTCCGGTATCGGCGCCGGCCCGCCGATGTCCGTCCGGTCGCGCGTGCGGTCCTCCGCGACCGGGGCACCGGATCCGGTGGCGAGCAGACCCGTCTCCTGAACCGTCACAGGCTCTTCCCCGCTGTCGTGCTGTCCCTTGGCTCTCGCAGGAACCGATCCTACGATGGACCAAGTCCAAGTCAATACGGCAACCAGACTCGTACGGATTCATTTTCCGGACGGGGCGGAGATGGGCTGGTGGGCATGAGTGACCTGCTGCAACGGCTTCGCGGACGTGGCTGGCGACTGACCGCCCAGCGCCGGGTGGTGGCCGAGGTACTCGACGGCGAACACGTGCACCTCACCGCGGACGAGGTACTCGCCCGCGCCACCGCCCGGCTGCCGGAGATCTCGCGCGCGACCGTCTACAACACGCTCGGCGAACTCGTCTCGCTGGGCGAGGTGCTGGAGGTGGTCACCGACGGCCGCGCCAAGCGCTACGACCCCAACGCCCACCACCCCCACCAGCACCTGGTGTGCTCGGGCTGCGGCACCGTCCGCGACGTCCGGCCCGGCAGTGACCCGCTGGCCGGACTGCCCGACTCCGAGCGGTTCGGCTTCACCGTCTCCGAGGTCGAGGTGACCTACCGGGGCCGGTGCCCCGACTGCGCCCGCGGGTGATCCGGCCCGCGCCTCCCCTCCCCCGCGGTCTCCGGGCCCGCGGTGCCCGGGGCCGAGCCGCTCGGCGAGGCCGGCGCGGTCGTCACCCCTCCCCGGCGGGCGCTGCACGCGCCGCCGTCATCCGTGTGCGTGCCCCGCGTTGCCCGCCCCGCCCGCGGCACCGACCCTGGTGGTCAGTGCCGTGCCACACGGCAGCCGAGAGCGGCGCGGGACGGCGGACACCGGACCGGCGCGGCTCCGGCCCGCACGACGCAGGTCGCGTCGCCCGGCGGGTGGCGGCGCGAGGAGCACCACCGCCACGCCGCGGCCCGGTGCCCGCCGCGCGTCCGGTCGCGGGCCCGGCGACGGCCAGGGCAGTGAGGAGCCACCGAGGTGACGCTGGTCCCGGCAGCTGATGCGGATGTCATCGTGGTGGGAGCCGGTCCCGCCGGCTCCAGCACCGCCTACCACCTGGCCGCGCACGGCCTCCGGGTACTGCTCCTGGAGAAGTCCCGGCTCCCCCGGGAGAAGGTGTGCGGAGACGGCCTCACCCCCCGGGCGGTGCGCCAGTTGCTGCGCATGGGGGTGGACATCACGGCCGACGGCTGGCAGCGCAACCGCGGACTGCGCCTGGTGTCGGGCCGGACCCGGCTGGAGTGCGACTGGCCGGAGAGCACCCGCTACCCGGACTTCGGCCTGACCCGCACCCGCGAGGACTTCGACGCCCTGCTCGCGGCGCGCGCCGTCCACGCCGGGGCACGGCTGCACACCGGCACCAAGGTCCTCGGGCCGGAACGGGCCGGGGACGGCCGGGTGCGGGGCGTCCACGCCGTCACGGGTGCCGACGAGCGGCCGGTCGTGTACCGGGCGCCGACCGTGGTGGCCGCCGACGGCGCCTCCGCGCGCCTCGCGCTGGCGCTCGGTATCGAGCGGTGCCCGCGGCGGCCGCTGGGAGTGGCGTTGCGCCGCTACTACCGCAGCGCGGAGCGGCACGACGACCCCTATCTGGAGATGTGGATGGATCTGCGCGAGCCGGGCGGCGGAGCGCAGCTCCCCGGCTACGGGTGGATCTTCGGGCTGGGAGACGGCCGCGTCAACGCCGGCCTGGGCATCCTGAACCGGGACCACCACCCGTCCTTCGACCTGCGGCAGACGTTCACCCACTGGCTGGCCCGCACCCCCGCGGCCTGGGGGCTGCGGGACGAGGGCAACGCCGACGGCCGGGTGCGCAGCGCTGCCCTGCCCATGGGGTTCAGCAGGTCACCGCACTACCGGGACGGGGTGCTGCTCGTCGGGGACGCCGGGGGGATGATCAACCCGTGCAACGGTGAGGGCATCACCTACGCGCTGGAGGCGGGCGAGCTGGCGGCCGAGGTCATCACCCAGGCGCTGAGCCGTCCCGAGGGCCCCCGGCGCGAGCGGGTGCTGCACAGCTACCGCACCGAACTGCACCTCCGGTACGGACGCTACTACCGGCTCGGCAACACCTTCTCCTCGCTGGTGGCCCGCCCGGCGTTCCTCACCCTGCTCACCCGGTACGCGGTGCGCTCCCCGGCCACCATGCGGGTCCTGGTGCGGATTCTGGGCAACCTCACCGACGGCCGGGGGGACGCGCTGGAACACGCGATCGACACGGCGCTCCGCGCGGTGCCGGCGGGCCGGCCGCGGTGAGGCGTCCGGTGGACCTCGCGGCGCGGCACACCGCCGGCCTGCGCCGTCCCGCGGGTCAGCGGGTGTCGACGATGCCGCCGGTGACGGCGATGACTTCCCCGGTGGTGTGGCTCGAATCGGCGTCGGAGGCGAGAGACACGTAGGTGGGCGCGATCTCCTCGGGCTGCGCTTGCCCGGGCGCGGCTGCTTGTCCGAATCGAGCGGCGGCCGGGGTTCGGAGACGACCTGCGGAGCGTTCTGTTCGTGGCCTGGCGGCACGGTTCACCCTGCCGCCGGACGCGGTGTGCGGGGCCGTGCGGCACCGCCCCACCGTGTCTTCACCCCACGACTGCCCGACGAACCGGCAGGTACGCGCACGAACCGCCCCGCTCCGGGAAGGCGGCCGACCAGGCCGATCCGGTCACCCGGCCACCCGGAAAGCGGCATGACCGGGTGCGCGCGACGCCCCGCGCTGCCGCTCCGCCGCACCAGGCCGGCAGGACCGGTTTCCGGCGGGTGCCGCAGCGGCGCGGGCGGGAGGACGCGGTGACCGCCGCGCCCGGTGGGTCGTTGGGCACCCGACCGGATCGGCAACGGCGCGGAGGAGAACCTGTGAGTGGCACACGAGACGGCGACCGGACGGACCGGAGCGGCGGGAGGCAGGCGTACATCGGTTCGTTCACCACCGGCGGCGGGCACGGCATCACCATCGCGGCTGTGGATCCGGCGACCGGGGCGCTGGAGCCGGTCGCCGCCACCGGCCCCTTCGCCAACCCCTCGTGCCTCACGCTCGATCCGGGCACCGGGGTGCTCTACGCGGTGAGCGAGACGGACCAGGGTGCGGTCGGCGCCTTCCGGCCCGGTTCCGGGGTGCTGGACCCGCTCGGCCCGGTGGTCCCGGTGGACGCTTCCGGGCCGACCCATCTCAGTGTCGCCGGGGGCCGGCTGCTGACCGCCAACTACACCTCGGGCAGTGTGAGCAGTCTGGCGGTGGCGGCCGACGGCCGTCTCTCCGGGCCCGCCGCCGTCTTCCCGCACCACGGCTCCGGTCCCGACCCGGACCGGCAGCAGGGCCCGCACGCCCATCAGGTGCTGCCGGACCCCGGCGGCCGCTGGGTGCTGAGTGTGGACCTGGGCACCGATTCGCTGCGCGTCTGCGCGCTGGACCAGGTCACCGGGGCGCTGCGCGGTCACGCCGAGACCGCGCTCGGCGCCGGGTCCGGGCCCCGGCACCTGGCCTTCCACCCGGATGGCGCGACGGTCTACGTCGTGCACGAGCTGGAGCCGCGGCTGACCGTCTGCCGCTGGGAGCCGGGCCCTGGTCGTCTCGAACCGCTGCTGGCGGTTCCGCTCGCCATGGACGGCGGTACGGACGGCGCACGGCCCTGTCCGTCGGTCGTCCGGGTGGCGCCCGACGGGCGCTTCGGCTGGGCGGCGGTGCGGGGCAGCAACACCATCCTCACCCTCTCCTTCGCCGACGGAGCCGACAAGCCGCAGGTCACGGACGCCGTGGACTGCGGTGGCAGCTGGCCGCGCGATCTGGTGACCGACGCCGCGGGGCGCCGACTGTACGTCGCCAACGAGTGGTCGGGGGACGTCACCTGGTTCGACGTGGACCCGGAGAGCGGGCGGCTGCGCCGCGCCGGCGCGGTGCCGGTACCGGCCGCCGCCTGCGTGGTCCTCTCCTGATTCACCGCGCCCGGAGCACCGGGAGCCGCGGGGCGGCCGCAGCGGACGGGACCGTGCTCCGCCCGCAGGCCCCGGCCCCCGCGGCCGCCGCCCCGGGCGGCCGGCGCCGCCTCCTGCACGGGAGCACGGCGCGGCGACGGCCGCCGTGCTCCCGCACCGGCGGCGCGGGGAAGCCCCGGCCGGACCGCGCATACCGCGTGCCCTGGCGGGCACGCGGAGTGGCACGGACGGGGGTCACGAACGGAAGGAGTCATCGTGTCGTTCCTGTGGGCCATCATCGCGGGGCTCGTCATCGGCCTGCTGGCCAGGCTGGTCCTGCCCGGACGGCAGCCCATCCCGCTGTGGCTGACCGTCCTGCTGGGTATCGGCGGCGCCGTCGCGGGCAACGCGCTCGCCTCCGCCGCCGGGGTGCGCGACACCGGCGGCGTCGACTGGATCCGCCATGTGTTCCAGGTCGGCATCGCGGCGGTGCTCATCGCCTTCGTCAGCCCGTTGTGGGCCCGGCGCCGCGCCTGAGTCCCGGCAGTCCGCCGACCGGTCCGGCTCAGCGGAGGGGGAACGGGGCCAGTTCGCGGTCCCACTCCTCCGCGGCCCGGACCAGCTCGGTCCGGTTCGTCTCGATCTCCACCAGGTACGGGCCCGGGTCCGCCTCCTCCTCGTGCCGCTGCCACGGCGGCGCGCCTTCCGGGGAGAGGTGGACCCGCAGCACGCCCGCGCCGTCGCGCCACCGGACCTGGCTGAAGGCGAGGACCGGCTCGATGAAGCCCAGGTCCGGGGTGCGACGCCCCTCGGGGCCCGGCAACGCGTCCGGCACTCGTCCGTCGGCCATGGCACGCAGCCATCCGGACATCGTCCGGGCCTCGTCGACCAGCAGGCACGCGTCGGTGAAGGACCAGCGGCCGCTCGGCGTGGCGAGGTCCGCCGCGACGACGAGCCAGTTGTCGTCCCAGCTGTCACCGCCGGGCACCGGGAACTGGTAACGGAGGGGCCGCAGGCCGAAACGGTGTGCGCGGTCGGTCAGGAGCATGGGCCAAGGATGACAAAGCCCGCGGATCCGTCCGGCGGCCCGCCCCCGGGCCGGGGTGCGGGCCGCGACGTTCAGCCGGTGGACGTTCAGCCGGTGAGGGAGGCAAACGCGTCGGCGCGGACGTGGGGCGTGGCATCGCTCGCGATGTGGTAGCGGCCGTTGGGCACGTGTTCCGAGGCGCTCACCCGGACGGTGAGCGGCCCGGCGAACTCGTAGCCCTTCCGCTGCGCATGGCGGGCCAGCGCGTCCGTCAGCTCCTGCCCCACCCGCCCGCGCTTCCGGCCCAGACCGTCGTGCACCGCCCGCGCCAGTTCGATGTCATAGGCATTGGGCACCACGACCCTGGTCTCGCTGCACACCACGGCGTGGTCGTCGCATTCCCGCCGCAGCTCCTCCAGCAGCTCGACGGTCTCACCGCGGCCCGCCCTGCCCAGCAGCGCGTGCTCCCAGCGTTCCAGCGCTCGTTCCCATCGGCTCAGTGCTCCCATGACATCTCGCCTGCCCACCGTGCGACGTGCCATGTCCTCCGGGGCCGCCGGGCCGGATCCGCTCCGGTGTGCCGACCGCGGTGGTGGTCGCGTCACGGGCGCCGGCCGGGCCGCCCCGGCGCCGGCGCCCGCGCGAATGTCATCCTGTACGGAGTCTGTCCGGTGTCGCGTGGCCGCGTCCGGTGGGGTCGTTCGTCTGTCGCCGGGAGTGCGCGCTGAGTACCGTCATAGCCGAGTCATCGTCCCTCGCCCTGCTGCTGGCCGTGCTGGCGTTCGCCGTGCGCAGGCCGCGCGGTCTGCCGGAGGCGGCCGCGGCGCTGCCCGCTGCCGCGCTGCTGACCGGCCTCGGGGTGATCGCCCCCGGCGACGCGTGGGACCAGGTCCGGGAGCTGCTGCCGGTGACCGGTTTCCTCGCCCTGATCCTGGTCTTCGCGCGGCTGTGCGCGGACGAGGGCCTGTTCCGGGCCGCCGGCGACGCGGTGGCCCGTCGCTGCGGCCGGACTCCGGGAACGCTGCTGGGCGGGGTGTTCGCGGTGGCCGCGGTCACCACGGCGGCGCTGAGCCTGGACGCGACGGTGGTGCTGCTGACCCCGGTGGTGTTCGCGGCCGCCGCCCGCGTCGGCGCCGTGCCGCGCCCGCATGTGTACGCCACCGCGCACCTCGCGAACTCCGCCTCGCTGCTGCTGCCGGTCTCCAACCTGACCAACCTGCTGGCGTTCACCGCGAGCGGGCTGTCCTTCGCGCGTTTCGCCGCCCTGATGCTGCTGCCGTGGCTGGTCGCGATCGCCGTCGAGTACGCGCTGTTCCGCCGCTTCTTCCGGACGGACCTCGCCGGTCCCTCGGCCCGGCCGGCGGAGACCGGGCCCCCCGTCCCGGTCTCCCGCTTCGCGCTGGTCGTGCTGGTGCTGACGCTGGCCGGGTTCGCGCTGGCCTCCCTGGCGGGGGCGAGTCCCGCCTGGGCCGCGCTCGCCGGGACCGCGGTCCTGGCGGCGCGCGTGGTGCGCCTGCGCCGCACCACGCTGCGGAGCCTGGCCGGAGCGGCCGCTCCGGGGTTCTGCCTGTTCGTCCTGGCCCTGGGAGTCGTGGTACGGGCCGTGGTCGACCACGGGCTCGGCGACGCGCTCGCCTCGGTGCTGCCGGACGGTGACTCGCTCCCGGCCCTGCTGGCGATCGCCGCGGTCGCCGCGCTGCTGGCCAACGTGATCAACAACCTGCCCGCGGTCCTCGCGCTGCTGCCGCCGGTCGCCCCGGCGGGCCCCGGCCCCGTGCTCGCGGTGCTGATCGGGGTGAACATCGGCCCCAATCTCACCTATGCCGGCTCACTGGCCACCCTGCTGTGGCGCCGCATCGTGCACCAGCACGACGACCGGGTGGCGCTCGGCGAGTTCACCCGCCTGGGGCTGCTGACCACCCCCGCCGCACTGACCGCGGCCGTCGCCGCCCTGTGGGCGTCCGTACAGCTCGTCGGCGCCTGACGGGTGATCGGCGGGGTGGTCCGGGAAGCCGCCGCTACCCGGCCGTGTGACCGCCGGCCGGTGTCGATGGAAAAAGGACTCCGCCGGCCCGGCCCCCTGTGTGATGATCATGGCCGCGATCAGAGGGGTGGCTTCGTATGGGCACGATGCACGCGGACGAGACGCGGACCGACGCGGACCTGGTCCGGCGGCTGCTGCGCACCCAGTTCCCGCAGTGGGCGGACCTGCCGATCACCCGGCTCGCCTCCGGCGGCACGGTCAACGCGATCTACCGGCTCGGCGAGGACCTGACCGTCCGGCTGCCCCTGCGCCCCGGCGGCGCCGAGGGGATCGCGCTGGAGGCACGGCTGCTCCCCCGGCTGGCGCCGCTGCTGCCGCTGCCGGTCCCGGAGGTGGTGGCGACCGGCGTCCCGGGTGAGGGCTACCCGCTGGACTGGGCGGTGCACCGGTGGCTCGAAGGCCGCAACCCCGTCGAGGGTGACCTGGCCGAACCGGAGGCGGTGGCCCGTGACCTCGCGGGGTTCGCGGTCGCGATCCGCGGGATCGATCTCCCCGGCGGCCCGCCCGCGCACCGCGGCAGGCCGCTGATCACCGAGGACCGGGAGATGCGGGCGGCGATCGAGGCACTGCGCCGCACCGACGAGCCCTTCGACGCCGACGCGATCACCGCGGCCTGGGAGGAGGCGCTGGCGGCACCCCGGTGGGCGGGGCCGCCCTGCTGGACGCACTCCGACCTGATGCCCGGCAATGTGCTGCTCACCGGCGGCCGTGTCTCGGCGGTCATCGACTTCGGCACCGTGGGCATGGGGGAACCGGCCACCGACCTCATCCCGGCCTGGAACCTGCTGCCCGCGTCGGCGCGGCGGGTGTACCGCGAGGCGGTGGACGTGGACGACGCGACCTGGGCCCGCAGCCGGGGCTGGGCGTTGTCCATGGCGGTCATCCAGCTGCCGTACTACCGGACCACCAATCCGGTCATCTCGGCCAACGCCCGGCATGTCATCCGGGAGATCCTCGGATCCTCCGAGTAAGTCCGAGTAAGCCCGAGTAAGCGGGACGCGCACGTCCGGGCCGGCGCGGGGCACGTCCGGGCCGGCGCCGGGCACGTCCGGGCCGGCGCGGGCTTCGAGAGTGCGGGCGGCCCGGCCCGCCCCCGAGGACCGCCCGGCTCCCGCGCGCGGCGGGCGGTAGCGGCGCCCGGTTCCGGCGCCGGGTCGCACCTCAGGCGGCCGAGCGGTCAGCTCCCCGCGCTGCGTGCGCGGCGACCCGGGCCGTAGTAGGGCGTACGCCCCGGTCAGATACCGGTCCGTACGCCGGATCCCGGTGACGCGACGTGCCGCCGGGCAGCGGCGCCGGCTCCGGGAACGGCGCTCCCGCGGCGCCGCGGAACACGGTCTTGCCCCCCGAGGGCACCGGCCGTGCCCGCGCCGGGTGGGCACCCGGGCCCCCGCCCGGCGCCCCGTCCTCACCCTCCACGCACCACGGTCCGCACCGCCTCCTCGCGCCGCATGCGCACCGGACGGGTCGCGCCGCACCCGCGCCTGGCCGGGGACCCCGCGCCGGTCCGATACGGCTCCTCGGCCACGGAGCCGAGCGGCGGCCGGCGGCTCGCGAACGGGGCGGCCGGTCAGGGGAGTTCGGCCGGCCGGCGGGGCGGAACATGCGGGAGGGAGACCCGCTTCACGGGATGTTAGGTTAGCCTAAGCTAAACGAACGCGATCATCGTCGGCTTCCCGCCCGGCCCGTCGCGTGCGTCCGTGTGCTGTTCGGCGCCCTTGCTCCGGCGCCGGCGTCAGCGAGGAGTGATCTGCCGTGGATCCGCGCGCCGTCGGGCCCCGCACCCTGCCCACCGAGGACGACACCCCGCCGCCGGGGGCACCTGGGGAGTTCGACGCGGCAGGCGCCGCTCGGGTCGTGCCGGACGTGCGGCGGTACGTCGCCGGTCCCGTCCCGCACGACGGGCCCCTCGTCGGCGGGTTACCGGCCGGCGTGGCCGCGCCGCGCGACCGGGCGGCGACCCCGGCGGCAGGACCCCACCGAATGAAGGGACGAAGACGCCCATGACGTTCACCGTAGCCGTGGCAGGCGCCACCGGATACGCGGGAGGCGAGGTGCTGAGACTGCTCACCGCGCACCCCCGGGTCGCCGTCGGTACGCTCACCGCCGGCCGCAGTGCCGGGCGTCCCCTGGCCGAGACGCAACCGCACCTGGCCGCGCTCGCCGACCGGGTGCCGGTGCCCACCACGCCCGAGGCGCTGGCCGGCCACGACGCCGTCGTCCTGGCCCTCCCCCACGGGCGCTCCGCCGCGCTCGCCGAACGGCTGGGGCCGGACACCCTCGTGGTGGACTGCGGCGCCGACTTCCGGCTGCGCGACGCGGACGCCTGGCAGCGCTTCTACGGCACCCCGCACGCCGGCACCTGGCCGTACGGGCTGCCCGAACTGCCCGGCGCCCGGGAGGCTTTGCGGGGCGCCCGGCGGATCGCGGTACCCGGCTGCTACCCCACCGCCGCCACCCTCGCGCTCTTCCCCGCCTTCACCGCGCGGCTGGCCGACCCGGACGTGGTCGTCGTCGCGGCCAGCGGCACTTCCGGCGGAGGCCGGGTCGTACGGCCGCACCTGCTCGGCTCCGAGGTGATGGGGTCGATGACCCCCTACGGGGTCGGCGGCGGCCACCGGCACACCCCGGAGCTGGTGCAGAACCTCTCCACGGCGGCCGGTGAGCCGGTGCGGGTGTCCTTCACCCCGACGCTCGCCCCGATGGCGCGCGGCATCCTGGCCACCTGCTCGGCCCGGCTCCGCGCCGGGGTGACCGGCGAGGAACTGCGCGCGGCGTACGAGAAGGCCCTGGCCGGCGAGCCGTTCGCACGCCTGCTCCCGGAGGGGAGCCAGCCGTCCACCGCGGCCACGCTCGGCTCCAACACCGCTCTGGTGCAGGTCGCCCACGACCCGGCCGCCGGGCGGCTGGTCGCCGTCTGCGCGCTGGACAACCTCACCAAGGGCACCGCGGGCGGCGCCGTGCAGTGCCTGAACCTCGCCCTCGGCCTGCCGGAGGACACCGGCCTGCCGGTGAACGGAGTGGCCCCGTGACCGTCACCGCCCCCCGGGGGTTCACCGCGAGCGGCGTCGCCGCGGGGATCAAGGGCCCGGACGCGCTCGACCTGGCCCTGGTCGTCAACGAGGGCCCGTCCCACGCGGCCGCGGGGGTGTTCACCACCAACCGCGTCCAGGCCGCGCCGGTGCGCTGGTCCCGGGAGGTGCTGCGGAACGGCACGGTGGCCGCCGTGGTCCTCAACTCCGGGGGCGCGAACGCCTGTACCGGGCCGGCGGGTCTGGAGGACACCCGGCGCACCGCCGGGCGGGCAGCCGCCGCGCTGGGCACCGAGCCGTCGGAGGTGGCGGTCTGCTCCACCGGTCTCATCGGGGTCCGGCTGCCGATGGGCGCGGTGCTCGGCGGCGTCGACCAGGCCGTCGCGGAGTTGTCGCCGGACGGTGGCGAGCGGGCGGCCGTCGCGGTGCTGACGACCGACAGCGTGCACAAGACGGCCCTGGCCGAGGGGCCCGGCTGGTGCGTGGGCGGCATGGCCAAGGGGGCGGGCATGCTCGCCCCGGGGCTGGCCACCATGCTCGCGGTGCTGACGACGGACGCCGATGTGCCACCCGACCGGCTCGACCGGGCGCTGCGCGCCGCGGTGCGCACCACCTTCGACCGGGTCGACTCCGACGGCTGCATGTCGACCAACGACACGGTCCTGTTGCTGGCCTCCGGGGCGTCCGGTGCGGCGCCGGACCCGGAGCGGTTCGCCCAGGCCGTGCGGGAGGTGTGCCGGGACCTGGCACGGCAGTTGGTGGCGGACGCGGAGGGCGCGTCGAAGGAGATCGCGGTCGAGGTGGTCGGGGCGGCCTCCGAGCGCGACGCGGTCACCGTGGGGCGGGCGGTGGCCCGCAGCAACCTGCTCAAGTGCGCCCTGCACGGCGAGGACCCCAACTGGGGCCGGGTGCTGGCGGCCGTGGGGACCACCGACGCGCGCTTCGACCCGGACCGGATCGACGTGGCCGTGGGCGGGGTGTGGGTCTGCCGGGACGGCGGGCCCGGCGAGCCGCGCGAGTCGGCCGACCTGACGGGCCGCCGGATCACGGTCACCGTGGACCTGCGGGCCGGCGCGGAGTCGGCGGTGATCTGGACGAACGACCTCACCGCCGGGTACGTCCACGAGAACAGCGCGTACAGCTCATGAGCGCCGGGGAACACCTGCCCGGGGCGGGCGGCGGCCCGCCGGCGGGGCCGACCGCGGTCCGGGACTCCGCCGGGCCGTTCGCCGCCGCGCCGCCCGGCGGGACCGCACAGCGGTCGGCGCGGGACCGCCCGGCCGCCGGGACGCTGCCGGAGCGGTACCGCGGCCGGACCGTCGTGGTGAAGTACGGCGGGCACGCGATGGCCGACGCGGAACTGCGGCGCGCCTTCGCCCGGGACGTCGTCTCGCTGCACCGGGCCGGCCTCCGGCCGGTGGTGGTGCACGGCGGCGGGCCGCAGATCAACGCGCTGCTGGCACGGCTGGGCCTGGAGGTCCGGTTCGCCGCCGGGCTCCGGGTCACCACCCCCGAGGTGATGGAGGTGGTGCGGATGGTGCTGGCCGGGCAGGTGCAGCGGGACATCGTCGGCCTCCTCAACGCCCACGGCCCGTTCGCCGTCGGACTGACCGGCGAGGACGCCCACACGCTCACCGCCGTGCGCCGTGCTGCCCGGGTCGACGGCGAGCCGGTGGACATCGGCCTGGTCGGGGATGTGGTCCGGGTGGCGCCGGAGGCCGTGTGCGCGCTGCTGGACGCGGGCCGCATCCCGGTCGTGTCGCCGATCGCCCGGGGTGCCGACGGCGAGATCTACAACGTCAACGCCGATCTCGCGGCCGCCGCCCTGGCGGGCGCGCTCGGCGCCGAGAAGCTGGTGATGCTCACCGACGTCGCCGGGTTGTACGCCGACTGGCCGGCGAGCACCGAGGTCGTGGCGCGGCTGACCGCCGGGGAGCTGGAGGCACTGCTGCCCGGACTGGCCGGCGGGATGATCCCCAAGATGGAGGGCTGCCTGCGGGCCGTCCGGGACGGCGTGGGCATGGCGCACGTCATCGACGGCCGGGTCCCGCACGCGCTGCTGCTTGACGTGTTCACCGACGAGGCCGCCGGGACCACCGTGGTGCCCGGCCCCGGGCCGGCGCCGTCGTCCGGGTCCGTATCCTCCGCGCTTCCACCCACCCGGACCCCAAGGAACGAGGCCGGCCGATGACGACCGACACACCCCGCACCCAGCCGCCGCCCGGCCGGACCGCCGCCGCCCGCCCGGCCGGCTCCGGCCCCGCCGGGGGCGGAGCCGGCCCGGCACCGGCCGGGGCCGCGGACACCGGCCTGGCCGAGCGCTGGCGGGGCGCGCTCATGGACACCTACGGCACCCCCGTGCTCGCCCTGGACCGGGGAGCGGGCAGCACCGTGTGGGACACGGCGGGCCGGGCCTACCTGGACTTCACCGGCGGTATCGCGGTGAACGTGCTGGGCCACGCCCATCCGGCGGTGGTCAAGGCGGTCACCCGGCAGACGGGCCGGCTCGCCCACGCCTCCAACCTGTACCTGACCGGGCCGCCGGTCGCCCTGGCGGAGCGCCTGCTGCGCCTCGCGGGCCGTCCGGGGCGGGTGTTCTTCGCCAACTCCGGGACGGAGGCGGTGGAGGCGGCCTTCAAGATCGCCCGGCTCACCGGGCGGACCAGGATGGTGGCCGCCGAAGGTGCGTTCCACGGACGGACCATGGGGGCGTTGGCACTCACCGGGCAGGCCGCGAAGCGCGACCCGTTCCTGCCGCTGCCGTCCGAGGTCGTCCATGTGCCCTTCGGTGACACCGCGGCGCTGCGCGCGGCGGTCGACGACCGGACGGCCGCCGTGTTCCTCGAACCGGTCCTGGGTGAGGGCGGGGTGGTCCCCGCCCCCGACGGGTACCTCCGCGCGGCGCGTACGGTGACCCGCGAAGCCGGGGCCCTGCTGGTGCTCGACGAGGTGCAGACCGGGGTCGGCCGCACCGGGCACTGGTTCGCCCACCAGGCGGCGCCGGGGGTGGAACCGGACGTGGTGACGCTGGCGAAGGGCCTGGGCGGCGGTCTGCCGATCGGCGCGGCGCTGGCTTTCGGACCGGCGGCGGAGCTGATGACACCCGGCCTGCACGGCTCGACGTTCGGAGGGAATCCGGTCGCCTGCGCCGCGGGGCTCGCGGTGCTGTCCACGATCGAGGCGGAGGGCCTGCTCGCCCGGGTCCGGCGGGTCGGCACGGCTCTGCGTGACGGGATCGAGGGTCTGAGACACCCGCTGGTGGACCGGGTGCGCGGCGCGGGGCTGCTGGTCGGCGTGGTGCTGACCGAGCCGGTGGCGGCCCGGGTGCACGCCTCGGCGCAGCGGGCCGGCTTCCTGGTGAACGCGGTGAGTCCGACCACGATCAGACTGGCACCCGCGCTGAACATCGGGGAGGAGGAGGTGGCGGCGCTGCTGGCCGCCCTACCGTCGATCCTCGACCGACACGACACGCCTGATGACGCGTCAGCGAGCAGCCCGGTCGAGGACGCCCGGAGGTCCGGCGCGCTTGACACCACGGACCCGCCCACAACATATGAGGCACGCCTTACCTGATCATGAGCGTCCCCGGCCGGCCGGGCCGCGGCGCCGGGGGAACCCGCGTGCCGCGCCGGCACCCGGGCCCGGCGGCCGGGGTGGCGCCACCGAAGCCGCGGCCGGCCGCGCGGCGGACGGCCCCACCGGCCGCACTCCCGCGCGCGAGGGCCCGGCCGACCCCGGCGCGCCCCGGCCCCCACCGGAACACCCGACCACCCGCACCCACTTCACCCGAGGAGCAGCACCGTGAACCGCACCAATCCGTTCGAAGACGACGACGCCCGGTACCTCGTTCTGGTCAACCACGAGAACCAGCACTCGCTCTGGCCGGCCTTCGCCGAGGTGCCGGCGGGCTGGACGGCGGTGCACGGCGAGGACTCCCGGGAGGGCTGCCTGGCCTACGTCGAGGAGCACTGGACCGACATGCGCCCGGCAAGTCTGGTGGCGCGGTCCTGACACCTCCACTCCGGGCCGCCCCGGGCGGCCCCGTCACACCCCGTACACCCCGGCACCCGCCGGCCGGCCTCCTCGACCGCGGCGCGCCCGTGCCGGGTCGCTGCGGCGCCGCGGCGACCCGGCACGGCGGCGCCCCGGAGACCGGGACGGACGGACCGTTCGCGCGCCCGCCCCGCACGCCGCCGCCGAGTCCGGCGTCCCCCTCATTCCCGCCGGGCCGGCGACCGGCTCAGCACCCGTGAGCCGCGGCGCGGGTCGAGCGCGGCGAGCCAGGCGGCGGGCGCGCCCCTGCCGTCGCCCGGAGTGAATCCGTGCCGCAGGAACAGCGCGCCGCCGCCGGCGGTGGCGGTGAAGACCGTCGTGACCGAGTACGCCACCGCCGTGGCGAGTGCCGCGGTGAGCAGGGCCGAGCCGACGCCCAGCCCCTGACTGGCCGGTGCCACACAGAAGTTGTAGACGACCGCGGGACGGCCGGCGCCCGGCTCCTCCGGACCGAGGTGGCACTCCAGCGCCACACAGCCCACGATGCCGCCCGCCGCGGACTCGGCGACCAGGAAGTCGCCCGCGTCGCGGGCGTACTGCTCCAGCGGCCGCTCGCGGAGCGCACCCGTCCGGACGAAGGCGCCGGACAGCCGGTGCAGCGCCACCGCGTCCCCTGCCGTGGCGGTTCGCACGCCGGTGGCATGCACGGGGCGCGGTCCGGTGGCGTGCGCGGGGCGCGGTCCGGTGCGGGATATCGCCGTGGTCATCGGCTGCTCACTCTCGTGCGGCGGGAAGTCGCCGGCCCCGTACGCCGGAGGCGGGAGCCGGCCTGACTCCGACTCACCATAGTTAATTAGGCAAGGCTTACCTAACTGAAGCAAGGCGTCCACCACGAGCGGGCCCGCGGGAGGCATGCGGTGTGCGACTTGGCATCAGGTGACGAGAGGTCACCCTGGGCAACAAGGGCCTCATTAGGTTAGCCTTGCCTAAATCACGGGAGGGGTTGTGTCCGAGAGCAACACGCCGCGCGGTGCGTTCGACAGCCGTGTCGCGCCGGTGCCCGGGGCCACGCAGTGCGTCGGCATAGCGCCGCGCCGCAACACCCGGCCGAAGGACGGCGCGGAGACCGTGCCTCCTCCTCCGCGAGCCCACCCCCTACCAGGCGGGGCGTCCACGTCGACGCGGCCGCGACCCCGCGCTGACGGAGTCCCACCCGGCCGCCGCCCGCCCTCACCCCGCACCCCCGTACCACCCGCAGACCGAATTCAGGAGCAACCCGTGTCGACGGTCCATCAGAGCGCGGTGCACCGTACCGCGTTCGACGAATCCACCGCCGCTGCCAGAACCCTCCTCGACGCCTTACGCTCCGGCGGCCGACTCCTCACCATCCCCACCCACACCCCGCTCACCCGGGGTGTCCCGGAGGAAGTACCGCACGGCGCGGGGCCCAGGGACGAGGGCGCGACCCGGCGCCCCGGGACACGGTGCTGACCGACCGGCAGCACGGCACCCTCGTCCGCACCGAGCCGTTCACTGGAGTCTCGCGTGTACCGATCACGGGAGTGGGTCCTCGACCGGATACGGCAGGACCACCGCAGCAATCCGCACCTGGCGGTCCAGGTGCTCGCCAGCCGTCACCGGGTCTCCCGGTCCACGGTCGCCGAGGCACTGTCCCTCACGCTGCCCGCCCCGGAACCGAGGCGGAGGCAGAGCGTGCTCACACCGGTCCGGGCGGCGATCGACCGGATGCTGCTGGAGGACCTGCGCGGACCGGCCGCGCAACGTCACACCGTCCGCAGGATTCTCGAACGTCTCGCGACGGAACACGGCTTCACCCTGGCCTCCTACTCCACCGTGCGCGACCACGTACGCATCCGCCGGGCGGAACTGGCCGAGCGGGAAGCCGGGCGGGCACCCGACACGGCCTCCGGCCCCCCGGCGGACCAGCCGCACCCGTCGTGAAGCGAGCCGCCCGGCGGTCGGCCGGATCCGCGCGCAGTTCTCGACGCGGCCCGCGATCGCCGGGAGATCCCACGCGGCCCCCGCCCCCGCACGGGCCGGGTTCCCTCTTCACCCGGTTCGCGGGGTTGCCACGGGCCTGGTTCGCAGGGTTGTCACGGGCCTGGCGCGACGTCACCGGTGGAGCGCTTCGCGCTGCGCCTGACTGAGGCGGTCCGACCTCGTGGTGAGGGTGTACGTCCGGGGTCCGACGGTCCTCAGGGCGAGGGGATCGGCGATGGCGGGTTGCCGTCGGATCGCGTCCAGGGCGGCGGTGACACGGTCTTCGGGCCAGTCGAGCGCGCCGGCCAGCGCCCCCAGGGTGAGCGGCCGGCCGGCGTGCACGAGGGCGGCGAGCACGGTCAGCGCGTCGTACACGGCGGACGCGGTGAGGCTGCTGCCGCTCATCTGCTCGCTGAGCCAGGTGAAGAACTCCCCCATCGCGCCCAGCCGGGTGCCGGCGGTCGTGCCGGCACCGAAGATCTCGACGCCCCGCCGTGCGGCGGCTGCGATCCTGGCGTGTGCGCCGGTGTCGGCCTGCCACGCCCGGAGCCAGGCGGCGTCGTCGACGACGTACCGCTCCCGGCGCCCGCCGGGATCCGGTCGGCGCACCACCACTTCCATCGCTTCGAGGTAGCCGATGGACTTGGACACCGACGCCGGACTGACCCGCAGCCGACGCACCAGGTCGGCCGCGGTCAGGCCGCCGGCGTCCGCGGTGAGCAGGCAGACGAACACCCGGGAGGTCATCCTGGGCAGGCCCGTCGCGGCCAGCAGCGTCGCGAACCGGTCCACGAAGCCGCGCACCACCTCGGTGGGCTGCTCGGCGGTCGGCGGCTCGGCGGGCCGGGCCGGCCTGCGTCTGCGCGCGCGGTCGCCGGAGACCCGCTGCGCGTGGTCGGCGGCGTAGTCACCGGTGGTGCCGTTGCGTGCGACCTCGCGACTGATCGTGGACGTCGGCCGGCCGAGCCGCCGGCCGATCTCCGCGTACCCGAGCCCTTCGGCCAGCCACGCCGCGATCCGCCGGCGGTCCCCGTGGGTCAGCCTGCCCCCTGGCACCGATGCGGCTCCTCTCCTTGCGCGTTCAGCAACATTACATTGCAACGACTGAAGAGACGACGTTGCATTTATTCACATCCACATTGCAACGAT
This sequence comes from Streptomyces sp. NPDC018031, assembly GCF_044327625.1. Classification (NCBI taxonomy): domain Bacteria; kingdom Bacillati; phylum Actinomycetota; class Actinomycetes; order Kitasatosporales; family Streptomycetaceae; genus Streptomyces; species Streptomyces sp. NPDC018031. The sequence goes on from NZ_JBIRFT010000010.1 coordinate 169,319, forward strand.
GCCGTATTTCCAGGCTATTTGGGAGCGAATTCAATTGACGCTCGCTGAAACGCAACGTAGCTTTTCCTCACCTGGAAAGGGAGGACCCCATGGTGTACGTGATGGCCGTGTCGACGGTCTCGGATGACGGCAGGTTCTGGAGCGGACTGAAGAGGGCGCATGCCGAACTCCCCGCCGGCGCCGCATGGAAGCTGGCGGTGGCGAGCGAGGACGGGACCAAGGCGGTGAACGTCATCACCCACGACTCCGTCGATGGGGTCCGGGACTTCTTCGAGGCGTACACCGGCCCCTACGCCACGACGGAGTACTGCGAAGCGGACGCCGCGAACGCGGTCGGTCTCCCCCGATGACACTCGACGTACCGCGAATGCAGGCCCGGGTCGCCGGACTCCTGGCGGAGTACGCGATCCCGAGCGCCGCGATCGGCGTGCTCCACGACGGGGAAGTCACCGAACTCGCGGTCGGCGTCAGGAACGTGGAGACCAGGGAGCCCGCGACCACGGACACCGTCTACCAATGCGGCTCCATGACCAAGACGTGGACCGCGCTGGCCTTCATGCAACTCGTCGACGAGGGGAAGGTCGACCTCGACGAACCGGTGCGGACCCATCTGCCCGGATTCGCGGTGGCCGATCCCCGGGCCGGCGCGGAAGTCACCCCTCGCCAACTGCTGCAGCACACCAGCGGTATCGAGGAAGCCTATGGCGATCCCGGCGAAGGCGACGACGTCTACGCGCGCATGGTGCGGAACATCGCCGACGCGCCCCAGGTCTTTCCACCGGGGCACACCCATGGTTACAGCGCGGCGCTGGGTTACGCGATCCTCGCGCGGATCCTGGAGGTGCACGACGGCGCACGCTGGGACGACATCATGCGACGGCGCCTCTTCGAACCCATGGGCCTGACCCGCACCACCAGCCGGCACGAGCAGGTGGACGAGGCCCGGGCCGCGACCGGACACCTGATCCGTTCGCCGGACGAGGGCCCCATCGTCACCCCGGTGCCGTACCTGCCACGCGCGTTCGGCCCCGGCGGAAACATCACCTCGACCTCCCGGGAGGTGCTCGCCATGGCGCACGTCCTCCTCAACGACGGGATGACGTGCACCGGTAGGCGCATCGTCTCGGCGAAGGCGGTCCGGGAGATGCTGCGTTCGCGGGTCCCCGTCCCGGACCCCCATATGTTCGGACCGGCCTGGGCGCTCGGTCTCATCGTGTGCGACTGGCACGGCGAAACCGTCTACGCGACCGACGGCAGCACCATCGGCCAGAGCGCCCGGCTGCGGCTGCTGCCGGATTCGGGAACCGCCGTGGTGATGCTGACCAACGGCGGACCGCGGGAGAGCTTCTACCGCAGGGTGTTCAACGAGATCCTGACCGATCTCGGCACGGCCACCATCCCCGGCCCGCCCGCGCCGGACCCGGCCCTGCGCCTCGACCTGTCCCGGTACGAAGGCGTCTACGGCCGCCCCGGCGCCCGGTACGAGGTGACAGCCGAGAGCGGCAGACTGTACCTGACCCTGGTTCTCGATCCGGTGCAGGCGGCGTTCCTCCGGAAGCCGGACCGCATCGGATACGAGCTGCTTCCGGTGAGCGAGACGCATTTCCTGATGCCGCCCGCGGATCCGTCGGAGGACACCCAGACGGTCGCGATCTACGAGTTCACCGACGGCAGGGCCCGATATCTCCACACCAACTGCCGGGTGCACCCACGGCAGGGCCGACCCGTCGGGTCAACGGCGTCGTCGCCCGGCTGACGAAGGCGGGACTTGGCAGTTCGGGGGCCTGTCCCTAGATTGGCCCGATGGGTCTCTTCGACAGGCTGACCGGTACCCGGCATCCCGGCACCGGCGTCGTACCGCGTCCGGCCGCGGACGTGCGGGCGGCGCTGCTCGCGCTCAACGGGCCGGAGGTGCCGTACGTCGTGCGCGACGCCGGCCCTGCCGAGGGCGCCGATCTGGTGGCGGAACTGCGTATCCGGGAGCCCGCCTGGCACGCCTACTTCTTCCGGATCCAGCTGCGCCGGAGTGTCACGGTCCGGATGCGCCTGATCCCGGCGGCCCACGAGGTCCGGGCCCTCGACGAGCAGCGGGAGATCACCTGGGTCGGGGGCACGCCGGTGCCGGCGCGCGAGTACTCCCGGGGGCAGGTGACCACGGTCTCCCGGGACTGGAGGATCGAGCGGGGGGCCGGTGGCCGCCTGCGGATGACGGAGGAGTTCCGCTTCGACACCGCGGAGATGAAGGACCCCTTGCGGGATGCGGTCCTCGGTGCCGGGTGGTCCTGGCGGGGCGTGCTGGTCAGGCTGTGACCGGCCGGGTCCGGCGGTGCCGCGCCGCCCGCCCGGCCGGCGCCGGGGGTCCGCCGTATCCCTGAGCCCGGCTCAGACGCGGGCCGACGCCCGGCGCGAGCCGTCGGAGGGGTCCGCGTCGTCGGCGGTCAGCAGCTCGTAGGTCCCGGTCAGATGCAGCAGGCGGGCCGGCTGGTCCTGCAGGCCCGAAATCCGCAGACGCCCGTCCTCGGTGCGGAGCCGTCGCCGCAGGCGCAGCAGCAGGTTCAGGCCGGTGGAGTCCATGAAGGACACCTCGGCGAGGTCCAGGTGCAGCGTCTGGCCCCCGAGCGGAGCGGCGAGCACCGCGTCCTGGAGGCGCGGGGAGGTCTGCAGGTCGAGTTCGCCGGCCACGGCGACCAGGCTCCGGTCGGGATGCTGTTCGACGGTGACGGTGAAGTCGTTCATGGTATCGCGCCTCGATCCGAGGTCGAGCCCATCACGCCCCCCGGGGGAAGGGGGACGTCAAGCGCGCGGCGTGGGGCCACGCACAGCCGAGTACGACAACCCGTACCGTGCCCCGGCCACTACGGTGACCTGTGAGGACGGCGCGGGGTCTCCCACCAGACCAGGCTGGCTGTTCTCGCAGGATTACACATGGCCGCCGCCTCCCACCACCCCGCCGCGTCACCCTCCTCCCCGCCGGACCGGGACCGGGGCCGCCCGCGGAACGTCACCGGGGCTGCTCGCTGGGCCGGCGCCGGGGCGCCGCGCGGGCGGCGGAAATCCCGTTCCGCGGGCGGGACACCGCACGGCAGAATCGGCCCATGCCGACCACTGCGGAGCAGGTGCTCTCCGCGCTCGAACCACTGCCGTTCCCCGCCCGCCTCTCCCTCGTCGCACGGACCGCCCGCCGGCTCGCCGACGAGGGACGCCTCGGCGCGGTGCTCACCGACCTGGACGTACGCGGGCCGTACGAGCGGCGGCTCGCGGCGCTGGCGGCGACCGCCGGACGCGACACCGGGTTCCTCGCCCGCCGGCTGGCCGACCCCGACCCGGTCGTCGCCGGATACGCCGTGCGCGCCGCCCTGGTGCTGCCGGTGCCGGACGAAGCGGTGGCCGCGGCCTACCTCGACGCGCCCGCCGCGCTGCGGCACCGCCTGGCGCGCCTGCTCGGCTCCGGCGGCCGTACCGCGCTCGCCGAGCGTCTGGTGGCACGGCTGCGCGCGGAGTGGGGCGACGGTGAGGCCGCGCGACTGCTGCCCGCCTGCTCCACCCCCTTCGTGGCACGGCACCTGCCCGGCCTGGCACACGCCGTCCACGGCTGGACCCGGCTCGCCCGCCGGCATCCCGGCCCGGTGCTGGACCATGCCGGAACCGCGCTGGCCGAGCGGGCCGGCGGCCGGCAGCGCGACGAGTGGTGGCGCCTGCACGCCACCACGGTCGCCGCGCTCGCGCCACTGCGCCCCGAAGGGGTGCTGACCCTGCTGGAGCGGTACGGGCCCGGCAGCCTGCCACCCGCGCTGAGCGCCGGACTCGGCCCGCTGGTCGGCGCGGACGCCGACCGGGTGATCGGCTGGCTCACCTCCCCCGACCGTCAGGAGCAGCGCCACGAGCCGGTGCCGCCACCGGGGGTGCTGCGCCGGCTGGTGCGGGCCGACCCCGCCTCGCTGCCCGCGCTGGGCCGCCACTGGCTGCGCCGCGGCGCCCACTTCGCCGCGCTGCTGAAGGCCCTGCCGCCCGCCCGCCGCCCCGGCTTCCTCGACGCGGTGACGTCCGGCGGGACGCGCGGGGACGCGGCCCTGTCCGTCCTGGAGCTGCTGCCCCGTGAACGCCGCTGGGCGGAAGTGCGGCGGGCGGCGGCCGAGTTCACCGGCGAAGCCTGGTGCTGGTCGGATGACCTGGACACCCTGGCGCACGGTCCCTTCGAGGAGGCGCAGGCCGCGCTGCTCGCCGCGGTCCGGCGGCCGGAGGCCGACGACCGGGCCACCGCCTGGCCGATGCTGGTGGCATGTGCGGCCCGGGACGGCGGCCGGCAGGCCACCGTCGGACTGCTGACCGCGATGGGCCGGTTGCGCAACGAACGGGACCCGGTGCGGGCCGCCGCGCTCGGCGCGCTCGCCGGGGTGGCGCCGAGGATGTTCCTGCCCGAGGACGCCGCGCGGCTGGACCGGATCGTCACCGACGCCCTGGCGGCTCGGGACTGTTCGGCCGGCAGCCGGGCGGCGGTGCGGACCCTGGCCGCGCGGATACTGGCCGGGCACGCCACCGACGACGACCCGGCCCTGCGGTCCTGGGCGCTGCGCGCCCTGGAGCGGATCGTGGGCCGGGCCGGGGTGCCCGACTTCGGCCCGCTGCACCGGGTGCTGCGCCGGGGCCAGGAGCGGCAGGTGTTCGAGACGCTGCGCCCCTGGCTGGAGGCCGCCGCCGCGCGGGCCGACTTCCGGCTGCTGCTGGGCCTGGCCGGCGCGCTGGGGCCACGGGCGCGGCTGCTGCCGCAGCTCCAGGACATGCTGACCACGGCGCTGGAACGGGGTGACGACGCGACGTTCGCGGCGGCCGCGGAACTGTGGCTGGCCGCGCCGGCCACCCGCGACGAACGGGTGGCCCGGATCGTCGGGCTCGAACCGTCGGCGGTCGTCCTCCCACCGGTGCGGCGCCTGCTGGCCCGGCGGCGCACGGACCTGCTGGACGCGCTGCTCGGCGACGCCCCGCCGTACGGCCGGTTCCTGATCCACGGGGCCGGCGCCCGCTGCCCGACCTCCGCGACAGCGACCGCTGGTCGCCCCGTCAGCAGCGGGCGGCGGCACGGCTCGCCGGGGAAGTGGCCGCCGACGGCGCGCTGCCGCTCGACGACCGGGCCGCCGCGATCCGGGCCGCCGCGCGGATCCCGCGGCTGGGACACGCGCTGGCGATGAAGCACCTGGACGACGCGGAGGTGGTGGTGGCCGAGGCGGCGCTCGGCGCGCTGCCCTGGACCGACCGGCCGCAGGAGGCCCTGCCGGTGCTGCTGGCACAGGCCGGCGGCGACCGCGCCCGGGTCGCGGTGTACGCGGCGGCGCGCGCGGCGCGTCACACCGCCCCCACCGAACTCCGATCGGTGCTGGGTGCGCTGCTCACCGGGGAACCGGCGGCGACGGTGAGTTCCCGCAAGGAGGCCGTACGGCTGGCGGCCCGCTTCCTGCCGCCGCGGCCGGCGGTGACCCTGCTGGCCCGGGTGTTCCACTCCCCCGCCCGCCATCCGGACGTGCGGTCCGCGGTGGTCCGGGCCCTGCCGCCGCTGCTCGGCGTGCCGGAGGCCTGGCCACTGCTGGCGGACGCCGCGCGCGACGACGCCCCGCCGGTGCTCGAGGCCCTGCTGCGGGTCACCCCCTGGGAGCTGGCCGGGGCGCACCGCGCCGGGTACGCCGCCGTGGTCGGCGCGGCCTACGACGCCTGCCTGGCGTCGGTCGAGGGCTTCGCCGCCTACGGCGTCCTGCGGGCCGTGGGGGTGTGGGCCGGCCACGACCCGGCGCTGGCCGACCGGCTCTCCCGGACCGTCTGCGAGCTGGGCACCCGCCGGCACTGGAGTTACGCGGCGTGGGCGCTGCGGGACCTGGCCGTGTCCGACCTCCCGCACCCCGTGGGCGGGGCGGCGCCGGGCAGTGCGTTCCACGGTGCGGTGGCCGGGCTGCTGGCCGCGGCGCACGGCCCGGAGGGGGCCTGCGACGCGCTGCCGGACCGTGACCTGCCGGCGCTGCAACGGCTGCGCACCCTGGTGTCGCCGGGCTCCGACGGACCCGAGCGGCCGGAGGTGCTGGAGGCGATCGCGCGGCAGCTGGCGCCGGAGCCGCTGCTGGCGCCCGAACGGGCCGACCTGCTGCGCCGGCTGGTCCACCGCACGGCGGAGCCGGCCGCTCTCCCCGGGCGTCTGTGGGATCTCGCGGACGCCCTGCGGGGTGCCGGAGTGGCCGTCGCGGTGCAGACCGCCGGCCGGCTGCGGCACACCTCCTGGGCGCTCGGCGGGATGCCGGAGCGCACCGGGGTGCTGCTGGCCACCGCCGGCCGGCTGGCACGGGACGGCGGCACCGCCACCGGCCTGCTCTCGGCCGGGCTGGTGACCGCGGCCGGACCGGACCTCGGCTGGCCCGAGGAGTGGCGGGAACTGCTGCGGGTGCTGCGCGGGCACCCGTGCCCCGACGTACGCCACGCGGCCCACCAGACCACGACCCACACGGAGTGACGGCCGGTCCGGCCGGCGGCCGGTGGTGGAAGCGCCTCCGAGTCCCGTCGCGGTCCCTCCGCGCCGGACCGCCGGCCGGGACGCCGTCGGGCGGCGGCCGGGTCGGCGCGTTCCGGGGGCCGCTCCCGCGGCGGCCGGGACCCGGCACACCGCCGCCGGGCGGCGCTGCCCGCGGGCCGGTTCCGGGCGCGCCCCGGTGCCGCCCGGGGCTCCCGACCCGGTCCGCCGGGCCCGCCGGAAGGCCGGTGCGCCTTTCGGACGCCGTGATGCGCCGACCGCCGCGGGCGATGTGATACGAATCGGAGCACAGCTCCCGATCACCACTTCGCGCTCGACTCACCGTCACACCCCGCCTCCCCAGCCACGTGTGAGTGACCGGCATGTCGCACCCGTACCCGTATCCCTCACCCGCCGGGCCTCCCGGTCACCCGATGCGCGCTCCGCGCGAGCAGCTGCTGTTCGGAGCCATCTACGGTTCGGTGCTGGCCAGCACCCTGACGGCGGCGCTCAGCGAGTCGACCGGCCCGGACGACCCCGGCTACGACGCGCTGTGGGTGCTGATCGCGGCCCTCGGCGCCGCCTTCTCTCACGGCTACGCGCACGTCATCGCCCGCCGGACGACCACCCCGGGCGCGCCCGGGGCGAGCGCGGCGCTCCCGCAGATCCTCGCCCAGTGGCCGCTGGTGGCCGCCAGCTCGCCCACCGTCGCCCTGCTGCTGGGGTCGTATGCCGGCTGGTACACGGAGACCGTCGCGGTGTACGTCGCCCTGGGCTTCAACACCGCCGCACTGCTGGGGTGGGGGCTGGCGGCGAGCCGGGTGGCCGGCCGCACCTGGCCGGCTTCGCTGCGCACCGGCTGCGTGGACATGCTGATCGGGCTGTTCATCATCGCCGCGAACGTCCTCAGCAAGTGACCGGGCGCACCGCTCGGTACTCCGGTCGGACATCGTTGCCCGAGCCGGCCGCTTTCGTTGTCCCGGGCACGGTGGGAACGGATGAGGCCGGTCCGTGGGCGGCCGAGCGCGCCACCGGCCGGGCCATCGCCGGCACCCGCTCCTCCCGGCACCTGTACCGCGACGGCCCGCGGCTGCGCTCACGGCCGCTTCACACGCGTCACGAGACGGTCAGAGTGACCAACCGCCCGCGGCAGCGGTGGAGGTGGCGAATTCCGCGAAGGTCCGCGGCGGGCGGCCGAGGGCGCGTTGCACGCCGTCGGAGAGGTACGCGTCCACCCCCTCTCTGAGTGGTCGGAGGATGTCGGCGAAGGCTTCGGCGTCCGCGGGCGCCACGCCCTGCTGGACGAGCTCCGTGAGGTAGTCCTCGACGGAGAGCGGCGTGTAGCGGATCGCGCGGCCGGTGGCCCCGGAGATCGCGGCGACCGCCTCGGCCGTCGTCACCGCGCGGGGTCCGGACAGCTCGTAGATCCGGCCCGCGTGGCGGTCTTCGGTCAGCGCGGCGACGACCACGGCGGCGATGTCCTCGGCGTCGACGAAACTGGCGGCCCCGTCGCCGGCGGGTAGCCGCAGCTCACCCGTGCGGATGGCGTCGGCGAAGAAGCCCTCGCTGAAGTTCTGCGCGAACCAGCCCGGCCTGCTGATCGTCCACTCCAGACCGCTCTCCCGCACAGCGGCCTCGCTGTCGATGAGGCCCTCCAGGAGACCGCCGCTGTCCTTCGCGTAGTCCGGGTCGTCGATCCCGCGCCCCGAGGCCAGCACGATCCGCCGTACTCCGTGTCGCGCCGCCCGCTCGACGAACGGACGGACGAGCCTGGTGCCGTCCAACTGCACGATGTAGACGGACCGCACGCCCTCCAGAGCGGTATCCCAGGTGCTGTCGTCGGTCCAGTCGAAGACGTGCTCGGCGTTCCGTGCCGCCGCGCGCACCGGCAGTCCCCTGCCCCGCAGTCGGCTGACGACACGGCGACCGGTTTTGCCGGTCGCCCCGGTGACCAGAATCGGTTGTTCAGTCATGACTCCAGTCAACCGGCCACAGGCGAGAGGGGCGATTGCTGAAAGTCTCTGTTTGATGTCTGGACGTCTACACTGAGTCCGTGGACGCCGTATCCGAGGTGCTGGCAGGCGTGCGGGCGCTGGGCGCCGTCTTCCGGCAGACCATCATGCGACCGACCTGGGCATTGCGGATGGCCAGTGGCGCCCCGCTGACACTGGCGATGATGTTGCGCGGCGGTGCCTGGATCGTTCCCGACCAGCACGAGCCGGTACCCATAGGCGTCGGCGACATCGCCGTCGTCCGCGGCGACGCGCCCTACACGGTGGCCGATGCCCCTACGACGAACCCCGCGCTGGTGGTGACCAGTGCCGACTACTGCACCGGGGCCAAGGGCATCGAGCACACCACCGCGTCCCCCCGAACCTGTGGAACACCGGCTGAAGGGGCGGCGGTTCTGCTCAGCGGGGCGTTCGAACGCCGGGGAGAACTCAGCGAACGACTGCTGCGGGCACTGCCCGCCGTACTGGTGGTTCCTGCCGAGGGCGCCCCTTACCCATCGGTGGAGGCGTTGGCCGAGGAGATCTCCGGAAACCGACCGGGACAGCAACTGGTACTGGACCGAATACTGGACCTGATGCTGGTCGCCGCGCTCCGCAACTGGTTCGACAACCCTGATGCGAGTGCTCCGGCCTGGTGCCGCGCATTGGACGACCCGGTCGTGGGTGCCGCGTTGCGTCTGCTGCACGACAAGCCTGCCCACCCCTGGACGGTGGCAGCCCTGGCGACCCGGGTGGGAGTGTCCCGGGCGGCGCTGGCCCGGCGGTTCACCGCGCTGGTCGGCGAGCCGCCGATGTCCTACCTCGCGGGCTGGCGAATCGACTTGGCCGCGGACCTGCTGCGGGAGACCGACCATACGGTGGGCGCGGTCGCAAGGAAGGTCGGCTACTCCAACGCCTACGCGCTGAGCGTGGCGTTCAAGCGGCTGCGCGGCACGCGGCCCAGTGATCACCGAAGCCCGGAACCGGCGTGGCGCGCCGGGTGAGACCCGCCGCCCTGCCTGACCAGGTCGGCCGCGGGCTCCGCGCGCCCGGCTCGTTGCGCGGGGTCCGCTCGGCGACGGCCGCTCGCTCCGCCGCCTCGGGAGGCGGCGCCACGGTGATGCCGGCATCGGTCAGGTGACGTCCAGCCACCTCCGCACGACCTCCATGGCCCCTGCCCTGGTCGTTCGCCGATCCCCCCGTCCCCAGGCGGTGTTCGGGATGCGCGGTCCCCAGTCCGCTCAGCCCGCCGGCTGCTTGTCCTCGGGGCCATGACTGTCCGGCCTCCGGGGCCCGCTCCGCGCCCTGTCCCCTCAGGAGAGCTCCGTGCCTCTCACGACGAGCGGGAAGCAGTGGTGGAGCAGCTGCGCGATGCGGCAGCCGAGGGCAAATCGATTCTGATGAGCTGGATTCACGCCTGGAGCAGGCGCTGATGTCCAGGACTCACGCCGAGTCGGCCGTCCTGTCCGGTGGCGGGTGTCCGTCGATTCCACGATCTGCCGGGCTCACCGGCACGCCGCCGGTCGAGGGCCTCAGGTGCCGACGACGGCGTCGTGGACCGCCCACCCCATGTCGCCGGCGCACCGGCTGACGTTGCCGAGGACGGCCACGTCCAGGTCCTGCCGGGGATAGTGGTAGAGCCGGGCGCTGACTCCGTCCTCCTCTCCCGTGTGGCCCCAGCGGACGACGGTGCCCTCGTCGTCGAGGATGTGGGTGAGTCCGAAGCCGTACCTCCACCGGTAGCCGCGGACCTTCCCGGGACGCTCCTCGACCTGCGGGTTCAGCGCCAGGCGGGTGGTCTCCTCGGCCAGCAGCCGCCCGTGGCGCAGGGCGTACGCGAAGGCCGTCAGGTCGGCGGCGGCGCAGGTGGCTCCCCCGTCGGCGGCGGCGCCGGGGGTGGTCGCGTAGTGGTTGGTGCGGTACGGGGTGGGGCTGTCGGCGGTGTCGAGGTACCCCTCGGCGATGCCGGGCCCCAGGTCGTCCAGCGCCGGGAAGCCGGCACCGCTCATGCCGGCGCGGGCGAAGACCTCGTCGGCCACGACCTCCTCGTAGGAGCGGCCGGTCACCGACTCGATGAGCAGGCCCAGCAGGATGTACCCGGCGCCGTTGTAGAGGTGGCGCTCACCGGGGGCGAAGTGGGGCCGCTTGCCGGCGAACAGCGGCAGGTAGTCCTTGTTGCCGCGCAGCAGGTACAGCGGGTGGGCGGCGGTCAGGGCGGCCCATTCGGCCTCCCGGTCGCCACCGCCCTCCTCGAACCAGTCGCCGATGCCGGACGTCATCGTCAGGGCGTGGCGGACCGTGACCCGCGGGTCGAGCCGGGGCATGTGGTCCGCCACGAATCCCAGCAGCGCGTCGTCCAGGCGGACCCGCTTCCGCTCCACGAGCCGCAGGACGGCCACCGCGGTGAACGTCTTGGCCACCGAGGCGACCCGGAACCGGGTCTCCCCGGTGTTCGGTACGGACCAGCGCCGCGACGCCATCCCGAAGGCGCGGGTGAGCACCGGCTCCCCGTGCCGGGTGACGCGGACCGTCCCGGAGAACCCCCGGTCCTCCGCCGCCGCCGAGACGGCCTCCTCCAGGCGCGCCGGATCGAAGCCGTCAGCCTTCACGATCGTCACCACAGACCCCTGCCCGTCACGGTCCACCCGGTTCCGGCGATGATCGTCGGCGGTCCCCGGCGAGGGCAACCGCTTTATCGGTGCCGGGCGCGCGGCTGTGCCGGCACCCGGCACCCGCGGGCCGGGCAGCGTGCCCGGCCCGGCGGGACGGCATGGCTCGCCGCCGCGGGGTCAGCCGTTGACGAAGGTCAGGCTGTTCGCGTCGTAGCGGGTGCCCGCGACCTGCTCGGGCGGGGCGGCGGCCTCGATTGCGGCGAGTTCCTCGGCGGACAGTCCGACGGTCAGGGCGGCGAGGTTCTCCTCCAGGTACCGCTGCCGCCGGGTGCCGGGGATGGGCACCACGTCGTCACCCTGGTGCTGCACCCACGCCAGCGCGAGCTGCCCGGCGGTGACGCCCTTCGCCGCCGCCAGTTCGTTCAGCTTCGCGACGATCGCCAGGTTCCGTTCGAGGTTGCCGTCGGCGAACCGCGGCTGACTGCGCCGCATGTCGGTTTCCGCCAGTCCCTCCACCGAGCTGTACCGCCCGGTCAGGAAGCCGCGTCCGAGCGGGGAGAACGGGACCAGGCCGATGCCGAGCTCGCGGCAGACCGGGGCGATCTCCGCCTCCAGGTCGCGGGTCCACAGCGACCACTCGCTCTGCAGCGCCGCGATCGGGTGCACCGCGTGCGCCCTCCGGATGGTCGCCGCGCCGGCCTCCGAGAGCCCGAGGTGGCGGACCTTCCCGGCGTGCACCAGCTCCGCCATCGCCCCGACGGTCTCCTCGATGGGCACCTGCGGGTCCACCCGGTGCTGGTAGTACAGGTCGATGTGGTCGACTCCGAGCCGGCGCAGCGACGCCTCGCAGGCCTCCCGCACATAGGCGGCGTCGCCGCGGATCCGGGTGGGCTCGCCCAGGCGGTTGGCGAAGCCGAACTTGGTGGCCAGCACGACCTCGTCGCGGCGTCCCGCGACGGCCCGCCCGATCAGCTCCTCGTTGTGCCCGTTGCCGTAGAAGTCGGAGGTGTCCCAGAAGGTGACCCCGAGGTCGAGGGCGTGGTGCAGCGTCGCGATCGACTCCGCGTCGTCCGCGGCACCGTAGGCGTGGCTCATGCCCATGCACCCCAGGCCCTGTGCGGATACCGCCAGTTCGCCGAGGTGCCGGGTGGGGATGTCGGTCATGGTGTTTGCCTCCTGCAATCGGAACCGTCTGCCCATGACGCTAGGTATTGGAGCGCACTCCATGTCAACCGGATAGGGACGGCGGCCCACGGCGCGGAGTGCGGACGGACGGCCCTCTCGGCCCGCCGCCCGGGCCCCGCGGGAGTGGGCGCGACCGCCCGGGGCGGCGCGGCCGGAGCCGGTCGGGCGGGCGTGAGCCCGGGCCGACGGCCGGCGCACCGGGGTGCGCGCCCGTGGATCGGCCGCCGGCCCGCCGCGACGGTCCCCTGGAAGATCACTTGCACTGGCTCGACGCCTGGTCTAGCGTTCGGTTCCTCTTGGTCTCTCTTGGTTTCTCTTGATTTCTCTTGGTTCGAGCCCGGGTCCGCGGGGCGGCGCCCGGCGGAGGGGGGCCGGCATGCCCGAACCGCGCTGTCACCGGCGGCCCTCCGGCAGGGGTCCGGGGCGGCCCCGGCGGCTGCCCGCCGGGACCCTCCTGCCGGTGGCGGCGGACCGGGGCCCGGTACCGGTCGCGGTCGTCAGCGGCCCCGGACGCGCCACACCGCCGCGGTGGTCAGGAGAGTGAGCACCGCGCCTACCGCGAGGACACCGCTGGCGGCCACGTGGTCGGTGACGATCCCCCCGGTCAGCGCCCCCAGCGCGATCGCCAGGTTGAACACGGAGGTGTTCAGGGCGGTGGCCGCCTCGGTCGCTTCCGGCGCGGACTTGAGGATCCACGTCTGGACGCTGACCGGAACGCCGCCGAAGGCCAGCCCCCACACGAGGAGCAGGACCGTCCCGCTCACCGGGTGGCGGCCGACCAGGGGGAAGACGGCCAGCACGGTGGTGAGCAGCACGCTGATGGTGATGACGGTTTTGCGGGCGTCGCGCTCCATCGCCGCGCCGGCCAGGAAGTTGCCGGCGATTCCGGCCGCGCCGAAGCCGAGCAGCAGCGGCCCGACCGCGGCCTCGTCGATCCCGGAGACGGACCGCACCAGCGGGCTGACGAAGGTGAAGGCGGCGAAGTGGCCGCTCACCAGGAGGAACGTGGCGATGACACCGGCTCGTACCACGGGGTTGCGGAAGGCTTGCGGCAACGCGCGGAGCCGTACCGGCCGGGTCGCGGGCATGGGGGGCAGCAGCAGGAACAGGGCGGCGAGTACCAGCAGGCCGAGTGCGCCCACCACCACGAACGCCACGCGCCAGTTCGCGAGGTCCCCGATGAGGGTTCCGGCGGGTATCCCGAGCACGTTGGCCGCCGTGGCGCCGCCGAAGACGACCGAGGTGGCCCGGGGCACCGATGCCGCCGGGACCAGGCGTACCGCCAGGCCCGCGGCGAGCGCCCAGAAGCCGCCGATGCTGATCCCCACCAGGAACCGGGAAGCCAGCAGCACGGTGAAGTCGGGGGCCAGCGCCGACAGCGCGTTGGCCAGTACCATCAGCACGATCAGCGCGAGCAGGACCACCCGCCGCTCCCGGTTCCGGATCACCACCGGGAGGAGCGGCGCGGTGGCGGAGGCGACGAGGCCGGGCACGGTCACCATCAGCCCGGCCGCCCCTTCGGAGACCTCGAGTGACCCGCCGATGGCGGGCAGCAGGCCCACGGGCAGCGACTCGACGGTGACCAGTGCGAACGTCGCGACCGCCACCGCGACCACGGCGAGCCGGTTGCGCAGTGGCACGCGATCGGCGGTGGGGGTGGGAGTTGGGGGTGCTGCGGATACAGCGGTTGTCACGGTTGTGCTCCCGTCGGCGGGGACCCGCCTTGCGGCGAGAGTCCCGGAATCGATGACCTCGGTGTGCCGCGCGGCCACGATGGGCCGGCGGCCGTCGCCCTCGGCCAGGACGTACGGCGGGGAGCCCGGAACCGTGCCACGCCGGCGACGAGCGCGGCGATGGCGGCCACCTCGTGTGGCGGCACAGGGACATCGGCGACCCGCGGTGCCATGAGGATCCCCGTGGTTGCCGGGCGGGTTCCCGCACCACCCACACTGCTGTGCGTCATCAAGATCGACAAGATGCCCGATCGGTAACGCCCGTTTAGCCGGGCTCAACGACTCACGGAGGGGTAGTGCTCGAACGGCTGGAGTTCGAGGCGTTCCTGACGCTTGCCAGAGAACTGCACTTCGGCCGGACGGCCGCCGGCCTGCATGTCACGACCGGCCGGATCAGCCAGACCATCAAGAAGCTGGAACGCCGGGTCGGGGCGCCGCTGTTCGAACGCGGCGGCCGCCCGGTCCGGCTCACCCCGATCGGGCAGCAGCTGTACGACGATCTGCGGCCGGCCTACGAGCAGATCGAGGCCGGGCTGAGGAAGGCGGCCGACGCCGCCCAGGGCACCCACAGCACGCTGCGGGTCGGCTTCGTCGGCGCCGCCGCGGGACAGCTCATGGCCCAGGTGGCCGAGCTGTTCGCCGAGCGCCGCCCCGGCTGCCGCGTCCGGCTCAGGGAGTCCCAGATCTCCGACGGCTTCCCGCGGCTGCGCGCCGGTGACGTCGACCTGCTGATCGTGACCCTGCCGCACGAGGAAGCCGGCATGGTCAACGGCCCGGTGCTGTTCTCGGAAACGAGGATGCTGGCCGTTTCCTCCCGGCATCCGCTGGCCCGCCGGCCGAGCGTCACCCTGGAAGACCTGGCCGCGGTCCGGCTCCTGCAGGTGGCCGGGACGGTCCCCGAGTACTGGCGCACCGAGCGCGCCCCGCTGCTGACCCCGGCGGGCCATCCCATCGAAGCCGGCCCCGGTTTCGAGACCTTCCAGGAGGCGCTCACCCTGATCGGTGCCGATCAGGGCGCTTTCCTGGTGGGTGCCCAGGCCCCCCGCTACTACAGCCGCTCCGACGTCGTCTACCTCCCCGTCACCGACGCCCCGCCGCTGGAGTGGATCCCCACCTGGCTCGCCGGCAACACCACGGCCACCATCCACGCGTTCAACCGGGCGGCGCGGGACGCCGCCGCCGTGGCCCACCCTTCCGGTCCGGCCCGCACGGAGATCCGGACCGCTCCGCCCGGATCGTCCGACGGCTGATCCGGGCGCCGCCGGCCGACGCGCCCCGGCACCGGCCCGGCGCGGTCGGCGACACGCACCCGAGCCGCTGCTTCGGCGACGATCCTCCCGCCGGGGACGAGGTGCCGGGGGACGCACCGGCCTTCGCCGCGCGGGGTGTGCCCGTGCGGGGGTGCCGCGGGAGGCGTGGCCCGTGCGGGGGTGCCGCGGGAGGCGTGGCCCGGTGCGAACCGGCCCCATCGGTCAGATCGCGCCGCCCAGCCCCGGCGGATCGTTGTTGGGCATGGTGCCGGTGGGGGATGCGGGACGGCTGAGCGCCGCCGACAGGGGCGCCAGTTCGCCGCGCAGCCGGCCGTCCCGGGCCACTTCACGGAGCAGCAGCGCCTGCGCCTCGGACAGATCGTCGCGGGTGACCGGAGGCCACGGCCGGCTGCCGGCGTCGAGGGCCGCCAGGACTTCCTTCCCCGCCTCGGTGTTCGCCGCGCCCCAGGGGCCGCCCGGACGCATGGCGAGTACCCCCGCCCCCCAGAGGACGGCCGTGGCCGCCAGCGGAACCAGGGGGTTGTCGCCCTGCCCCGCGGCCACGTAGACGGACACCACTCCGGTGAGGCAGGACAGGGCCAGTGCGGAGAAGAGGAACTCGTCGGCCCGCGCGACCCGGTGGTGAAGCGTCACCCGGCCCACCAAGCCCAGGTCGGCCAGCCGGTCACCCACGGCGGTGATACCCCGGCCGCCGGTCAGCCGGTCCAGCCGCTTCCAGGGCTTGCGGCACGGGGCGGTGCCGAAGGCGTCGATCACGTCGGCCTCGACCCGGTCCCGCGGCACCGGGTCGAGGACGGTGAGCACCCGGTCCCGTACCGTCAGCCGGCCGGCCAGCAGCATCGACGCGAGCACCGTCTCCGCGGCGCCGCGCCGGCCCCGGCTCAGGAAGGCCACCTCGTGGAGCGTCAGCTCCACGGGCGCGGGACGCGGCACGACCGGGGCGCGCACCAGCCGCCGGTGGGCCCAGCGGAACCACACGGCGGTGACCGCCGTCAGCCCGTATCCGGCAGCGAGCATCGCGATCCACACCATGGCGCCCCTCCACACGCGTGCGTGTCCCCGGACGGCGGCCGCCCGGGCACACCGTGGTTGCCTCCTACCCGTCCGGGACCGGGGAGCATCCGCGCGGCGGGGTGCGGCGGCGTGGCCGGTGGTCCCCGGGCACGGGCGCGGGGCGGTGCCGCCGGCCCGGCGGTGGGAGCGGGCCGCCCCCGCCGCGCCGGGTGCGGCGGCCGCCCGGGGGCCGGCCGGGGCGTCGGCGCCGCGCGTCCCCGCCGCTCAGCGCAGCACGGCCGCCAGCAGGTCGGTGCCGAGCGCCGTCAGGTCGGAGAGGTTGAGGGTGTACCGGACGTAACGGCCGTGCCGCCGGGCCGTGAGCAGCCCCGCGCGGCGCAGGACGGCGAGGTGGCGGGAGACCTCGGGGGGTGAGAGTTCCCAGGCGTGGGCGAGTTCACCGGTGGTGTGCGGGCCGCGGGCCAGGGTGCGCAGCAGCCGCAGCCGCACCGGATGCGCGAGCGCCTCCAGCCGCAGGGTGACCGTCTCCAGCGGTACCGGTTCCGCGGGGGTCGGCTCGGCCACGGGGTACTGCACCACCGGCTGCCACCCGGGCGCGTGGACCACCGCCAGGTGCGGGCGGCCGAAGACGCTGGGGATGAAGGTGACCCCGGTGCCGTGGGCGGCGGTCGCCTTGTCCTGCAGCTTGTCCACGATGATGCAGTCGCCGTCCGGGGCCAGGGTGACCGCGCCGGAGACCGAGGCGAGTGCCGCCCCGACGCCCTGGCGCCGGAGCAGGTCGTGCTTGACGCGCAGGTCGGTGGCGAGCTGCACGGCGACGCCGGTCCAGGCGGCGTCGAAGAAGGCTTCGGCGCACTGTTCCAGGGTGTGGCGCACCCGCGCCCGCACCGCGCCCGGGTCGGCGAGCAGCCGTTCCGCGAAGGCCTCCTGCCGCGCGCCGCGCGCCTGGGCCACCTCCAGGGCCCGCTCGCGCGCGGTGGCGTCGGTGAGCGGGGACGGAGCGGCGAAGTGCACCCGGCTCCCGCCGCACGTGGTGACGAGTGCGGCGGTCACATACGTTTCGTCGTCGATCCGGTCCACCCCGTCCAGCTCCTCGGCGAGGGTGGGCCGGGGCCGGGCCGGCAGCAGGAAGTCGGCCTGCGAGGCACGCCAGAGGAACTCCGCCTCCCGCAACCGCTCGGCCAGCTCCGGCGGCAGCCCGGCCCAGACCTCCCCGGCCCACCCGGCCAGCTGCGGATGGTGCCCGGGTTCGGCCAGCACGTGCAGCATCGCGGTCAGCTCGGCCAGCGGGGAGGCGGCGAACCGCAGTCGCTCGGACGGCATGCCGCTGATGTCGATCCTCAACGCCATCCCGTCATCATCCCCGCTCGGGCGGCCCGCGGCGGCGTCGGTTGACGGTGTCCGTCAACCGACGTGCTCGGTGCGGCGGCGGCACGCAGCGTGTGGCGCCATGGCAACCACCATCAAGATCCGGCCCCGTGCCCTGGTCCGTGCCTCCGGAGGCCCCCGTTATGCCGTCGCGCTGGCCGTGGACGCGCTCGGCACCGGTCTGCTGCGGCCCTTTCTGCTGCTCTACGGGGTGACGGTGCTGCGGCTGTCGGCGCCGGCCACCGGCATCGCCATGACGGTGGGCATCGTCGCGGGTCTGGTGTGCATGCCCGCGGTGGGCCGCTGGCTGGACCGGGGCGCGCGCAGCGTGGTCGTGGCGGCGTCGATGCTGGTGCGGGTGGTGGGCGTGGTGGTGCTGCTGGCCACCCCGGCGGGGCAGGTCTGGCTGTTCGGGACGGCGGCGCTCTTCCTCGGCATCGGCAACCAGGCGTGGCCGGCCGCCCACGCGGCTCTGGTGGCCACGGTCGCCCGGGGCCGGGAACGCGACGCCGCCCTCGCGGCGGGCCGCTCGCTGCGCAACGCCGGCATGGGCGCGGGCGCGCTCCTCGCCACCGCGTGCCTGGCCGGCGGCACCGCCGCGTTGCAGGCGCTGGCGGCCGTCACCGGGCTCGCCTATCTCACCGCGGCGGCCCTGGCGTGGTCGGTCCGCCTCCACGCGGATCCGGCCGCCGCCCCGGCCGAGGGCGGGGCGGACGGGCCCGCGCCCCGGATGCGCGCGCTGCTCGCCGCCAACGTGATCTACGTCTTCTGCCTCAACGTGCCCGAAATCGCGCTCCCGCTGATCCTGGTGACGCAGTTGGACGCGTCCCCGGTGTGGTCGGCGGCCATCTTCGTGGCCAACACGGTGCTGGTGGTCACCCTGCAGGTTCCGGTCACCGTCCTGCTGTCCCGGTTCTCCCGGCGGACCGCGCTGGCCCTCGGCGGCGTGGTCCTCACCGCGTCCTACCTCGGCTTCCTCGTGGCCGCCTCGCTGGGGCACGGCTGGGGTGCCCCGGCCGTCGCCGCGGTGTCCGTGATCTGCACGATCGGCGAGATCATCTACGCCGGCAGCGCCACCGCGCTCGTCACCGCTCTCGCCCCGGCCCATCTGCTGGGGCGCACCCTCGCCCGCTTCGAGATCTCCACGGGCTTCGGCCTCGCCGTCTCCCCGGCGGTCATCACCGCGCTGGCACCGCACGGCCCGGCCGCCCTGTGGGGCAGCCTCGCCGGTGCGACGCTGCTGTCCGCCACCGCCGTGGCCACCGAGAAGGACGGAGGAGCACGGCTCCTGGGCCGCCGCCCCCGGACGGAGGCGGGCTCGTCAGCCGTGCAGCCGCCTCCGGCGGCGGTGTGAGGCGGCGGACGTCCTCCGGCTCCCGGTGGCTGCCGGACGGCCCGGTCGGGAGGCGAGGCGGCGGCGGGGGTCCTCGACGCGGCCCGGGTGCCGGCGGATCCCGGCGTGCCGGCCGTCGGTCGTCTCCCGCGCCGGGGACCGCGCGCACCGGTCCGCGGCCTCCGCCGAGCCGCTGAACTGCCGGGTCACCCCGAGGTGACCCGGTCACCGAAAAGTGCGTTCTTCCCTGGCGGCGGCCGCTCTCCTACGGTTCCCGGGTAACCACAGGAGAGCGGGATGCCCGGCCGCGGCGAAGCGAGCCCGGGTGCTCGCGCGTCGAGGAGGCGGGCAGTCATGGCCATCACCCTGGTGAACCCCGGCGGGTTGCCGGAAGTCGACGCCTACCGGCAGGTGTCGGTCGCGACCGGGTCGAAGCTGGTCTTCGTGGCCGGGCAGGTCGCCTGGGACGCCGACGGCGTCACGGTCGGCGAGGGCGACCTCGCCGCCCAGGTCGAGCAGTGCTACCTCAACGTGGGCACCGCCCTGGCAGAGGTGGGGGGTTCCTTCGCCGACGTGGCGAAGCTGACCATCCACGTCGTCGACTGGACGCCCGGCAAACTGCCGGTGCTGCTGGAGGGAATCGGCCGAGCCGCCGCGAAGCTGGGGGCCGTCCCGGTACCGCCGGGCACCCTGCTGGGCGTCGCTGCCCTGGACGTACCCGAGCACCTGGTCGAGGTCGAGGCGATCGCGGTCCTCGACTGAGCGGGTACGACGCGGCGGTGGCCGGTGGGGCGCGGGGGTGGTGGCCGGCCTCGCCCGAGGCGCGGCCCGGGCGCCGGCGACCGGAGCACACCTCCCGCCGCCCGGCGCCCACCGGTCCGCCCCGGCTTCCGGCAGGGGCGCCGGGTCCGCGGTAGGGGCGGCGGACATCACCCGGTGGATCTCCGGTGTCGGCGGCACACTGACCTTCGATGGCCTCAGCGTGGACAGCGCCCTGCCCGAGGGCCTGCCGCCGTTCCTCCCCGTGACGGACGGCTCCTCCGTCACGCGGATCGACGCGAGCGTGAACCGGCCCGCGTGCGGCGAGGGCCGCCGCGTCGGACGCGGCGGCCTCGGCCGCCCTCGTGCGGGTCGTCGGCATGGACCGGCCCCCGCCTCACTGTTCCGCCTGCGGCTCCTGGCACGAGCCGGACGCAGCGGCCGGACCGCCCCGGGGACGGCCGGCCGTTCCCGGGGACGCCGACACGCCTGCCGCCCGGGAGCCGTAGGCGGTGGAGTCCCACCGGCTCCGGCGCCCCGCTCCCACCCGCCTTTCCGCGCCACCGGAAGCGGCCGTGGAGCCGGTCGCGCAGCCGCTGTTCGTCGTCGCTGTGCATCCGTGCGGCCGTGCGGCCGCCACCGGCAGCGCGGGCCCGGGCGTGCCGGGCCGGTCGCCGTGCGGTGCGGTGCCCGATACCGGTGGGGCTCAGCCCCGGATGATGTCGACGACCCGGGCGTAGGAGTTCTCGGCGTATCCGGCCTCCATTCCGCGCTGGGCGACGCGGTGCGCGGCGGCGATCACGGACGAGTCGAGGCCGCGTGCCCGCGTGGCCTCCAGGACATGCGTCATGATGGCCGCGGCCGACCGCAGGTTGGACCCCTCCGAGGGATATTCGCCGGTGCGTATCTGCTCCGCGAAGGCGTCGACGATATCCGGCAGGAGGCCTACGACCCCCTTGGCGTAGGGGGCGAAGCCTTCTGCGGGGACACCCTCGGAGGTCGCGAGCGCGAAGGCGTGCACCATCCCGGTCATCGCCGTCCAGAACACGTCGAGGAGGGCGACGTCGTGCGCCGCGGCCAGCCCGGGGTCCTCGCCGAGGTGCACCGCCCGACCGCCGAGTGACGCCAGGGTGGCCTCGTGCCGTGCGTAGACGTCCGCCGGGCCGCTGTGGAAGACGAGCGTCTCCGGCCCGCCGACCAGGTACGTCGGGACCATGATGGCGCCGTCGAGGTAGTCGATCCGGTGCGCCGCGGCCCATTCGGCGGTGGCGCGGGCACGGCTCGGGGTGTCGGCGGTCAGGTTGACCAGGGTGCGCCCCGCGAGGACGTCGGCGTGCGGGCCGACGACCGCCCGTACGGCCTCGTAGTCGAGGACGCACACCACGACCAGCGGACTGGCGGCCATCGCCTCGGCCGCCGAGCCGGCTTCCACGGCACCGCGCTCGATGAGATCCGCCGCCTTCCCCGGCGTACGGTTCCAGAGGGTTGTGGGATGCCCGGCAGCGAGGAACGCCGCTGCCAGGGAGCGGCCCATCGGGCCGAGGCCGAGAACGGTGACAGGACAATGGGACATCATGAGCTCCTGGAATTCGATGGTGGCGGAAGAAGGGCGGTGCGGGCCGTGACGGAGCCGCAGGAGTGCGCCATGGGCGCCGCGGTAGGGGTCTTTGAAGGCAAGTGGAAGGCGTTCATCATGTGGGTGCTCGCCGAGCGTCCACGCCGCTTCCGCGAGACCAGCCGGCTCGTCACCGGAATCAGCGAGAAGGTGCTGACCCAGCAGTTGCGGGAGCTGGAAGCGGACGGCGTGGTGCACCGTGAGGTGTACGACGAGCTGCCACCCAGGGTCGAGTACTCGCTGACCCCGAAGGGCCGTCGCCTCTACGAGCTGCTGGTGCTGCTCGAAGCCTGGGGACAGGACCACATGACGGAGAAACGATCGGTGCCGGACTCGGCGTCGGTATCGGGCAAGGGGCTTGGCGCGCCAATCCCAGAATGGGTCCTCACCGGCCGTTGATCAATCACGCACCTTGAGGTGGGTGTCCCCCGTTCACCCCGCCGGCAGGACGTCCCTCGCCCTCCGGGGGCGTGCCGGGAGCGCTGCGGCCTCCCGGCACGGCAGGAGAAGACGTCGGTGCCGCGGTTCCGAAGCGTCGGTCGCGTCCGGGCGTCGGATCCGCGCGGCCCCGGTCGGCCGGTGGCCGGGGAGCGGTACCGGCCGGCGGGGCTCCCGCCCCCCGGAGCGTGCGACCGCGGTGGCGTGCGCCGGGTCAGCGCTCGCGGTCCGACCTGGGCCACACATAGGGCAGGTCGTCGGGCACGTCGGGGAACCGCGACCGGTAGAACGCGGGGTCCTTGCGCACCAGCGCCGACTGGTGGCTGCGGTGGAAGTCCTCGTCACCGAGCCAGGGTGGCAGCTCGCCCCCGGCGGCCAGGTCCCGCTGGCCGCGCACCTGTCCGGCGCGCCCGGTGCCGGCGAAGTCCGACAGCAGCGAGACCGCGCAGGTGTCCGAGCGTCCGCCGTCGCACCAGGTCCGGCACACCTCCAGCCCATATCTGACCAGGGCCTCCTCGTAGCCGGCCCACATGCGTACGGCGGGGTGGTGGCGCCAGCCGTAGCCGGGCACGGTGAGACCGCGGAGCACCTGGAGCGCCTCCACCCGCTGTTTGCCGAGTCGCCGCACATCGAGCAGGGAGGCCGAGGCGGAGAAGTCGACACACGGCAAGAATGTTTGCATATGTCCTGTCTAACCGATGTGCTCCCGCGGAGTGCCGCACCACCCGGCGGCGGGGCCCGGCAGCACGGCCGGATCCGGGCCCCGGCGCACCCGCGACCGCGCGGCCTCGACCGGGAGACTGGGACGCATGGACACCGAGCACCGCTGGATCACCACACCGGTCACCCCGGACCTGGTACGAGGCGCCCTCGACCTGGAACGCACGGCGCACGGTCTGCTGCCGCACCGGCTACCCGCCCGCGCGCGCCGGCAGATCCCGGACGACCAGCTGGCCATGGCCGAGGCCCAGCCGTCCGGGGTGCGGCTCGCCCTGCGCACCCGGGCCACCGTCATCGCACTGGACACCCTGCCCACCAAGCGGGTCTACCCGGGGCTGCCGGACCCACCCGACGGCGTCTACGACCTGCTGGTCGACGGCCGTCCCACCGCCCAGGCCACGGTGGCCGGCGGCAACGTCCGCTCCGTCGACCTGGCCACCGGGGCCGTCGAACTGCGCGAAGGCCCGCCCGGAACCGCCCGGTTCGACGGTCTGCCCGCGCGGGACAAGGTCGTCGAGATCTGGCTTCCGCACTCCGAGACCACCGAGCTGATCGCCCTGCGCACCGACGCGCCCGTCGGACCGGCTCCGGACGGCGGACGCAGGGTGTGGCTGCACCACGGCAGTTCCATCAGCCATGGCTCGAACGCCGACCGGCCCACCGCCACCTGGCCGGCCCTGGCCGCCGCCCGGGGCGGAGTGGAACTCGTCAACCTGGGCTTCGGCGGCAGCGCGCTGCTCGACCCGTTCACCGCCCGCGCGATGCGGGACACCCCCGCGGACCTCGTCAGCGTCAAGATCGGCATCAACATCGTCAACACCGACGTGATGCGGCTGCGCGCCTTCACCCCCGCCGTGCACGGCTTCCTCGACACCCTCCGCGAGGGACATCCGGCCACCCCGCTGCTGGTCGTGTCGGCGATCCTGTGCCCGCTCCAGGAGGACACCCCCGGCCCGCTGGCGGCCGACTTCCAGGACGGGACCCTGCGCTTCCGGGCCACCGGCGACCCGGCGGAACGCGCCGCCGGGCGGCTGACCCTCAAGGTCATCCGGGAGGAACTCGCCCGGATCGTCCGGGAACGGGCGGCCGACGACCCGAACCTGCACTACCTCGACGGCCGCGAGCTCTACGGCGAGCGGGACCACGCGGAGCTGCCGCTGCCCGACGACCTCCACCCCGGCCCGGCGGGGCACCGGCGCATCGGTGAGAACTTCGCGCGGCTCGCGTTCGGCGCCGGCGGGCCGTTCGCCACCGGGACCGGCTGACCGGCTCCGCCCGCGCCCCGCCCTCCGCGCCGGCCGGCCCCGCGCGGGGCCGAGGGGAGCCGGGGCGCCCGCCGGGGCGGGCCGGTCTCGGCCGGCGGCGGAGGCGCTCCCCGCCCCGGCCGGGACGGCACGCGATGCAGCCGTGCCGCGGCCGGCAGCGGCCACCGGGGCCTGTGTCCACCGACCGGTGGACACCGGGTTCCACCGGCCGCCGCTGTCGGCCGCTGCACCACGCCGACCAGCATGGACGCATGACGAACTTCCCCGTACGCATGGCACGTTGGAGTGCCCGGAACCCCTGGCGGGCGATCACCGGCTGGTTCCTCTTCGTCGCACTGTGCCTCGGTACCGGGGTGGCGGTCGGCAGCAACCCCGCGACCTCCGAGGACTTCCACATCGGCGAGGCCGGCCGGGCGGAGGCGATGGCCACCGAGGGCGGACTGCAGCAGAAGCCGGTGGAGCACGTGCTGATCTCCGCGAAGCCGGACACCGGGCGACTGGACCGGGCCGCCGCCGACGCCGCCGCCCGGGACGTCATCGCGCGGATGGGGAGACTGCCCGAAGTCCGGTCGGTGGGCGCGCCGGTCGGCTCCGCCGACGGCCGGGCGATACGCGTTCCGGTGACGCTGCGGGGCGCCGAACTCGACGGCAAGAAGCACGTCGAGCCGCTGCGGGCGCAGACCGCCGCCGTGCAGGACGCCTACCCCGGGCTGCGGGTGGAGGAGACCGGCGGACCGTCCATCAGCAAGGGCGTGGAGAAGCAGCGCGGCAGTGATCTGGCGCGCACCGAGATCATCGCGCTGCCGGTCACCCTCATCACCCTGCTGGTCGTCTTCCGTTCCGCGGCGACGGCCGCCGTGCCGCTGCTGCTGGCCCTGTCCTCCATCGCGTCGGCGGTGGGGCTGTCCATGCTGGCCTCGCACGCCTTCCCGGACGCCGGGGTGGGCACCAACGTGATCCTGCTGATCGGGATGGCGGTCGGCGTCGACTACACCCTGTTCTACCTCAAGCGCGAGCGGGAGGAGCGGGCCCGCTCCGGCGGACGGCTCACCCCGCGGGCCGTGGTGGAGCTGGCCGCGGCGACCTCCGGGCGGGCCGTGGTGTTCTCCGGTCTCGCGGTGGCCGTCTCCAGCGCGACGCTGTACCTGGCGGACGACGTCATCTTCTCCTCGATCGCCACCGGCGCGATCGTCGTCACGCTGGTCGCCGTGGCGAGTTCGCTGACCGTGCTGCCCGCACTGCTGGCCGCCCTGGGGGCGCGGGCGGAGCGGCGGGCGGCGCGCCGGGCGGCCGGGGCGCGGCGGCCGGGCCGGCTCCCGCGGGCGACGCGGCCGCGGGAGGGGTCGGGGCGGATCACCGCCGCCCTGCTCGGTCCGACGAGCAGGCGGCCCGCGGCGACGCTGGGTGTGGCGGTCGCCGTCATGCTCGCCCTGGCCGCCCCGCTGCTGGGGCTGAACCTGACCGACATGGGCCGGGAGACCCACCCCCGCCTCATCCCCGCCATGCAGACCTACGACCGGCTGAACGAGGCGTTCCCGGAGCTGAAGGCCATGCACCAGGTCGTGGTGCGGGCCGGCGCCGGGGATGCCGAGGAGGTCGCCGGCGCGCTGCGTGACCTCGGGCGCCGCGCCGAGAGCGACCCGCTGCTCGCCGGCACCCCGGAGCTGCACACCTCCCGGGACCACCGGATCAGTTCGCTTCAGCTGCGGGTGCCGCACCATGTGAGCACCGACGCCGCCCAGGAGTCGCTGGAGCGCCTGCGGGAGGAGTACGTGCCGGCCACGGTCGGCAGGCTGTCCGGCGCCGAGACCGCGGTGACCGGGGACGTGGCCCGCTACGCCGACTACCCCGCGCACCAGAAGCGGAAGCTCCCGCTGATCATCGCCACCCTGCTGCTGGTGACCTTCGCCATGACGGTGTGGGTGTTCCGCTCGGTGGTCCTCGGCGTCGTCGGGGTGGTGCTCAACCTGCTGTCCGCGGCCGCGTCGCTCGGGCTGCTGGTGCTGGTCTTCCAGGGCGAGTGGGCCGAGGGGCTGCTGGACTTCAGCTCCACCGGCTCGATCGGTTCCCGGGTGCCGTTGTTCCTGTTCGTCATCCTCTTCGGCCTCTCCATGGACTACCAGGTGTTCGTGATCAGCCGGATCAGGGAGGCCGCGCTGCGCGGGGTGCCGACCCGCACCGCGGTGCTCGACGGCATCAGGGGCTCGGCGTCCGTGGTGACCAGCGCCGCCTTCGTGATGGTGACGGTCTTCGCCAGCTTCGTGCCGCTGCACATCATGGAGATGAAGCAGATCGGCTTCAGCCTGGCGGTGGCGGTCCTGCTGGACGCGGTCGTCATCCGGCTGCTCGTCCTGCCCTCGCTCATGCTGCTGCTCGGCGAGGCGAACTGGTGGCCGTCGCGCGGCATCCGCCGGGCCCGACGTGCCACCCCCGCCGATCACGGTCCGCTCGAGACCATAGGCTGACCGGCATGGATCGACGGCCCCGGCTCAACGACCGGTTCTGGATACGCCGACTCCGCCGGTGGCACGCCGTCACCTGGGTGGTCCTGGGGCTGGCGCCCTCGACGATCGGGCTGCTGAACGACTCCGGCGCGCCCAAGTACTGGTCGCTGGCGCTGCTGGCCGTCCTGGGCGGCTGCTACACGGCCGTGGAGGCGTTCCCCGGCAACCCGGTGGTGCGGCCGCGCACCTTCCTGTACGTGCTCGTCGTGGGCGTGGGGGCGATGGCCGCCCTGCCGGGCGGCGGCGCGGCACTGTTCCTGGTGTCGCTCCCGCACTTCTGGGTCTTCGGCACCGGGCCGCGGCAGGCGATCGTGTTCAGCGGTGCCGCCGCCGCGGCCACGGTGACCGGCAGCACCCTCGGGCACCGCTGGGACGAGGAGTTCTTCACCGGGAACGTGGTCTTCACCCTCACCGGGTACGCGGTCGGCGCCCTGCTCGGGCTGTGGGTGCACCGGGTCCTCCAGCAGAGCGACGAGCGGGTCGGCCGGCTCAGCGCCGAGCTGGAGAGCGCCCGGCGGCGGCTGGCCGAGGCACACCGGCGGGAGGGCGCCGCCGAGGAGCGCGAGCGGCTGGCGCGGGAGATCCACGACACCCTGGCGCAGGGCTTCGCGTCCATCGTCGTGCTGGCGGAGGCGGCCCGTGCGCATCTGGGGTCCGAACCGGCGAAGAGCACGCAGCAGTTGCTGTCGATCGAGCACACCGCGCGCGAGAACCTCGCCGAGGCGCGTGTCCTCGTCGGGTCCGCCCCGGGCTCGGCCGTCGCCGCCGGCACGGTCGCCCGGACCCTGCGCCGCACCCTGGACCGGTTCGCCGAGGACACCGGTCTCACCGTCAGCGCGGAGCTGCCGGACGTCGAATGCGACCAGCAGACCCGGATCGCGCTGCTGCGCTGCACCCAGGAGTCGCTGGCGAACGTCCGCAAACACGCGAACGCCTCCACGGTGGGCGTGGTCCTCACCGCGTACCCCTACGGTGTCGAGCTGGAGATCACCGACGACGGCCGGGGCTTCGTCGTCGAGGAGTCGCACGGCTTCGGTCTGGACGGGATGCGCCGGCGTCTCGCCGAGCTCGGCGGCGATCTGACGGTCACCAGTTCTCTCGGCGACGGCACCCGCGTCCTCGCCATGGTTCCCACGAACGGCCAGGTGTGACATGACGGAAGCCAGCCTCCGTATCGTCGTGGTGGACGACCACACGGTGATGCGTGCCGGGGTCGTCGCCCTGCTGGGCTCGGAGCCCGGCATCGAGATCGCCGGCGAGGCGGACGACGGCCGGGCCGGGGTCGAACTGGTCGAGCGGGTACGGCCCGATGTGGTCCTGCTCGACCTGCGGATGCCGGTCATGGACGGGGTGGCGGCCACCACCGAGATCGTCGCGGGCCGGTCCGGAGCCCGGGTGCTGGTGCTGACCACCTACGACACCGACGCCGAGATCGAGCGCGCGGTCGAGGCCGGAGCCATCGGCTACCTGCTCAAGGACACCACGCGCGGGCAGCTCGTCGACGCCATCCGGGCCGCGGCCCGGGGTGAGACGGTGCTGGCCCCCCGGGTCGCGGAACGGCTCCTCGCCCGCATGCGACGGCCCGCGCCGGTGGCCCTGACGCCGCGTGAGGTGGATGTGCTGAACGCGGTGGCCGACGGGCTGTCCAACGCCGACATCGGCAGGCGACTGGTCATCGGGGAGGCCACGGTGAAGACGCACCTGCTGCGGATCTTCGCGAAGCTCGACGTCAGCGACCGCACGCACGCGGTCGTGGTGGCCCTGGAGCGGGGTCTGCTGCCGCGCCCGGAACGCGGCGACGCCTCGTAGCCGGGGTCGGGGCCGCCCGGCCCGGGCGGTGGCCGCGGCGCGGGCGCCGGGGCGGTGACGCGCGCCGCACGGTCCATCACGGCCTCCGTCCGGATTGCCGCCCCGGCCCCGGCCCCGGTGGCCGGCGGCCCGGGGCGCCGACGCGCTCCCCGGCCGCCGGGCGGAGGCTGGGCATCCGGCGGCGCCTTCTCCACGATGGACCGGAACACAGCACCGGTGGGGCTCGGTCGCCCCGGCCGGACCCACCCACCGCTTCCCCAGGAGGACTTCGCGATGTGGCCCAGCATCATCGCCGTGGCCGGCACACTGCTCGGCGGCGCGCTCACCGGCCTGCTGCAGATCCGGGCCGAGCGGAGCGCCCGGCGTGCCGACCGCGCCGACCGGAGGGCGGAGGCGCTGCGCGCGGCGCTGGGCGAGCTGGTCGCCGCGCTGGGCGACCACCGGCGTGCGCTGTGGCACCGCGAGCGCATCCGGCTGAGCGGCGCGGACCGGGAGGCGTTCGAGGCGGCGCGTACGACCTCCCATGCCACCCGCTCCGCCGTGACCGGCCCGCTGGTCTCGGTCGCCGTCCTCGAACCGTCCCTCGCGGAACCGGCCCGGCGGGCCGCCCTCGCGGCGTTCGACCTGCGCGACGCCGCGGACCTCGGCGTCCTGGCCGCCCGCCGCGAAGCCGCCATCGCGGCGACCGACGACCTGGTCGCCGCGGCGGGCCGCCTCATGGCCTGAGCGCCGGCCGTACCGCCCGGCGGGCCGCGGGTGGGGCGGAGGGGCCGTGGAGTCGGAGGCGCCGGAGAGCGGAGGCGCCGGAGGGCCCGGCGCGACCGCAGCTGACCACACACCGCCGAACGCGCCCGCTTCCGACCGGATGACGCCGGAGTACTGCCATGGTTTCTTTCGTTTCCGGGGAATCCTTCACCCGGGGGGCCGACGGAGGGATTGCCCGGGGAGTTGTGAGCAGGAGTACTCCATGCAGTCCTGCGCGAACTCAGCTCCCGACGGCGTCCGGCACCCGGCGAACGCGGCGAAGTGGCCGGATGACGGTCCGCCGCGCCCCGCCGGGCCCGCGCGGCACCGGCGGCTGCGCCAGCTGTGCGGCGCGTTCCTGGTGGCCCTGACGATCGTCCTCGCCCCCCTGGGGGTCGTCGCGGTCTGGGTGAGCACGCAGATCACCGACACCGACCGCTACGTGAAGACCGTCGCGCCCATCGCCACGGAACCGGCGGTCCAGCGCGAACTGACCGACCGGCTGACCGCATGGGTCGCCGACACCGTCGACGACGAGAAGGCCACCGCGGCCCTCGCGGACACCCTCCGCCGCAACGGCGCGCCGCCCGCCGTGGTCGAGCAGGCCCGGGCCCTGCCCGAGGCACGCGACGCCGGGGTCGCCGAGGTGGTCCACGGCGTGGTCGAGAAGGCCGTGACCAGCGACCAGTTCGCCGGTGCCTGGGAGACCGCCAACCGTCGCGTCCATCCGGCGATCGTCCAGGTGCTCACCGGCAAGGGCGGCAGTGCCGTCGAGACGCGGGGCGGCACCATCACCCTCGACCTCGGCACCGTCCTCGACGAGGTGCGCCGCGAACTGGCCGCGGCGGGGTTCGAGACCGGGCCGATCCCGCACGTCGACAAGTCGGTGGTGCTGGTGCAGACCGACGAACTGGACGAGGCACAGACCCTGATGCGCCTGCTGGACACCCTGGGCGCCGGGCTGCCGGTACTCGTCGTCCTGCTCGGCGCGCTCGCCGTCCGGGTGTTTCCCGCGCACCGGGCCGCGCTGGCGGCGGTGGGTGCCGGCGTGGCGCTGATGATGCTGGCGCTGCTGGTCACCCTCGACCTGCTGCGCCAGACGTACCTGGACTCCGTCCCGGCCGACACGCAGCCGCAGGACGCCGCGGCCGCGGTCTACGACAGCCTGCTCCGCTTCCTGCGGGACGCGACCCGCGTCACGCTGGTGGCCGCCACGGTCGTCGTCGCCCTGGCCTTCGCCGGCCCGCCCGGGCGGCGGGGGCGGGCCCCGCGCCGGTCGCGGGCGGGCACCGCGGCATCCCGGGGATCCCGTCGCGGGCCGGGGCGGGCGGGTGGGCTGACCGCCGTCGGCGCGGCGGCGGCCGCCCTGGCCCTGCTCGGCGTCCTCGCCGCGGCGCGGACCGCGCCGGGCCCGTCGGCGGCCGGTTCCGCGCACCCCCGGCACACACCGGGGCCCACGGGCCGCTGCGCCGGTCCCGTCGGCAGGGCCGAGGCCCCGCGTGAGCAGCGCGACCGGCTCGTGCCCCGGGCGGGGCGGACGATCCACCCGGCGCCCGCCCAGGGGGCCGGGGGCCCCGGCCGGCCCGTCGGCCCTCTCCTGGTCCGGCCCCTCCCCCGGTGCTGACCGGCTCCGGCGGTGGTCCCCGCCCCGGGCGCGCGGTGGGCTCAGCCGGTGCGCAGCGCCTCGGCCGCCGCGGTGGCGATGACGTCCGCGACGGTGGCCAGCGCCGGGGAGTCCAGCTTCCACTGCTGCCAGAACAGCGGGACGTCCACCGGGCGGGCGGGGTCGAGGGCGGTGAGCGCCCCGGAGCGCAGCAGCGGCACCGCCTGGGGCTCCGGCACCAGGCCCCAGCCGAGGCCGGCGGTGACCGCGTCGCAGAACCCCTCCGAGGTGGGCACGTGGTGACGCACCCGGCTCGCGCCGGTACCGTCGTCGCCGGTGAGTGACCGTACGAAGGCGTCCTGGAGGTCGTCCCGGCGGTCGAAGACGATGACCGGCGCGGTCCGCAGATCGCGTCGGAGCGGGCCGGTCAGGTGGCGGGACACGAAGTCGGGCCCGGCCACCGGCAGGTACCGGGCCAGGCCCAGGGACCGCACCGTGCACCCCGCCACCGGGTCGGGGGACGAGGTGACCGCCGCCATGACCTGCCCCTCGCGCAGCAGCGCCGTGGTGTGCGCCTCGTCCTCGCGGTGCAGTTCGAAGCAGATCGGCGGGTCCTGCGGCACCCGGGTCAGCGCCGGGAGGAACCAGGTCGCCAGGGAGTCCGCGTTCACCGCGATGGGCAGCCGCACGGGGCCCTGCTCGGCGGCCATCCCCAGTTCCGCCCGGGCGTCCCGTTCCAGCCGGGCCAGCTGGCGTGCGAACCGCACGACGACCTGGCCGGACTCCGTCGGCCGTACCGGCTTGGTGCGGATCAGCAGCACCCGCCCGGTGCGCTGTTCCAGCGCCTTGATCCGCTGGCTGACCGCCGACGGGGTCACGTGCAGCGCGGCCGCGGCCGCGTCCAGGGTGCCTTCGTCTACCACCGCGAGCAGCGTACGGACCTGGTCCAGGGGAAGCTCGTCCATCACAATCACTAAGGATACGTAAAAAACTTTAGCTGTACTGCTCGACGAGCGGTTCATAGCCTCGTGCCCATGACACACGGCATCACCACCGCGGCCCTCGCCGGATTCGGCACCGGACTCTCCCTCATCGTCGCCATCGGCGCGCAGAACGCCTTCGTGCTGCGCCAGGGAGCCCGTCGGCACGCGGTCCTCGCGGTGGTCGGCATCTGCGCCGTCTCGGACGCGGTCCTCATCACCCTCGGGGTGGCGGGGGTGGGCTCGGTCGTCACCGCCTGGCCCGCCGCCGTCACCGCGGTCGGCCTGGCCGGCGGCGCCTTCCTGATCTGCTACGGCGCCCTGGCCGCCCGGCGGGTGCTGCGGCCCGCCGCCGGAGCGGCCCTCACCGCGCAGGGTGCCGCCGCCGGCTCCGTCCGGGGAGCGGTCCTCACCTGTCTGGCGATGACCTGGCTCAACCCGCACGTCTACCTGGACACCGTGCTGCTGATCGGTTCCGTGGCCTCGCACCACGGCTCGCTGCGCTGGGCCTTCGGCATCGGCGCGGTCCTGGCGAGCCTGGTCTGGTTCGCCTCACTCGGCTACGGGGCGCGGCTGCTGGGCGGCCTGCTCGCCCGCCCCGGCGCCTGGCGGGTGCTGGACGGCCTGGTCGCCATCACCATGATCACGATGGGCGGCCTGCTGCTGGCCGGGGCATGAGAACTCCCACGAAATGATCTTCGCGGTGGTGGGGTCGCTCCGGGCCCGGCGACCGCCCGCCGATCCGGCGGGAGATCCGCGACGGCATCCACCAGGCCTTCCGCGCCCTCGGATGCGCACTGCTGTGCCGGAGACGCCTGAACTCGTGCCGAGGGGAGTCCTCACCCCGCCCCGACCAGGGGCAGTGGTTCACGTGCCGCGTGCCAGGCAGGGGGGAGGGCTGCCACGCCCGTGCGAGCAGCGATCACACCACCCGCGATGGCGCAGGTGGTGTCGATGTCGCCACGCCCGGCGACCGTGAGCCACAGGCCCTCGTGCAGGTCGTCGAGGTGCCCCGCGGCGCACCACAGGGCGTAGGGGACGGTGTCGGGCCCGGACATCCGGTATCCGGAGCCCAGGACCTCCGCGGCGTGCCGGACCGAGGTGTGCCCCGGCATTCGTGCCGCGATCCGCACTCCCGACCGGACGTCGCTGTCGGGGAGTCGCTCGGCGACCGCCCGGAGGAAGTCCGGCCGGTCCGGGGCGCACTCCCCCCGGCTGCGGGTTGCCAGCGCCGCGGCGAGGGCGACCCCCACCGCCGCGGCGACCGCCTCCGGGTGGTGGTGCGAGACCGCGCCCTGGCGGGCGGCCTGTTCGGCGACCGCGTCGAGGTCGGCGGCGTGCCAGGCACCGAGTGGAGCGGCGCGCATGGCCGCACCGTTGCCCCAGGAGCCCTGGCCGTCGAACTGTCCGGTGACCACCTCCCGCCAGGGCTCGCCCGCCCCGATCCGGCGGAGCACGTCATGCATCGAGGCTCCGTAGCCGCGGTGCGTGTCGTCGGCGTACGCTTCCGCGAAGCGCAGGGCGAGGCGGTCCTGGTCGACGGTGCCGCCCCCCTCGGCGAGTTCCCGGACGAGGACGAGCGCCTGGGCGGTGTCGTCACTCCACCGCCACAGCGGTTCGGGGGGCAACGTGCGCGCCTCCAGGGCTGCCGGACCGTCCCGGCGCAGGATGCCGAACCAACGGTCACCGAAGGCGTCACCGAAGGCAAGCCCCTGCAACGAGTCCAGCACGGCGGTAGGCACATCGGTCATCGGCGCAGTATCGCAGCGCGAACGGTGCTCCCGCAGTCCGATTCCGGCGCGACCCGGCCGGCGCGGTGCCCCCCGGTGCACGGCCACCGCGGCGCCCGCGGGCGGGTCGTCCGCGCGCGTGTTGCCGGTACGGCAACGGCAGTTGGCGTCTCCGGCACGGCGGTCGCAGTGTGGGGCCCTGGCCACGGGCCACCGCACAACACACTTCAGGAGGCAAGCATGACCAGCCAGGCAGGCGTCGGAGCCACCCCCGGAACCGACGGCGACGCACCGCTGAACAACCGCGTCCACCACGTCCGCTCCGGCGAGCTGGACGGCTACGCCGCCATCAGCGGCGGCACGGTCGGCTCCCGGAAGCTGTGGATGGGCCTGGTGGAGAACCCGCCGCTGAGCTCGACGGACAACCACCACCACGGTGACTCGGAGGCGGGGATCTACGTGGTCAGCGGTCATCCGGTGTTCGTGTACCACGACGGCGTGCGGGAGGTGCGGATCGCCGCCGGACCCGGGGACTTCCTGCTCGTCCCGCCGTTCGTCCCGCACCGCGAGGAGAACCCCGACCCGGACGAGCCCGTGGTCGTGGTGATCGCGCGCACCACTCAGGAGCCGATCAAGGTCTCGGTCCCGGAGCTGTACCGGCTCGGG
Source organism: Streptomyces sp. NPDC018031 (assembly GCF_044327625.1). NCBI lineage: Bacteria > Bacillati > Actinomycetota > Actinomycetes > Kitasatosporales > Streptomycetaceae > Streptomyces > Streptomyces sp. NPDC018031. The sequence goes on from NZ_JBIRFT010000010.1 coordinate 203,146, forward strand.
GACGCCCCGGCGCGGTAGCCGGAGCGGACGGACCGGCCGAGCGGGGGCGGCCCCGCTCGGCCCGCGTCCGGGGCCCGGCGGGGCGGGGCGGACCAGCCGCCCCCGCCCCGCCGGACCGGCCCTCAGTCCTGGTACACCTTGTTCGTGCCCGGCCCACCGGAGAGCGTGTCGCGGCCCTTGCCGCCGTACAGCACGTCGTCGCCGCTGTTGCCGTACATCGTGTCGGCGCCGTCCTCGCCGTACAGCCTGTCGTTGCCCCGGCCGCCGTAGACCTCGTCGTTCTCGCCCCCGGCGCGCAGCACGTCGTTGCCGTCGTCGCCGTACAGGGCGTTGATGTCGCCGGTCCCGGTCACCGAGTCGTTTCCGCCGCCGCCGCGGCAGACGTACTGGCAGGCACCGGTGAGGACGTCGTCGCCCTCGCCGCCGTCGACGCCGAGGCCGTCGGTGCCGTCGATGCGGTCGTTGCCGTCCCCGCCGTCGAAGTGGATCTGTCCGGTGCCCTTGATGACGTCTCCACCCGAACCGCCGTGGACCGCGGCGATCGCGGCCCGGGAGTCGACCGTCGCCTTGTCGGCGCCGTCGCCGAGGTCGACCTCGTAGGTGGTCGAGTCGTCGGAGCCCAGCGGCTCGGCGATGACGCACTGGACCACGGTGCGATCACCCGCCGTGGGGTACACGCAGGCATCCGTCTCGGCCGCGGTGGCGTCGATGGTCATACCGGCCTCGTCGCGGAAGGTGATCTGGAAGTCTTCCCCGAACTCGGAGGGGTCGACGTCGATGCTCTTCACGGTGACCGTCAGCTGGTTCGTCTGCCCGGCGGCGGCCTTGTACCAGAGCGCGTCGTCGTGGACGAGGGTGGCGGAGGCCGTCGTGGCCGCCGTGTCCGCCTGGGCGGCGGGCATCCCGAGCACGGCCCAGCTCAGGGCGAGGGTGGCGGTGGCGGTGGCAGCGGTGATGGCGCGCATACGCATGCAGAAGTGACCCTTCGCGCGTGGAGTGGTGGTCCGCACCGGCGCGGAGGGCGCCGGTGGGCGGGCGTCGCCGTCGCAGCACGGCCGGCGCGCCCGGTGGTGACCGGTCGTCGTCTCGTTGTCTCCGGTCACCCGCTTAGATGCCGTCCCCACCACGGGGGTTGTGCGCCGGGAACGCCTCACCGGACCGCCATGGACATTGTCACTCCGGGGTTTCCTGACGTTCCGCCGGATGACACCGGCCCGCCACCCGCGGCCGGGACGGACCGCGCGTGACCGGACGTCGCGGCCGTCGGGGCCGGGTGGCCCCGCCGTCCGGCTGCGCGGCCCCGGCCGGTGTGCCGCTCCCCCGGGCCGGCGGTGCAGACGTGTCTTCCCCGCCGGCCGGGAGACGGCGACCGGTCCGCGCCGAGCCGGCGGGCCGGGACCGGGACGGCCCGGACGGGTGACCGGCCCGCGGCCGCCGGGCCGGTTCAGTACAGCGTCAGCCCGTAGGCGGCCAGGACTTCGGCGATCGGCTGGTAGTAGGTGGTGCCCCCGGTCGCGCAGTTGCCGCCGGCGCCGACGATGAAGCCCAGTGCGGTGGTGCCCGCGAAGGCCGGCCCGCCGGTGTCACCCGGCTCGGAGCAGATGGTCGAGCGGAACAGGCCGTTCACCGTGCCCTCCGGGTAGTGGACGGTCAGGTTCACACCGGTGACGGTGCCGCACCGCAGCCCGGTGACCCGGCCCACGTGGCACAGCGACTGCCCGACGGACGGGTTCGCGGCTCCGGTGATGTCCCGCACCGTGCCGTTGCGGAGGGACACCTCCCCGGGGTGGGTGACGGCGGTGCCGGTGTACCGGACGAAACCGTAGTCGTTGCCGGGGAAGCTTGCCCCGGCCGTGGTACCGGCCAGGACGGTGCGGGCGGGGTCGGCGTACCAGGTGGTTCCGGGTTCGGCGCAGTGCCCCGGCATGACGGCGTAGTGGACGGCGCCCGCCCGGGCGTTGAAGGCGACGGTGCACTGCCCGCCGGCGCGGTACAGGACGTCGCCGCCGCGGACGGCGACGGCCCGCGGTGCGCCGGTCGCGGCGGAGGCGGTGGTGCCGGCCGCGGGCAGCGCGACCGGCGCCGCGAGCGCGAGGGCGGCGAGCACCGAACGGAACCGCCACGGGGGCGAGGGGTGTACGGGGCCGGCGCGGCGGATGACGGAGCGCATGGGTCCTCCCGGGAGAGCTGCTCGACGGGGCGTGACGTACCGCGTGCTGCTGCCGTGCCCGGCGGCGGCCGGTGGCCCGGGCCGCGGGAGCCGTGCTGCCCGCGCACGCCGCCGCCACGGCCCGGGACCGGTGTCCACCCGCCGGTCACCCCTCACCATGCCGCCGCCCCGCCGCCGGGTCGAGAGGTGCGGCGGGGGGACCGCGGCGATCCCCGGCCGTCCGGGCCCCGGCCGGGTGACGGCGGCGGTGCCGGGCGGCTCCCCCGGCCGGGCCGGGGGAACCGCCCGAGGGAAGCGCTCAGTCGTCGCCGGCCGGGATCCGCAGGGCGAGGATCGCCACGTCGTCGTCGTTGTCCGCCGGACGGGTGCGGGCGAGCAGCTGGTCGGTGAAGGAATCCAGCGGCCGGTGGGCGAGGGACGCGGCGTGCCGGCTCAGCCGGGCGAGGCCGTCGTCCAGGGACCGGCCGTGGGCCTCGATGAGGCCGTCGGTGTAGAAGAGCAGGGTGGCCCCCGGCGGGAGGAGGGTGCTCGCGTCGGGGCGGGCGTGCAGGGTCTGCGTGCCCAGGAGGATGTCGTGCCCCTCCGTCAGGTACCGGGTCACCCCCTCGTAGGTGACGAGCAGCGGCGGGGGGTGGCCGGCGTTGGTCCAGGTCAGTTCCCAGCAGGCGGCGTCGGCGGGGGTGATCCGGGCGAAGATCATGGTGGCCATCGAGACCTCGGCGACCTGCACCGCGGCCTGCTCCAGCCGCTCGACGATCTTGCTCGGCGGCTTCTGCTCGGCCCATGCGTAGGCGCGCAGCATGTTGCGGAGCTGGGCCATCCCGGCCGCCGCGTCCAGGTCGTGCCCGACGACGTCCCCGATGGCCAGCGCGGTGGCCCCGTCGGCGAGGGTGAAGGCGTCGTACCAGTCGCCGCCGACCTGGGAGGCGTCGGGCGCCGACAGGTACCGGGCGGTCATCTCCAGCCGCGGTACCCGGGGCAGCTGGGGCAGCAGATGGCGCTGCATGGTCTCGGCCACCTGGCGCTGCTGCTGGTAGAGCCGGGCGTTGTCCAGCGCGAGCCCGGCCCGGCGGGTTATGTCCTCCAGCAGCGGGAGGTCGGTGGCGGTGAAGGCGCCCGGCCGCTCCGAGCGTCCCAGCGTCAGGGCTCCCAGGACCTCCCGCACCCCCCGGATCGGGGCGATGGCCGCGGAGTGTATGCCCGTCACGGAGAACAGTCTGCGCTGTTCCACCGCGATGCCGGAGTCCGGTGCGCCCTGGTAGATCTCCGGTCCCGCCAGCGCCGAGGCCGCCCCGCGCAGGGCCCGGGACAGGGGCATGCCGGATGCCTCCGGCACCGGCGGCATCGGCCCCTGGAGGTCCTCCCGGTTCACCAGGGTGCCGTTCTGCGACCGGACGACGGCGGTGCGCCACACCTCGTCCCGCTCGGTGATGAGGTCGATGACCGCCCAGTCCGCCAGCCGGGGCACCACCAGGGCGGTGAGCCGGCGCAGCGCCTCGTCGATGTCGAGGGTGGAGGTCAGCTGGGTGGTCAGTTCGGCGAGCAGGGACAGCCGTTCCAGCTCGGTGAGCGGTTCGCCGGTCCGGGCCGCCTCCGTGCCGGGCGGGTCGCTGCCGGCGTGGCCGTGGAACAGCACCAGCGTGTACTCGCCGAGGTCGCCGCCGTCGTACGGGGTGATCAGCCACGAGGCGGGCAGCAGGGTGCCGTCGCCCCGCTCCAGCCACATCAGGCTCTCCTGGACCGTCCGTCCGGACAGGATGGCGCGCCGCATGGCGCACTCGGTGCGGGACACCGCGGCCCCGTGGCGGTTGCGGTGCAGCAGGTCGTGCGCGTCGCGGCCGAGCAGTTCCCGGGCGGGCCGGCCGAGCAGCCGCTCGGCCGGGGGGTTGACGGCCAGGATGCGCCCGCTCTCGTCCGTCACGCAGGCACCGGCCCCCAGCGCCGCGAGCACGTCGCCGAGCGACTGTCTGAGCTCGCTGGAGACGTCCTCGCCCGCGACCTCCGGAACCTCTGCAGCTGTCATGTCTCTTCCCTCGTCGTGGCCGGCATCCCGCCTGCCGCCATGGTCCGGCCGACGCACTCCGGTCGAACCTCCCTCGGACTCTCCACATGCCCACGGACCGGCGAGGGAACCGCCCGGTCCGGACCGGGCGGCCGGCCCGGACCGGTACGCGGACGGCGGTGCGCCTGCCGTACGCCCCGCACCTGGCGAGCCGCCGGAGGACGGGACGCGGCCGGGTGCGGCCCGGGCCGGTGCGAGGCGCTCCGCCGTGCGCCCGCCCTCGCGCCGTTCACCCCCGGTACCCGCTCCGGCACGCCGCGGACGAGCCAACCGATCTTCACCCGTCATTCATATGACGGTCATCACACTTCACTCCGCCTGCGCAACCTCCGTCACCTTTCACGGTCTCAGTTCCCGGGGTCCCGCGTTCGAACGTGCGGCCGGGCCCTGGAGAAGACGCAGGCTCACGAGGCACCGGATGCGCCGCAACCGAGGGGATGACGGGTGAAGATCGCTTTCCTGATCTGGAACGCCTACGGCATCGGCGGGACGATCAGATCGACCGTCAACCTGTCGCGAGCGCTGTCCGCACACCACCAAGTGGAGATCGTCAGCGTCTACCGTCCGGTCGACCGCCCGCAGTTGGACCTGGCCGACGGGGTCGGCCTGCTCCCGCTGATCGACTGGCGTCCGGAGTCGCCCGGTCACGACGGCGACGACCCGGCCGCCGGGCAGCCGAGCACCATGTACCCCGACACCGGAGTCAGCTTCGGGCCCATGGCGCCGTCCCGGCTCACCGACGACCGCATCGCCTCCTTCCTGGACCGGACGGACGCCGACGTGGTCATCGCCACCCGCCCGATCCTCAACGGCTACCTGGCCCGGTACGGCGGCGACCGGCTCATCCGCATCGGCCAGGAGCACCTCACCTTCAACTCGCACACGCCGCAGCTGCGCACGGACCAGAACACCGCGCTGGCCGAACTGGACGCCTTCGTCACCGTCTCGCAGGCCGACGCCGAGGTCTACCGCACCGCGCTGCCCGAGGTGACCACCCGCATCCTGTGCATACCCAACGGGGTGCCCGCGCCCGCGGTGGAGCCGTCCGGCAACACCGCCAAACTCATCGTCGCCGCCGGCCGGCTGGTGCAGATCAAGCGCTACGACCGGCTGATCGACGCGTTCGCCAAGGTCGCCGCCGACCGACCGGACTGGAACCTGCGCATCTACGGACGCGGCGTGCAGAAGGCGGCGCTGCGGGAGCGGATCGACCGGCTGGGCCTGTACAACCGCATCCAGCTGATGGGAGCGGTCTCCCCCATCGAGACCGAGTGGGCCAAGGGTTCGATCGCGGCGGTCTCCTCCGACGGCGAGTCCTTCGGCATGACCATCGTGGAGGCCATGCACTGCGGGGTCCCGGTGGTGGCCACCGACTGCCCGTACGGCCCCGGGGAGATCATCACCAACGGTCAGGACGGGCTGCTGGTGCCGCTCGACGGCGGCGTCGACGCCTACGCCGCCGCGCTGCTGCGGATGATCGACGACCGGGACGCCCGGCTGCGCATGGCCGCCCGGGCCCGGACCACCGCGGCCGCCTACGACCCGGCCGTCATCGCCGAGCGCTACGAGGCGCTCATCCACGAGTTGCGGTCGGCGCGACCGAAGTCCCCGGCGCCCCCGCTGCTGCGGCGCGTGCGGTCCGGACTGCGCCGCGTCCTGCCCCGGGCCGAGCAGCCGCGGCCCGCGGCCGAGGCGGCGGAGCAGGCGCCCGAGGCCCCGAAGCGGGTCCACGCACACTGCCGCAGCACCTCCGAGGGCGGGGTCACGGTGCGGCTGCGCACCGCCGAACTCGCCCAGGGGCAGCTGGACTTCGTCGCCCGGCTGCGCCGCGACCCGGAGAAGCGCGAAGTACGGCTGCCGCTGCCCGCCGCGGACGGCCCGCTCACCGAGGTCACCCTGGACCGGACCGCGCACCTGCTGCCCGAGGGGCGCTGGGACTGCTATGTGGCGCCGGGCGGCACCCACCGGCGGACCCGGCTCACCGCCGAACTGGTGGAACAGGCCCGGCTGCTGACCACCGGACCGGCCGTGGGCGACCGCGGAGTCACCGCGCTGGTCCCCTACACCACCGCCGACGGCTTCCTCGCCCTGCGGACCTGGCTGCGCCCGGCGCACGCCGAGGTCGCCGAGGTCCTGGTCGGCGAGGACTCGGTCACGGTCACCGCGGCCCTGTACGGTGCCGCCGCGCTCGGCCCCGGGGCCGAGGTCGTGGCCATGTCCCGGCAGGGTGACGACCAGCACCTCCGGGTGCCGGTCCGGCCGGTCTCCGGGGCCGGCACGCCGGCCGGTGGCGGTGGTCCGGCGCGCTTCGAGTTCGTCCTGCGGTACGAGTCCGCGCTCGCCCGGCGCACCGAGGTGGAGCAGGACCTGTGGGACCTGCGGCTGATCGGCTCGCCCGGCGCCGCCGCGGTGCCGATCGGGCGGATCGCGGGCGACCTGGCCGACCGGAAGAAGACCGATGTGTATCCGGCGTGCGTGCTGGACCACCCGCGGCGCGGGGCCACCCGGGTCCGGCCCTTCTTCAACGCCGCCAACAACCTCACGCTGAGCGCCCGCGACCACCGGCCGGACGGGGCGGGGGCCGGCACCGGCTCCGGCTGAGGACGACGCCGGAACCGGTGGCGCGGGCCCCGCGGGACCCTCGGCTCAGCGGGGGCGGGCCGGAGCGCGCACCCGCCCGGAGACCGAGGGATGGCCGTGCGCCGAGCCGAGGAGTCCGGCGGCCCCGCGGACGGCCGCGGTGTGCGGTGCCGGCACCGGTGCGACCGGGGCGTGCAGCCGGCCGGAGAGATGGTGCACGATCTCGGGCCGCAGGGCCCCGCCGCCGGCCAGGAGCGGGCCGCGCCGGAGGGCGTCGAGGGTGAGCGAGGTGCGGTCCTGCCGCAGCATCGCGGTCAGCATGGTGACCACCGCCTCCCCGAGGTGCCGGGCGGTGGTGGCGCCGCCCAGCTCGGCGGTGCCCAGGGCGGCGCGGCGGGCGTCGACGACCGCGCCGTCGGCCAGCAGCACCACCTCGGTGAACCGGGCGCCGAGGTCCGCCACCAGCAGTGGACTGGTCAGATCCGCCCCGGCGGCCATCGCGACCGCCCGGGCGCTGGGCACGGTCAGTACGGCCCGCGGTCGCAGGACCCGCACCGCACCGCGGGCCGCCGCCCGGTAGGCGACACCGTCCAGCGCCGGCGCGGTCAGCACCACCAGCGGGCGGCCGTGGCCGGCCAGCCGGTGGCCGAGCAGCCGGTCCAGCACCGCGGCGGCCGCCGCCGGGTCGAGCACGGCTCCGTGCCGCCCGGGGTGTCCGGCGCCGGCGCCCGGGCGGTCCGCCGCGGACACGTCCAGGACGGTGTCCTGACCGGTGATCCAGGCCCGGACGCGGGCGCTGCCCAGGTCGACGGCGATCCCCGGACAGGAGCGGGACCGGGGCCACGGCCGGTCCCCGGCCGCGGCGTCGCGCGGACGGCGGGGCCCGGTCACCGGTCGGCCTCCCCCGCCGGCCGGCCGGCGTGCTGGCAGTGCGCGCAGAACCGGGCCTGCGGCACGACGGCCAGGCGCTCGCGGTCGATGGGCCGCGGGCACCGGTGGCAGATGCCGTAGCGGCCCTCGTCCATCCGCTGCAGCGCGGCCTCGACGTCGGCGAGCACGATCCGCGCGGAGGCGGCGAGTGCGGCGCGGACCTCGGCCTGCGCGACGCCCGGCCGCCGGCGCCGGTCGCCGCCGCGGACCGTGGCGGCGGTCGCGATCTGCCGCAGCTGCTCCCTGCGGAAGACCCGCTGCTCGTCCAGGTCCGCGCGCAGCGCCCGGAGTTCCTCGGGCGTGAGGAACGTCTCGCGGTCGCCGCCGCTGCGCTGATTCACCCTTGCACCCTTCGGATACGGCATGGCTCGAAGCCCCGGCGGGTCAGGCGGCGCGGTGCTGGCAGCCGACGCAGAACCGCGTGTAGGGCAGGATCTCCAGGCGTTCCGGAGGGATGGGCTTGGCGCAGCCCAGACAGGTCCCGTAGGTGGCGTCCGCGATCCGCGCGAAGGCCTCGTCGATCTCCACCAGGACCCGCTTGATGGCGTCCCGCTGGGCGGACATCAGGTGGTCGTCCGCGGTCTGTCCGGTGGTGCCGAGGGCCTGCAACTGCGTCAGCCGTGTGTTGCGGGCGTGCTCGAGGCGCTGCCGGGCCTCGTGCGCGGTGGGCCGCGCGGGACGGGGTTCGGTCCGGGATGCGTCGAGCGTCATGGCGGGTCCCTTTCTCGGGGGGTGGTGGGGCGGCGGGCCGGGGCGCCGCGGGCGGCGCGCGGTCCGGCGTCGGCGCAGGGGGCACCGGCTGCCCGGTCGTGCCCCCCACCTTGGCCCTTCGCGCGCCCGGTACCCATCCGGCGCGGAACCCATATCCGCCGGTCCGGGTGTCCGGACCGTCGTGTGGAATGGGTGTCTCGTCCCCCCGGAAATGGGGCCGCGGCCCCATCGACAGGCCCGCGGGCGGCGGGCAGCCTGGCCGCGGGCGCGGTCGGGACCTCAAGGCCGCGGCTCGCCCGGGGTGCGCGATGCCCGAGAGTAGAGGCGAAGCGTGTCATGTGAAGGAGGCGTACCCCCGGTGTCCCTGTTCTGGCGGATCTTCGGGCTCAATGCCGTGGTGCTGGGCACGGCCACGGCGCTGCTGCTGTGGGCCCCGGTGACGGTCTCGGTCCCGGTGCTCCTGACCGAGGCCGTCATCCTGGTGTGCGGTCTGGTCGTGATGCTGGTGGCCAACGCGGCCCTGCTGCGCTGGGGCCTGTCCCCGCTGGACCGGCTCACCCGGCTGATGACCACGGTGGACCTGCTCCGCCCCGGGCAGCGGCCGGTGGCGGAGGGGCGCGGTGAGGTCGCCGAGCTGATCCGCACCTTCAACGCGATGCTCGACCGGCTGGAGGCCGAGCGCGCGGCCAGCAGCGCCCGGGTGCTGCTGGCGCAGGAGGCCGAGCGGCGCCGGATCGCCCAGGAGCTGCACGACGAGGTCGGCCAGAGCATGACCGCGATCCTGCTGGCCCTGGAACGCGCCGCGGTCGAGGCGGCCGGGCCGCTCCGCGGCGAGCTGCGGCAGATCCAGGAGATCACCCGGGGCAGTCTGGACGAGGTCAGCCGCCTGGTGCGCCGGCTGCGCCCCGGGGTCCTGGACGACCTCGGTCTGGTCAGTGCGCTGACCTCGCTCACCAACGACTTCGCCACCCACGCCGGGTTGCGGGTGCGGCGCCGGTTCGACTCCGAGCTGCCGGCTCTGGAGCGGGAGACGGAGCTGGTCCTCTACCGCGTCGTCCAGGAGAGTCTGACCAACGTCGCCCGCCACGCGGACGCCACGCAGGTGGACGTGAGCCTGTGCCGCTCCGGTGACGCGGTGGAGCTCTCGGTCGTCGACGACGGCCGCGGCACGGCGGCGACGTGCGAGGGCGCCGGCATCCGCGGCATGCGCGAGCGGGCCCTGCTCATCGGTGCCGCCTTCGACATCGCCCCCGCCTCCCGGGCCGGCACCCGGGTCCGGCTGACCGTCCCCGTCCCAGGAAGCAGTCCTGACCATGTCTGACCCGTCCGCGATCCGTATTCTGCTGGCCGACGACCACGCCCTGGTGCGGCGCGGGGTCCGGCTCATCCTCGACCGGGAGCCGGACCTGGAGGTGGTCGCCGAGGCGGGGGACGGTGCCGAGGCCATCGACATGGCCCGCGGCCACGACGTCGACCTCGCCGTCCTGGACATCGCGATGCCCCGGCTGACCGGGCTGCAGGCCGCCCGTGAGCTGGCCGCGATCAGGCCGGGCCTGCGCATCCTGATGCTGACCATGCACGACAACGAGCAGTACTTCTTCCAGGCGCTGAAGGCCGGCGCCGGCGGGTACGTGCTGAAGTCCGCCGCCGACCGGGACCTGGTCGCCGCCTGCCGGGCGGCGATGCGCGACGAGCCCTTCCTCTACCCGGGGGCGGTCACCGCCCTGATCCGCAACTACCTGGACCGGGTCCGCCACGGCGAGGAGACCCCGGACCAGGTCCTCACCGCCCGGGAGGAGGAGGTCCTGAAGCTGGTCGCCGAAGGACACTCCTCCAAGGAGATCGCCGAGATCCTCTTCATCAGCGTGAAGACCGTCCAGCGGCACCGGACGAACCTGCTGCAGAAGCTCGGCCTGCGCGACCGGCTGGAGCTGGCCCGGTACGCGATCCGCGCCGGCCTGGTCGAACCCTGATCCCGGCACGGGCCGCCCGGGGACCCGGCGGCCCGTCCTCCACCTGGCGGCAGGCCGGGTGCCGCGCCCGCCCGGCGGGCGCGGCACCGGTCTCATGAAAGGGGCGGTGCATGCACCGGTCACCACGCACCGTCCCCGGCGCGGGTGATCGCCGGCTCGCGGCGGCGGCCCTCGCGCTGGTGGCCGCCCTGACGGTGCTGGTCGCGGTGTTCGCCGACGGCGGCCCGGCCCGGCAGCGCCCCGCCGCCGCGGCGACGGGGCCCGCGGTCCCGGCCGAACCGCAGCACGCCGGCACCGGCCACCACGCCGACGACGCCGGGTTCCTCGCCGGCCCCACCACCCGGGCCAGGGGCCCCCGCGACCCCGCCGGGGAGCGCACGGAACCGCCCGGCCATCCCGTCCTGCCGTCCGGTGGCAGCATCGCAGCCCCGCCCGGCCCGGCCGGCACCCCACCGTCCGCCGGGCGCCCCGTCGCGTCCGCCGCCGTCCATCCGATGTGCGACCGCGGCCGGGCACCACCCCCGCCTCCAGGCAGCTGACCCCACCTATCTCCGTCTTTCTTCTTCTCTTTCCGCCGCGCCGTGGCCGCGGCATGCCTGCTGGAGGCTCCTGTTGAAACGTTCCGTACGCCTGAGGGCGCTCTTCGCGCTCCTCGTGGTCGCCATGTCGCTGTGGATCGCCGTCACCGTGCCGGTGCGCCTCGGGCTCGATCTGCGGGGCGGCACCCAGATCGTGCTGGAAACCCGCTCCACACCCACGGTCGACGCCGACGACGAGGTCACCGACCGCACCCTGGAGGTGCTGCGCGGCCGGGTCGACGCGCTGGGCATCGCCGAACCCACCCTGGTCCGCTCCGGCAGCAACCGGATCATCGTGGAACTGCCCGGTGTCCAGGACGCCGAGGAGGCCGCCGGCACCCTGGGCCGCACCGCCCAGCTCGCCTTCCACCCGGTGCTCGGCTCCGCCGCCGGGGCCGGCGGCGAGCGGGACCGGCCCGCGCCGGAACGGCCCCGGGAGCTGCGGCTGCCCGACGAGTCCGGCGCCCCGCTGCGCCTGGGGGCCGCCACCATGACCGGCGAACACGTCGAGGAGGCGACCGCCGGCTACGACCAGCAGGGCGGCGGCTGGAACGTCACCGTGGACTTCGCGGACGCCGGCCGGGCCGGCTGGGCCCGGCTCACCGGTGACGCCGCCTGCCGGCCGGTGGGCGACCCCGCACGCCGGGTCGCCATCGTCCTGGACGACGTCGTGGTCTCCTCGCCCCAGGTCGACCCGTCCGTCGCCTGCCGCTCCGGCATCGCCGACGGCTCCACCCGGATCACCGGCGACTTCGGCCGTTCCGAAGCCCGCCGGCTGGCCATGCTCATCAACGGCGGGGCCCTGCCGGTGCCGGTCGAGATCGTCGAGCAGCGCACCGTCGGCCCCACCCTGGGCGAGCAGGCCATCCGGGCCAGCGCCTGGGCCGCCGCCATCGGCACCGTGCTGACGGCGCTGTTCGTCATCGCCGTCTACCGGCTCCTGGGTGTGCTGGCCACCGTGGCCCTGGCCTGCTACGGCCTGATGTCCTACGCGGCGCTGGCCGCGCTCGGCGCCACCCTGTCACTACCGGGCCTGGCCGGTTTCGTGCTGGCCATCGGCATGGCCGTGGACGCCAACGTGCTGGTGTGCGAACGTGCCCGCGAGGAGTACGCCGCCCGCCGGCGTCCCGGTGCCCGCTCGTCGCTGGCCGCCGGCTTCCGCAACGCGTTCAGTGCCATCGCCGACTCCAACATCACCACGCTGATCGCGGCCGCGCTGCTGTTCTTCTTCGCCTCCGGCCCGGTCCGGGGCTTCGGCGTCACCCTGGGCATCGGGGTCCTCACCTCCATGGTCAGCGCGCTGGTGATCACCCGCGTGCTCGCCGAGTACGCCGTCGGCAGGCCGGCCGTGCGGCGCCGGCCCCGGATCACGGGTATCGCCCACACCGGTGCGGTCCGCGCCCGGCTGCTGCGCCGCGACCCGCAGCTGATGCGCCGTCCGCGCCGCTGGTTGGCCGCCTCCGCGGTCGCCGCCGTGCTGGCGGCCTCGGGCGTCGCGGTGCGCGGGCTCGACCTCGGCGTCGAGTTCACCGGCGGGCGGCTCGTCGAGTACGCCACCACCACGTCCGTCGACCCCGACCGGGCCCGCGGCGCGCTGGCCGACGCCGGGTTCCCGCGGGCCGTCGTCCAGTCCTCCGGCGACCGGAACCTGACGGTGCGCACCGGCGAGTCGACCGACGCCGAGGTGCGGAGGATCACCGGCGCCGTCCGCGACCTGGGGGGAGCCGGCACCGAGAAGGTCCGCGACGAACTGATCGGTCCCAGTCTCGGCGCGGAGCTGCGGCGGGGTGCCCTCATCGCCCTCGCGGTGGCCCTCGGCGCCCAGTTGCTGTACCTCGCCGTGCGCTTCCGCTGGGTGTTCGGGGCGGCGGCGGTAGCCGCCCTCGCCCATGACGTGCTCATCCTGGTCGGGGTGTTCGCCTGGCTCGGCAAGCCCGTCGACGGGGTCTTCCTCGCCGCGCTGCTCACCGTCATCGGCTACTCGGTGAACGATTCCGTGGTGGTCTTCGACCGCGTCCGTGAGCTGTGCCGGCGCGAGCGCACGGCGCCGTCGGCGGAGGTCGTGAACCGGGCGGTGCTGCAGACCCTGCCGCGCACCGTGCACACCGGCATCGGCGCGGGCTTCATCGTCACCGCGCTGGTGTTCCTGGGCGGGGACTCGCTGACCGACTTCGCCCTCGCGCTGCTCATCGGCCTGGCGGTCGGCACCTACTCCTCGGTGTTCACCGCCGCTCCGGTGGCCGTCGTCCTCGCCCGGGGCGGCGGTCCCGGCCCCACCCGGGCGATGGGCCCGGCGGCGGACCGGAGACCGCGCGGCCCGTCCCCGGTTCCGCCGGGCCGGCCGGGCGGGGGTCGGAGCTGCCGGCGGGCGGGGGCGGCTCCGGCCGCTGAAGCACATCGGCCGGCCGGGCCCGGCCGGTGGATCCGCGGTGCCCGACCGGCGGCGGATCCACCGGCCGGCGGCGGCGCGGGCGCCGTCCGCCGGGCACCCGGGGCGGTGGCGCCGGGGTCACCTCGGCGCCCCGAAGCCCTGCTGGTCGGGGGTGTCCCGGGCACGGCTCAGCGGCCCCCAGGCCCCGCGCTGCCGCCGGACCTCCGCCCGGGCCTCGTCGATCACCTCGGTGCCGATCCAGGCGATGGCGGTGGCGTCGCGCAGCAGGGGCTCGTTGTCGGGCCCGCGGCCCAGTTCCCGCCCGGTCAGCACCCAGGGCCGTACCCCGGGCCCCTTCTCCCGCCCGAGGTGGCAGTAGTCGTACAGCCTGCGGGCCACCCACAGCCGCAGCGGGCGGTCGCCCCACCAGGGCTCGACCGCCAGCGCGTTCACGGAGAGGCCGGGCAGCGGGATGCCGGTGAGGTCGTCCGTGCTGGTCGCGGACCCGAGATCGGCGCGGGGGCCGAGGGACCAGCGCACGTACAGCGGGTGCTCGGCGCGCCGGACCAGTTCGGTCACCTGCGCGAGCCGGGTGATCACGGGCATCTCTGCTGGGGCCGGCATCAGGCGTTCCTCCGGCGGACGGCGGTCTTCGGGGCGGCCGGCCGGAGAGGCCGGGCGCCCGGGGCGGGGGCACCGGCGCACATGCCCCCGGCCCGTTCCGGAAAACCTTCGAGGCAGACCATGGGCCCAGACTGCCCCGGCGGGTCCGTACCCGGCCGGCGCGCCACGCCGGCGTCCGGTGTCCCCGCCCGGCGGCCGCGGGGCGGAGCCGGGCCCCGGTGCCGGGCCGGGCGACGACGGCGCGGGAGCGGTGCCTCCGCGCGCAGGCCGATCCCGCGCCGGTCACCGCCGCAGCGCCCGCTGCGGCGCGCAGACATCGCAGACCGCCACGTCCGCGGTGCCGAGCAACCCGGCGGCCTCGGCGGTGGTGACCAGGGTGTGCTCGGCACGGACCTGCCAGCAGTCGCGCCGGTGGAGGCGCCGGCCGGCCCCGTCGAGGTACTGGTGGAGGTTCTCCAGGGCCCATTGCCGCCCGGCGACGGCTCCGCTGGTGGACAGGGTGTCGTACCGCTCCCCCGGGATGGGGGTGATCCGGTCGGCGGGGACGCTGATCGGCGTGGGTGCCCCGGTGGGCCTGGTCCGGCCCTCCCCGTCGGTGTGGCGGGCGGGCAGCACCGCCTCCGCCTCGTACCACCACCGGCCGTCCGGGGTGCGGATGCGGCCGGTGACGATGACGTCGAGCTGCTGGCCGTCGGGCATGGTGGCCCGGGCCCAGGGCCCGGCCTTCGACCGCCACGCTTCCTCCGCATCCATATTTCGAATTCTAGTTCGATAACCGGACCGGCGGTGACTCCGGCCCGGTCCTTCCGCGCGGCCGGACGGTGCGCCCCGGAGCCCGCCGCGGGGCCGCATGCCCGGCCCCGGGGATGCCGGACGCCGCCCCGGGTGCCGCGGGGCGGCGTCCGGGGTGCCGCGGGGCGGGGCCCGGGGCGGGGCCACGCGGTGACGCCGGGCTCCGTGGGCCGCCGGTACGACCCGGTGCCGCCGGGGGCCGACCCGCCCGGCGATCCGCTGCCGGGGTCCGGCCCGGCGGCGGATCGGGCGCCGCTGCCGCGCACCGGGCGCATACCCGCCGGTCCGCCGGTCCGGAGAGGAACTTCGCGCCGCTCCCGCCGCATCCGAGGTGGCAATCCCGGGAAGCAATCGGAGCAGGATCGCCGCTGATCGCACAGGGACCGGGGAGCCGAGGTGAGCCGTCGCACCGGACCCGTCGAACGAGTCCGTCCCGGCACCCGGGGCAGACCGGACCGCGCGTGTGGAACGAGTTCTCTAGCCAAGGGGCAGGTGGGTGTGGAGTCAGGGGTCCCTCTCAGCGTCGCGCTGGTCGACGACCACCCGGTGGTGCGGGCCGGCATCTCGGCGTGGTGCGCCGCCGCCGACGTGCCGATCAAGGTGGTGGCGGAGGGTTCGGACGTGTCGGTGGCGCTCCACGGTCCCGGCCGGACCGCCAACGTCGTGGTGCTGGACCTGATGCTGCGTGACGGCCGTTTCGCCTACGACGAGTTGCACGAGCTGGTCACCCAGGAGCGCAAGGTCGTCGTCTACACCATGCGGGACAGCCAGGAGGCGGCACTGACCTGCATGGACCTGGGATCGGCCACCTTCATCACCAAGGCGGAGGGGCAGCGGCACCTGGTCAAGGCGATCCTGGCCGCCGCCGCGGACATCCCCTACACACCCCCGTCGCTGGCCGGCGCCTTCGGCAGCGACACCCGGCAGAGCCGCCCGGTGCTGTCCGTCCGGGAGGTGGAGGTCCTGGTGGAGTGGTTCCAGTCCGAGTCCAAGGCGATGGTCGCCCAGAGCCTGGGGATCTCGGAACGCACGGTGAACACCTATCTGGACCGGGTGCGCATCAAGTACGCCAACGCCGGCCGTCCGGCGACCACCAAGGCGAAGCTGGTGGCCAGGGCGGTTCAGGACGGCTTGATCTCGCTGGACGAGCTGTGAGTCCGGCACATGGTCTCCACCAGCAGCCGTCCGTCGGCGTGCACCGTGCGCACCCGGACCTCGCTCGCCGCCGGCTCGGGCAGCCGCCCCCGTAGCCCGTCCACCACGACACCCACCCGGACCTGGTCCTCCCTCCGGATGACGGTGACGCGGGCCGTCCGCCGGGCGGCGGCCAGGGCCGGGATGACCGGGTCCAGCAGGGCGCGGCGCAGCCGCAGCGGCAGCTCCAGGGGCGCGCCCCGGACGGCGAGTTGCACGGTGGCGCCGTTGCGTTCGGCGACGTCGATGCACGCCCGCATCTCGTGGACCAGGGGGTCGAAACTGTAGTCGCTCTCCGCGAACAGCCGTCTCAGCCGGGCGGCCTCCGAGGCGCAGGCCCGCCGCACCCGGTCCTCCCGCGGGTCCAGCGAGCCGTCGGCGAGCCCCTCCAGCAGGGGCAGCGCGGTGGCGTTCAGCTCGGCGTACCGCCGGCGCTGGTCGGAGTGGATCTGCGCGGCGACGGCGATCCGGGTGCGCACCCGCTCCTGCACCCACAGGGCCTCGCCGAGGGCCGTGCTCCGGTCGAGCAGCAGTTTCCCGCCGACCGCGATCGTCATCTGGAAGCAGCAGATGGACACGGCGTTCAGGGCCATGCCGGCGCCGACGGCCCGGGAGGGGACGCCGGCCGCGAGCAGCTGGGCGACGGTGACGGCCAGTTGGCAGCCGATGAACGTCCCGGACGCCACCGGCCCCCGGTGGGCGAGCAGCACGACGGCGAACCAGCCCGCTGTCTGGGCGGACCAGTGGGCCGAGCCGGTGAAGTACTGGTCCGCCGGCACCTGGCTGGTGGCCGCGACCGATGCGGCGAAGGTGCAGGTCAGGGCCGACGGAACCCAGCCGCGCGGCCACCGGCCGCCGCCGAGGCCCAGAGCGAGGCTCCCGGCGAGGACGAGCGTGAGCAGGCCGTAGGCGGCCAGTGGGAGCCAGGGGTGGCGGTAGTCGTCCAGTCCGCCCAGCAGTCCGGGCAGCGCGGAACCGAGGTGGAGGGTGGCGAGGATGACCAGCGCGCCGGCACGGATGCCGCGGAGCTGGTGGCGGGTGATCAGCTGACGGTGGTCCTCAGACACGCGGCCACTCCAGACGCACCGTGGTGCCGCGTCCGGGCCGGGACTCCACGGTGGCCCGGCCGCCCGCGTTGCCCATGCGCCCGCAGATCGAGTGCCGGATCCCGATCCGCTGCGCGGGTACGCGCCCGGTGTCGAATCCCACCCCGTGGTCGGCGACGGTCACCACGACGACGTGCTCGGTGCGCTCCGCCGTCACCCGTACCCGGTCCACGCCCGCGTAGCGGGACACGTTGCGCAGCGCCTCACCGAGACTGCCGCGCAGCGCGGTGGCCGCGGGGCGCCAGACGGTGCCGAGGTCCTCGTCGATCCGGGCGGTGACGCGCAGCGGGTGGGCGGCGATCTCGTCGAGCAGCAGCGGGGCCAGATCGACCTCCCCCGCCACCGGCTGCTCGGCGCGCAGGCGTTCGAGGTCCCGGGCGGCCTGTGCCCGCAGCGTCTCCGGCCGCATCGTGGCCCAGGGCGCCGACGCGATCAGCAGGGTCGCGCAGGCCGTGTCGTGCAGCGCGGCGAGGTGTTCGCGCTCCGCGGTGCGGCGGGCCTCCGCCGCCTCCCAGTGCCGCCGTGCCCGGGCGGCCCGGCGGGCCGCCTCGTCGGCGGCCCGGCTCTCGCCGAGCACCAGCCGCACCACGGCCTGGGCCAGGACGATGTCCACCAGCACCCAGCCCACGACGGGCAGCGCGTCGGTCCACTGCTGGTGCGGACGGAACGCGGCGCCCGCCAGATCCGCGCAGCACAGCCAGAGCGTCGCCAGGATTCCGGTGCGCGGCCGCAGGGTGAGCTGGTAGGCGACCGCGGTGAAGTTGACGACCGCCAGGATCCAGGTGCCGCCGTGGTCGGTCTGGGTGTCCGGGACGGTGAGGCGCTGGCTCAGGCACAGCGCCGTCATCACCAGCAGGTCGACGGCGAGCAGCGGTCCCGGGCGGATCGCCGTCGCGGTGGCGAGCCACACGTGGACCCAGCCCCAGGCGAGTGCCGCGGCGGCGATGGCCGCCGTGACGGCCATGCCCGCCACCGGCATCGCGACCACCGCCGGCACGGCGCAGACGCTCACCACCGCGGCGCGGCCGTAGAGGGCGAACCGCCGGTTGAACGCGAGGTACTCCCGCGCCCAGGGGCCCGCCGCCCCGGGGCGGTGCGACCGGATCCGCAGCGGCAGGCCGAGCGACGGTGGGGGATTCGGCATCGGGCATCCATCCTCGGGGATCAGCTCGTTGACATGGCGTGGGGAAAGACTCGTGATCTCGGAGGAAAACCTGAACGGCTTTGTCAGTCGAACGACCCTCACACCGCGCGGCGCCACGCGACTAAGCTGAACCGGCCGCGGCGGCCGCGGGACCGGACCGGGACGGTCCGGATTCCCGGCGCCCACCCCTGCCGGGCATCACGAGCCCCTTGCGGACGTGGGGCGGGTCGCTCATCGGCACGCCTTCGTCTCGTTCCGACCTTCTCCATGAACGTGCAGCGAGGGAACGGAGTCCCCTGTGTCCACACCTGCGCCCAACGTCGTCCTGCGAGGCGGACCGCTGCCCGCGGACCCCCTGAACTCCCTACGTCACGTCGATGACGTCGAGTCCCCCTTGAAGCTTCCGGTCGGCAACGCCTACGAACACTTCGAGCCCACCGGGGAGTTCGAGGAGACCCAGGGCAGGCGGCTGCGGGTGTTCCGCTGCATCCGCCGGACCTACGTCGCCGAGTGATCGTATGCCGCCCGCGGCGGTCGGCGCTCCCGGCGCGGGCGCGCGCGGGAAGCGGCCGGCCGGCCGGCCGACCGCCAGGAGGAACGGCCGTCGCCGGCCCGGGTGTCAGGCGGAGGCGAGGACGGTGTGACGGAGTTCCCTGAGCTTCCGACCGGGTTCGAGTCCGAGCTCCCGGTCCAGCACACAGCGGGCGGACTCGTAGATGCCGAGGGCTTCGGAGGTGCGGTCGGAGCGGTGCAGGGCCAGCATCAACTGCCGGTAGAACGTCTCCCGGAGCGGGAACTCCGCTATCAGCGACCGCAACCGGCCGATGGACTCCTGATGGCGGCCGAGCTCCAGATCGACCTCCACGGACATCTCCGCGCACTCGATGCGCATCTCCACCAGCCGCTTCAGGAAGCCGGCCACGATCGGCCCGGCCTGGACGTTGCCGAAGGCGGGGCCGCGCCAGAGCCCCAGTGCCTGTTCGAAACGGGTGGCGGCCGCGGCGGGTTCTCCGGACCTGGCGTGCTTTCGGCCGTCCGCGACCAGCCGCTGGAAGACGTCGAAATCGCATTCACTCGACGCCCGGCGGAGCATGTAGCCGCCGGGTCGGGTGATGATGGGATTCTGCTGCCCCGGCCGGTTCAGGAACTTGCGCAGCCGGGAAACGCAGACGTAGATGCTCGCGGTGGTACGCCGGGGAGGAAGTTCGCCCCAGATCTCCCTCGGGAGTTGCTCCGCCATCACGACCTGGTCGGAACGGATCAGCAGGACCGCCAGGACGGTGGCCAGTTTCTGGGCCCGCAGCGGCGAACAGCCGCCTTCGTCGGCCACGCGGAGCGGACCAAGAATTTCATACCGCACGAATTCAACCCCCTGTACTCCGGATCTGGTTGCATGACGGGACTGCGGTGCCCGGGGGAATCGCTCAGACGACTTCGAGTTCCGGGGCGTCGACGAGGATGGCGTGGTGCAGTCGCTTGAGGGCCGTGGACGGCTCGAGCCCGAGTTCCTCGCTCAGCACGGTCCGCGCCGACTGGTAGACCCCGAGGGCGTCGGCCCGGCATCCCGAGCGGTGGAGCGCCAGCATGAGCTGCCGGTAGAACGCCTCGTGCAGCGGGAGTTCCTCGATCCGGGCGTAGAGGTAACTCACGAATTCGCGGTGGCGCCCGAGTTCCAGTCCGGTTTCCACGAACCGCTCGACGCAGTCCAGCCGCGCCTGCTCCGCCCAGCACACGAAACCGTTGACGATCGCCCCGTCGCGCAGGTCCTCCAGGACGGGGCCGTGCCACAGGCCGAGCCCCTCCTCGTACGCCTCGCACGCCTCCTGGACGCATCCGGCCCGCTGGGCGTCCCCGCCCAGCCGCACCAGGTCCTGGAAGACCCGGAAGTCCAGCTCGTCGGAGCCCAGCCGGAGGGCGTAGCCGCCGCGGGCGGTCACGATGGGACTGTCGGTCCGGCCGGGGCGCCTGAGGAACTTGCGGAGCTGCGACACGTAGACATGGAGCGCCGCCAGCGCCTGGCGCGGCGCCCGGTTCCCCCATATCTCCTTGATGAGGTCCTCGCTGCTCACCGTCTCGTCCGTACGCACCAGCAGGGCCGCCAGGAGCACCTCGATCTTCCGGGCGCTGAGCGAGGTGATGGACGAACCGTCGACGACGCGCAGCGGGCAGAGTATCTCGTACCTCATGATGCGCGACCTCCCGTCGCCCGTACCTCCTCGAAGCAGGGGGATTTCGCAATTCCAACGAATAAGGTCAGCATTCGATACTCACCCCGATTTTTTGAACGTGTTCGAATTGGTCTGCCATACAGCCGGCACAGTCCGAAAGCAATATGCTCGCATCTCGGACATCAGTGCTGACGTCCTACCCACGCCGAAGGCAGCTTAGCCAGAAACCGCTTGCTGCTTTCCATGTGGATGCAAAATTTTCCGAGTTTTATATTTCGTAAGGCGAGAGCGGTCTCGCTGTACGGATCGGCGCTTGCGCCGGCTGGCGGGTCGGGCTGACCAGCGCCGGGGACGGGTTGCCGCCGACCGGAGAGCGGTCGGCGGGACTACCTGTGGAAGGGGGGCGACATCGCCGCATCCTAACGGGGCAGCGCACGGCAGTGTGAGGGTCGATGGACCGACAACCAAATGGACATACGGGGGATTTGTCGACTGGTGACCGTTCACCGCGCCGGGCGCGCCGCTGTGGTCGCCTCCCCTGCCGGTCGCCCTGGTCAGCCGGTCATCGGCACGGCATTCGACGCCGCCCGGGCGCCTCGTGCCCCGATGCGTTCGGTTAGATCAACTTTAGAAATCGCTCCGAGAATGAACGCTGTTCGGGGCATGTGGTGAGCCCATAACCGGCGATTCCGCGATTCAGGTATGGGGGTGTCATGGCCGGGAGCAGCCCGACCCGCTCACCGCTGTCGACGTCTCCCGTCGCGCTCGTGGGCCTCGCGTGCCGCCTGCCGGGCGCCCCGGATCCGCGGGAGTTCTGGCGTCTGCTGTCCGCCGGCCGGCACGCCGTCGCTCCGGTGCCGCCGCACCGCTGGCCCCAGGCGCCCGACGCCCGGCGGTACTTCGCGGGGCTGCTGGAGCACGTCGACACCTTCGACGCCGCGTTCTTCGGCATCTCGCCGCGCGAGGCGGAGGCGATGGACCCGCAGCACCGGCTGGCCCTGGAACTCGCCTGGGAGGCGATGGAGGACGCGGGGATTCCTGCCGGAACGCTCACCGGCAGCCGGACCGCGGTGTTCACCGCCGCGATGTGGGACGACTACGCCACACTCCGGCACCGGCACGGGTCCTTCGAGGTCACCCGTCACACGATGACCGGGCTGCACCGCGGCATGATCGCCAACCGCGTCTCCCACCACCTGGGCCTGCGCGGCCCCAGCCTCACCGTGGACGCCGCGCAGTCGTCCGGGCTGGTCGCCGTCCACCTCGCCTGCGAGAGCCTGCGCCGGAGGGAGGCCGACCTCGCGTTCGCCGGCGGCGTGAACCTGATCCTGGCCCCGGAGAGCATGCGAGCGGCCGAAGCCCAGTTCCAGGGGCTCTCGCCGGACGGCCGGTGCTACACCTTCGACGCACGCGCCAACGGTTTCGTCCGCGGCGAGGGCGGCGGCATGGTGCTCCTCAAACCGCTGGCCGCCGCCCTCGACGACGGCGACCCGGTGTACTGCGTCATCACCGGCGGCGCCGTCAACAACGACGGCCCCACCGACGGCCTGACCCGGCCGAGCGCCGAGGCCCAGACGGAGGTGCTGCGGCAGGCGTGGCAGCGGGCCGCGGTGGCACCCGCCGACCTGCAGTACGTCGAACTCCACGGCACCGGCACGCCGGTCGGCGACCCGATCGAGGCCGCCGCCCTCGGCGCCGCGCTCCAGGGGCGGCGCCCGGCGGGCACTCCCCTGCGGGTCGGCTCGGTGAAGACCAACGTGGGCCACCTGGAGGCCGCCGCCGGCATCGCGGGACTGCTCAAGGCGGCCCTGAGCATCCACCACCGGCGGCTCCCGCCCAGCCTGAACTTCGCCTCCGCCAACCCGGCCATCGCGCTGGACCGGCTCGGGCTGCGGGTACAGACCGCGCTGGAGCCCTGGCCGGACGAGGAGCGGCGGCTCATAGCGGGGGTCAGCGCCTTCGGCATGGGCGGTACAAACTGCCATGTGGTGCTGGCCGGGCCGCCCGCGCCGCCGGTCCGGCCGGGGCCTGCCGCCGGCGCGTCCCCGCGCACCGTCCCGCCGGTCACCCCCTGGGTCCTGTCCGCGGCGGCCCCCGGGGCGCTGACCGCCCAGGCCGCCGCGCTGGGCCGGCATCTGGACGCCCGGCCGGAGGCGCACCCGGTGGACGTCGGCCATGCGCTCGCCACGACCCGGACGGCGTTCCGCCACCGGGCCGTCGTACTGGGGGCGGACGGCGGGGAACTCCGGCGCTGCCTCGACGCCCTGGCCCGCGGGGCGGAGGACAGCGGGGCGGTCCTCGGCCGCGCGGCGGCCGGCCGGGTCGCCTTCCTCTTCAGCGGCCAGGGCAGCCAGCGCCCCGGCATGGGCCGGGAGCTGTCCGAGGCGTACCCGGTCTTCGCCACGGCGCTGCGCGAGGTGTGCGACCACCTGGACCGGTGGCTCGACATCCCGCTGCTGGACGTCATGTCCGCCGAGCCCGGCCCGGGGGCCGAACCGCTGCTGGACCGGACGGAGTACACCCAGCCCGCGCTGTTCGCGGTCGAGACCGCCCTGTACCGCCTGGTGACCTCATGGGGGCTCAGGCCCGACCATCTGATGGGCCACTCGGTCGGCGAGATCACGGCCGCGCACGTGGCCGGGGTGCTGTCGCTGCCCGACGCCTGCGCGCTGGTGGCGGCCCGGGGCCGCCTGATGCAGTCGATCACCACTCCCGGGGCGATGGCCGCCTGGCAGGCGACCGCCGAGGAGGCCGGGCGGGAACTGGCGGCGCACCAGGGGCGAGTGGGCCTCGCGGCCGTCAACGCCCCCGCCTCGGTGGTGGTCTCCGGCGACCTGGACGCGGTGGTCGCGGCGACCGCCGCCTGGCGGGCGCGGGGGCGGCGGGCCACCGTGCTGAGGGTCAGCCACGCGTTCCACTCCCCGCACCTGGACGGGGTACTCGGGGAGCTGCGCTCGGTCGCGGCCGGTCTGACGTTCGCCGCCCCGGCCATCCCCGTCGTCTCGAACGTGACCGGCCGGACCGCCACCGAGGCCCAGCTGCGCTCCCCCGACTACTGGGCCGACCACGCCCGGCAGGCCGTGCGGTTCGACGCCGGGATACGGCAGCTGTGCGAGGCGGGTGTGGTGACGTTCCTCGAACTGGGCCCGGACGCCTCGCTGACGGCGATGGCGCGGGAGAGCGCGGCCGCGTGGGCGGGGGACGCGCCGCGCCCGGCGGTCGTCGCGGTGCAGCGCCGTGACCGGCCCGCGGCGCACACCTTCGTGTCCGCGCTGGCCCAGGCCCATGTGCGGGGCGCCGACGTCGACTGGGCGGCGGGCTTCGCCGGGCACGCCCCCCGGCGGGTGGGCCTGCCGACCTACGCCTTCCAGCGCGAACGGTACTGGCCCGACGTGCCGGGCGCGCCGGGGCCGGTACCGCCCCCGGCCGCTCCCCCGGCCGCTCCGGAGGAGAGCGCCCCCCTGCCGGAGAGCGACGCGTCGCCGGAGAGTGCCGGGCCGCCGGAGAGTGCCGGGCCGCCGGGCGGGCCGGGGGCCGCCTCCCCCAGCGACCTGTTGGCGCTGGTCCGCACCCACACCGCCCTGGTGCTGGGGCACGACGGCCCCGACGGCATCGACCCGGAGCTGACCTTCAAGGAGCTGGGTTTCGACTCGCTGGCCGCGGCGGAGCTGAGCGAACGCCTGGGCGCGGCGACGGGTCTCCCGCTGCCCGCCACCCTCACCTTCGACCATCCGACACCGAACGCCGTGGCGGGACGGCTCCGCGCGGCGCGCGAGGGGCGTCCGTCCGCCGCCCCGGCACCGGCGGGCGCGGCGGCCACGGCCGAAGACCCGGTGGCCGTGGTGGCCGTCAGCTGTCGCTACCCGGGCGGAGCCGACTCGGCCGAGGCGCTGTGGCGCCTGGTGGACGAAGGCGCCGACGCGGTGGGCGAGTTCCCCGGCGACCGGGGCTGGGACCTGGCGGAGCTGTTCGGCGCCGAGCCGGACGGGGGCGGCGGCAGCGCGACCGGCCGCGGCTGCTTCCTGTACGACGCGGCGGACTTCGACGCGGAGTTCTTCGGGATCAGTCCCCGCGAGGCGGCCGCGATGGATCCGCAGCAGCGCATCCTGCTGGAACTCGCCTGGGAGCTGTCGGAGCGGGCCGGTATCGCCCCGGCGTCGCTGCGCGGGACCGCCACCGGGGTCTTCGTGGGGGCGACGGCGATGGACTACGGCCCGCGGCTGCACGAGGCCGCCGCCGAGGTCGAGGGACACCTGCTGACCGGCTCGACGCCGAGCGTGGCGTCCGGCCGGGTGGCCTACGCCCTGGGGCTGGAGGGGCCGGCGCTCACCGTGGACACGGCGTGCTCCTCGTCGCTGGTGGCGCTCCACCTGGCGGCGGAGTCGCTGCGCCGGGGTGAGTGCGACCTGGCGCTCGCGGGCGGCGTGACGGTGATGGCCACGCCGGGGATGTTCTCCGCCTTCTCCCGGCAGCGGGGGCTGGCCCCGGACGGCCGGTGCAAGCCGTTCGCCGCCGCGGCCGACGGCACCGGCTGGGGGGAGGGCGCCGGCTTGGTGCTGCTGGAACGGCTCTCCGACGCCCGCCGCAACGGACACCGGGTACTCGCCCTGGTCCGCGGCTCGGCGGTCAACCAGGACGGTGCCAGCAACGGACTCACCGCCCCCAACGGCCCCGCCCAGCAACGCGTCATCCACCAAGCCCTCGCCAACGCCCGCCTCACCGCCGCCGACATCGACGCCGTCGAAGCACACGGCACCGGCACCACCCTCGGCGACCCCATCGAAGCCCAGGCCCTCCTCGCCACCTACGGCCGGAACCGCCCCGACGACCAACCCCTCTGGCTCGGCTCGGTCAAATCCAACATCGGCCACACCCAAGCCGCCGCGGGCATCGCCGGCGTCATCAAAATGATCATGGCCCTGCACCACGCCCACCTCCCCGCCACCCTCCACATCGACCACCCCACCCCCCACGTCGACTGGACCACCGGCAACATCCACCTCCTCACCCGACCCACCCCCTGGCCCCACACCCCCCACCCCCGCCGCGCCGCCATCTCCTCCTTCGGCATCTCCGGCACCAACGCCCACCTCATCCTCGAACAAGCCCCCACCACCCCCGACACACCACCCGCACCCGACCGCGGCACCGGCGGCGTGGTGCCCTGGGTGCTGTCGGCACGCACCGCCGACGCGCTGCGCGCCCAGGCCGCGCGCCTGGCCACCCGGGTCACCACCGGCACCCCGCCCGCCCCGGCGGACGTGGGGTGGTCACTGGCCGCCACCCGGTCGGCCGACCGGGTCCGGGCCGTGGTCAGCGGTGCCGGCCTCGACGAACTGGTGACCGGGCTGCGCGCGGTGGCGGACGGCCCGCTGACCGCGCCCGGCTCCGCCGGCGCCGCGTCCGGCCCGGTCATGGTGTTCCCCGGGCAGGGCTCGCAGTGGCGTGGCATGGGCCTGGAACTGCTGGGCTCCTCCCCCGTCTTCGCGGCACGCATGGCCGCCTGCGAGGCGGCGCTGGGGGAGTTCGTGGACTGGTCCCTCACCGCCGTGCTGCGCGGCGCGCCGAACGCCCCCGAGCCGTCCCGGGTCGACGTCCTCCAGCCGTGCCTGTGGGCGGTGATGGTGTCGCTGGCCGCCGTCTGGGAGAGCTTCGGCGTGCGGCCCGCCGCGGTCGTCGGGCACTCGCAGGGCGAGATCGCCGCGGCCTGCGTCGCCGGGGGGCTGTCGCTGCGGGACGGCGCCCGGGTGGTGGCGCTGCGCAGCCGGGCGCTGCGCGCCCTCGCCGGGCACGGCACCATGGCCTCGCTCGCGCTCGGCGGTGACCGGGCCGCGCGGTTCCTTGCGGACCGGGGGCCGGAGGCCGCACAGGTCACCGTGGCGGCGTTCAACGGGCCCGGCTCCACCGTGGTGTCGGGGCCGGCCGACCAGGTCGCCGGGGTGGTGGCCGCGTGCGAGGCGGCCGGCCACCGGGCCCGGGCCATCGACGTGGACTACGCCTCGCACGGCCCGCAGGTCGACCGGCTCGGGGACACCCTCCGCACCGCCCTGGCGGGACTCGCCCCCCGCGCCTCCGACGTGGCGCTGTACTCCTCCGTCACCGGCGACCGGCAGGCCACCGGGGAACTGGACGCCGACTACTGGTTCACCAACCTGCGGCAGCCGGTCCGGTTCGCACCGGCGGTCGGCGCCCTGCTGGCCGCCGGGTACCGGGTGTTCGTCGAGGTCAGTCCGCACCCGGTGCTGATACCCGCGCTGCGGGAGTGCTTCGAGGACGCCGGCGTCACGGCGGCCACGGTGCCGACGCTCCGGCGGGACCAGGGTGGCCCGCGCCGGCTGGCGGACGCGCTGGCGGAGGGCTTCACCGCGGGCCTCGCGGTCGACTGGCGCCGGTGGTTCACCGACGGCGACGGCCACCGGCCGACCGCCGTCGAGCTGCCCACCTACCCGTTCCAGCGGCAGCGGTACTGGCTGACGGCGGACCGGGGCCGCCGCGAGCGGTCCACGGCCGGGGCCAGGCCGGCCGGGCACCCGCTGCTGTCGTCGGCGGTCGAACTGGCCGACGGCGGCCTGCTGCTCAACGGCCGGCTGCCCGGCGGCGCGGGCTGGCTGGGCGACCACTCGGTCGCGGGCGTCCCCCTGGTGCCGGGCGCGGTCCTGGTCGACTGGGCGCTGCTGGCCGCCGACGAGGCGGGCGGGGCGTCGCTGGAGGAACTGCTGCTCCGCGCGCCGCTGGAGGTGCCCGCAGCGCCGAGGGAGACGCTGGTACAGCTGGTGGTCGGTCCGCCGGACGAGTCCGGGCGCCGTGCGCTGCGGATCTCCTCCCGCCCGGCCGACGCCGCCGCAGGCGGGTGGACCTGCCACGCGGCCGGATCCCTGGTACCCGCGGACCGGACCGGTCCCGCGCCCGCCGGCACCCCGCCCCGCCCCGGTCCCCCGGCGGGCGCCGGGATACCGGAACCCGCGGCGCTGTACGAACGGGCCGAGCTGCGCGGCTACGGCTACGGGCCCGCGTTCCGCGCGGTGCGGGCGCTGTGGCGGGACGGCGGCGACCTCGTCGCCGACCTGGAGCTGCCCGAGGAGGCCGGCGCCGGTGACGAAGCCGCGGCCGGCTTCCGCGTCCATCCCGCCCTGCTGGACGCGGCGTTGCAGCCCGCGCTGCTGACCGAGCCCGGCGACGCGGACGAGGGGGCCGAGGCCAGGCTGTGGCTGCCGTTCGTGTGGAGCGGGGTCGAGCTGTGGGCGACCGGGGCCCGCGCCGCACGGGTGCGGCTGACGCCGCTGGACGGGGGCGAGGGCGACGAGCGGGAGCTGCGGATCGAGGTGTCCGACCCGGCCGGTGCCCCGGTGCTGAGCGTCGCCTCGGTGGTACTGCGCCCGCGTGGCGTGCGGGCGCTGCGGGAGGCGGGCGGGGCCACCGCCGGCGGCCTGTTCACCGTCGACTGGACACCGGTGGCCCGGGAGCGGTCCGACGCGCGGCGGGACACCGGACCGGTGGCCGTCCTGGGCGGGTCGGCGGCGGACGCGGACCCGCGGTGGTACGCGGACCTGCCGGCGCTGCTGGCCGCGCTGGACGCGGGGGCGGCGGTGCCGCCCGTCGTGGCGTGGCGCGCGCCGCTCGACGACACCGCGCCGGACGACGCGCTGTCCGTGCTGCGGGACGTCGGGGAGGTGCTGCGGGGCTGGGCCGCCGAACCGCGGCTGGCGGCCGGCCGCCTCGCGGTGCTCACCCGCGGCGCGGTCGCCCCGGGCGGCGCCGAGCCGGTGGACCCGGTGGCCGCCGCGGTCTGGGGTTACGTCTCCGGCATGCAGGCCGAACACCCCGGCCGCTTCCTCCTGGTCGACACGGACGCGGCCGTCCGCGCCGGTACGGGCACCGGCGCGGACGCCGGTTCCGGCCCCGGCGCGGGTGCAGCGGCCGCGGCACGGCTGGCCGGTCTCGACGAGCCGCGGGCCGCGCTGCGCGGCGGCGCGCTCCTCGCGCCGCGTCTGGTGCGCTCCGCCGGCGCGCCGGGCGGCGGCACGGCCTTCGGACCGGAGGGCACGGTACTCGTCGCCGGGGCCGACGGCCCGGCGGCCGCCGCCGTCGCCGAGCACCTCGCCCGCGTCGAGGGCGTGACACAGCTGCTGCTGGTCCGCTTCGGCGTCCCGGAGCGCCTGGGCGACGACCCGGGCGACGACCCGAGCGGCGGGCCCGGCGAGGAGCGCTGGGGCGCCCGGGTGCGCGAGGTGACGGTCGATCCGCTGGACGCCGCCGCGCTGGCCCGGGTGGTGGCGGACATCGGCCCGGAGCACCCGCTCGCCGGCATCGTCCACACCGGGGGGCTGTCCGCCGGTGCCGGCCCCGCGGACGACCACCGGCCCCCCGGCGCGGACCGCGGGTGGGCCGCGGCGGCCGGGTCGGTACGGGCTCTGCACCACGCCACCGCGGGACTGCCCCCGGTGCCGTTCGTGATCCTGGTGGACGCCGCCGCGGACCGGGGCGGGCCGGTGCCCCCCGAACGGGCCGCGGCCGGTGCGTTCGGCGCCGCCGTGACGGCCGCCCGGCGGCGGGCCGGACTCCCCGGTCTGACGGTGGCGTTCGGACCGTGGGCCGCGGCCGGTGCCGCTTCCGGCGGGCGGTGGACCGGGGTCCTCGGCGCGGACCGCGGACTGGCCCTGCTCCGGGGCGCGCTCCGGGCCGGCCCCGCGGAGCTGGTGGCCGCCGACATCCGGGCGGGCGCCGCGGGCCCGGTGCCCGCCGTGCTGCGTTCGCTGGTCGCGGGCGGGCGGGCGCCGGCCCGGCCGGTGGCCGCCGCCCCGGGCCGCGGCACCGGCTGGGCCGGCCGGCTGGCCGGTCTCGGGCCCGCCGAACGGCACCGCACGGTACTGGAGCTGGTGCGCGTCCACGCCGCCGCGGTGCTCGGGCAGGCCGATCCCGGGGCGGTGCGGGCGGACGCCGCGTTCAAGGAGCTGGGCTTCGACTCGGTGACCGCCGTGGAGCTGCGCGACCGGCTGGTGGCGGAGAGCGGACTGCGGCTGCCCGCCGCGGTGATCTTCCGGCATCCGACACCGGAGGCGCTGGCCGGCCGTATCGAGCGGCAGCTGACGTCCGGTGACCCCGAGCCCGGCGACCCGGATCCGGGCGGCCAGGTCGCCGAAGCCGCGGACGGTGCCGCGGACGGCGGCAGGGAGCCCGGCGCGGCGGACAGGCTGGCGTCCGCCTCCGCCGAGGAAATCCTCGACTTCATCGACAACGAGCTCGGAGCGCTCTCCGACGTGCGTCCGGGCCCCTCCGGCTGAAGGCAGGTGACGGCATGGTCAGCGAAGAGAAACTGGTCGAGTACCTGCGTCGGGTGACCACCGAACTGCACGACGCCCGGACCCGGCTGCGGGAGCTGGCGGACGGGCGGCAGGAACCGGTCGCGGTCGTCGGCATGGCGTGCCGCTTCCCCGGCGGGGTGCGGTCGCCCGAGGAACTGCGGCGCTTCGTCCGGTCCGGCGGCGACGCGATCGGCGACTTCCCCACCGACCGCGGCTGGGACCTGGGCGGCCTCTTCCACCCCGACCCGGCGCACTTCGGCACCAGCTACGTGCGCCAGGGCGGCTTCCTGTACGACGTCGACCGGTTCGACGCCGGGTTCTTCGGCATCAGCCCGCGCGAGGCGCTGGCCATGGACCCGCAGCAGCGGCTGCTGCTGGAGCTGTCCTGGGAGGCGCTGGAGCGCGCCGGGATCGTGCCGGAAACGCTGCGGGCCGGCCGCACCGGGGTGTACGTGGGGGTGTCGAGCGAGGACTACATATCCGGCCTGCCCCGCATCCCGGAGGGCTTCGAGGGCTACGCCACCACCGGCAGTCTGACCAGCGTGATCTCCGGCCGGGTGGCGTACACCTTCGGCTTCGAGGGTCCGGCGGTCACCGTGGACACCGCGTGCTCGTCGTCGATGGTGGCGATCCACCTGGCGGCGCAGGCGCTGCGGCAGGGCGAGTGCTCGCTGGCGCTCGCCGGCGGGGTGACGGTGCTGTCCACACCGCTGATGTTCACCGAGTTCTGCCGGCAGCGGGCGCTGGCGCCCGACGCCCGCTGCAAGCCGTTCGCGGCCGCCGCGGACGGCACCGGCTTCTCCGAGGGCTGCGGCCTGCTGCTGCTGGAGCGGCTGTCCGACGCGCGCCGCAACGGGCACGAGGTGCTGGCCGTCCTGCGCGGCTCGGCCGTCAACCAGGACGGCGCGAGCAACGGGCTCACCGCACCCAACGACGTCGCCCAGGAGAACGTGATCCGGCAGGCGCTGGCCGCGGCCGGCCTGTCCGGCGCGGACGTGGACATGGTGGAGGCGCACGGCACCGGCACCCGGCTGGGCGACCCCATCGAGGCCGAGGCGCTGATCGCCACCTACGGCGCGGACCGCCCGGCGGACCGGCCGCTGTGGCTCGGCTCGATCAAGTCCAACATCGGCCACACGCACGCCGCGGCGGGGGTCGCGGGCGCGATCAACACGGTGCTGGCGCTGCGGGACGGCGAACTGGCCGGGACCCTGCACATCGACGAGCCGACCCGGCACGTGGACTGGAGCGGCGGCACGGTACGGCTGCTGACCGAGCCCCGGGACTGGCCGGTGACCGGCAGGGCGCGCCGCGCCGCGGTGTCGTCGTTCGGGGTGTCGGGCACCAACGCGCACCTGATCCTGGAGCAGGCCCCGGACGCCGCCGCGGAGCGGGAGGAGCGGCCGGCGGCGCCGGCACCCGGCCCGGCGGACGGCGGCACCGCCCGCGGGGTGGTGCCCTGGCCCGTCTCGGGTCACAGCGAGGCGGCGCTGCGGGACCAGGCCGCGCGGCTGGCCGACTTCCTCGCGGCGGACGGTGCGACCGGCGGCGCGGTGGACGTCGGCTGGTCCCTGGCGACCCGCCGCACCGCGTTCGAGCACCGGGCCGTCGTGGTGGGCCGGGACCGGGCCGGACTCCTCGCCGGGCTGGCGGGCCTGGCCGCCGACGAGCCGGGCCCCGCGGTGGTGCGCGGCACGGCGGGCGACGTCGGCGCGGGACCGGTCATGGTCTTCCCGGGGCAGGGGACGCAGTGGCTCGGCATGGGCGTGGAACTGCTGGACGCCTCACCGGTGTTCGCGGCGCGCGTCGCGGCGTGCGAACGGGCCCTGGCCGCGCACGTCGACTGGTCGCTGACCGAGGTGCTGCGCGGTGCGGACGGCGCGCCCGGCCTCGACCGGGTCGACGTGGTGCAGCCGGTGCTCTGGGCGGTCATGGTGTCGCTCGCGGCGGTGTGGGAGGCGCACGGCGTACGGCCGGCGGCCGTGGTGGGCCACTCGCAGGGCGAGATAGCGGCGGCCTGCGTCGCGGGCGCGATGACCCTGGCGGACGGCGCCCGCGTGGTGGCCCGGCGGGCGCGGGCCCTGCGGCGGCTGTCCGGGCACGGTGCGATGGCCTCGCTGGGCTGCGGGGTGGAGCGGGCCGAGCGGCTGGCCGCCGAGCACGCGGTGGAGGTGGTGGTCGCGGCCGTGAACGGCCCGTCGTCCACGGTGGTGTCCGGGCCGCCCGGGCCGGTCGCCGGCCTGGTGGCGGCCGCCCGGGCCGCGGGGCTGCGGGCCCGCGCCATCGACGTGGACTACGCCTCGCACGGCCCGCAGGTGGACGGCATCGCGGAGGAGCTGGCCGAGGTGCTCGCCGGGGTGTCCGGCGCCGCCTCGGACGTCGCCTTCTACTCCACGGTGACCGGTGCCCGGATGGACGCGACCGGTCTGGACGCCGGCTACTGGTTCGGCAACCTGCGGCGGCCGGTGCGCCTCGCCGAGGCGGTCCAAGCCCTGCTCGCCGACGGGTACCGGATGTTCATCGAGGTCAGCGCGCATCCGGTGCTGCTGCTCGGCCTCCAGGAGTGCTTCGACGCGGCCGGGGTCCCCGCCGAGGCGATCGGCACCCTGCGCCGGGACGAGGGCGGACCGGAGCGGCTGTGCCGGGCGCTGGCCGAGGCGCATGTCGCGGGCGTGGCGGTCGACTGGACCGGCTGGTACCCCGACCCCCGGCCGGTGCCGCTGCCGGTGTACGCCTTCCAGCGGGAGCGGTTCTGGCTGCCGGCCGGCGGCGAGGCCGGTCCGGGCGATGTCGCGGGAGCCGGGCTCACCCCGGTCGGGCATCCGCTGCTGCCGGTGGCGGTGCGCCTGGCCGACGGGGGCCTGGTGCTCACCGGACGGCTGCCGGACGCGGCTCGCGGTGGCTGGCTGGCCGAGCACACCGTCGCGGAGCTGCCGCTGCTGCCCGGCACGGTGCTGGTCGAGTGGCTGCTGCGGGCGGCCGACGAGGCCGGCTGCGGCGGCGTCGAGGAGCTGGCGCTGCATGTCCCGGTAGCCCTCCCGGCGGCCGGTGGGCTGGTCGTCCAGGTGGTGGTGGACGCCGCCGGGGACGACGGGCGCCGGGCGGTGCGGGTCAGCTCTCGGCCCGACGGGGATGCCGCCGTGCCGGACACCTGGACCTGCCATGTCTCCGGCACGCTGCTGTCCGGCGAGGCCGGGCCGGTGCCCCCGGGGCCGGCCGGGGCATGGCCGCCTCCGGGGGCCCGCCCGGTGCCGGTGGAGGGGTTCTACGAGCGGGCCGCCGCGGCGGGTTACGGCTACGGGGCCTCCTTCCGGGGCCTGCGGCAGGTGTGGCGGGACGGCGAGGACACCCTGGCGGAGGTGGCGCTGCCGGAGGAGGCGGCGGAGCGGGTGGGGGGGTTCGGCATCCATCCCGCCCTGCTCGACGCGGCGATGCAGCCGGTGCTGGCGGGGCGGCTCGACGCCGCGCCGGGCGGCACGGTGCTGCTCCCGTTCGCCTGGAGCGGGGTGCGGCTGTGGGCCGCCGGGGCCTCGCGGGTCCGGGTCAGGCTTTCACCGCGACCGGGCGGACTGCGGGTCCTGGTCGCCGACACCACCGGTGCCCCGGTGCTGACCGCGGACGCGGTCGCGCTCCGCGAGACCGGTGTCGAGCGGCTGCGCGCGTCGAGCCGGACGCTCGGGGCGCACGGGTTGTACGCCGTCGACTGGGTCCCGCCGTCCCTTCCGGCGGACGCCGCCGGGGCGCCCGCTCCGGTGACGGTGGCGGTACTGGGCGAGGGCGGCCCGGAACCGTCCGGCGCCGGGCGGTTCCCCGATCTCGACGCGCTGTTGCGCGCGGTGGACGGCGGGGCCCCGGTTCCCGACGTCGTCGTCGCCCGGGTGCCCACCGGTCCGCGTCCGGCGGACGCCGAGCAGGGTCTGGCCGCCGTGGACCGGACGCTGACCCTGGCTCAGCGGTGGCTGGCCGGCGCCGCGGTCGAGGGCGTGCGACTGGCCCTGGTCACCCGGGCGGCCGTGCGGGCCGAGGACACCGGCCGGGAACGGGTGGACCCCGCGGCCGCCGCGGTCTGGGGGCTGGTGCGCAGCGCACAGACCGAGCACCCGGGGCGGTTCGTCCTGATCGACACCGACGCGGGGAGCGCCGGCGACGGCACCGGCGACGGCCTGGCGGCGGCGCTGCGGGAGGCGGTACACGCGGACCGGACGCAGCTCGCGGTGCGGGCCGGGCGGGTGCTGGTGCCCCGGATGGCGCGGGCGGACACCGAGCGGGAGCTGACCGCTCCGCCGGGCGAGCGGGCCTGGCGCCTGGTGGCCGGGAAGACCGGTCCCGACGACCTCACCGCGGTGCCCAGCCCGCGGGCGGCCGCTCCCCTGGCGCCGGGTCAGGTGCGCGTCGCCGTGCGCGCCGCCGGGCTCAACTTCCGCGACGTGCTGATCACCCTGGGCATGTACCCGGACCCCGACGCGTCGCCCGGTACCGAGGGCGCGGGCGTCGTGCTCGAAGTGGCCGACGGGGTGACCGGCGTCGCCGTCGGCGACCGGGTGATGGGGCTGTTCGACGACGCGTTCGGCCCGCTCGCGGTGGCGGACGCCCGGCTGGTCGCGCCGGTGCCGCCCGGGTGGGACTTCCGGGAGGCGGCGGCCGCGCCGGTGGCCTTCCTCACCGCCTGGTACGGCCTGGTGGAGCTGGGCGGACTGCGCCCCGGCGAGACCGTCCTGATCCACAGCGCGACCGGCGGCGTGGGCACGGCCGCCGTCCGGATCGCCCGGCATCTGGGCGCGGACGTCCTCGCGACCGCGAGTCCGGCCAAGCACCCGGTGCTGGCGGAGATGGGCGTGGACGCGGCGCACCGGGCCTCCTCCCGGGACCTGGGGTTCGAGGAGGCGTTCCGGTCGGCGACCGGCGGCCGGGGGGTGGACGTCGTCCTGAACAGCCTGGCGGGCGAGTTCACCGACGCGTCGCTGCGGCTGCTGGCGGACGGCGGTCGGCTGGTCGAGATGGGCAAGACCGATGTGCGCGATCCGGAGCGGGTGGCGCGGGAACACCGCGTCGTCTACCGGCCGTTCGACCTCGTCGCGGACGCCGGCCCGGAGCGGATCGCGCAGATGCTGGCCACCCTGGGCGAACTGTTCGCCGCCGGGGTGCTGGCGCCGCCGCCGGTCACCGCCTGGCGGCTCGGCCAGGCCCGTCAGGCGCTGCGGCAGCTCGGCGGGGCACGGCACACCGGCAAGCTGGTGCTCGACGTGCCGCCCGCGCTCGACCCGGACGGCACGGTGCTGATCACCGGCGGCACCGGCACCCTGGGCGGTCTGATCGCCGAACACCTGGTGCGTGCCCACGGGGTCCGTCATCTGCTGCTGCTCGGCAGGCGCGGTCCGGCCGCGCCGGGCGCGGAGGAACTGACGGCCCGGCTCACGGCGCTCGGCGCGCGGGTACGGGTGGTCGCCGCGGACGCGGGCGACGCCGCGGCCCTGCGGGAGGCGGTCGGCGGTGTCGGCCCGGCGCACCCGCTCACCGGAGTCGTGCACGCGGCGGGCCTCGTGGCCGACGCGATGCTGCCCTCGCAGGACCGCCGGCGCCTGGCGGAGGTCTGGTCCGCCAAGGCCGCGGCGGCGGCCCATCTGCACGCCGCGACCGCGGGGCTGCCGCTGGGCATGTTCGTGCTGTTCTCCTCGTTCGCCGCCACCCTCGGCACCCCGGGCCAGGCCAACTACGCGGCGGCCAACGCGTTCTGCGACGCGCTGGTGGAACGGCGGCACGCCGAGGGCCTGCCGGGCGTGTCGGTGAGCTGGGGGCTGTGGGCCGCCGCGAGCGGACTCACCGGAGGACTGACCGAGGCCGACCTGGCGCGCATCGCCCGGCTGGGCATCGTGCCGACCGGCACCGAACAGGGGCGGGAGCTGTTCGACGCGGCGCTCGGGCACGGGCGGCCGGCGCTGCTGGCGCTGAACCTGGACGCCCGGGAGCTGGCCGCCCAGCCCGCGGCGGCCCTGCCCGCCCCGCTGCGCGCCCTGGCGGCGGGCGCGGGCACCGCGGCACGGCCCGCCGCGGCGGCGGGCGAGGACACCGGGGGCTGGGCGGCCCGGCTGGCCGGGCTGGCCCCGGCCGAGCAGCGGCGCCTGCTGACCGACCTGGTGCGCCGGCACGCCGCCACCGTGCTCGGGCACGCCGACCCGGCCGCCGTACCCGCCGAGGCGGCGTTCAAGGAGCTGGGGTTCGACTCGCTGACCGCCGTCGAGCTGCGCAACCGGGTCACCGCGGCCACCGGGGTGCGGTTGCCCGCCACGGTCGTCTTCGACCACCCGGAGGCCACGGCGCTGGCCGAGCATCTGCGCCTCCAGCTGGCCCCCGGGGAGGAGGCGGCGGCGCGGGACGCCTACGCGCCCGTGCTGAGCCGGCTCGGCGGCCTGGAGGAGGCGCTGGCGGCCCTCACCGGGCCCGGGGCGGACGGCGCCGCCGACGGCGCGGGCCGCGACGCGGTGACGGCCCGGCTGGAGTCGCTGCTGGCCCGGTGGAAGACCGGCCGTGCCCCGGACGGGGACGGCGGAGCCGTCGAACGCGGCAGCGCGGCCGAGCGGCTGGAGGCCGCCACGACCGACCAGGTGCTCGACTTCATCGACAAGGAACTCGGAGTGCAATGAGCCCGGTCTGCAAGGAACGCCCAGGCACACGGAGGTCGAGGTGACGCGACGTGACCACTGAGGGGACGGAAGAGCGGCTGGTCGAGTACCTCAAGCGGGTCGCCGCCGATCTGCACGACACCCGGGCCCGGCTGCGCGAGGTGGAGGACGCCCGGCGGGAACCGGTGGCCATCGTGGCCATGGCCTGCCGGTACCCCGGCGGTGTGGCCTCGCCCGAGGACCTGTGGGACCTCCTGGCCGCGGGCCGGCACGCGATGACCGCGTTCCCGGCCGACCGCGGCTGGGATCTGGACCGGCTGTTCCATCCGGACCCCGACCACCCGGGCACCAGCTACGCGCGCGAGGGCGGGTTCCTGCACGACGCCGGCCTGTTCGACCCGGAGTTCTTCGGCATCAGCCACCGGGAGGCGGCGGCGGCCGATCCGCAGCAGCGGCTGCTGCTGGAGGTCGCCTGGGAGGTGCTGGAGCGCGCCGGCATCGGCCCGGCGTCGCTGAAGGGCGCGCCGGTCGGCGTGTACGTGGGCACCGCCCTGCCCGGTTTCGGCACCCCGCACGTCGACCGGGCCTCGGAGGGCCATCTGGTCACCGGCAACGCGCCCAGTGTGCTGTCCGGCCGGGTGGCGTACACGCTGGGGCTGGAGGGGCCGGCGGTCACCGTCGACACCGCCTGCTCCTCGTCGCTGGTGGCGCTGCACCTGGCCGCGCAGGCGCTGCGGCAGGGCGAGTGCGAGCTGGCGCTCGCCGGTGGTGTGACGGTCATGTCGACGCCGTATGTGTTCACCGAGTTCGCGCGGCAGCGCGGCCTGGCGGCCGACAGTCGCTGCAAGGCGTTCGCCGAGGCGGCCGACGGCACGGCGTTCGCCGAGGGCGTGGGGCTGCTGGTGCTGGAGCGGCTGTCGGACGCCCGGCGCAACGGGCATCCGGTGCTGGCCGTGGTGCGCGGCTCGGCGGTCAACCAGGACGGCGCGTCCAACGGGCTCACCGCGCCCAACGGCCTGGCGCAGCAGCGGGTGATCCGGCAGGCGCTGGAGAGCGCCCGGCTCTCGCCCGACGAGGTGGACGCGGTCGAGGCGCACGGCACCGGCACCACGCTGGGCGACCCGATCGAGGCCAGGGCGCTGCAGGCCGTCTACGGGCAGGACCGGTCCGGGGACCGGCCGCTGTGGCTCGGCGCGGTCAAGCCGAACCTCGGGCACACCCAGGGTGCCGCGGGCGTGGCCGGCGTGATCAAGATGGTCATGGCGATGCGGCACGGCTCGCTGCCCGCCCTGCTGCACGCCGACCGGCCCACCCCGGTGGTCGACTGGGACGGCGCCGCGGTACGGCTGCTGGCCGGCCCGGTCGCCTGGCCGCCGGGCGGCCGGCCGCGCCGGGCCGGGGTCTCGTCCTTCGGTATCAGCGGCACCAACGCCCACCTCATCCTGGAGGAGGCCCCGGCGGCGCCGGAGGCGGCGGGCACCCCGGTCCCGGCCGGCCCGCCGCGGCCGGCCGGGGCCGCGGTGCCGTGGGTGGTCTCGGCGCGCGGCGCGGCGTCGCTGCGGGCGCAGGCCGCCGCGCTCGCCGAGCACCTGGCCGCGCGCCCGGACGCCCCGGTGGACGACGTCGGCTGGTCGCTGGCCGCGACCCGGTCGCCGCTGGACCACCGGGCGGTGGTGCTGGGCGCGGACCGCGCGGAGCTGTGCGCCCGGCTCACCGATCTCGCCGAGGGGCGCGCGCACCCCGGGGTCACCCGGGCGTCCGCTCCGGCGCGGCTCGGCGGCACCGCGTTCCTCTTCACCGGGCAGGGCAGCCAGCGCCCCGGCATGGGCCGTCTGCTGTACGCCGCGTACCCGGCGTTCGCCACCGCGTTCGACGAGGTGTGCGCCGCGCTCGACCCGCTGCTGGAACGGTCCCTGCACGCGCTGGTGTTCGCGCCCGCCGGGCCCGCGGGCGAGGGCCCGGCCGGCCCGCTGGACGCGACGGAGGTGACGCAGGCCGCGCTCTTCGCGGTCGAGGTGGCCCTGTACCGGCTGGTGGAGTCGTTCGGCGTGGTACCCGGCTACCTGGCGGGCCACTCCGTCGGCGAACTGGTCGCCGCGCACGTCGCCGGGGTGCTCTCGCTGCCGGACGCCGCCCGGCTGGTCGCCGCCCGGGGGCGGCTGATGCAGGCGCTGCCGCCCGGCGGCGCCATGGCCGCGCTGGAGGCGGAAGAGGAGGAGGTGGCGCCGCTCCTCGCCGACCGCGGCGACCGGGTGGCGCTGGCCGCGGTGAACGCGCCGGCGGCCGTGGTGGTCTCGGGCGACGAGGAGGCGGTGGAGGACATCGCCCGGACGCTGCGGGAGCGCGGGCGCCGGACCAGACGGCTGCGGGTCGGCCACGCGTTCCACTCGCCGCGGATCGATCCGATGCTGGCGGAGTTCCGGCGGGTCGCCGCCTCGCTGACGTACCGTCCGCCGCGGATCGCCGTCGTCTCCAACGTGACCGGCGCGCTCGCCGGGGCCGGGCAGCTGTGCGACCCCGACTACTGGGTCCGGCACGCCCGGCAGCCGGTGCGGTTCCGGGACGGCGTCACCGCGCTGCGGGCCGAGGGTGTCACCCGCTTCCTGGAGCTGGGGCCCGATCCGGTGCTCACCACCATGGCGCGGGACTGCCTGGCCGCCGGGGAGGCCGGCCCGGCGGACCCGGTGCTCGCCGCCGTGCTGCGCGACGGCCGGGACGAGACCCGTACCCTGCTCACCGCGCTCGCCCGGCTCCATGTGGACGGGGAGGCGGTGGACTTCTCCGCCGCGTTCCCGGCCGGCGCCGGCGCCACCGAGCTGCCCACCTACCGCTTCGACCGCCGCCGGTTCTGGCGGGACGCCCCGCGGGGCCAGGCGGACGTCGGGGCCGCCGGGCTGGCGGAGAGCGGCCACCCGCTGCTGAGCGCCGAGCTGGAACCGGCGGACGGCGGACTGCTGCTGACCGGCCGGCTGTCGCTGCGCGACCAGCCCTGGCTGGCCGACCACGCGATCGTCGACGGGGTACCGCTGCCCGGCACCCTCTTCGTCGAACTCGCCCTGCACGCCGGCGAACGGGCCGGCCGCGCCGGGATCGAGGACCTCACCCTGGAGGCGCCGCTGCTGATGCCTGCGGACGGCGCGGTGGATCTCCAGGTCGTCCTCGGCACCGCCGACGCGGCCGGCCGGTGCACCGTCACCATCCACTCCCGCGAGGCCGGTGACGAGGCGGCGGGCGCGGACGGGACCGGCACGCCGCCGGTGCCGTGGCGCCGGCACGCCACGGCCACACTGGCGGCGGCCGACGGCGAAGCGCCGGCGGAGAGCCGGACACCGGACCAGTGGCCGCCGGCCGGCGCGGTCGCCCTCGACGTCACCGGGCTGTACGAGCGGCTGGCCGCGGACGGCTACCGGTACGGGCCCGCCTTCACCGGGCTGCGCGCCG
This sequence comes from Streptomyces sp. NPDC018031, assembly GCF_044327625.1. Taxonomy (NCBI): domain Bacteria; kingdom Bacillati; phylum Actinomycetota; class Actinomycetes; order Kitasatosporales; family Streptomycetaceae; genus Streptomyces; species Streptomyces sp. NPDC018031. The sequence goes on from NZ_JBIRFT010000010.1 coordinate 242,912, forward strand.
CCTGGCGGGCCGGCGAGGAGATGTTCGCCGAGGTGGCCCTCGGCCACGGCCGGCGGGCCGACGGGCCGGAGTACGGCATCCACCCCGCGCTGCTGGACGCGGCCCTGCACCCGATCGGCGAGCTGTTCACCGGCGAGCACCAGGCGGGTGGCGCGCCGGGCACGGTCCGGCTGCCGTTCTCGTTCGGCGGCGTACGGCTGCGCACCCGCGGCGCGTCCCGGCTGCGGGTGCGGATCACCCCGACCGGACCGGACAGCGTCACCATGCGACTGGCCGACGAGGCCGGCACCGAGGTCGCCGTCATCGGCTCGCTCGCCCTGCGCACCGTCTCCGCCGAACGCTGGCGGGCCGCGGCGGGCCCGGCCGACAGGTCGCTGTACCGGCTGGACTGGGAGCCCCTCGCGCTGCCCGCCGGTACGGCGCCGCCGGACGGCTGGGCCGTCGTCGGCGCCGACGGCGCCGGGGCCGCCGCCTGGCTGCCGGCGGAGCATGTGGTGCGCCATCCGGACCTGGTGGACCTGCGCGCCTCGCTCGCCACCGGGCCGGCCCCCGCCCTGCTCGTGGCCGACTGCCCCGGGACTGCCGGTGACGGCGGCGACGGCGACGGCGACCCGCAGCGAGACCCCGCCGGCGACGGTGATCCGCGCGCCCGGGCCCGCGCCGCCTGCCACGCGACCCTGGACCTGCTGCGCCGGTGGCTGGCGGAGGACGCCCTCGGCGCCACCCGCCTGGTGGTGCTGACCTCCCGGGCCGTCGCGACCGGGCCGGAGGACCCGCCGCCCGACCTGGCGGGCGCCACCGCGCTGGGGCTGCTGCGCGCCGCACAGGCCGAACACCGCGGGCGGATCACCCTGGTGGACCTGGACGACGTCCCGGCCTCCCGGGATTCGCTGGTCGCCGCGGTCACGGCCGCCGCGGCCGCCGACGAGCCCGAGCTGGCGCTCCGCGCGGGCCGCGCGCTGGTGCCCCGGCTGGTCACGGAACCGCCCGCGCCGGACGCGGCCGCACCGCCGTTCGACCCCGAGGGGACGGTGCTGGTGACCGGCGGCACCGGCGCGCTCGGCCGGCTGGTCGCCCGGCACCTCGTCGAGACCCATGGCGCCCGGCGTCTGCTGCTGGTCAGCCGGAGCGGGCCGGCCGCCGAGGGCATCGAGGCGTTCGCGGCCGCGCTGGCGGCCGAGGTGCGTGTGACGAGCTGCGACATCACCGACCCGGCGGCGCTGGCCGCCCTCCTCGCCGATCTGCCCGGGGAGCACCCGCTGACGGCGGTGGTGCACACCGCGGGCGTCCTCGACGACGGTGTGGTGACCTCGCTGACGCCGGCGCAGCTGGACGCCGTGCTGGCGCCGAAGGTGGACGCGGCCTGGCACCTGTACCGGCTCACCCGGGACGCGGCACCGTCCTCCTTCGTCCTGTTCTCGTCCGCGGCGTCCGTGCTCGGCAGCGGCGGGCAAGGCAACTACGGGGCGGCCAACGCGTTCCTCAACGCCCTCGCCGAACGGATCCGCGCCGAGGGCGGCCCGGCGACCTCGCTGGCCTGGGGCCTGTGGGGAGTCGGAGAGGGGATGACCGAGCAGCTCGGCCACGCCGACCTGGCGAGGATGGCGCGTTCGGGCACCCTCGCCATGTCCGAGGAACAGGGGCTGGCGCTCTTCGACGCGGCACTCGCCCGTCCGCTGCCGGTACTGGTGCCGGCCCGGTTCGACCTCGCCGTGCTGGGTGAGCGGGCCGCCGCCGGGCAGCTGCCGCCGCTGCTGCGCCGTATCGCGCGTTCCCCCGGCCGCGCGACCCCGGCGGCCGGGGCGCCCTCGTGGGCCGGGCGGCTGGCCGGGCTGCCGGAGGCCGAGCAGGAGCGGCTGCTCGGCGAGCTGATACGCGACCAGGTCGCCGCCGTACTGGCCCACCCCGAGCCGGGATCGCTGGAGCTGGGCCGGAGTTTCCAGCAGCTCGGCCTGGACTCGCTGACCGCGCTGGAGCTGCGCAACGGGATCGACACGGCGACCGGGGTCCGGCTGCCGGCCACCGCCGTGTTCGACCACCCCACCCCGGAGTCCCTCGTGCGCCACCTGCGCGCCGAGCTGCTGGGCGCCGGCGGGGACGCGCCGGTGCCGGCACCGGCCGGGGCCCGGGACGCGGGCCGGGGCGCCGACGACCCCGTGGTGATCGTCGGGATGGCCTGCCACTATCCCGGCGACGTCCACTCGCCCGACGCGTTGTGGCGGCTGGTGGCCGACGGGGTGGACGCGGTGGGGCCGTTCCCCGCCGACCGCGGCTGGGACGTGGCCGGACTGTACGACCCCGATCCCGGACGGACCGGCAAGAGCTGCACCAGGGAAGGGGGGTTCCTGCGCGAAGCGGCGCTCTTCGACGCCGGGTTCTTCGGCATCAGCCCCCGGGAGGCGCTGGCCACCGACCCGCAGCAGCGGCTGCTGCTGGAGACCGCGTGGGAGGCGCTGGAGCACGCCCGGATCGATCCGGCGACCCTGCGCGGCAGCCGGACGGCGGTGGTCACCGGCATCATGTACGACGACTACGGCGCGCGGTTCCTCGGCCGGATCCCGGAGGGCTACGAGGGCCAGATCATGACCGGCAGCACGCCCAGTGTGGCGTCGGGCCGGGTGGCGTACACCTTCGGCCTGGAGGGGCCGACCCTCACCGTGGACACGGCGTGCTCCTCGTCGCTGGTGGCCATGCACCTGGCGGCGCAGGCGCTGCGGCAGGGCGAGTGCGACCTGGCGCTCGCCGGCGGTGTGACGGTGATGGCGACGCCGAACACGTTCGTGGAGTTCTCGCGGCAGCGGGGCCTGGCCCCGGACGGCCGGTGCAAGCCCTTCGCCGCCGCCGCCGACGGCACCGGCTGGGGTGAGGGCGCCGGGCTGCTGGTGCTCGAACGCCTCTCCGACGCGCGCCGCAACGGACACCGGGTGCTCGCCGTCATCCGCGGCTCCGCCGTCAACCAGGACGGTGCGAGCAACGGCCTGACCGCGCCGAACGGCCCCTCCCAGCAGCGCGTCATCCGGCAGGCCCTCGCCACGGCGGGGCTGCGGCCGTCGGAGGTGGACGCGGTGGAGGCGCACGGCACCGGCACCGAACTGGGCGACCCCATCGAGGCGCAGGCACTGCTGGCCACCTACGGCCAGGACCGGCCCGAGGGCCGGCCGCTGTGGCTGGGTTCGGTCAAGTCCAACATCGGCCACACCCAGGCCGCCGCCGGTGCCGCGGGCGTGATCAAGATGGTCATGGCGATGCGGCACGGCCGTCTTCCGGCGACCCTGCACGTCGATCGGCCGAGCCCGCACGTCGACTGGTCCGACGGCGCCGTGGAACTCCTCACCGGCCCCGTGGACTGGCCGGCCGGCGACCGGCCGCGCCGGGCCGCGGTGTCGTCGTTCGGCATCTCCGGCACCAACGCCCACCTCATCCTCGAACAGGCACCGGAAGAGCCGGACACACCCGGCCCGGACGGCCCCGCGGGTGTCGTCCCCTGGCTGCTGTCCGCCCGCGACGCCGACGCGCTGCGCGCGCAGGCCGCGCGGCTGGCGGAAGTACTCCCCGCGCGGGACCTGACCCGGGTGGGGTGGTCACTGGCGACCACCCGCTCGGTGTTCGACCACCGGGCGGTGATCGTCGGGGACTCGCCGGACTCACTGTCGGCCGCTCTCGGGCAGCTGGCCGCGGACCGGCCCGACCCGGCGGTCGTCACCGGAACCGTGACCGCGGTGGGCGCGGGCCCGGTCTTCGTCTTCCCCGGGCAGGGCTCGCAATGGCGCGGCATGGGCGTGGCCCTGCTGGACTCCCAACCGGTGTTCGCCGCCCGCATCGCCGAGTGCGAACAAGCCCTGACCCCTTA